>QIAU01000296.1:0-1296 GCA_003225055.1 Acidobacteriota bacterium
TGGGCCGGGGTCGTCGCCGGAGACGGCGCCAAGCCGCCGCGCTTCGTACAGCGCCAGGCCCGCACCTATTTCCAGCGCGAGCGCAAGGAGGGCCATGAGGAGGCGCATCAGGCATAGGGTACGGTCGTAGAAGGTGTTTTGGGGTTGCGGCTGTGCTGCTGCGGAATCTTGGGCGAAGGTGATGACAGTTGTGACGCTGCGTGCCGCCTGCGCCAGGACATCGCCGCGGACGAGCGCGAGGAGCACGAGACTGGAGAGCGCGGCAAGACAGGCGATTGTGGCGAGCGTCTTCATGAGCCGGGGACTGGCCCAGGTCTCTAAAAATTTCTCGACGCAAAAGGGGGAGATGACGGCGATGCCCGCGCAGTAGAGGTAACTCTTCCAGCCGAGGCGGTACGGGTCGAAGGCCAGGAGCGAGAAGAAAAAGCCCGCGACGGTGAGGAATACCGTCACGGTCCAGTAGTAGACGGCCTTGCGCCGCCGCTCTTTGAGGTCGCCTGCGGGCAAGGCTTTGTGCAGGCGCTCTGCGAGCTTTTTTTCTTCGCCTTGGAGGAGTGCCAATTCCGCGCGGAGGGCGGTGATTTTGGCGTCGTTGGTTAAGGCGATGCGTTCTTTTTCGCATTCGCAGTAGCTATGGGCTTTGGACAGGACTTCTGCGAGGGCTTTGCGGCCGAGTTCTTCGCCTGGGGTTTGTTGCGCTTCGGGGTTCACGGGGTCTCCTTTGGTTGCCTTGCCGGGGTCATCCGGCTATAAACGGAGTTGCATAAATCTGCGTGTATGCAACTATGTATTTATTATACATATTTGTATTACCTCGCGGTAAATATTTTCTATGGCCGACTCCCGAAAAATAAGCGTTGACTGGAGAGCCGTGGGGAGGCGACTGCGGGAGCTGCGCGGGTTTGACACCAATCAGGCGCAGTTTGCGCGGGAGCTGGGCGTGAGCCAGGCGCAGCTATCGCGGTATGAGAAAGGAAAGAATGAGATAGGCGCGGAGGTTCTGTTGCGGATTTCCCGGAAGTTCGGGAAGTCGATAGAGTGGGTGCTGACGGGGGAAGGCAAGTAGGATCACGAATTCTGCGTGGCGAGGTCGCGAATCCTTCACGAGACGACGGTCTCGGAAATTGCGTGGGGTTTTTGGGGAAAAGCGCGCCGGAGCGCGGTTTTCCCTATCCGAGATTCCTGCACATCCGTGTCCTGTCCTGCAATAAGTCTTTATGGGCGCCGACGGTCGTGATAGCTATTTCGGCTTGTTTTCCGGTGCCCCTCTGTACAGGTCCGCATCTTTCAGATTCA
>QIAU01000296.1:1345-2574 GCA_003225055.1 Acidobacteriota bacterium
CCGGCACCAGCGGGCACCTAGAATACCGGCGAGCCACTGTTGCCCGGAACGAGGTTCGCTGCAACCAGCCATAGCTTGCGTGGCTGCGTAGGTCCGCCGAGCGCGCAGGCGGTATCGATTGACTCATCCGGAATGCTGGAAATGTACCCGAACTTGAAAATGGGGTAATTCCGGTGTTTGCCAGAGGCGCTAGGAATCAATCCGGCGGAGACTACCAAGTCGCCCTCAGTTATGCCATGTAGCTCCGCGGAGGTCGCCAGCAGAGAGACCGGAACTGCACTTAGATCGTAGGCTTCGAAATTCTGAGGTACCAAAAGCGTGACAGCCACGTCCACCTGTGGGTCGTCGTGAACAACCCACAAAGACCGCCCATCCTGCGTTACGGTGAGCTGCACGTAACCGACGCCTTCCGCATCTTTAGTGGGAGAGTAGTCCTTCTTGTTCAGCCGAGCATAGATGAGTCTGGGGTTCGGGGCCTGACAAAGCGCCCACTGAGGTTCGACGATGTGTCTGGCAGTGACCAGCAACTTGTACGCCCTCAGCGGGCTAGACTGCAGCGGTACCTCGACGAGAAACCCCGTTCCAACTGGCTTATCGGGATCGACCTCGCCCGATTCCTTCGCGGCGTACAGAAAAACAACTGCTTTCTTTACCGCATCTGTGTTGATGTTGATGCGAGCTTGCGCTGTCACCAATGAAGCCAAGAGAAGCCACGCGAAAATCATGGAGCGTCCCATTCTTCGCCTCCGAACCGGAGTTTTTTGGTCACGGTTGTTTCGTCAACTCTTTGACCGCCCGGCATGGTGTAAAAATCTCAGCATCCTCCTGAGTGGCCGAATTGAGCGTTTGCGCGGATTTCGGCGGTCCTCAAAAAGCTACGCGGGGATGTCGTACTGGTTTAGAACAATCCCAACAGAACTGGCCTCGGAACGTCCAAGAGGTATTCCTTCGGCAACCCTGCCACCTGGGGTGGGAATTCGAGTTGGGGATTGCCAACGTGCTGGATCACAACCGGTATCTCTGTTACTCCAATGCTGCGCAGCGCATACACCCGATGAAACCCGTTGTTTAGAACAATTCTCGGTCCGGACTGCAGAACGTTTACAGGTGCGCCACCGTAGCCGACAAAGGCGATGACCGCAGCAGCGGGTACCCCGCCAAGAACAGCATGATTTAAATCCTCAGTCGTTAATTGCTTTACAAAGGCTCCTAAGAAGCGGATATCAGAA
>QIAU01000081.1 GCA_003225055.1 Acidobacteriota bacterium
TCGGGAAACTCTCTTCAGGACCACCTTCGGAGTGCACTTTGAATTTTGGCGAGCTACACGACTCCTCCTAAATCACGACCGGATACTTTCGCGACATGAACTCTATCGCTAGGATGTATTCGCCGATTGGGATGCATTAGATAACCTCCACTCCTTCCAAGAAACCGACCCTTTACGTGAGCACATAAGTAAGGTCACTCGGATAGAGTTTTCGGTAATCATAGCCTCTAATGCGAAATACACTTTTATATCGCGAACAATACATTGTCTCCCTAATTGATTCCCGGGGCTATCCTAGAGCAGAGTCTCTCCCGGTCGTTAACGCTTTGGGAACCTCAGCTAACGCGACCCGCCCCCGAGGCTGCGGAGGGCGTACAGCCCCTTGTCTTTCCAGCCCGCTCCAGGTTTCATCATCAACAAATCAGAGAGAGGATTACTTATGGCCAAGTCGGAAGGAATGTGCTCACTTGCGCGCTCGCCCAGGGCCAGTCCCCAGCGCCCACGTTCGGGCAGCCGACGATCAGCGGGATCCAAGGAGTCGGCTTCGAGCAGGACCTCCGGCTCGATCCGACAAAGGCGAACCGCGTGTACACCAGCGTTCCCGGCTCTCTCTCCTCGGACACCAGCTGGATTTGGCACTCCGAAGATGGCGGCAAAACATTTAAGTGGGTTGTCGCTGGTATTGCCAAGGTGGGGAAACCGAATCCGTGTGCGGGCGGGGGTGACACCGAGCTCGCTGTCGACACGGGCGGCAATCTCTATTTCAACGACCTGACTCTCGCGAATTTCAGCACCGCCCGGTCTGGGGACCATGGCGCTACTTTTATCTGCAGTAACACGGGTGTGCCTGATACGGCCGTCGACCGTCAGTGGTACGCAGTCGACGGAAACCCCACGACCGGCGGCGGCCTTGGCGCCGGCGCGGGACACAATATCTATCTCTCGAATGACGAGATCGGCCCGGGCGCAGTCAGCTGCCCCGTGTCGGGGCTCGTGAACAACGTACTTGCGATGTACCGCTCGCCCACTCCCGCCGGCGGCGCCACCGCTGGCATTCAGTTTGGCCCGGGGTTCAAGGTCACCCGTCCGCTCACCTGCGACGAGGGGATCATGGGCAACGATGAGGTCAGCCCCGTGGCGACCACGACCGGGCAGCCGTTGGTGGCGGGCGGGCCGCCAGCGACCCTGTCAACGCCTGTAAAGCACGTTTACGTTATCCACGACGACGCGACATTTTCGAAAATCGCGATCGGCCGCTGCTTCCCAGTCGCCTTTGGGCTCGTCCCAGTTCCGAACGTCAGCGATCCGAGCGGGCTGAACTGCGTCGATCTGGCTGTTGCCGACCTCGGCACGCCAGGCACGGTCAAGACAGGCGGTAATTTTCCGGCGATGGCCATTGACAAGGCAGGCAATCTGTACGCCGTCTGGGAGCAGGCAGCGGTCGACACGGCTGGAAAGATCGGCAACACGTCGCTCAAGTACGCCTACTCGACCAACGAGGGCAACCACTGGTCGACGCCGATTACGATTCCAACGCCGGGGCTTCTAAACAACGTGTTCGCCTGGCCAGCCGCTGGCGACAACGGTCGCGTCGATATCGCTTTTTACGGGACAAGCGCTCCGGTCGATACTACGACTGGCGGCCCTAGCGGATGCACCGACGGCGGCCCTGACTCGGTAAACGGCGCCTGGAGCCTGTATATGGTGCAAACGCTGAACGGCCACTCCGCCTCGCCGACGTTTTCGGCTCCGATTCTCGCGGGCGAGCACTACATCCACAAGGGCAATATCCAGACCGTCATCGGGCGTCAGTGTGGTGATCGCACGCTGGGGGACTTCCTCCAACTCCGTGTTGGGAGCCGGGGCGAGGCACAGATCTCCTACGCGGATTCGAACAACGCGGATGAGCCGTTCGCCCCGCACGGGATGTACGTTAAGCAGAACGGGGGCACGGGCGTTTTCGCCTCGACCGCAGTAGCCGTTGCCCCCATTCTGCTAAACGCGGCGAGCGATCCGGCCGGTGATGGAAAGCGCGAGACCGACGGAGTCAGTGGCCCGAACATGCCGAACTTCGACCTCCTGCAATCGAGCTTCTCGCAGCCGTCGCCGGCGAACTGTCATCCGTCCGGGACGCCCTGCTACCGAGTAAAGATGATGGTCAACAATCTGAGCCTAACGCCACCGGTGCCGGATGCGGTCGCCGTATGGTTGACACAGTGGCTTCTGCCCGCCGCTCCGACCTGTTCTTCATCGGCGGACTCATGCAAGAACGGTGGCAAGAACCCGTTTGTCTACTTCGAGTCGAACGGGACGTGCTGGTCCGGTGAGAACGCTGCGCAACTAATCGGCGGCGGTGTAACGCTGACCTATCCGGGCACGAAGCAGATCACCGCTCCTCTCGCTTGCTCATTCGTGCTGGGGCCCTTTGGGACGATCACGATTGACGTACCCGTCGCCGACGTAAGCCTCGACGCGGGCGTGGCGCCACTTACGAACAGGCTCTTCAGCGTCACCGCGAGCACCATGACGCTGACCGCGCCGCCCGAGAGCGTTCCGCCAAACCCCGGTGGCTTCAAAGTCTTCAGCGGCCCGATTGGGGGCCTCCTCTTCGACCTGATCGACGTCGTTCGCGCCTATGACTTTCTTCCGGGTGCGGGAGGTGGCGGCGGTGGCGGCGGAGGCGGCTGTCACGAGGCAGACGGGGATGGCCACATTCAGGGCGAGAACTCCGGCCAAGCAAGCTTCCACGTTGACGAAGACCCGTGCGAGGATGGCAACCCTGAAGCGGTGGATGCGAAAGACCCGAGCGGAAATATGGACTTCCACTCAACAAAGACCCTGTCACTTGCCTTCGACGAAGTTGCTCATACAATGACGGTCGCGGGGGTAGGACTCAATAATGGTGTGCCAGTCACGTTCACAGCCGTTGCTGTCGACAACGGCCAGACGGCACTGGACATGTTTAGCCTCACACTCAGCGACGGCTACAGCAACAGCGGGTATCTCCTCGACGGGAACATTACGCTTCGCTAGCGTTGTCGTTTCTTTAAAACATGGTGTAGTCGCAGAATCAAAGATTTGGCGACAAACTCGATTTGCGGTTTTCGGTAAGATTCCTGCCATGATCGCACCGCTCCGGATCTCATCCTCGAAAACCTGGCCCTGCGCCAGCAACTGGTTGCTCTGCCAAACGACCTCGCCATAGGTGCACCGAACCACCAATCCACGACGGCGTAATTTCTATCCTGTGGCGTTAGGAAGAAGAGGCGGTAATCGCCTTTGCGGAGGACGAAAGAGAAATCGGCACCTGACTGGAAGCCGTCGAAACGAACAGGAATGGCGGGATTCGGGGGTGTGCCTTTGAAGCAGCGGTCAGGCCGCACGTAAGCGGTCGCTGCCAGACGGGGCATGCCCGCAGACGTCGGCACGAATTTCGGCGGCGGGGCATCGACCACCTCGCCCTTACAAACAAGAGCCGAGTCAGACATTTGTCGCGGAATGTCTTCCATCCCCTCGGGAGGACGAGGGTAGGCGAATGCAGTGCAAGTGAGAACCGAGAGCGTGACGACCGACCACACATTCGCCCTAGGCCATTGCGGGTTAAACACACCGTGGAGTGTCATGGTTGAACGTCGAATGCTGCCAACACCTGATTTCGTTCGCTTTCCCTCTATATTCTCCGGCGGTGAAACATCCAAGAGGGCCCGGCATCTGGTGTCATTCCGGGAACTATCCCACGAAACCTGAGTTTGAAAAAAGCGTCATCATGGAATCCTCGTTCCCGGTGATCAGTTCGAGTCGGGGCGGCGAGCCAAATCGGCTGCTTTTATGCCGGTGTTGAATTTGGCACTCACAGTTCTGATATCAGCTACGAGGCGGCCAGAGTGGTAATTGAGGATGCGCAAAGGGACCCTGATGCCATCGACAGTAGTCCATTCGACGGTTTCGGCATAATTGCTCTTTCCCGAGGATTTGGTGCTGCAGCTCCCGGAGCACCGGGGAAGCCATGTCGTCGGATCAATTTCGAACTCGCTTATGTTGGTATTGTCGATTTTATCGACAAAGCGCAGCATATACGGCCCACTCAGGGTGACCGCATAATCCGCGGTTCCGTCCGTTCGCCATAGGTTCAGCCAAAACCCGCGGACCTCCTTGCGTACCATTTCCAGTTCGGCACCGCTCAATTCGGCCACAGGTGTATCACGGAATCGCGACATGTCGGCGAAGCTACCCCACCCGGAACTCCCGTCGAAATAGAACCTCGTATGTGCACTGGGCCCTTGTTGGTCCTGTCGAACGAACATGTCTTGGTCCTTCCGGAAGGTGTACGGCAGAATCACTCGTATTCGTCGCGTCACGTATCCAGCTTCAGCGCCGCTACCGTCCCACACTTTGCCTTTCACAAGCCAGTCGAAATCGAGGATTTCTGCTGAACGGATACTTCCGATCGAACGTTGCATTCGGCGCAGCGCATCCTGTGCATCCTCGCCGCTACATACGGCGGTAATCATTGCCAAGAGGAGTAACGTTCGGCGAATCACCATACCTGCTTTCCCCGCCCCGCGTCGTAATGGTACCGCTCAGTGATTCCGACGCGGTTTCTGTGGACATCGGGGACCCTCCAGTCCAGCGATTCTCCGAGGGTTCCCTGTACTCGAGGCAACGTCCACTATCCTGCGTTGGCTAGAATGCACCCGGCTTGACGCTTACCTAATGTGTTCCCCAGGCAGTTAGGAGCTCGAAAATGATTAGCTGAGCAACTGGTCCCGAACTATCCTATTCCCATCTCAGTGCGGCCATAGGGTCGATCTTCATTGCTCGACGGGCCGGCCAGTATCCGGCTACGACTCCGACCGCGAGAAGCGTACTGCCGGCAACCGCGAACGTTAGTGGATCGTCGGGCGCCACGCCGAATAACATGTGTACGATCAGGCGTGTAGCCGCGACCGCACAAAACACGCCGATTGCGACTCCCGTCACAGTGAGGAGCAGCGAATCGCGCAGCACCAACTGTAGGACGTCGGCCCGCTGCGCTCCCATCGCCATTCGAATTCCTATCTCGCGTGTTCTCTTTGCCACCGTGTACGACATCAAGCCAAAAAGTCCAATACCGGCCAGTGACAGGGCCAGTACCGCGAACAGGCTCGACAGCATGGCCGTCGCTCGGTCCTCCACCATCGCCTGATCGTAGGTATCCTCCAGCGTCTTCGCGTCAATCGAGTACTCACGGCCCCGAGACCGAATCTCGTCTTGCACCGCTCTTGTGACCCGGGCGGGATCTTGCGCGCGGACAAACAGGTTTCCTAGTTGGCTGTAGTGCTGATGTTGCGTGGAGGGCACATAGATAACCAGCTTATTAGGATCGCGCAGGCTTATAAGTCGGGCGCTGCGCGCGACTCCAACCACCTGCAGCTCCTGGAATTCGGGCTGAACCCCGAAACGCACACGAGTACCGAGAACATCTCCAGCGGCAACGAGCCGCTGGGCCAGCTTACTGTCGACGATCGCGATGCGGGGATGCTGCTCATCGTCCGTCCAGTCGAAATAGCGTCCTGAGATAATCGGGATGCCAAGCGTTTTGAAGAAGCCTGGCGACACGATTACAAGATTGGCGACCCGGGTCGCGTCGGCCGGTGAGTCCACGGCAGTTGCGGACACTGTGTCCGTCCATCCCGTGTCCTCGGCGGGAATTTCTAATCCTGCAAAGCTAGCCGAAGCAACTCCCGGCAAGCTCGCTACCGCTTCAACGAGCTGCTTGCGGTAGCTGTTCATATCGACGTTCCTGAAGCCCTCAGGCTGGGGATTCAGGCGCACCTGAACCACGCTCTTTTTCTGGAACTGTGGATCCAAGGAGCGCAGAGCTTCAAAGGTCCGCAACAATAAACCCGCGCCGGCCAGCACGACAAGTGACGCCGCGATTTGGGTGACGATAAGGACCTTGCTCAGCCACCCCACTGAACCTGCCAGGGTTCTTTCGGTGTTTCTTAAAACATCTGCTGGGTCCTGCCGCAACATGTGCCAGGCCGGCGCGAACGCAATGAGTCCTGCTGTCCCTACTGCCATCAAGGCAGCGAAACAGAAGACCCGCCAGTCAGGACGTAAGTCGAAGATGACATGAGTAGCGGCTCCTTCGCTAATCATCGCCACGAGCAAGTGGCTGGCCGCGATCGCCAAAACGAGAGCGAGCAGCGTCCCGAACCCGGATAGCAAGAGATTTTCGGTCAAAAGCTGGGTGATAACGAGCAGCCGCGTTGCTCCGAGCGCCACCCGCACGCTCATCTCCCGGCTGCGAGCAGCCACGCGCGCCAGCATCATATTTGCCAGGTTGACACAAGCAACGAACAGAATGAGACCAACTACCCCCATAAGAACGTGCAACGGCCGCTCAAAGCGCGAGCGCAGCTCGGCGTTGATGCCGGTCGCGGCTGAGGTAATCTCCAGCTCCATGCCCAGCCACGACTGCAGGCGCTGTCCCGGAAGGGTTGTCGGGTGCCGTAAGTGTGCCGTACGCTTCGAGCCCATATGCGCTAATACGGGTTTTTTTGCTACTGCCGACAAGTGCTTCCGTGCGGGCTTGGTTGTGGGTAAATCACTGAAAAGAATGGTGAGCGCGGAAGGAATCGAACCTTCAACCTACTGATTAAGAGT
>QIAU01000042.1 GCA_003225055.1 Acidobacteriota bacterium
ATTATCGACTCCCACATCATCGGTGGACGCCCGGTCGAGAGGCTCATGCTGCCGGACTCGTGTATCAACGTCCCCACCTGTGAGCACAAGAAACCGAAACCTGAGAAACCGGATCAGAGCTGAAGTTCGCGGATCTGGTAGGCCCCGGCCGGAATCGAACCTGCAACCATCAATTACAATCGGATCAGAGAACGCGAGTGAACGTTGCGCAGAAGTAGCGAAAACGTTCGGGCTTTGGGGGCTGTGAATCTGGTGGGCGCCGTGCCTGCACAGACCAAAACCGGCCATCCCCGGTACCAACGCTGATGGTTCGGTGATAGTGGTGACGGCGATCGCCCTTACCAAGTGCAGAAAAGGCATCGTTTCTGCCCCCACTTTAAGCTCGCCTTTGCAACTCCAAACCGGCACTCGCGCTTCGCGTTCAAACAGTTGGTTGATTCGAGCCGTCGAGTTCCGCAACCATCACCACACAAAGCGCAAATGACTTGGGCGTTATCTATCTCGGTACCTGCCGATCTTGCCGCGCCAGGATTCACTGTTCTTCTTCCACGGACGGAACATGCACCCTTCGACCTAGTGGCGTATGCCAGTGGGAAGTTCTACCGGTGCGGTACGGATCGCCGTACGCCGGTTCGATCTACTTGGGTTTTCGATCGGTGTGGAATGTCAGGAAGGGAACCCACGATCGCGCAATAGCCAAGACCGAAGTGGATCGTGTTGCTGCGTACCGTCCCAACACCAACCGCTGCCGCTATGTGGATCCCAGCGTCTTCCGATCTCGGTGTAAGGCTGCGCTTCGTAGGGCCAGGAAATCGGCAGAGGAAGAACATTAAGACTAAACTAGCGTCGGACTTCCCATGGATGAGCGTATTAGCTTGGTGGCCAGGGAGGGATCAGTCAGTGCACTGGCGCGCCTGGCCCGACTCGAACGGGCGACCCTCTGCTTAGAAGGCAGATGCTCTATCCACCTGAGCTACAGGCGCACTCGCAAGAATGGTGCCGCTCTAGTATAGAGCGTGCACAAGTTATTTTACTCCACCCTCAATTGGAGACGTTCGAGACGAGCTGGCGGTTCGAATCCTGCCGGGCGTACCAGAAAACCAGCTAGCGGCTTGTCAGTCGCCGGCCGTCAGTTGCCGATCCTTTTCCTGGGCTTCAGCAGATTCCTGGGTTTCAGCAGGATCCGATGCTCTATTTCATTGAACCCCGCGCCCGCCAGCTTTAATCAACACAGAACAAACAACTTAGTTCTGCTCATAAATTTTCAGCCACTCTCGCCAGGTCACAAGCTGAGGTGGTCTGATCCAGCTCAGGCCAGCTACAAACCTACCCGGTTTTCCGTTTAAGACTACTGTTTTCCCCATGCTAAAACCCCTAAAACACTAGGATGTACCAGCGAGTAGGTGGTGCTAGCATCGGGGAGTCACTTGGTCGGGGGGTAACTGAAGGTGACGCTTGATAGTTAGGGTTAATTCACCGATTTTCTGGGACTGGTGCCCATGGCCGCCCGCATCCTCATCGCCGACGACAATCCTCACATGCGGCAGGTACTCCGCAATCTGCTCGAACAGAATCCTGACTGGGAAATCTGCGGCGAGGCGGCCGATGGCCGGGATGCCATTTCCAAGGCCCAGCAACTCCAGCCTGACCTGATTATCCTCGACTTCCTGATGCCCGGAATGAACGGGTTGGACGCAGCTAAGGAGATCTCGAAAGCCGTACCCGATACACCCATCCTGATGTGCACCATGTACCTCTCGCGGCAACTCGCCGAGATTGCCAAGAGCGCTGGGCTTCGCGGGGCAGTGCCGAAAGACGGCGTGGAACTGCTCGCCCGTGGCGTTGAGGCGCTCCTCCGCAAAGAAACCTTCTTTGCGGCGCCAAACTGAGTAGCGCAAATCCAGCAAAGTCCTGCCGAATTTTCGGCGCTGATACCATTCGGGAAATTCATCTATCGAGCAAGCAAAACGAGCTTGCAGGGGGCCAGAGTTTCTGAAGTAACAGCCAAAATCCAAGAATGGTAACTGCCCCAACTTAACTTCTCGGCTGGCGTATATCGATTGGATGCGCGGTTTGGGCTGCGTTCCAGACGCACTGCTACGACTCCTGGCTCAGTGGCGATGCGCGCAGATCAACTTTCTTTATGTGGTCGCAATTGGGGGGCACGCTTTCGGCTCCGCTCTTTACTCTTATTGGCGGGCGTCTCTTTTGCGCTGGTCACGGATAAACTTCATCAGCGTGGAACGCCGGTGCAGCAGATCGCGAGCACGACGATTCGGCGCGGCGCGGAGGTCTTCGGACTGGGTTTGTTGCTGCGAGTGCAGGAGTACGTGCTGGCCTGGGGTTGGTCGCCGTGGACCGACTTGTTTCGCGTCGACATTCTCAATACGATTGGCTTGTCAATGATCCTCATGGGCCTGGTTTGCTGGGCGGTTCCGGCGCGCAGCCGCAATGGGCCCACGCGATTCATCGTGGCCGCGACAGCACTTCTGGTAGGATTTGCAATTTCCCTGCTGACTCCATTGATCTGGACTTCATGGCGCACGCGCCGGCCGCCATGGCCACTGGAGACCTATATCAATGGGGTGCACAACCTGGGCGAGCCTCAACCCTGGCTATTTCCCATCTTCCATGGACAGGGTTTGCCTTCGTCGGGCTGGCGGTGGGATTCCTGTTGTTGAGCGAGCAGGGACGCAAACGCGAAACTTTGAGCTTCGTAGTCACCGGGGCTATCGGCCTCGCGGTCATCGTAATGGCGCGCGGGCTCGATCGGCAACATCAAATCTATCCCGTATACGACTTCTGGCACACCAGCCCAAATTTCTTCCTCATTCGAGTGGGCATTCTGCTGGGAATTTTGTCGGCCAGCTATGCATGGTGCCGCTGGGGACCCGCGCGCTGGGCATTCAGTCCGTTAATTCAGCTTGGCCAGACTTCCCTGCTGGTTTATTGGGTGCATATCGAGTTTGTTTACGGACGTTTCTCCATTCTCACAAAGAAAGGGATGAGTATTCGAGGACCATCGTTGGGATTGCTGACGATCTTCGTTGCCATGCTGTTTCTGTCCTTAGGGAGGACGGGTTTGAAAGGCAAGTTGCGGGTAGGGGTGCATCGCTTCCGCCTGTCCTCGCTGCGCGAGCCCAGGCTGCGTTCAGGATGAGAAGAAATTTGGGGGCGCGTTTAGGTCTTCGATTTGGCGGGGCTTGCGGAAAGCTGTCGGATGGCGTTTCCGACCAGGCGGAGTGCAAGGGCCCAGCGCTGGCACGCTTGCTTTTCGTCCTCGCCGTAGCCAAACAGATAAAAGGTGATGTAGAAGCCTTCGCGAATCTCCGCCGAATTCTGCTGGTGGTAATAGCAGCGGCGCAGGAGGAATTCTGCCGATGCCGGGATTTCAGGCACACGCTTCAGCAGTTCCGTTATACGGCGCGCAAATTGTTCGTGCTTAGGAAAGGAATAACGATTCGGCGGATCGGAAAAGAGAAAATCTACATAGCCTCCGAACTTGCCGGCCGCGCCAAAAATTTCTTCGTCCGAATTGATCTGGTTCGAAGCCCACGCATCGCACTTAGCGGTTTCAAGGGTACTGGATGATGAGTTGACAGCAATAAGGAATTCTCTCAATTCTGGCAGCCCTGCGGCCTCTTCAATATTGGGAAGAAGGTGGGGCTGGCGCTTTAGGTCGAAGTAGCGTGGCTGACCGACCGCAGTGAACCACGGGAACTCCAGCGTCTCGTCATCGGCTCCGAGTTCGATCGCAAAGTCAGCCTGCACGCGACCATCTTAAATGAACCGGCCGGCAAGACCGGGCGCTCAGAATCCGCTCAGAAAATCGACGACCTGGCGCTCGGCCCAGCGGCCGTCATAACCGTTGGGCGCGGCGAGAAAGGAGCAGTGGCCGCCATCGTCGGTTTCGTGGAAGGTGATGTGGGGGTTGGCCGCGATCCGCGCCCGCGATTCTGGAGTGATGCGAATAAAAGGATCGTTGGCCGCGTGCAGGATCAGGGTGGGTACGGCAATTCGATCCACCACACGCGACGCGGAGGAACGCTGGTAGTAGTCTTCAGCTCCGGCAAAGCCGCAGTAATAGGCCGTGACCTTGTCGTCAAAATCGCGCAGAGAGGCGACTCCTCGGCCGCGCGCGATTTCGAAGTGCCCAGGGAAGAACCTTGCTTTCTCTCGCAAGCGGCGACGCAGTTTCCACAGAAAGTAATACTCGTAAAGCCGGTTTTCGGGCCGGTGGAGGGCGTCGGCTGAGGCCGCCAAATCTATCGACGGGCACACCGCGGCCACGGCAACGAATTGAGCCGGGCCTTCCCTGCCCCATTCGCCGGCCAGTTTCAGGACAAGGTTGCCGCCCATGGAAAACCCAACCAGGGCAAAACGAGAGAGTTTTTCCCGGGCGACCAGGGTGCGCGCGACTTCGCCAACGTCGTGCGACCGTCCGGAATGATAAAGCGTGGGCGCGAGACGATCTGTCCCGCCACAGTTGCGCTGGTTCATACGGACTACGTTCATCCCCGCGGCCAAGCCCTTCGCCGCAATGCCGATGGCATAGCCGGAATCGCTGGAGCCTTCCAAACCGTGAACAACGATGGCCGTCAAGACCTCCGAACGATTTGGCTGCCAATGGCACTGGCACACGACCTTCACTCCGGGCTCGACTTCGATGAGCCGCTCGTCGGAAGAAGGGAGGTGAAGCCGGCGTAACAAGAAAAAGCTGGCCACCGTCTGGCGATGTCCGCCACCTAGCAAGCGTCGAGCCTGAAATGCTTCTTTTATTTGCGCCGAGTCCATGAATTGATTTTAAATACTGGAGAGTGGTACGTCGCGACCATCACGGAGAGGTCCATGCCCATTTTTGAGTATGTCTGCAACGATTGCAATCATGAATTCGAAGCTCTGGTGTACGGCAAAGACAAGGCCGAATGCCCCAAGTGCCACAGTAAGAAGCTGGAACCGCAGTTGTCGGTGTTTGCCGTTGCCGCAAAGGGCGCCAGCGCTTCGTCCTCGGAGGGGAGTCCTTGCGGCAGCTGCGGCGATCCCCGCGGCGCAGGCGCTTGCTCGCTACCTGACCTCGATTAGCCAAAGCCGGAAAATTCAAGGTCGGGGTTACCTCCATCACCGCCGCAGCGTGACCGGCGTGACTTACTTTCATCACCTATCTCAATGACGGGCGAGACCTTGCAGCTTCCTTAGGCTGTCGTAGGATGTCGCGAGAACATGGACCGCCGACGCCAGCCTCGAGTCAGCGCCCTCTTGCCCGTCCGGATCTGGGGTATTGATGCCAATGGCCTTCCTTTCATGCAGTTGGCGACGGCCATGAACATCAGCGAAAATGGTGCCCTGCTGGAAGGGGTACGCTGCCCGCTGCGGCCAGGCGAGGTCGTGGACGTCCAGTACAACCGCATGAAGGCGGAATTCGTGGTGGTGTGGGCCGGACGAGCCGGCACCCACCACGAAGGAGAGATCGGTCTACAAAGCCTGCCTGCCCAACCTTGCATTTGGGACGCCTACCTTAACCGCGCCTACGAGTTTGTCGGCGAGGGCTAGCTCCAACACTATGATGTTCTTCCTTGTGTCTTGTGCCCACGTCCTTATGCGGGATCTTTGGGCTATCTACTACCCGAAAGTTCTCTAGGTGCCGGGTGGCGCGCCGGTATTAGTCCCGCCTCCTGCGAATTGCACGAGTGCCTCTGAAAGTCTAGGATGTCTTAGAGCGCAGTGCCATGCGACCCGACCGGGTCTCATTCCCTGGACTACATATTGCGAATCATTCTCTACTGAAATTATGACGAAGAGCGCGATCACGCACTTTCTTTTTCTGGTGCTTCTGGTTGGCATGTCCCGGCTCGTGAATGCCCAGTCTCTCTCGCCGGAAGCACAGATGCTCGTGAAACGCGGCCAGGCGGCACTTGACAAGGACGATTTCGCTCTCGCCATCCGGGATCTCGAGCAGGCACGGCAACTCGCGCCGAAGAATTCGGGTGTGTTGCGACCGCTGCTGCTGTGCTACTTGCAGAGTGGGCGGCTGAACGAAGCTGTGAAGTTGGGGCGTGAAGCAGTTGCGTCTTCGCCTAACGACACCGAGCTGCACCACTGGCTGGGCCTGGCGTATTTTAAAGTTGGACAAAACACCGAGGCCCGCGAGGAGTTGCAGCAAGCTGAGAATTTGGCCGTAGGCCGTTCTGATATCCATTTCGACCTTGCACTAGTGCTGCTGAGCCAAGTGCAATATGCCGCAGCCGCCAGCCAGCTCGAGACGGCCCTCCGGATCAATCCTTCCAGTTCCCTCACGCACCTCTTACTCGGACGGGCGTACCAGAATACAAATCGCACTCTCGATGCGATCGATCAGTTTCGTAGCGCTCTGCGGATCGACCCCAACGCTCCGCTTGCCCACTATCACCTGGGCTTCGCCTATGCGAGTCTCGGTCAGAACCCGCAGGCAATCGCTGAATATGAAACCGAAGTCTCGCGAACGCCGGACAGTCCGGAGGTGCAATATCAGCTCGGACGTTGCCTATTGGAATCGGGGGACTGGAAATCGGCAGTCACTCACCTGCAACGCGCTACCGAACTCGACGCGAGCCATGAGAACGTCTTCTATGAACTGGGCAAGGCTCTCCTGCTGAGCGGGAATGTTGTGGGCGCGACCGGCGCACTGCAGCGAGCGATTGCGCTCAACCCCACCGACCCAAGCCCGCACTATCAACTGGCGCGAACTTTGGACAAATCCGGGGATCCGGTAGCAGCCAGAAAGGAATGGCAGCGCTTCGCAGAATTGAAGAAATCCCATCAGGAAACCGGAGGGATGGCCACTGGCCGCAATCAGTGATTACTTCGGCGCTGGCCCGGCGCTGATTCGCCTGTGTGCGCTGGGAGTGACTCTCCTCATCAATGCACAGGCCGCGCCACCCTCGCAGAAACACACTCCCCTTGCCTCGACCTCAGCGAGTAAAACTCCTTTCCGCGCCTCAACGCAGTTCATGGATGTGGCGCGCAGCTCTGGAATCGACTTCCATCTCACCTGCGGCGGTGCGGAAAAGCGCTACATCATGGAGTCGATATGTGGCGGCATCGGGGTGTTTGACTATGACAACGACGGGTGGTTGGACATCCTCCTTGTGAACGGTTCCACGTTGCAAGATCTGCGCGCTGGCAAATGCCATCCCAGCAAACTGTACCGCAACAACCAGGACGGCACATTCACGGACGTAAGCGTCAAGGCGGGCCTGAAGCACTGCGGTTGGGGCTTCGGCGTGGCGGTGGGTGACTACGACAACGACGGTTGGGAAGATATCTACATTACATACCTTGATTCAGGCGTGCTGTACCACAACAACCACGACGGCACATTCACGGATGTGACCATCAAGGCGGGCGTGGGCAATGGGCAGCGATGGGGAACCAGTGCTGCATTCGGCGACTACGATAACGATGGCTACCTCGATCTGTATGTCGCCAATTACGTCGAACTCGACCTCCATCACCTGCCCGAATTCGGTAGCGGACCTTTTTGCCAGTACCGCGGAATCCCGGTTTCTTGCGGCCCGCGAGGATTGAAGGGATCGCGCGATCGGCTCTACCACAACACCGGCGACGGGACTTTCACTGACGTCAGCGAGAAACTGAACATCGATCCCGACGGATATTACGGTTTAGGGGTGCTTTGGCTAGACTATGACAAGGACGGCTGCTTGGATTTGTACGTAGCCAATGATTCCTCGCCGAGCCTTCTTTACCACAACAATTGCACAGGCGGCTTCACCGAGGTTGGAGTCGCAGCTGGTGTTGCGTACAGCATGGATGGTCGCGAACAGGCCGGAATGGGCGTGGATTCCGCTGACTATGACCACGATGGTTGGCCCGATGTCATCAAAACCAACTTCTCCGACGATGCGAACAATCTCTATCACAATGACCGGAATGGGGAGTTCACTGACATGGGCGGTCCGGCCGGCCTCGGACCTGTCAGCATTCCTTTCCTCGGCTTCGGAGTGAAATTCTTTGACTACGACAACGACGGATGGAAGGACGTCTTTGTTGCCAATGGGCATGTCAGTCCCCAGGTGGATCGGCATTCGTTCGGCGTCACGTACGCAGAACGACCGTTGCTTTTTCATAACGTTGGAGGAGGCAAATTCGAGGAAATTGGGCTTCGCTCCGGACCTGATTTCGCCGAGCCTCGGGTCGCACGCGGCGCCGCCGTGGGAGACTTCCTCAATAGCGGCAAGCAAGACGTGCTGGTTAGCGTACTCGATGGCCCGCCGATTTTGCTGCGCAGTAAGTCACTCAATAGCGGACACTGGCTTCGCCTCAGAGCTATCGGGACGCGCTCCAACCGCGATGGTTTCGGCGCCCGAGTGGAGGTCAAAGCAGGTAATCTCGTTCAGACGGAGGAGGTGCGTGCCAACAGCAGCTTCGAGTCTGCCAGCGACCCCCGACTCCATTTCGGGCTGGGTTCTGCCGCCCGCGTGGATAGCCTGGTTATCAAGTGGCCTTCAGGAAAAGTGGATACTATCGGAAGCCAGGACGCCGACCAGGAACTGGTCGTGGAAGAAGGAAAAGGTGTCGTTACCCGACGTGGGGAAACGTCGTCCGGTGTAAAGAAGTTAGGTGCAGGACCGGGCCGGTCCAACTCGATAGCCGCATCACAAATGTGTCTAGCAGGCCACCGCTCGCGGTGACAAGTCTCCAGATTGTGGAATCCTCTCTATTTAGCCTCTACTGTTATTCATAGACAGAACTGTGGGTACACGGGTTAGTGTAAGTCTAAATTGTTGAACGCGCTGTCAATGGCGATTGGTGTAGCTTTGGCCTGGGGCGTGCTTGGGGGCATAGTTGGGGGGGGGTCTGGCCGCCTATTTCTGTTCAGCATAACCTTATGAGGACAATCAGCTCGACCTTCTCTTCAAGTCGTTCGTTTTGCTTGACAAAGAGAACGGGTGCGCCCAGAATGTTGCGCCGCGAAGAGTTTT
This sequence comes from Acidobacteriota bacterium, assembly GCA_003225055.1. Lineage (GTDB taxonomy): Bacteria > Acidobacteriota > Terriglobia > Terriglobales > Acidobacteriaceae > Gp1-AA122. The sequence continues at coordinate 8,979 of QIAU01000042.1, forward strand.
GTGATGTAGCTCACTTCTCGTTATGAGCTGGAACGAATCGCAGTGGCGGCCTTCGACGTTAGTTTCCAACCTTGGACAATTCCGCACAGTTCGGAGGGGGGTAAGGCAATGAAGAAGCTGATGTTGATGCTTTTGTCTGTACTGGTTCTGCTCGCCGTCGGGACAGCCCAGGTTCAGAATGGCCAATTTACCGGCACCGTCACCGATCCATCAGGCGCGGCCATTGCCAACGCCAAGGTTTCAGTGACCAACATGGCGACCAACTTTTCTGTTACCACGACGACCAACCAGACCGGCTTGTTTATAGCCAAAGAATTGCCACCGGGCACATACAAGATCACGGCTGAAGCCCCGGGGTTCAAAACGCTGACCAACGGCAATGTGCCTCTGAACGCCGGTAGCATTCAGCGGGTGGACATGAAAATGGCGTTGGGCGAGGCAAAGGAAGTGGTCGAAGTCAGCGGCGAAGCCGCCGCAGTTAACACGGAAGATTCCAAGCTGGCCACCACGGTTAGTTCCACCCAGCTCAACAACCTGCCGCTGAACGGGCGCAACGTCTACGACCTTATGCAGTTGGCGCCCGGCGCGGTCAACGTCACGGGCGTGGATTTCGAGAACGGCCACAATACGGTGGTAAACGGTTTGCGCGAGGACTTTAACGGTTTCCTGATCAACGGCGTGTCCAACAAAGGCCTCAGCGGAGGCGTCGATCTAGTACCGATCCAGGATACCGTGGCGGAATTCCAGCAGTTGCAATTGAACATGTCGGCGCAGTACGGCAATAGCGCAGGAGCTATCAATAACCTGGTGACCAAGTCCGGCACCAACAACTTCCACGGCAGCGTCTGGGAGTACGTACGCAACGACGTCTTCGACGCTAATGAGTACTTTCTCAACCGCCAACCCGATCCGCGCAAGGACCCTAACGGTACCCTTTGCACCGCCGGCGATACTTCGAAATGCTTCAAACCGGCATTGAGGTTCAACCAGTTCGGCGGCACTTTCGGCGGGCCGATCGTGAAAGATAAGTTGTTCTTCTTTGCATCTCTTCAGGGCGATCGCTTCAGAACGGTCGGTACCCCGACCACCATTTTGGTGGAGTCGCCAGAGTTTCGGCAGGCTGTGGAGACAGCATTCCCGAATTCCGTAGCAGCCTTGCTGTACAAGAACTTTCCTCCGACCCTGCCCGGCACCAACCCGGTGACGCTCGACGGGTACGTCCCCGGCACGAAGAGCTCCGGGTCCAACGCTGTTCCCGTAGTACCTGCGGGAACACCAAATTATGAGGGCTATCTGTGCCCGGACAACACGGGCTCCTTCGCGCCCACTTTCGCGACTCTCCTTGGCGTAACCGCGATGGACCAGCAAATCATGAACTACGATGGCAGGCCCACTGACCCACTTCACGGCCATGTGCCATGTTCACTCACGCCGCCTATCACGGCGGGCGCCATGGGCCGCCTTCTGCCTTTCCAATTGTCGAGCGTGGCGATTTACGGGTCGCAAACCGGAACACTCGGCAACGGAAATTTGTTCAATGGAAACGAAGGCTCATTCCGATTGGATTTCACCCCGCGGGGCAGCGACCGCATCTTTGCTCAATATAACTATTACAGACAAACCGACCAATTTGGGCCGTGTGATACGGCTTGCACCCGTGGCTTTACCAATCCACAGCATATCCAGTACCCTGGCGGGCAGGCCAGTTGGGTGCACACCTTCTCACCGACAGTCCTGAACGAAGCTCGGGTTGGCTACCAGCAGAACGTCAACTTCATCAACACGGGAATTCCCGGCGTACCCGAGGCCGGCGGAGTACAAGGTAAGTTCGACGATGGAACTGCCGGGTTTGGTTCCTATTCTGGTTATCCTCAGTTCTTCAAGGAGCATATCTACACCTACTCGGACATGGTCTCGATCAGCCACGGAAATCACAATTTTAAGATCGGGGCAGATTTCCGCAGGAACATCGAGAACAGCTTGTTCAGTGTGGCTCGCCCGTCCTACGAGTTCTTCGACCCCGTGTTCTTTGCTGCCGATGCCCCGGCGGAAGAAGATGCCGGCGTGAATCCAGGCATTTGCGCGCCGCCGTGCTCCAGTTTCAACACCAACCCAACCCCGGCACTCTCCGAAAACGTGCGGCACTGGCGGAATCTTGAGGTAGGCGCCTATTTTCAGGATGACTGGAAGGCCACGCGGCGCCTGACCTTGAATCTGGGTATCCGCTATGACCTGTTTACCCGCCACCACGAGTTCAACAACTTGGCGACTACCTTTTTCCCGGGGCCTGGTTCCAATCTTCTGGCCGGGGTGATTAATGCCAACAACGCGACAAACTGCCCAGGGACGTTTACACCGACACAGGTCGCTCAGGTGTCACAGTTAAAGGGTATTTGCGGTCCCGGCGGCTTCGCACCCTCCCCGGCACTGGGCAAGGGCGACCACAACAACTTCGGTCCGCGCATTGGCTTTGCTTACGACGTATTCGGCGACGGCAAAATGGCGCTCCGCGGCGGCATCGGCGTGTCGTACGAGGGCACGCTCTACAACCCGCTCTCGAATTCGCGCTGGAACCTTCCCTATTATTCGTTTAACTTTGTGGATAACTTCCTGAATGGCGATGTAAACACACCGATCTACGGTCCCACTACTTGTACGGCGACCGCTTGTACGCCTAGTGGCGCCGCGCCCACGTTTACCGGCCCAGCGACGAACCCCGGTCAGGGCGTCGGGGCACAAGCTACTGGGAATCTCACTGGATGGGCCCCGTTCAGTCCGAACGCGGCAGTCCTGACGGGAATCGTTCTCCCCGAGGGTATTCGCGATCCGTACGTCTACAACTACTACTTGGGCGTACAGCGTGAGCTTCCGTGGAAGATCATTTTAGAGGCTAACTATGTCGGCGACACCGGACACAAGGAGTTCCGCGCGGAAAACATCAACCGTCATCCCGGTTCCGTACTTCCGTTTGGCTCGGCGGTAACGGACAATTTTGGTCGGACTTGGACAGGCAACGGAGCGGGTGCTCCCGGCGGCCCGCCGAATCACGGTTTCGCAAACGATCTCTACGGCAACCTGCGCAACTGGCGAAACGTAGTGAACTCCAACTACAACTCGCTGCAAGTTGCACTCAAAAAGCAAACAAGCCGCGGGCTTGTGTTCAACGTGAATTACACCTACAGCCACACGATCGATGAAGGATCGACGTGGCACAGTGGCGCAACCACTTCCAACGGCGCTGGCGCGGGAGAAGGCTATACAACAGACTTCACCAAGCCGGGACTGGATCGCGGCAACTCTCTATTCGATATTCGCCACCGCTTGGTGGTCAATTACGTATGGCAGTTGCCGGGTCCGAAGAGCGGCATACTTGGGGCCATTGCTGGCGGCTGGTCCTACAGCGGTGTCTGGTCATTTCAGACCGGCGCTCATTGGGAACCATACCGTGGCGGAGCCGCCAGCCTACACGGCGATTGCTCGAGTGCCGGTATAGCCGGTGGTCTGTGTACGAACACTGGTGGGGATTACAACCTCGATCACGGTCGCAATGACCGTCCGAATTCCACATTGTCCAACTTCGTTCCCAGCCGCGGGTCTTGGGAAAATGGCTGGTGCGCTGGTGGTGACGTCAGAAACGGAGATTGCGCCAGCAGTGGCGGCACGCCCAGTCAGGCTGGGCTGCCGGTGTTTACCAGTCCATGCCTGGCTTGTGTCGGCAACCTTGGGCGCAATACCTTTGTCGGGCCCGGGTTGTGGCAGGCCGACATGACCTTGGCTAAAGCCTTCAAGTTCACCGAACGAGTAAATTTGAGGTTTGAGGCGCAGGGCTTCAACGTCTTCAATCGTGCCAACTTCCTTATCGCGACTGCGGGAGGCAGTGGCAACAATGAGGTCAGGTCGGGCAACTTCGGGCAGGCTGGTGGCACTCTGAATGCCCGTAACCTGCAGTTCGGGCTGAAGTTGACGTTCTAAATTAGTCTACCTTCGAGGGGCTTCTTCCCGTCTGTGGGACAAGCCCCCATTGTCTAGTTGTATGGCATGAAGCGCTCTCGCCTAGACCCCGTCCTCACGTCCTTCGGTTTACTCCTCATTTCTGCCTCTCCTCTTTGCGCTCAGCAAGTTGGTGAAATTGTCGGTGAAGTGCACGTTGTCCGGGGGGACTTTCCCGGCAGGGTCCTGGTTGAGCTTCAATTGCACAGCGCCCCAATTACCAGCCAATACACCGACGAGCAAGGGAAATTTGCGTTCCCCTCTCTTACCAGTAATCTCTACCGTATTGTCATTCGCGACGACCGCTTTTACCCCGTGGATCAGATGGCAATGCTCGACCTTTCGGTCTCTGCGGTCGCCAGGGTACAAATTAACTTGACGCCACGCCCACCAGATCGCAAGAGCGGCGTGGCGGCGCAGAAGGGCAGCAATCCCTTTATCGTGGATATCGAGGAATACCGGCGTCATTTCCCCAAAAATGCGCTCAAGGAATTCGACAAGGGATTGGAATCGGATCAACGGGGCCAACGGGATGATGCCATCCGTCATTATCAGCAGGCTATTACCCTTGCCCCCGATTTTTACCCCGCGCACAATAATCTGGGTTCGGATTACCTGGGCGAATCAGATTTCAGGGCAGCGAAGACGGAGTTCGAGCAAGCTATCAAGCTAAACCAGAGTGATGCCGAGGCCCACCTGAACCTGGCCAATCTTTATTTGGCAACCAAGGATTACGACCATGCGCTCGAAAGCGTGCGGGAGGGGCTAAGGCGGCAGCCAAGCTCTGCGCTGGGAAAATTCCTCCTCGGTTCAATTTACGAAAGAATAGGCAACCTGCCAGAAGCGGAGCAAGCGCTACGACAGGCCCTGGAACTTGACGCTGGGATGTCGCGAGTTCATCTGGAGCTGGTGAATCTCTATCTGACGCAGCATAGGAAAAGTGAAGCCAGCACTGAACTGAAGGCCTTTCTCAAAGACTCGCCAAATGACCCTCTGGCCCCCAAGGCAAGGGAAATTTTAACCAAGCTGAAAGCGAGCCAATAACAATTCGGTCCCGGGCTGACTCTGAGAAGTTTATCTGGGAACAAACTGGCAGAATTTTTCCTCAAGTTTGCACGCAGCTCGGTATTCCAAGTCGGCGTCCTTGGCACGGTTCATCTCCTGATAGGCGTAGGCGAGATTCAGGTGAGCCTGCGCAAGATGGGGATCGAGCCTTAGGGCTTGGCGGTAACTCTCGATCGCCTTCTGCACATGGCCGGTCTGGTTGTAGGAGATTCCCAGGTCGTTATAAAGCAGCGAGCTCTCCATCCCCAAAGCGATGGCTTTTGCGAGATGTTCCACCGCCGCAGCGTAGTTCTTCTGCTTGTAGTAGAGCAGCCCCAGGTCACGACGCACAGGAGCAAAATTACTCTGAATGGCGATGGCCCTCTTGTAATCTTCGATGGCAGCACCAGGCTCGTTAGATCTGGCTTCGATGAAACCTAGTTCATACCAGGCGCGGTAGTTCTGGGAATTGAATTTCAAGGCATCTCGCGCCCGCTGCTTGGCCTCCTCACTTTTCCCCTGGTAGGTCAAGGCGCGTGCCAATCCGGTCATGGCTTGGTCGAAGTTCGGGTTTAGCGCCAAGCATTGTTTGAATTCCGACGCCGCTCGATCCCACTTCTGCTCCCCCAATGCAGCCTCGCCGAAGTAGAAGGGTACGATGTACATATTGGGATCTTTTTCTTGCGCCTGGACGAGCAATCGCTCAGCGGCAGCGTAGTCGCCCGCACGAAGCGCATCCGCCGCCCTGAGAATGGAGTTGAATTCTTCGATCTTGTTCTTCGGATCGGGGAGACCTGCGGCCAGGGTATCGGCTGGCACTGGCGAGCGATAAGCGACGTACCCCAGGGATTGCAATTTCTCCAGAGCTCCCGGACCTAGGGCAAAGCTCTCGTCCTGAGGCGGTTCATAGGGATTCTGCTTGAGCAATTTCTGCAACGTGTCTTTCAGAACGGCAGCAATGGCCTTCTTCTGCAGTGCCAAGTTGTTCTTCTCTTGCGGGTCTGCTGCCAGATCGTACAGTTCGGGAGTGGGAGCATCGATATATTGATACCTGCTGGTTTCCAGCGCATGCAGCGGGCTCCACCCAAACGAGCTGAACGGATAAAAAGTTTCACTGTACGCCTGGTTCTGGTATTCGGCGTCGGTGCCAAACAGGCCATGCGACTGAAACTGCTTCTCGATAACGTCGTTGATCCCGGCAAATCGCAACATTGCGGATGTTACCGCCGTGGTCTCCACGGGGCGACTTGTTCGGCCGGGCCGCAAAGCACTTCTCGCCGGCGGCTTCACGATCAATGGAATGTGAATGGTCGAGTCGTATACGAAGAAGCCGTGCTCATCTTCCCCGTGTTCCCCGAGCGATTCCCCATGATCGCTGAGGAACACAATTGCGGTGTGCTGGTAGAGCTGGGCTTGCTTCAGCCAGGCGATCAAGCGCCCTAGTTCGTGATCGGCGTACGCAATCTCTCCGTCATAGGGATGACTTTGGTACTGGGTACGATAGGGCTCCGGCGGATCGTAGGGACTGTGGGGATCATAAAGATGTAGCCAGAAGAAGAACGGGCGTTTGCTAGAGTTTTGCAGCCAATGGATGGCATGCGAGACGCTCTCGGCGGCTCTGCGGTCTACGAGCCCAATGTCTTTTTGAGCGAAGGCGCTCGCAGAGAACGCGTCGTCGTAAAAGTCAAAACCACGAGCCAGCCCCCAACTGCGGTCAAGGACAAATGTGCTTACCACTGCGCCAGTAGCGTAGCCATGCTCTTTGAAGGCTTGCGCCACGGATCGGAATTGTGGAGCCAATGGCTGGCCAGTAAAGTCCTGCACTCCATTCTGAAAAGGATACGTACCCGTCAAGATCACGGTATGCGAAGGCCAGGTCAGTGGCACCTGCGCAATAGCGCGGTCGAACACAATACCGTCGTGGGCAAGCGCATCGAGAGTGGGGGTTTGGATACTCTTATAGCCGTAGCACGACAGATGGTCGGCGCGGACCGTATCGATGGTGACTAGGACGACATTGACTGGATTTCTGCGGGCCGAGGGCTGCGTGGCCAGTCCGCTGCTGTGGAGCACAAAGAAGAAAAGGAACGTCAGCTGACAGGAGACTATCGCCAGAGTGGATTTACTTCCTGATCTCATTGCGGGCGGGATTCCTGCGCCTTGCGTATTTCGTCTTGCGCCTGTTTTGTCAATCCCTTCGCCTCGAAAGCCTTGGCCAATGCAGCGTGAGCCGCGGGATCACCAGGTGTCAATTCCGCTGCCTTGCGCAACTCTGGAATGGCGTCATCGACTTGACCTTCCGACAGCAACAACTCACCGAGGGCGCGGTGACCAGGCGCATAGTCATCGGCCACGGCGATGGAGTGGCGGAACGCCGCATCCGCTTCCTTCGTCATCTTCTTCTGCAAGTAAATCAGACCTAAGTCGTAAGCGGCGGTGAAGTTGGTTGAATCCAACTCCAGCGTGCGCTTGAACGTGACAAGGGCGTCATCGAACTGGCCGGCTCGGGCATATGCCAAGCCTAGGTGAAAAGTGGCCAGCGCGTAATCGGGACTCAACGTCAGCACTTTCTGAAACTCAACGAGCGCGTCGGCGAATCTGCTGAGGCGGTAATAATTCAAACCCTGCAGGTAGTGGACCGGCACGGAATTTGACTCTATTTTGAGGGCGGCATTCAGTTTTTCTACTGAAGGCTCATAATTGCTGTGCTGACTGGCCTCAATGGCTTCCGAGACCAGCTCATACATGTGAATGCGGTCCTTGGGGTCCGGCAATTCGGAATTGTTGATGGTCGAGTTCCCGCCGCCCGAGAAGCCGGCATATCCGAGGGACTTCAAACGCTCCATCAGCGCAGGATCGAACCCGGTCTTCTCGGCCATCTCCTGTCCCGCGCTGTACTCTCGGATGAGGGAAGCCAGCTTCGCTTTCAGTTCCTCTGCTACCGCCTTTTTCTGCGCAAAAAGGTTATCGAGCTCCTTGGAATCTTTGCTGAGATCGTACAGTTCCGGCTTGGGGGCAGCAATGAAGTGATACTTCTCCATCTCCACGCCACGTAGCTCGCTCCAGTTGAAGTGGAGCCGTGGAAGGAACGTTTCTGCATAGAGATAGCGCGAGGCATCTTCTTCCTTGCCGGCAAACAATGGCAGCAAGCTCTTCCCTTGCACCTGCGCGGGAATATCCAATTTCAGAGCCTCCAGAACCGTGGGCATGATGTCAGCAAGGCTTACCAGCGCGTTCACGTGCTTATCTCTTGGGCCCGCAGGTAAGCGGACGACGAGTGGCACTTGAAGCGTCGAGTTGTAGATGAAGAAACCGTGCGTCTGCTCGCCATGTTCGCCGAGGCCTTCCCCATGATCCCCGCTCAGGACAATCAGCGTGTGTTGGTACAACCCCTTGTCTTTCAAGAAGCGCAGCAGACGGCCGACTTGGGCGTCCGCGAATGCGATCTCTCCGTCGTAAGGATGCGATTTGTAGTCTTCGCTATAAGGAGCAGGGGGACGGTAGGGGTAGTGCGGATCGTACAAGTGCATCCAGAGAAAGAACCGCTTTTGATAGTTCTTGCCCAGCCAATTCAGCACCTCATCGGCTACTACATTGCCGGGACGCTCCATTTCATCGAGGTTCGCCTCTTCCAGGCGGTTGAAGTCGAAATGGTCGTAATAGAAGTCAAAACCACGGTTCAAGCCGAAGCGCGAATCCAGCACCGCAGAGGCGACGACCGCACCTGTCGTGTATCCCCGCTCTTTCAGTACGGAAGCCAGGGTCTGCTGCTGCGGGCCGAGGCGGTTGCCACTGAAATCGTGCATTCCGTTTAGCGTCGGCAACGTCCCTGTAAAGATCACACTGTGGGACGGTAGCGTAATGGGGACAGGAGTATAGGCCCGCTCAAATCGCACGCCCCCGGCCGCAAGCGCGTCAATGTTGGGGGTGTGAATCTGCTTGTAACCGTAACAACCGAGGTGATCGGCACGGAGCGTGTCTATCGTGATCACCACAACGTTGGGCGCGGTATCGGAGGGGGCGACGGCGGGGTTGGAAACCGTTAGCAGGGCCGTGATCAGCAGAGCTGGTAAAAGCGGGCGCACCCTCATGGATAGAGGGAATTATATACTTCAATACAGCACACCCGCCTGTGCGCCGAAGCTTATCAGGATTGTTTAAGAGATTGAGCCCTGAAGGTCGGTCAGATGGGCAAAAGTCATTGCGTCGCTGGCTGGAAAGGGATAGAGTCCCGTCGTGCTTTCGGCGCTCGTGCCTCATTTTCCTGATTTTCCCCGTCCCATGCCGGCTCGTGGAGGATCGCATGTCGAAGTTTACCGCATCTCAACTCGCGCTTGAACTATCTCTTGTTCTGCCAGCGGCTGGAGTTCCGGGCATAGACGTTTGCGCTCGGCAATCCACCCCCGAGATTCCGGCGCCTACGATTCGCGTCAACACGAGGCTGGTACTGATGGATGTGGTGGTTACTGACAAGCAAGGCCACCCTGTGGCTGGCCTGAAAGCCGATGACTTTGTGGTCGAAGAAAATGGTAAAAAACAGAAGATTTCGACTTTCGTCACCGCGGAAGATAGAGCTAAGGCCGCCGCGGCGGGACCGACTTTGGGCCCGGGTCTTTATTCCAACCGGCCGGATTTCAGGTCTCCGGGTGGGCCCCTGACGGTGCTCCTGCTGGACGCGGCTAACACGCCTTTCAAGGACCAGGTATACGCTCGCTCCCAAATGCTCAACTACGTGCGCGCGCAGGTCAAGAGCGATCAGCATATGGCGATTTTCACGCTCACGAATGATTTGCATATGCTGCAGGACTTTACCAGTGACCCGCAAATTCTGCTTGCGGCACTGCAGCAATATGAGCCGCAGGAGCCGATCCTGATGAACGCCGCAGCGCCGCGGCCAAGCGCTGCGGTGGGGTCGACTGAGCCGAGATCTGCGGCATCTGCGACTCTGACTAACATAGCGGCGAACGAGATCAAAGGTTTTCAGAGCGAACAGGTGGGTTATGCCCTCGACCGTCGAGTGCAGATAACCTTGGCGGCACTGCGCACCCTGGGACGCTCGTTGGGGGGATTTCCGGGGCGGAAAGAAGTCGTCTGGCTGACGGCGGCCTTCCCGTTTGAACTCATTCCGGAGAATCGTAACGTCAGCGATGCCGAGCTTCTCGCGTCCTTGCCGAACATTCGCCAAAAGAGTGTGGGTACGCTGTCGGCGGGCGCCATCGCCGAACAGCAGCGGGAAGCCTATGCTCCAGAAATCCGCGAGGCGGCTGCTGAACTATCCGCCAGCCAGGTAGCTATTTACCCGGTGGACGTCCGCGGTCTGATAAGCGGAATGGAAGGGGCGGCAACTGGAGGCAGCTTCGACCCAATCGCCGGCGTGCAGGATGTCGCGGCCAGTCAGGAAACGATGCGCGAAGTTGCGGCGGAGACCGGAGGCCGGGCGTACATAAATCAAAACGAGACCAAGGATGGAGTTGCGGCTGCTCTCGCCGACAACTCGTCGGCGTATACATTGGGGTACTATCCAGAAAACAAAAAGTGGGACGGCAAGTATCGCAGCATCAAAGTCAAGGTCGGCCGCGAGGACGCTCAGATCCATCATCGCCGTGGGTATTACGCCCTGGATCCAAGCCAGGCCAAAGATCGTAAACCTGAGCAGGAAGTTGCCGAGGCGCTGCGCGGTACGATCCCCGCAACTTTGGTTACATTCAGCGCGCGTGCCAAGACTAACGAGACGGGCAAACTGCATGTGGACTTTCTCGTGGATCCGGCGACTCTGAGCGTCGCTGACGCGTCGGGCGGGGGAAAGAAACTCAACGTCAGCTTCTACGCTACTGTGGTTTCGCCCGAGGGAAAGATGATTGCGAACCGCAGCCTGAAGGTGGATCAGGAGTTCAAGACCGATGTCTACCGACAGATCCTACAACATGGGATGATGGTGGCCATGGACTTTGACATGGCGCCGCCCGCGAATACCCAATTGCGGCTCGCTGTGCGCGATGGGAGGACGGGCTACATAGGAACGACCGTCGGTCCGCTAGTTACACAATAAGCAAAAGGAAAGACGGTCGGCTCGCCCTCCGTCAGGCCCTTTATTGTCTCGGAACGGGGCGCTACTTGTGCGCCAGCTTATTACTTGGGTTCTCGAAGATCTCGATTAGCACGTGCCCCCTCATCTGCTTGGGCTGCTCGATGCCATAAATGTGCAGAATCGTAGGCGCGATGTCGTACACGCTGGCCTCAAAACCCATCAGGCGCAGGGCGTGCTTGATCCCCGGCCCCATGGCAAAGAAGGAGCCCGGCACGTCATCACCGTCGGCAAAATCGTGCTTGGCGATGACCGGCGTCGTCTTCTCGTGGTCCACGTGGGCGTGCGGGTCGGTCTCTTCGAATTCACGCAGAGGCTTGATGCCGTGATCAGAAACGACGATGAGATACGTGTTCTCGTCGATGTGCTTCAAAATCGTGCCCAGTACTTTGTCGAACTGGACGTATTGGTTCGGAAACGCATCCGGCCGGACGGCGTCGATCTTCGAGTTGTAACCCACGTTGAAGGGAGCAATGGGATATAGCCAATGGCCGGTGCGGTCTTCGCAGGACTGCACCATCCAGGTGAAGTCGGTAGGATGGTTCGTAAGCAGGTAATCGAATAGCTTGGTCTGCTGCTCGCGGATCAGCTGGACCTTATCCAACCACTTGTCGATGACTTCCGACTCGTGTCCCTTCAGGTCGCCTGCGGCGGGCATGCGTTCACAGTCGATATAGAAATCTCCGACGTTCTCCAGCAACTCGGCCTTCATTTCTTTGGGATAGACGGGATCGCCACCCTCGACTTCACTCAGCTTGGGAGCACAGAGCACGCCATCCTCGCAATTCTTACCCCGGGTCAGCATGCCGCTGATCATGTATCCGCTGACCGGCATAACCGGGAACGTAGCCGGCACATTGGCCATGCCCACGGTCACTCCATTTTTGGACA
>QIAU01000043.1 GCA_003225055.1 Acidobacteriota bacterium
CAGATCCATGCCGGTATGAAAGGTGTCGCCTACACGGTGTTTGAGGGCGTCAAGCCCGAGTCGATGGACGTTGAGGTCCTGGGCATTCTAAAGAACATCAACGGTCCCCGGGGTGACATTATCCTCATACGCTTGCACGGCAAGAAGGTCGAATACACGGGTGTCGTCGCCGGCATGAGCGGTAGCCCCGTCTACCTTGACGGCAAACTGGCGGGAGCCCTCGCCTTCCGCATCGGCGAGTTTTCCAAGGAACCGATTGCCGGTGTGACCCCGATCTCGGAAATGCTGGAGATCAACGCCATGGACCGCAGCAAGCCGGTGGAAACGCCGTCTGCCCGGTCGGGCCCCAGCGTGCCCAGCAAGACCTCCGGCCCTGGAGACCCCAGTACGACTCCGCTCGAAGGCGTTGCCAACTATCTGAAACCGATCGAGACCCCGCTGATGTTCAACGGTTTTGACGAGGAAACCATACGACGTTTCGCGCCCCAGTTTGCCTCGGCCGGCATCGTCCCGGTCATGGGCGCCGGCTCGGTCAGCGATATTAAGCAGCCCGAACCGTTGGAAGCCGGCTCCGCAGTGAGCGCCGTCCTGGTCCGCGGCGACATGGACATCGCGGCCACCTGCACCGTGACCTACATCGATCCGAAGCGGCTCCTGGCCTGTGGCCATCCTCTGCTGCAATACGGCATGGTGGATATACCCATGACCAAGGCGCAGATTCTGGCCACATTGCCGTCGCCGCTGAACGCGTTCAAAATTGTGAACGCTACCGAGCCGGTCGGCTCCTTTGTGCAGGACCGCCACACCGGCATCATGGGCATGTTGGGCAAAGACCCGCAGATGATTCCCGTCACGCTCAACATCCATGGCGGGCCGGCCGACAAGCAGTTCCATTACGAGGTGCTGAACAACGCGCGCCTTAGCCCGGTTGCTATGATGGCGACCGTCTTCAACGCCCTGCGCGGCCTGAACGAATACGGAGAAGAAGTCACTTATCGGTTGAATGGCCACATCAGCGTGAATGGCTACCCCGATGTGACCTTGCAGAACATGTTCGCACCGACCGATGGTGCCGCTCCGGCGGCGTTGCAGGTGGCTCTCTCTTTGGGAGATCGCTTCGGGCGGATTTTCGACAATCCTTACGAGCAGCCCAAGATCCAGGGCGTGCAACTCGATTTCGATTTGGTAAAGGAGCGCCGCTTTGCTCGTCTCGAGAACGTCCGTACGGATGTCACTGAAGCCCGGCCGGGCGACGAGATCACCGTAGAGACCGTACTTCGTCCCTATCGTGGCGAGAGGATCGTGCGCCAAATTAAGCTGCACGTGCCGACCTCCACGTCGAAGGGACCGCTGCGCATCCTGGTCAGCGACGGTGACACCTTGGACCACATGCGCCGCAATGTTCCGATGTTCAGCCGCAAGCTGGACTTGCCGTCCACGATTGCCTTGCTGAACAAAGAGCATTCCAACAATCGGCTGTACGTCTCACTGTTGGAGGCCGATCCGGAAGCCATGGTGGCCGACAAGGTCATGCCTACGCTCCCGCTTTCCGTGATGAACGTCATGGAAGGAATGCGCGGCACCCAGGAGATGGTGGTCTTGGGCGAATCCTCGGTAAACGAGGCATCGACCGCGCTGGATTACGTTGTCTCCGGCGCGCAGTTGCTGACCATCACGATCAAGTAAATCACGACGTGCCGCCGGCGTCCCGCCGGCTGTAGCGGCGGCATCCTGCTGCCGTTTTACTGGCTGCCGATTCCCGGCAGCCCAAAGGGTTCATGAATCGTGATAGTCTGAAGTTTCCCTGGAATCCTGGAAATTGATGAGAGGTACGAACTTGTCTATTGATCGACGAACGCTGTTTTCAGTTCTGGTTGGGGTTGGTTTGACGGCTTTTGCTTTTGGCGAAGGTACGCGCACGTGGGAACAGTCGAAGTTTGACGAGCTCTCCAAGGGGACAGCGAAAGGAGTGGCTGTCCGTAGTACAGGTGGCCTGCAACTGGCCCCTGCCTTCAAGCAGCTCTACACCACCCCCTCCACCTACATCTGGTCTATAGCGGCCGATAACTCTGGTACTCTCTACGCCGCTACCGGCGCCCCGGCCCGCCTTTACCGCATCGCCCCGGATGGCCAAGCCAGCACAGTCTTCGAGCCTCAGGAACTTCAGGTCCAGGCTCTCGTCGTGGACAACCGAGGCGCGATCTACGCCGCCACCTCCCCGGACGGCAAGGTCTATAAGATCGAGCCGAAGAAGAACACGCCGGCGCGCGGCGAGAAAGGCAAGGCCGAGCAGGGTCCTACCTGGTCTTCCAGTGTCTACTTCGATCCCGGCACCAAATATATTTGGGATCTGGCGCTGGACAACCAGGAAAACCTATACATCGCGACCGGCGACCACGGCGAGATTTACCGGGTCACACCCAGGGGCGAGCACACGGTGTTTTTCAAAAGTGACGAAGCCCATATCCGCGTGCTCGCACTTGATCCAAAAGGTAACCTGATTGCCGGTTCAGACGGCAGCGGTCTGGTCTATCGCATTGCTCCCACCGGGCAGGCATTCGTTCTTTACAGCGCTCCGAAAAAAGAAATCACTGCGCTGGCAATCGACGATGCGGGAAACATCTACGCGGCTGGCGCTGGGGAGAAGCGCGCGGGCGGGCCCACGTCGAATATCCCCGCCGGCACCGCGGTCAACGCCCCTATGGGTGGCATGCAGAGCCAACCGGTCGGCGGCCCAACCATCCCTGCCGGGCCAATCGCATTTCCGGTTCCTGGCCTCGGCGCTTCGGGTGGGTCGGAGGTTTACCGCATTGCTCCGGATGGTTCCCCGTTGCGGATCTGGACCTCTTCCAATGACCTTGTCTACGCCCTTGCTTTTGATGAACGCGGCAATCTGCTGGCCGGCACGGGAAACCGCGGACACATCTTCTCAATTACCGGACAAGACGAATTCATCGATCTGATCAAGGCCGGCGCTACCCAGGTCACAGCCTTTGCCAAGGCTCCCGGAGGCGGCCTTTATGCTTCCACCAGCAATCTGGGCAAGGTGTTCCTGATTGGCCCAGCGCTCGCTTCGGAAGGCACCTACGACAGCGACATTTTCGATGCCCACATTTTCTCGCGTTGGGGCCGCGCTCAATTCCGAGGAGTAGGAAACGTTCAGCTCTTCGCCCGCAGCGGAAACGTGGACAACCCGGATCGCAACTGGAGTTCCTGGCAACCGGTCGACTTCGCAAAAGACGCTACGCTCAACGTCCCCTCTGCGCGTTTCATTCAGTGGAGGGCGGTGTTGCGTGCCGGCAATACCGCACCGCGCGTGGACAGCGTGGTTATTAACTACCTGCCGAAGAATGTGGCTCCCCAGATCGATGATGTCACCATGCAGGTCGGCATGCGCTACCCGCAGATACTAAAGCCAATCAACGTCGATCCCGCAATCACGATGCCGCCTCCGCTGCCTATGCGCGACCGTGACGCCATTAGCCTGAAGTGGTCAGCCCATGACGACAATGACGACCAACTGGTCTACTCGATTTACTACCGTGGCGATGGCGAATCCCGTTGGTTGCTTCTGAAAGACGGGATTACCGATAAGTTTTACTCCTTTGACGCCGGGCTGCTCCCGGACGGCGGCTACGCGATCAAAGTAGTGGCTTCCGACGCGCCTTCGCATTCACCCGGAGACGCTCTCAGCAGCGATAAGGAGAGCGGCCGATTCGAAGTCGATACCACTCCGCCGCAGATCGAAAACCTGACCGCCTCCATGCAAGGTGGACAGATTCACGTCACCTTCCACGCCACCGACGGCTTCTCGCCGATCAAGCGGGCCGAGTACTCCGTCGATGCCGGCGATTGGCAATTTATCGAGCCGGTGGACCAGATATCGGACAACAAAGCCGAAAACTATAACTTTCAGATCAAGCTGCCGGACAACGACGGCGATTCTAGGTTGCTACAGGCCAGCTCGGGTACCAGGAAATCGGCGAATTCGAGTGCGGATGACCCGGAGCACGTTGTCGTGGTTCGCGCCTACGACCGCTTTGACAACATGGGAACCGCCAAAGTCCTGGTCCGCGGCCGCTAGCCTGGAGTTAGCCGCTGGAGATAAAGGAGCGCTGTGGAGGCGAGTCTCCGACCCGCCCAACCGGACACCATTTTGCTAAACTGCCTGCCATGCTCCCTATCCTCCGACTCGTAGCTTGGCTTGCCTGTGTGGTCTACTCCACCATCCCTGCTTTCTGGCTCGCCATTCACCCGTTCGCCGGATATTGGCGCTCGCGCCGCCGCTCTCCCCATCGTGTGCTGGTTCCACTGTGGATGGCAATGTGGGTCATCGCCGGCGCCATCACCTGGCCCTGGCGCGGCGGCCTGTTGTACACAAGCGGGTGGGCCTGGCTTCCCGCTCTGGCTCTGTTCGGCTGTGGTTTTTGGATTTACCATCGAGCGAGACAGGACTTCAGCGCCGCTCAGCTAAGTGGCATGGCAGAAATTCGGCACAACCACCCTGACCAGCGACTGATCACTTCCGGCATCCGCGCTCGTATCCGCCATCCCGTCTATCTCGGCCATCTCTGTGAAATGCTGGCATGGAGCATCGGGACTGGCCTGGTCGCACTTTACGCCCTCACCGTCTTTGCCCTGATCACCGGCGCAATCATGATTCGAATGGAAGAGGCAGAGCTCGCCCGGCGTTTCGGAGAGGTATACTCTGCCTATCGCCGCCGCGTGCCGGCTGTGCTCCCGACTTTCCGCACCAAGCCGGCGGACTTTTCCCCCGATTCTCCCAGCTCGATATAATCCGAGATTCAGCTAAGTGCCACGAGCTAGGCTAAAAGCTTTCATGCGTTTCGAACTTTTCGTTGCCACCCGTTACCTGCGCGCAAAAAGACGGCAAGCGTTTATCGGCGTGATCACGGCTATTTCGATCGCAGGAGTAGCCGCCGGTGTCGCCTCGCTGATCGTGGCGCTCGCCATCAACAACGGATTCCGCCAGGACCTGCAGGACCGCCTGCTGGGCTCGACCGCGCACATCAGCCTCATGCGGGTTCAGAGCGACGGCATCAAGGATTGGCGGCCCCTGCTGGAGCGGCTTTCCAAACGGCCGCACGTGATGGCGGCTGCCCCCGCGATCTATGAGAGAGTGCTGGTCTCCCGCGGGCCGAGAGCCAGCGGGGCAGTGTTAAAGGGCATGATTCCCGCCGAAGAGCGCAAGGTCAGTGACCTTCTGAAGTCAATCACGATCGGCTCAGCCCAGGACTTGGAAGAAACTCCATCTCCGGGCTCAGGTCCCGGACCCGGCCCGGGCGGGTCAGAGACCCGCCTCCCCGCCTCCCCCGACTTGCTCTCCGATGTCCAACGACGCGTTGCGGCCATGCCGCCGATTATTCTTGGCAAGGACATGGCCGACGACCTGGGCGCGACTGTCGGATCGGTGGTTCTGGTGACCAGTCCGCAGGGGGAACTCACTCCCTTCGGCATGGTTCCCAAGTACATCCGCTTTCGCGTAGCGGGCATTTTTAATTCGGGTTTTTACGATTACGACACCTCTTGGGCCTTCACCCGCCTCTCCGACGCAGAGCGCCTGTTCGGCTTGGGCGATGTGGTCTCGACTATCGAGTTCAAGATCGACGACATCTACAAAGCCCGGGAGGTGGCCCGCGAGCTTGAGTCGGCGGCCGGCCGCGGTTTCATGACCGCCAACTGGATGGAGCAAAACAGAGCGTTGTTCCATGCCCTGCGTCTGGAACGTTTGGTGACATTTATTACCATTGGTTTGATCGTCTTCGTGGCGGCGCTGAACATTCTGATTTCGCTCACCATGATGGTCATGGAAAAAACCAAAGACATCGCCGTGCTCATGTCGATGGGAACGCGCAGATCGCAAGTTCGCCGCCTGTTTATGGCTCAGGGGGTTCTCATTGGGGTGATCGGTACGGTGATTGGTCTAGTACTCGGGTACCTGCTGTCCTGGGGCGGCGGTCACTATCACCTGATCTCTCTCTCGCCCGAAGTTTACTCCATCGATTATGTTCCGTTCGCTCCACGCGCCGTCGACGGGCTGCTCGTGGCACTAGTCGCGATCGGTGTGTCCTTTACTGCCACCCTGTACCCATCCTGGTCCGCCGCCCGGATACTGCCGGCGGAAGCTCTCCGATACGAATAACTGGACCACGGACGGCCTCTGCGGGCCTTTCTTCTTCCATTTTCCATTTTCCAAAGCAATTCGTATTTCCGGATTCATTTTCTTGTTGGACCCGCACTAAAGTGCCATTGTGACCATCGTCACATGGTGCGGATATTAGGTATGCAGTTTTCCGAGTATGTTCCTCGAAGGAGGAATATACGGGAACATTCGGCCCCGTGCCGTGTTTTAATGGAATGAGGTGCGCTAGTTTGGCAAGTCGCCTGCTAATGGGGTCTTGGAACGAAACGCGGGCGTACCGCATCCAATGGAACAGGCAGCGATGCTGCGAATTGAGGGGTTAAAGAAGGTCTTTCGCTCAGGCGATTCGGACCTGCTGCTCTTTGATAACCTGTCGTTTCAGGTGAACAAGGGCGAGATGCTGGCCATTGTCGGCGAGTCTGGCGCCGGCAAGAGTACCTTGTTGCACATCCTGGGCGCGCTTGATAGCGCTTCCGCCGGTGACGTATACTGCGCGCAATTGCAGTTGAATTCGCTCTCCGGGGATAGCGCCGCCGATTTTCGTAACCGCGAAATCGGTTTCGTCTGGCAGTTTCATTATCTGCTGCCGGAGTTCACGGCCCTGGAGAATGTAGCTATGCCGCTTCTGCTGCGGGGACGATCCGGGCAGGAAGCGGACGGAGAAGCTTTACGTTGGTTGCGCGAGGTTGGGCTGGAGCAACGTTCCCGTCATCGTTCCGGAGAACTTTCCGGAGGTGAGCAACAACGGGTCGCCCTGGCCCGGGCACTAGTCACCGGTCCTAAATTGTTGTTGGCAGACGAGCCCACGGGTGACCTCGACAACCGCACGGCGGACTCGGTTTTTGCCTTGATCGCCAGGCTACATCGCGACTATCAGTTGACCTCGCTCATCGCCACCCACAACCTTGCCTTTGCCCGGCGCTGTCAGCGCGTGCTGCGTTTGCATCGCGGGAATATCGAGGAGGTGGCCCCGGAATCGCTTCCGGCGTGAGGTCCGTCATCTGAAGGTAGACAGGTACTGTAGGATGGCTGCAAGTGATTGCAGTCAAACTGCAGCGAATCGCATCAGGTGCTGGAGTAATCCCTGGAGTTCCTAACTCGTTTTAGGAGTTTGGGTTCTTGGTATCCTGATTGCATAATAGATGTTGGGCCAAATGGTTTCCCCGAGGCTAAAGGGCATGTCACGATCCCCACAGCTTCCCGGAGCACTTGGCGGGGAGGGGGCTTATGTTTGAACGCTATACGGAGAAAGCACGGCGCGTCATCTTTTTTGCGCGCTACGAAGCTAGCCAGTTCGGTTCTCCTTATATAGAGACGGAGCACCTACTGCTCGGGCTTCTGCGCGAAGACAAAGCTCTCACCAACCGTTTCCTGCGCTCCCATGCCTCGGTGGAGTCGATCCGCAAGCAAATCGAAGGGCACACCACGATCCGGGAGAAGGTTTCAACCTCGGTCGACCTCCCATTGAGCAATGAGTGCAAGCGGGTCCTGGCCTATGCTGCCGAGGAAGCGGAGCGTCTTTCCCATAAGCACATCGGAACGGAACACCTTCTATTAGGCTTGCTGCGGGAAGAGAAATGCTTTGCGGCCGAGATCCTGCACGAGCGGGGCTTGCGTCTCTCGACCATTCGCGAGGAACTGGCCCGCACCAGCCAGGAGAAAGCCCAGCCGCAACGCCAGCGTGAGTCTTCGCTGCTATCCGAATTCTCCCGCGACCTAACCCAGGCCGCGATGGACACCCAACTTGACCCGCTGGTCGGACGCGAAGGCGAGCTGGAGCGTGTCGTCCAAATTCTCTGCCGGCGCACCAAGAACAACCCGGTGCTGATCGGCGAACCCGGCGTCGGCAAGACCGCCATCGTGGAAGGCCTGGCTCAGCGCATCGCCGACGGTGAAGTCCCCTCTTTCCTGGCAGATAAGCGGATTCTCGCCCTTGACTTGTCCCTGATTGTGGCAGGCACCAAGTACCGCGGCCAATTCGAAGAACGGCTTAAGACCATCATGAAAGAGCTGATGGAGTCGCAAAACGCCATCATCTTCATCGATGAGTTGCATACTTTGGTCGGCGCTGGTTCCGCCGAAGGTTCGCTCGACGCCGCCAACATCCTGAAGCCGGCCTTATCCCGGGGCGAGATTCAGTGCATCGGCGCCACCACCCCCGGCGAATATCGCAAGTCGATCGAGAAAGACCGTTCGCTGGAGCGTCGTTTCCAGGCGGTCAAAGTCCCGCCGCCGAACGAAGGCGATGCCACCAAAGTTTTGTTCGGTATCAAGGACCGCTACGAGAAGTTCCACGCCGTCACCTACACCGACGACGCGATCAACTTCGCCGTCTCCCATTCGAGCCGCTACATTCCGGATCGCTTCCTGCCCGACAAGGCCATCGACCTGATCGACGAAGCCGGCGCCCGCGTGAAGCTGCGCCAGACCTCGTTGCCCGAGGAGATCACGGAGGTCCAGAAGCGAATCAAGTTCATCGTCCACCGTATGGAGAACGCCATCGCGAACCACGAGTTCGAGAAGGCGCGCTTCTACTCGGACGAGGAACGCAAAGAGCGCGAGAACCTGCGCGCCCTGCGCGAAAAATACCACCTCGATGAATCCTCCACCGGCGTTGTCGGTCGGGAGGACATCGAGGACGTGGTATCGCGCTGGACCGGCGTTCCGATCACTTCGATCAAGGAAGAAGAGACCCAGAAGCTGCTGCGCATCGAGGAAGAGTTGCACAGGCGCGTTATCTCGCAGGACAAGGCGATCGTCGCCCTGGCTCGCGCCATCCGCCGCTCGCGTGCCGGCCTGAAAAGCCCGAATCGGCCGATCGGCTCGTTCCTGTTCCTCGGTCCGACTGGGGTCGGCAAAACGGAAGTCGCGCGCACGCTGGCACAGTTCATGTTTGGCAGCGAGAAGTCGCTGGTTCGCTTCGACATGTCCGAGTTCATGGAGAAGCACTCGGTCTCGAAGCTGATCGGCTCGCCTCCGGGATACGTTGGCTACGAAGAGGGCGGCCAGTTGACTGAGCGCGTGAAGCGCGCACCGTATTCGGTCGTCCTGCTGGACGAAATCGAAAAGGCGCACCCGGATGTCTTCAACATCCTGCTGCAGGTCTTTGAAGATGGCCAGCTCACCGACGGTCTCGGCAACACGGTGGACTTCAAGAACGCCATCATCATCATGACTTCCAACATTGGCGCCCGCCACCTGCAGAAGCGGGAGGGGTTAGGCTTCCAGTCGCAGAAGGAAGAGATGGTGTCGGAGAAGATTGAAGACCTGGTGAGGAACGAGGTCAAGCGCACCTTCAACCCCGAGTTCCTGAACCGGCTGGACGAAATTATCCTGTTCAATGCCTTGTCCGAGAACGATCTGATCCAGATTCTGGAGCTGATGGTCAACCAGCTGAACCAGAATCTGGCGCAGAAATCGATCACGGTGAGCGTGACCGACGAAGCCAAGAAGTGGGTGCTCAACCAGACTGCCGGCGACCGCAGCTACGGAGCGCGTCCGCTGCGCCGCGCCCTGCAGAAGTACATCGAAGACCCGCTCTCTGAGGCGCTGATCCAGGGCACAATCACCACGCGTCCTGCGTTCATCGAGGTCTTCCTCGAGGACAACAAGCTCTACTACCGACCCGTAGACTCGCAGGAAACCGAAGGTGTGCTGCTGTACGAGAATTAGCGGGTACAGACACGCGGCCTGGGCCGCGTCTGGGGAGACGGGGCAGGCCCTGCCTCCCGGAAACTAAGTTCCAGACCATGGAAGCGGAGAGCGGGAAACCGCCTCTCGGCTTTGCTTCGCCTCGCTTGCGGAATTTTCTCTGCGACCTTTGCGGTTTAAACCTAATCCTATGAGACGCCCAGATCCCTCGCTGCGCTTGACGGGATGACAAGGATTAAGTGGATGGCAAGGCCGGAGGCCGCATGGAAAAAATCAACCTCGCCGAGAAGTTCGCTAAAATCACCGCGCCGTGGAAACCGCACATTGCCGGCGAGTTGAACGGACAATACGTAAAGCTCGGCAAATTCCGCGGCGAGTTCGTATGGCACCATCACGAGCACGAGGACGAGCTTTTCCTGGTGGCCAGAGGGCAGATCCGTATCGACTTCCGCGACCGCAGTATCACGCTGAACCAGGGAGAGTTCGTCATCGTTCCCCACGGAGTGGAGCACCGTCCCGTCGCCGACCGGGAGGCCTGGGTGCTTCTCTTTGAGCCCGCCTCCACCCTGAACACGGGCAATGTGGAGAACGAACTCACCCTGCATGACCTGAATCGGATTTAAGGCAGCAGGTATCAGCCGTCAGGCGTAAGGAAGAGTTTCGGAGTCTCCCCGGGCGAGCGCATTCGATGCGCGAGTCGAGGGACCTTCTGCTCCGTTCTCAGCGAAATTTCTCTGCGACCTCTGCCTTTAGTTCTAATCAGCAGCAACCGCCTTCACTCGAGGACGCGTCACAATCGCGCGCCACTCCAGAACGATGTTCGGCAAGAAAGCGGCCATGGCGATTGTGGTCCACACCACCATCTCAATGCCCGTAAACCCCATCCGCAAAATAGCCGGGATAGGGATGATGATCCGCGCCACCGTAAACACCATGGCGAAGGGATAGCTGCGGACCATCCAGCGGCGGTGCTGCGCAATGTTGCCGTGCCGTATGCAATAGAGCGCGACGGCCGTGGTCACCATCCATCCAAAGGACTGCACGCCTGAGGCGGCAGCCAAAGACAACGAATCGATTCTGGACGCCACCGGAATGGCTAGGGGCGCGGAGATGAACACGCTCACAACGTAAACGTATCCCAGCACACGATGCAACTTGAGATACCGTGCCCGCAGCCGGTTCGAGAACTGGAACACACCCAGCAGCATGGCCGTCGCTCCGAAAAAGGCGTGCGCGACCAGGTACCACTTTACCGGCGCAAAGTGCTGCGCGGTATCGGAACTGGGGTCCAAAATGCGTGCATTCTTCATGTATGTGACAGAGACGGTCACCAGACCGAATACGACGAAGAACACGAGCTTGGCTTGAGAGCGCAAGCGCGCACCAGGCGCGAGGATAGTCGACATGGATGACCTGTTGTGGATTTTTGGGGGCAGTTCAACAACGATTCACGGTTTCGTTGTCGAGACGCAAAGCTGGGGGAATTGTACCATCAGTTTGTCACCCGTGAACGCAGCTTGGGCACGGGTGCCTGAGATCAGCAGACTCAAGCAGCCTTCCACTGGAAACACAGCGCGTACCCGTCGGGATCAGTGACGTACAGCTGCTTCATCCCGTACGCAGCTACTTTGGGCTTTTGCGCTTTCACTCCCATTCCACTCAGGTACTGGTAGGCGGCATCGACGTCCGGGCATCCGAAGTAGAGGCAGGTGTCTTCGTGGGCGGCAACCCGCCTGGGCTCAGGACTGGGGGGACGCCGCGGCCCCTCATACGCCGTGTTCAACATCAATGCCGTGTCTCTAAGCCTGAGAAGAATCCAGTCACAATTCGGTGCAGGCCTTCCATCGGTGGTGACGATCTCGAATCCCAAGACCTCGCAATAGAACTTGAGCGAGGTTGGCATGTCGAATACCTGCAACAGCGGTGTCATCCCATCGATCTCAATTGCCATGTTTTTCCTCCTCGGGTACCCCTCGTGAGTGTGCCGCGAGTGTTCTTGGCAAGGGTGGGAAAAACCATCAGGCTTTATTTCTCAGCAGCAAACATCCTCCAATGAACGAGAAAACCCCCACGACAACGGCAGCCATCGTGCCGGTCCAGAGTGCGGGTCCGTGCAGGCCCTCGGGACCTCGATGTATAACAAAGTAGTGCACGCCGTGTCCGAGGTGCAGGGTGGCGAGTAGAACAGCCACTCCACAAGCAATGTTCAAGATTCGCATGGTCGCTCCTCTCCACAAGTTCCGCAATTATAGAGAAGCGTCGAGGGATCACCACGGATTCAAATTCCCTGGCGGCCTCTTAGTCGCGGAACTGTTGCGCGGCGTTTCCCCCGGGGACTGTCAAGTCCTGCATCCCCGCTAGCGAGCCCTACCTCTTCTGATCCACATCCGAATTTATCCCCGCCGCCCATGTCCCATTTCCCCGAGCCCTAAGTTCATGACGGGAAAAACTGAGACCTGTAATCTGCATCTGGACTTTGGGTGCTAGTAGATAGAAGCCGGTAGCTAGCAGCTAAACCCTTTGTTTTCAGAGAGAACGGCTACATCTCAGTGATTTTGGAATACCCCTGAAGTCCCGCTCGTTGTTTTCAAGAGATCCAGAGGCTAGATGAGGAGGCGGGTATATCGCTCGGAGGCCCGTGTACTACAGTTTTGGATGGCAAGACCGCTTCGGCTGGTGCGGCCATACCTGTTGAAAAAGAAGGATTTAGTCCATGAGTCAAAGGTGCCCCCTGCGCCTCCGTGCGGTCATCGCAATCAGTACCCCTTTAGTACCCTAGGAGAACTAAACCCGGCACGGCAACATGGGGTCAGCTTTTCTGTTTGCATTTCATTTCCCCCCCGGCAAACAAACCGAAAATTCCATGAACCTGATCGTTTCCCAAGCTCTCGTGCGCTCACGGCTAGCCGCGTGGTGGCACGCTCTGGTTCGGCTGGCGGGGTTCACGCTGGTGGGCACCGCCATCCTCGTGACCCCGCACCAGCCCGCGCCGCAGGATGGACGGCTACAGCAGCAGGTGCAGCAACTGTCCGCCGAGATCCAGCAGCTCAAGCAGGAGCAGACCATGCCGTCCATGGTCCTGACCCGCTATCGCAATTCGATTTGTTACATCTACGGCGTGTACAACGTGGGGCGTCCCGGACATCGTCCGGGGCTGCGCGCGCGGCTTTCGGGCACGGGCTTTATGGTGGGCGATGGCCTGGCGGCCACCAACCGCCACGTTGCCGAACCCTGGTACGAAGATCCTGACGCCGACGCGCTCATGCGTCGCGGCGCGACTCCGGAATTAGAGAAGCTGGTCGCATTTTTTCCAGGCTCTCCAACGCCGGTGACGGTGACTCCGATCATTCTGTCCGCGAAAAGCGATGTTGCGCTGCTGCGGGTGGAATCGACCCCCTCTAACCGGCAGCTCGAGCCGCTGCCTTTGGCGAAGTCGCCCACTCCGCCGGGAGAACTCGTAACCGTGATCGGGTATCCGATGGGAATCGCCGGTATGGTGGCGAAATCTCCGCCCGCTGTCTATGAGAGGCTAGCCTATCGTCACGACGATATCGGCGCAGCCAACGAACTGGCGGCACTGTCGTTGATCAGGCCTTCAGCCACGGTAGGACATCTAGGCGATGTTGTCGGCGACAAGCTGATTTACGACGCGCCTACTGCCCACGGAGGAAGTGGCGGCCCGGTCTTCAACTCGCGCGGCGAGGTGATTGGCGTCAACGCCGCTTACATGGATGGCTTCTCGGGGGGCACCCTGGGAGTCGCGGTGGAAGCCTTGCGCCCTCTGATTCAAGCCGCCGAAAAAAGAAAATTCTGATTTGCAGCGCGGCTTTTTTATTCCCTTTTCGTTTGATTCGAAGCCAGCATCGGTTTCACCGCGCTCGCGCTGATTCCCGCCCTGCGCCAGGACTCGAGACCCAGAGGCGGACCCGCCATTTCTCCGCTGGCTATCAGGCAGTCGGCACTCGGTTTCACCAACCCGCGTCCCCACCGTGGGAGGGTCATAGAAGAACACCGGAGTCTGCCAGCGAAGGCGCTCTGGCTCAAAGAAAAGAGTCCTGCCTCATTTCTCGGATTTTCTTCGCCCACCAGGCAGAGGAGTTGTGAAGTACCGCGCCGCTTTGGGCATCTGCCACAGATAACGACGCCTGGCATAACGATGGTACTGTGGAAGATCAGGCGCTTCTGAGGGTAAGTAGCGTGACTGGAACCGAAGGGTGGTTTGTGCACTCAGCGCTCGAAAACCGCGTCTGACTCAAGCTGCAGAATGACACGATAACACTCGCAGGAGGCATTCTCCAGAGCGCGGCGATCCAGGATGGTGACGGAGCCTCGACTGTAGCTGATCAGCCCGGCCTTTTGCAGCGCGCCCGCCGCTAGCGTAATACTCGGGCGGCCAACCCCCAGCATCGCGGCCAGGGACTCCTGCGTGAAGGGCAGGTGGTCGGAGCCGGATTTCTTGGCGCTGATCGACAACCAGCGGGCAAGCCGCTGCTTGAGCTGATGGAAACGCGTGCAAGCCGCTATCTGCGCAACTTGCAGGTTGTAGCGAATAACGGAATGCGCCAGCAGAAACTGCAGGCGAGGCGCCGCCGGAAGAATTTCTGCGAACTGTTCGGAAGGGATGCGAAAGGCTTCGGCGGGCGCTTGGACAATGGCGCGCCCGTGGGTGTCGCGAATGCCCATCGCGCTGGGCGCTCCGAGGAAGCCCTCTCGTCCGATCATCCCGACCTCCAGGCTTTTCCCCTCCTCCAGTTCGACTACCAGGGAAACCAGCCCGCGGCTGGGGAAGTAAGCATGCTCCATGTTCGAGCCGGGTTCTTGCAGAGTTCGGCCTTTTGGGAGTTCGACGAATTCGAAGTGCGGGGCAAAGAGGCTGTATTCCTCGCCGGGAACGGCGCGCAGGATGAGGTTCTCCGCCGCTGCCTTCGAGGCAGCACAATCGCCCGTCGGGGCCTGGCGGTCTCGCTTCCTGGGCTTGGTCTTGCTGATGTGGCTTTCCTTTCCTGTGGTCCGCTGCCATGAGCCGGCGCGAGTCGCGGCCCTCCAGCGTCCCCGATTGGAGTCTTCGAGAAGTGGAAATGATGAGCCGCGAGCTGCAAGTAAGTCTGTTCGTCATCGAACCTAGGCAGTTATTTTGCGTTTACGTATATAGGTAAAAACAGGGATGCTATTCAGAGCCTAAGTTGGGAGAGTGGTGGAGCCCTCGGGTTACTCGGCGAAGAACCGCGTGATCCAGCCTCGTTCCAGCACGTGCTCTTCCTCCAGGCGGCGAAGGCGCGCGGCCATAATCCCGGGACGTCCCAGATAGCCTACGATGCGCCGGGAATGGTTGCGATCCACTACCGGCAAGCGTCCAATATTGCTGCGCAGCATCGTGACGGCGGCCTCGTGCAGCAGTTCGTCGGGGTAGGTGACGAGGACGTCGCGCGTGCCTGCTTCGAGCACGCTCATGACCCCGGCAGGATCTCTGTCTAACGAGCGCAGGACGTCGGCCCGCGTGATGATGCCCTCGAGGTTTCCTTCCTTGTCCACGATGAGCATCCCTTGGTGCTTGCACATAGCGGGATCACGCTTGGCAATGCGGTCGGCCAATTCTCCAACCTGCATGTCACAGGGAATGAGGGGCGGATCCGGATCCATGGTTTCGGCGACTGCTACTTGTCGCAGAACGTCAGTTTCATAATCCTGATGGATGCGCAGACCGCGGCGGGCCAGTTTCTCGGTCATGATCGAAGAGGTTGGCATCAAAAGCATGGCGACGCCATCGGCGATCACGCTGACCAGCATCAAGGGCAAAACCGAGTTGTAATCGCGGGTGATTTCGAACGCGAAGATGATGAACGTAAACGTAGCCCGTGATGCTGCCCCAAAAACGGCGCCCATGGCTACCAGAGCGAAGGCTCCGGGAGCCAGAGCGGCACTTGGGAAAAGCCGATTCATGAGCAAGGCGTAGACGCCGCCCAGTGCCGCGCTCGACATGAACATCGGCGCCAGCAATCCACCCGAAGTCCCCGAGCCAAGCGAAATAACCAGCGCTACCGCCTTCGCAATCATCACGACCATGAGCAGCTTGAGGGCAAGGTTCGCATTCAGGATGTCGCCAATCGTGTCATAGCCGACGCCCAGGATGCGCGGCACGAAATACCCAATGATGCCCAGGCCGAGAGCTCCGATCGCCGGCCACCATAAAGGATCTACCGGCAGCTTCTCGAATTGGTCTTCCACCCAATACAGCGACTTGCAGAAGAAGAACGCGGCAAATCCGCAAATCACCCCCAGCAGAAGGTAAAAGGGAAGCGCCCTGGGGATTCCAAAATCTACCGCTGCAACGGCAAACATCGGCCCTGCGCCCAGCAGGCGCATGTGAATAGCGGTGGCCAGCGTGCTGGCGATCACCAGCGGAATAAAGGAGCGCGATTTGAATTCGAACAGGAGCAACTCGATCGCCAGGATTACTCCGGCAATCGGCGTGTTAAAGGTTGCCGACATGCCCGCCGCGGCGCCCGAGGCCAGCAAGACTTTGCGTTCTGCCGCGGTGGTATGAACAATTTGGCCGACTAGAGAGCCGAAGGCGCCGCCGGTTTGAATGATCGGCCCCTCTGCGCCAAACGGTCCCCCGGTACCGATGGCAATCGCTGCCGAGATTGGTTTTAGGATTGCCACGCGAGGCTGAATGCGGCTGCGATTGATAAGCACCGCTTCCATCGCCTCCGGGATACCATGGCCCTTAATTTTCTCGGTCCCATACTTGGCCATGATGCCAATGATGATTCCGCCAATCACGGGTGTGACAATGACCCAAGGGCCGAGATGAGTGAAACGCGGGCTGAGAAATTCCGTGGACCAGCGATGATAGAAGGCAAGGTTCGTGAACAGTCCGATCAAGCGGTACAGAACATAGGCGACCATGCCGGCAAGCAGACCAATGCCCGCTGCCAGAAATGAGATCAGCACCATGCGAAACTGGGCGGGCGGCATGACGGCGGTCTGTCCCTCCGGCGTAACCGCGAGCTGCGCGCCGTTGCTGTTGACGTCAAGTCCTCCGCTGGCCTCCTGAGTGCCAGTTGGTTGTGCCATGTTCAGGCGGTTCTCCTGTTTTTTGTGAATGTCGTCTGCTGCGTTCTCGAGCTTGCCATGCCACGCATCGCGTCACGAAGGGCTCGCACCAGCGCAGGGCCGGCGCTCTGCAATTCGGCACGGTGATAAAGCGAAAGTTCACGCAGCACTTTTTCGCCCTTGGGGGTAAGAGCAAGCAGCACCTCCCTGCGGTCCTGGCCCCCGCGCCGGCGGCGAACGTAGCCGCCTCCGGCCAGGCGATTCACGAGCTCGACTGCGCTGTGGTGCTGAATCTGCAGCCGCTGGGCGATTTCCCCAATACGTGGCCGCGCGTTCGCCGGCAATCCTTTGATAGCCAGCATGACCTGGTGCTGACGCGGTTCCAGGCCGGCCCTTCGAGACGCCTGTTCACTGAAATGCAGAAAGCGGCGAATCTGATGACGCAAGTCGGCGAGGGATTGAAAATCGGCCGCTGTGAGTGCCCTGTGCATGTCGCGAGATTATGTCGTATCGGGACCAGATTTAACTAACATCGTATCACGACATATATCAAAGCGGAAACCTTGTTTCTGCGCGCTCTCGGCAGCAGGCGAACATCTGGCCGACTGATTCGGCTGCTTTTTCCCGAAGGAGCCTCATGCTCCTGCTGGCGGCGGATGTCACCCTCCATTTAGAATCCGTAGTCCTCGATCTTCAAGCGATTGGCCAAGGAGTGCGTCGTGATCGCACGTTACACGCGTCCGGAGATGGGACGCATCTGGAGTGACGAGAACCGGTTTCGCACGTGGCTGGCGGTAGAAGTCGCCGCCACCGAGACTCTGGCCCAAGCTGGACTGGTACCCAAAGAGGCGGCGCGAGCGAT
The DNA here is from genome assembly GCA_003225055.1 of Acidobacteriota bacterium. Classification (GTDB taxonomy): domain Bacteria; phylum Acidobacteriota; class Terriglobia; order Terriglobales; family Acidobacteriaceae; genus Gp1-AA122. The sequence goes on from QIAU01000043.1 coordinate 17,733, forward strand.
TCGCGAGCGCGCCGATTTCAACCTGGAACGCATCCAGGAGATCGAGGCCGAGGTGAGGCACGATGTCATCGCCTTCACCACCGCAGTCGCTGAAATTGTCGGACCACACGCGCGCTGGTTCCACTTCGGCCTGACTTCCAACGACGTCGTGGACACCGCGCAGGCTCTCCTCATCCAGCAAGCCTCCGCCATCATCGCGGAAGACCTCGAGCGGTTAGCGGAGGTCTTGAAGAGGCGCGCCTGGGAATTCAAGGACACTCCGATGGTCGGGCGAACTCACGGCATGCACGCCGAGCCGATCACCTTCGGGTTCAAGCTGGCGAACTGGTATTCCGAGGTCAAGCGCGATATCGCCCGTTTTGAATGGGCGGCGGCTGATATGAGAGTAGGGAAATTTTCCGGCGCCGTTGGCACCTTTGCTCACCTCACCCCTGAACTGGAAGAGAAGATTTGTGCTCGCCTCGGCTTGAAAGCGGCAGCGGTGTCATCGCAAGTGATCCAACGGGACCGGCACGCCGCTTACCTCGCTACCCTGGCAGTGATCGCCTGCACGCTCGACAAGATCACGACCGAGATCCGGCATTTGCAGCGAACCGAGGTGCGCGAGGCGGAAGAGTATTTCAGCGAGAAGCAAAAGGGCTCCTCGGCCATGCCCCACAAGCGAAATCCTGTGACTTGTGAGCAGATCAGCGGTCTGGCCCGGGTAGTCCGATCCAATGCCCAGGCGGGTTTTGAGAACGTAGCCTTGTGGCACGAACGCGACATCTCTCACTCCTCTGTCGAGCGCATCATCCTGCCCGATTCCACCACCCTGGTGGACTACATGCTGCACAAGGCGACCAACCTGATTGACACATTGTTCATCTATCCGGATCGCATGCTGGCCAACCTGGAAAGCACAGGTGGTCTGGTTTTCAGCGGACAGTTGCTGCTCGACCTGGTGGAGCACGGGGTATCCCGGGAAGATGCTTATGGTATGGTCCAGCGCCATGCCATGCATGCCTGGACGGAAGGCCTGAACTTCCACGAGTTGGTAACCAGCGATAAACAGATCACGGGGCGTGTCCCGCGCCGGCAGATCGAGCTGGCTTTCGATCTCAAGAGACAGTTGAGGAATATCGACAAGATCTTCGCGCGAGTCTTCGGAGAGAAGGAAGGCAGGCCAGCCCGGCCGAAAAAGAACTCTACAAAAAGACGAGGTCGCTAATCGCTGTCTCGCCGGGAGGGGTATTCATGCCGGCGGTAACCTTGCCGAGAAGTGCTGGCCTTGTACTCCTTTTGACGTGCATGGCGCTCGGGCAACAGCAGCCTGAAACGCCAGGCGGGACCACGGCCACGCGCGAAAAACAGGCTTTGCCCGCCATCCAGCAGCTGCCTCCCAAAGAACAAGCCTGGAAGCTGCTGGAAACCGGAGTGAAGGCCGACAAGGCCGCGGATCGAAGCATCGCGGTTCGCGTACTGGGCCTCTTACCCGAGAACACGAAAGCTCTGGAGCTGGCGCAAGCTGCTCTGTATGACAGTCATGCCGAAGTGCGCGCTTCCGCTGCCGCCGCACTGGGCGAGATAGGCTCCCCAGCCAGCATTCCGCTTCTTAAAAAATGGATGGACGACGACGATCCCTCGGTGGCCCTGGCTGCCGCCCACGCCCTCGTCTTGCTCAAGGACGATTCAGGCTACCAGGTTTTCTACGAAGTCTTGACCGGAGAGAGGAAAACCGGTAAGGGTTTGATCGCTTCCGAAACCTCCAGAATCTCTGATCCGAAGAAGCTCGCGCAGCTCGGTTTCGAGGAAGGGATCGGGTTCATTCCCTTTGCGGGCATCGGATGGGCAGCGATCAAGGCTTTGACAAAAGATGACACGTCCCCGGTGCGCGCCGCTGCCGCTAAAGTGCTGGCCCACGACCCCGATCCGGACACGACCAAGACCCTCACGGACGCTGCCGGTGACAAAAATTGGCTGGTGCGGGCTGCCTCCCTGGAGGCGCTCGCCAAGCGCGGCGACTCCTCGGTTCTGAAAGCGGTCGAACTCTACCTGGACGACGACAAAGCCGAGGTCAAATACACGGCGGCTGCAGCCGTGTTGCATCTTATCGACATGAGCGAGGCCGCCGCGAGAAAACAATGAGGGCCGCAACCAGCGGCACCAAGATTATGTCGATGTATGTCGATGATGTCGTCATCAAGGGAGCGGCAGGTCCCGAAGGACTTGGCGTAGAGTACCAGCGGCATTTTTGGCCCGATACCTCGAAGCCTGCATCCGGAAAGATACGCGGTTTAGCGCTAGGATCGATTCAGGATGCCTGTCCTGACAATTGTTTCACGCGCGTAATCAATTTTTCAGGAGGGCAGGGCTTCTCGAGGAAGCTGACGTTCAATCCGCCGTACTCTTCCTCCGCCTCGGGCAATCCGGTAACCACGAGCACAGGAATGTGGGAATGGAGCTCGCGCAGCTGACGAACAAAGACTGCGCCACTGTCGCCGGGCATCACGTGATCGGTGACAATCACGCTGAAACGCTTGCCGGCACCCGGTTCTCGCAATTGGGTCAGGGCTTGTTCGGCAGTGGCAGCGCTGGCTACAGAAAAGCCGGCATCACGCAGGACGGCTTCACGGACGGCCAACTGCGTCGGGTTGTCGTCAATAAGCAGGATTTCGAGCATGCGGAGTTTGTTTCGGGCTGAGGCACAAGGCGGCCTGCTTACTGCCCCGGCTCCGACACTCTATATTCTATGCGCTTTGCTGGTAGCGGGCGAGAATTTCGCGTTCGGCGCACAGCCAATCCTCATGCTGGTTACCTGGCG
>QIAU01000044.1 GCA_003225055.1 Acidobacteriota bacterium
AGCTGGCGGCACGCCAAGGCAGCCAGGCACTCGGTCAGGAGATCGCGCAGCGGCGCATCCGAGAACATGGCCACGTGTTCGGCTTCCTTTACGTCGATGGTCATGTGCGCGCCTATCATGGCAAACACACGATTCCCAAAGCCTATATCACTCGAGCGCGACTGGCTGCCCCGGCGACCACCGATTATTGGGTAAATGATCAGCGTGGGGATCCCTTGTTTGTGGTCACGGCCGAGGCCAATGCCGCACTCACCCGCATGTTGCCCGCGGTGCTGGGTGAAGTGCGAAAGCTCTTAGGCCCGAAGCGACGCGCTACGGTGGTCTTTGACCGTGGGGGCTGGAGTCCCAAACTGTTTCGCGAGTTGATGGCCTTGGACTTTGATATTTTGACCTATCGCAAGGGGCGCACCCGGAGGATTGCGGAAGCGCGCTTCACCCCGCACAAAGCCAAGTTGGACGGACGGCGCGTGCACTACCTTCTCCACGAGCAGCCCGTGCGTTTCCTCAAAGGAAAACTTCGCCTCCGCCAGATCACTCGCCTGACCGAGGGCGGGCACCAAACGCCCATCGTCACCAGTCGCTGGGACCTGCGGGCTAGCGTTTTGGCCTATCGCATGTTTGAGCGTTGGCGACAAGAAAACTTCTTCAAGTATGTGCGTGAGGAATATTTGATCGATGCCCTGGCCGATTATGAGATCGAACCCGACGATCCGAATCGTTCCGTTCCAAACCCTGCCCGCAAGGCGATCGAGAAGGAGTTGCGCCGCATGCGGGCCCAGCTCGGCAAGCTGCGCGCCAACTATGCAGCCATCACCCTCGCGGCGCGCCCTCGGCGGCTTCCCCGCACGGCCGCCCAGCAGGCCAAAGAGAAACTCCGCACCGAGATCGCCCAGTCCAAAGCCCGTCTCGAAAAACTCCAGGCCCAGCACCACGCTCTTCCCCGGCGCGTGCCCCTGGCCGAGGCCCAAAAAGGACAAGCGGTGGTAAAACTATCCACCGAACGCAAGCACCTCACCAACGTGCTCAAGATGGTTGCCTACCACATGGAAAGTGATCTGCTGGAGTTGATCCGGCCTCACTACAAACGGGTGGAGGAAGAAGGACGCACGTTTATTCAGGCCGCCCTACAAGATGCCGCCGATCTCGAACCCACCGAAGATCAGCTCCGTATCACGCTGGCCCCACTCAGTTCGCCTCATCGATCGCGAGTTCTCGAGGCTCTCTGCCGGCCCTGAATCTAACCCACACGCGGTTTCCGGGAACTCAACTCGAGATCCATTACGCGGTCGCAGCGTGCCCAGCAAGCCCAAAAAGCGGACAGGTTTCCGAGGTACCATGTCAGGAGTTCTGAAACTAGCATCGTCGAAGCCAACTAAGCAGCACGCTTGTGCCGATGTCCTCTATGCGAGACCCTGGTAACTATCCGTTCTTTCCGAGGATATGTTTCTCTGATGACCTCTGCGGGTTCCACACGCTCAAAAACAACCTCTTCTTCAGCAGGAATTCTCGAATCGAATACCTGTGCCATGTACTTGTCCTTGCACTCCGTTGAGCAAAAATGGACAGCGAGCGGCGAGACGGCACTTTCTCGATTCCAGTCGGGCAGAATCGTGGCTTCCCGCCGAACAGCCGTGAACCCGACGGTCTCTGCCGCTATGCCCAGAATCCAGGCCTCCTGTGCGTTTTTAGTGCGCGAACACCAGTCACACGAAAACTCAATCACGGTCCACCTCCACCAAGCTGAGTATCGCCGAGAAAAGAATCACTTCCCATCGGGTGAAGGCCGTACTAACCCGTCGGTGAAGGCGGTACTAATTTCTCCATAGATTTATCAGGGAACGTTCGCCCAGTGGACATATTCCAGGTAAATGGCGATTCTGGGAGTGCCTTCGTCAAAGGAGGACCTTTTAGCGCGGCAAGCAGCCACTCCGATGTCTTTCGCCGAATTTGTAGAGGTGACCCCACGCCACCTTACTCTCCAGCCAGCGCTCCGGACTCTCCAGCCAGCGCCCTGGCAACTGAAGTTAGCTTTTCACAAGCTTTTCATAGCTTTGCAAAGAGAGGCGACGAAAGCCACGAAAGCGACTCCACGTGAAACCGCTTTGCTGTTCGCCTCCCCTTTCCGTGGCGGGTCACATCGGCAGTTCTTGGGGGAGGGGATGCCATCCATCACCTCGGATTTCGAGAGCGCAATTTCATCGCGTGCGCAGCTCAGGCTCGGCACCCAGCGCACGATCTTACGGTACAGGGTAGCGAGCGAAGAGCGCCCGCGCGTGACCTGCCGGAATTTCTCCCTCGGCTCTACGGCGATGTCGACCTGGACCCAGAGCTGCGCGTGGCTTCAATTGGAGTCATTTCGTTCTCTATTATTATGCCATGTCCATTAGTAATGGACAGCTGTCATTTGTGGACAGTGCCCGTGGCGTTCAACCCCGCCCCGGCCCCAAGCACTTCCCCGCTGCAGCTCGGTCGGCTGCCTTATTCTGCAGACGCAGTCAACGATGCGTACCTGAAGACCGCCACGGATGCGACCGTTGGGCACGTGAGCACACATAGCATGAGGCACACTTACAGGGCATGGTTGGACGCGGTAGGAACGCCCATTGCCGTGCAACAGAAACTCATGCGGGCACGCCGACATCAGAACGACGTTGAACGTCTACGGCGATGTGGTTACGGATGAAATGACCCAGGCACGTCGCAAAGTGGTGGGCCTGCATTATCGAGGGTATAACGGCAGGTGCCGCCGCTAACTCATTGAAAGATGGCGGAAGCGTGTGCGAGTCGAGTCCGCGTGAAAACGCAAATTCAACAACATACAGGACGGATGACGCCTAAGTCCTTGAAGAGCGCTGGTAATCACGTAAACAGCACGCGAATAGCACGCAGGCCTATCCGATCAGCGAGGCACCCAGTCCGGGTGACCTCGCGACCTGAGGTGTTCGACTGATTCCAATCGAGTCCGTGCTACGGCTTCGAATATCGGAATTCATCTCGCACCTCCTTGCGGAATTCCGCTGCCAGAGAGCACGAATGAATGGCGGATTCCTAGTTCCATCAGTGGCTGCCACCCTCGGCTATCTGCAAGTCTAGCCTCACACGCTCTCCGTTGATCAGCACCGTTCCGGCATCAATCAGCTGCTGACCCGTGCAGTCAAATTTCTCGTAACAGCGCAGCGCGGAGAACGGGAAAAAGAATTCAACCGCTTGCGAGCTGGCAGTGTTGTCGGTTTTGCTGGCCAAGTGGAGATTGGTGCTGAAGCCGATGCCGTCGAACTGGCAGTCATCTTTGAAGTAACCCAGCACCGAACGGATCAGATGCGACACGTGGTTGTCGAAGGCCAGCGCAGCCAATCTGTAGCGTGATCCTCCGGGTGGTTCTGCCAGGTTGGTGTTGATGGAAAGCTGCAAGTACACAGCCTTGCGGAAGGCAACAAAGCTTGGGGGTGCATAAGAAACGAAGTGCGCCTGGTGATCGAGTTCCTTCACCATGCCCGCGAGATCTTCTTTCTTCGCAGCCAGTAGGGACGCCAGCGCTTGTGGCGATGTATCGCGCGTGGGAGCGGGCGGGTCGGCAGATTTGGGCGTCTTTAGGGTGGGTGCTGGAATCGCACCCGGCATCTTTTCGTCGGTTCCGCGGGCTATTTCCACGCCAACGGAATTACCGGACGGCGGAGGGTCCGACGGCTCTGCGGCCGACTGCTGGGCGGTGAGTTGTGGACCCTCACCACTGAGCCAGATGGTTACCGGTTTGGCATTCAGATAAAACTCGCTTTTCAATAAGGCCGCCTGCTGCTCGTTTTCGTCCTTGCCTGCCACCAGCTGGATTGCGGATTGTGGCGACAGAACTACCACCAGGTTCTCCGGCCGCTCCATGGAGACCTCCATCACTTTTCCGAGAATGTGGTGAGAGATTTCAAAGGCATATCCCTGCACGCTGGTATTGTTCTGAAAGCGCGGCACAGCCACTTTCAAGATGGGAAACACGATGTTGCGAAAGGTCTCTCGCGCCCGTTGCTCCGGGCCCATCTTTTCCGTGGAGTAGGCAGCGTAGTAGTTCCCCGTGATCTCCAGAACAGTTTTGCCTGTGTAGCGGTCGAAGCGAATGGAGCGCTGGTCTGCCCTCTTCTGGCGTTGCTCGTCGAGATCGAGCCGGCGGCTCAGGTAAAACGAATATTCAGTTGGAATGGAAACAACGTCGGCACCCAGCTGCTTGAGATCGTCCATATAACGCTCCTGGAGAGCGCGCAGTTCGGGATCTTTGATCTCGAGCGGGGAAACAACCTGAGCAAAAGCTAGAGGCAGAACGCCAGATAACACAAACAACAGCAAGCTAATTCTTCGCATAGACGAGTCCGGGAGTTTTGTAGGGCGGATCGGAGATCGCACGGATGTAGGAAATCAGCGCCTGGATCTCCGTCTTGCTGAGAGTATACCCGTAGGGCGGCATCAACGGTGACTTATTCAGCGCGGGGCCGCCGTGATTGATGATCGCGGTCAGCTCCGAGTCGCCCATCTTGTTTAGCGTCCCGCCTTCCCCGAAGGGGTGCGGCTTGACTTCGAGGTTGTCGTAGTTGGAGACGCGTTCAGGAGTCGATTCCGAATTGTGGCAACGATCGCAGTACTGGTCGTTCAATTGCCAGCCCAGTACCTGCTGATAGCCGAGCGCGATTTCTTCCAGCTTGAGTTCTACCCTTTTCTGCGCCTTGTTAACAGTTTTGGCGGTGATTTGATATCGTCCAGCCATTTCGCCGAGAGATACGTTCGTCGCGAATTGCCCACTGGAATCGGTAACTCCGCTGACAGGATCAAGCGTAACTCCCGCCGGTCCGCTGAATGCAACCGGAGCTCCAGGCACTGCATTGCCCTGCTGGTCATTTACTTGCACCACGACCGGTTGTGGCAGGATGGTCCCGACGGCAGCGACTTGTTTGCCGCCGCTTGACTCCACCAGAGCCGATCCGTAAGCGCCAGCCTTGGGAGCCGGCTCGGAGAGTGTCTTGCGGGCGCATCCTGTACTTAACAGACCGGCTGAAATGAAGCCAAGTAACAGTAAGTATCGCGTCATTTCTTCTTAGCCTCCGCGGAACCCTTCTGATTCATGAGAAACGCTGTCAAGGCTCGAGCGTCGTCGTCACTCATATTCCGGTTCGGGTCGGTAGTTCCCGGACGCAGCGCCTGCGGGTTCTTCATCCAGTGGTAAACCCAGGCGGAGCTGAGGCGCGACCCAACCTGCGTCAAAGTGGGACCTATGTAACCCTTGTCATTCTTCGGATCAACGATGTGGCACGACTGGCAGGCGTATTTGGAATAGAAAAGTTGCCTTCCCTGCTCGACCTGCGTGGGCGAGAAACCGGTGAGTGGCATGGAATCACGATCCACTGCCGGACTCTGATAGACCGTCATGATGTAGTCGGTCAGTTCGTTGATTTCGGCGTCGGTCAGATTGAATCTTGGCATTCGGCGAATCAACGCTGGACGCAGCGTGTTGGGATTCTTCAGGAAGTCTATGAGCCATTGACGCTGAACCGAGCTGCCTTCCCAGCTGAGGTCGGGCGCCATATCTCCGCCATGGCCATTGATACGATGGCAGCTGAAGCACGCCAAATCGCGCATCAATTTGCCGGCCTTGCCCGCGGGCTGATAGTTGGAGTCCGGCGTCCCTGCCACGGTAAGCGCGGGGGGCAGGCTGTGGGAGCGTTCATTCAGCGACAGCAGAGCCGTCGTCAGCGAATCGATCTGCGCCGGCGAGAAGGTGTACTGTGGCATCTTCAAGCCGGGCGAAGAGGCGCGTGGATCACGGATTTTTCCGGCAATGTAGTCGGGCAATGTGTGCGGCATGCCTTGCGAAAAAATCAGTTGGTTGACGGCCTTGCTGCCGATGCGGCTGAGATCTGGCGCGAAGTTCTCGGGCTTCTTGATCCCGCTAATCTCATGGCAAGAAGCGCAACCGTAATCAGTTACCAAATGCTTCCCGTGTGCGATCTGTTCTGGAGTTGACGGATCGAGATGAACATTGGCCAAAAGATCGGAGTCGCTTTTGGCTTGCAGGAATCCCGCCAAGGTGACGACCTGTTGATCGTTGAAGCGGTAATGCGGCATGGCGGTTTCAGGATCGTAGGTGTCGGGATTGCGCAACCAGGCCTGCAGCCACGTCGGTTTTACCTTGCTTCCTACGCGCGTTAATTCGGGACCTACATTACCGCCGACCAGGTTTCCTGCGGTGTTTTGCACAGCGTGGCACGAAGCGCAGAAAGACTCACCGTAGAGGCTGGCGCCGGCACTGGGGTCAGGCGCGGCTTTCGCATTGAGCCCCACGGTATCACCGGTCACAGGGGTACTGTTGGCGATGAGGAAAGCGGAAATATCGCGCGCTTCATCGTCATTGAATTTGAAATTTGGCATCGTGGCTGTCGCGGCGTATGCCTTCGGATCTTTCAACCAGGCGAAAATCCATTCGCGCGAAGTCTTGTCTGCAATGTGAGACAAAGAAGGTGGATCGTCCGTCGCCTTCATCGTCGTCCCATCCGGCAATTTCACCGTGTGGCAATGCACGCATCCATTAGCGGTAAGCAGATGCCGGCCTTCATTCAGTGTTGGCGTGCCCGTCAGCTCCCAGCGATGGCATTGTCCGCAGGAGGACTCGATGTACTTTGCAGGAAGGACCGGTTGCTCCCAGGCAAGGGTGCTGCGGTGAGCCTCTTGTACCGTCGTCGCTGGGCCCTGCCCCCGATGACACATCACACATCCGAACTGGTCCAAGGAATGCGGTATCACTGGATGCTTGCGAAACGGTTGCGTGCTGACATCCACCAGGCTGGCTTCTTTCAAGCCAACGTGGCAGGTGGTGCAGCGATCAACAACCCCGAGTTCCGGTAACCAGACCTGCTGGATATCGCCCTGAAAATGGCGCTGCAAGGTGACAGCCTCGCCGCGGCCTCGGATCATTTTCAGGTACTGCTTCTGATAATGTCGCCACTCGCTAAAATGGTTCTTCGCCGGAGCAATCGCTAGAGAGATCAGGAGCACGAGGCTCACGGTTCCAAACGCTCGAACACTGTCGCCAAACAATTGTTGCCAGAAGGAGACGAATTTGCTTGTGAGTCCCACGTGTTCCTCTTAGTAACGTGTCCAGGGCCAGACCCAGGACCAGCCGGGTCCGCGGAAGAAAGTGCCGATCGCGGTCAGAACGATCAGCTCAAATAAAAACCAGCTCATGATCCAGAAAGAAAGCGGCTTGGAAGCCAGGTAGCGGCGGAAAGTGGAGCGCGAATTCAGCGAGCTCTGCCCCGCCAATATCATGAACGCGGCCACGATCAGGGTCGGCACGAGGGCTACATACACATGAAACAAGAAAAGAAATACGCAGAGTGCAACGGCGGCGGCGTAGAAGATCTTCAGCCGGCGGTCGCGGTCCTTCAGGAACACGCCCTCGGCTTCGATGTTGATGTTGAAGTATGGGATGATGATCAGAGCTATGACGACGAGTCCGGGTGCCAGTACGCCCGCCACGACCGGCGGGAAGTAATGCAACATTTCCTGCAGCCCAAGGAAGTACCACGGAGCCTTGGCGGGATTCGGCGTATGCGAAGGATCGGCAAGACCTTCCAGCGGTGCATTGAAGGCTAACGCAATCCACACCAACACGACTGCCAGCACTTCGATAGCGACCACGGCACGAAACAATACTTCTGGAAAAGTCTGGAGAGTCTCTTCTTCCACCGCTTTCACCTGCGCTGAGATGCGGCGCGTAATAAAAACAACCCGTCGCGGGGCCTTCTTGGCGTTGGAGTCCACGCCGGTGACGAAGTCTTTCGAATCGCTCATTGCGCCTCCTTGCCCACCGCAGCAGCCCGGGCACGAAGTGTGGCCGGTTCGCTCGGATGCGCGTACAGTCCGCCATCCTTGCGAATTCGCCAGAAGTGGATCGCGATAAAGAAGATCGCCGTGAGGGGCAGGATCATGCAGTGCAGTACGTAAAACCGGAGCAAGGCATTAGCGTTGACAGAATTGCCGCCGAGTAGAAGGAAGTGAATCCTGTTGCCCAACAGGGGCACCGCGGAAGCAATGTTCGAGCCTACGGTAATGGCCCAAAACGCCAGCTGGTCCCACGGTAGCAGATAACCCGTGTAGCTCAACAAAAGTGTGATCAGAAGAAGGATGACGCCGATCACCCAGTTGAACTCGCGCGGCGGACGATATGCGCCACGGTAGAACACCTTGAACATGTGCGCAAACACCAGAAAGACCATGGCGTGGGCCGACCAGCGATGCAGATTGCGCAGGAATAATCCGGAGGACACCACGAACTGCAAATCCTTGGCATCTGCATAGGCCTGAGGCACGGAAGGATGGTAATAGAGCATGAGGAGAATTCCGGTGATGACCAGGATCAGAAATGTTCCCAACGTCAATGTGCCCAGGTACCAGGTGGCGCCGACGCTCACCATGCGACGCCGGACCTTGGTGGAAAACAGGTGCAGGAACACGTTCTGCTGAATGGCCAGCGAGCGGTGTAGCGTGCTTGTGCCCGTGCCGCTGCGGAAGATGGAGCGCCAAACCCGCGTGTCGCGTAGGTCGTCGAAATATTGTGTAACCGTCTTGGCCATCTTCAAACCCTCACAAACTGCAACGGGCGAATGTCGGTGGACCGGTCCACCATGAGATCACCGTCATCGTTAACCCACATGCGCTTCCAGGGAAGGGGCTTGGGCGCCGGGCCTTCGATCTTCTGCCCATTCTGCTGGAACCTGCTGCCATGACACGGACAGGCGATGATCCCCAAGTCCGGTTTCCACGCCGTGAGACAGCCCAGGTGCGTGCAGACCGCGCTCAGCGAAAAGAAACCTTCCTTTGCATGAATGATGTAAATACCTGAATTCACATCCAGCGTCACGGAATCGACGGGATAACTTTCCGGGTTGCCGGCGTTGATCGTCGGAGAGGGCTCGTACAAAACATTGGGCGAGAGGAACTGATAGGCGAACACCGCGGTGCCGGCCGCCGCTATGCTCAGCGATCCAAGTCCCAGCTTGACGAAGAAGGCGCGCCGGTTCAGACCGGCTGCGGATTCTGGTAGATGTTTTTCGTCTGCCATGGCTACCTCGAAGAACCTCCTGTCGTGACTGGTGCTGCAGCTGGCGGTTTTGGCCTCAGAGCTGAATCAATGGCTTGAATGGAAATCAGGCCAGTGGGTTCCGCCGCAATCAGGTTGTAAGACTCCATGGCGATCGTTCCCACGGGACAACGCATCGCGCACAGGCCGCAGCGAATGCAGCGCGTCTCGTCCTTGAGCATGGCCGAACCGGTTACGATGTTGAGTTCATCCGCCGCAACTTCATCCAGCTCGACGCCGAAGCACTCCTGGTTGTCGCGGATGTGCTGCACGGTTTCCGGTGTAAACTCGATACGATCGAGCGAGACCAGTTCGAGACAATTTTCCGGACATACATCCACGCACCCGCCGCACAGAATGCACATCGAGCCATCTTCAGGAGTGCCTTCGAACACCGTATTGACCCAGCAATGGAGGCAGCGCTGGGCTTCCTCCATTGCTGACTGTGCATCGTAACCAATCTCGACTTCGGTCACGCCGGTACGTCGCTCCAGCGGCAACATGGGAACGGGCTGGCGATTGATGTCAAGGTAGTCCAGCGGCATGCCGTGGCGCTCCAGAATTTCAACCTCAATGATCGGCTCGGGATGTCTGCGGCCGCGCAGATACTCGTCAATTCCAATAGCGGCGCGCTTGCCGTCGGCGACGCTGTCGATAATCAGGCGGGGCCCGAATACGCAGTCGCCGCCGGCAAAGATGCCCGGCGCGGAGGTCATCAAGGTATCGGGGTTGACGGCAATCAGGCCGCGCGGTGAAATTTCGACGCCGTCTTCCGGCTTCAAGAAGTCCAGGTTGGGGGCCTGTCCAATGGCCATGATGATGGTGTCGCATTCGATCTGGGCTTCGGTACCTTCGTAGAATGCCGGATTAAAACGCTTGTTCTGATCGAAGACCCACTTGGTTTCGAGCGTCTCGAGAGCTGTGACCTTTCCATTTTTTCCCAAAATGCGCTTGGGCCCGAATCCGGGGTGCACGATGATGCCTTCGGCCTCGGCCCCTTCAATCTCTTCCAGGGCGGCCGGCATTTCGTATCGTCTCTCGAGGCAGACGATATTCACCTCCCGCGCGCCCATGCGTAGGGCGGAAAGCGAGATGTCGACCATTTCACGGGTGGCGATCGCAGCGACGTTCTCCTGAGATGGTTCGAGATCCTGGATCCCAGCAGCGTGCTGCTTGACCACTTCACGGGCCGCTGACCGAGCAACGTCCATTGCGACATTTCCGCCGCCGATGACGATGACCTTCTTTCCAATCGTGAACTTGTATCCGAGGTTTACGTTGAGCAGGAAGTCGATGCCTTTGTGCACTCCATCCAGATCGGTGCCCGGAATGCTAAGGTCGCGGCTGCGATGGGCGCCGACTGCGACCATAACGGCGTCGAATCCGTGCCGTCGCAAATCCGAGACCATAAAATCGCGCCCGGCAGCATGATTCAGCTTGAGCGTGACATCGCCTGTCTCAAGAATTTCGCGCACCTGCGCTTCGACTACGTCACGAGGCAGGCGGTATTCCGGAATTCCGAGATATAGCATCCCGCCGGCAACCGGCGCAGCCTCGAAAATGGTTACGGAATAGCCCATCAGCGCCAGATCATGTGCAGCGGAAAGGCCCACCGGCCCACCACCGACAACCGCAACTTTGAAGGGCAGCTTCTTTTGCCCGCGCCCCGCATTGATATCTAGGCGATGCTTGGACTCCGGTCCGTAGCGCTCGGTGAGAAAACGCTTGAGAGCTCTTATAGAAATGGGCTTATCGATTTCGCCCCGACGGCAGGCTGTCTCGCAGGGATGCGCGCAAACCCGGCCACAGATGCTGGCCAGGGGATTGGGGTCGCGCGCAAAGCGGTAGGCTTCCTCGAAACGTCCTTCCGCGATCAGACCGACATAGCGCCCGGCATTGGTGTGGGCCGGACAAGCCATCATGCAGGGGAAGTTGGTGTTGAGCCAGTCTGCGTCGACCTTCTTATTTTTGTAGCGCTTCAGCATGGGGCGTGCCGTAGCTCCGATCGCAAGATATAAATCACTGGGGAGCGGAGGAGGAGGCCGCTCCCCATTCAGGCCTACTTGCTCAGGGTGAAATCTGCCTTGGTGTCGCCGGATACAGTCACCGGCTTGGATTGATTCTTGGCGCCTTCATGCCAAGTGGTTACGGTGTAACTGCCGTCGGGAACGTTTTCGATTCTGTAATTTCCAGACTTGTCGCTGGTGGCGTGGTACGGAGTGGGCACGACCACGATGTACGCCCCCATTTCTGGGTGCACATTACATAGCAGCGGCACCGCGCCAGGATTGTCGAATTTGAAGTCGCGCTTTTCGCCTTGGGGCCACGTGCCCAGGTTGTGCCCCAGTTTCTTGTTGCCGCCAATCGAAGTCCAGAAAACGTTGTGAGCCACCTTGTCGCTGTTGAGGAAGTCGACGGTGGTGCCCTGTTGCACGACCATCAAATGGGGTTGGAACATCAATCCCTTCTGGTCCATGACGGGATGCTGAGGGGGGGCGGGGAAAGTCTTTCCCTGAATGGCATCAACGTAAACCACGGATTCGCCTGAGACACCGGAAACTTTGCCGCTGATCGTTCCCGCGCTGGCCGGCAGACCCAGCGCAACAACGATTACCATCAGGACGATAAGATTGCGGTTCATTGTTTCTCCTTGTTGTTTGAAGTGAGGGTGAGGGTTCGCCTCTCCAGTTTCAGTACACGAACTCCAGGCCCGCCACCGCCGAGTTCGTCCGGAACGGGTTGGTTAGTGGCGTAGTCGTTCCCGGCGCATATACGATCTGCTGCGGGCGAATCTGGTACTCGAATGACGTCTTGATGTTGGCGTGAATCAGGAACTGGACTCCTGGCGTAAACCGGTTGCGGTTGGCGTGGAACGGCGAGAGGAACGGCGACGGTGGAGGCGCCGATGCATCGGCCCCGATACCATTCAGATAGTCCCAATGTGAGTTGACGTTATCCCAGCGCATAATGGCCATCATCCACGGCAGCACCAGGTAGTCCGCTTGCAGAAAGCCGCCGCTGTACTTCACGGGATGGATCCCGATGAATCCCACGGGCAGAGTGGAACTCTCGGGAATAAACGGAATTAGGTTTCGGTCGCGACCATAGAGATATTGTCCGAACAGATTGAACGTCCGGTAGTTGAAGCTGAAGTCTGCACCCGCACGATAAAACGGCTCACGCGCCGTGATGACTCTCTGCGTCACCCCATCAGGCTCCACTCCTGTAGCTCGCTGCACCGACCGGCCATAGAAGTAAAGCGTCCCCAGATTCAGGTACGTGTGGTCCCGCGGTCCGGTCGCTCCCGCTGCCTGGATCTCGTTTCGGCTGGCCGGATCACGCTCTAGGTTGAACCGGTAGGAGAACCTTCCGTACAAGTCCTTGAAGTTGGAATCGGAAGCAAAGCTGGTCTGCGGAGAAACATTGGCGGGGCTGGCGGTGGTTCCGCTCGTGTTCTGGTTCACAATAGCCAGCGAGTAGTGATACCCGCGATAATTGTGACCGCCGCTGAGCTCCACCCCCTGTGCAGGACTCGAGAACGCAAATCCGTTGTTGACGTTGTCGCTGGGCGTGCCGAAGTTCGTCTGATCATAAATATCCCATCCGCTCAGGTTCCAAGTGCGAGCCTGGCTGAAGGGAATATCGAGTTCGAATTGACCGAACCGCAGGCTGAGCGCGTCCGTCGGAAGCTTCAGAAGCCGGCCCAGGTTCACAAATTTCAGGTAGGCGTCCCCCAGCCCGCCGTTGCTATTTGCACCCGCCACGCTGAAGTCATCGTCCACCCAAAACGCGATATCGCTGCCAAAGTTTCCCGCAGTAAAGATACTGAACAGGCCCGTCTGAAAATCCGTGCGTGGGATGAAAGGTCCGACCATCCCGGGTGCCAACTGATTATTGAAGGCATTTCGGTTCCTGCTGAGCACTTGAAAGAAGTGGTTATAGCGCAAACCAATCGCAGGCAAGCCCGGGATGGTCCCTGGCCAGATGGTGTGCGGCCACAGGTCCTTCTGTGCCGGAGCGCCGAGTAGCACCGGCGGGACCTTGATAAAGCTCTCGTCGTCTTTGGGAAACTTGAAGCCGGCATCCTTAAACGCCTTGCCGAAATCGTTGAGCTTGGGAAAATCCACATGACAAGTGCTGCACGAAGTGCCGTACTGGCGCGAGAAAGCCGGGATAGCATAACTGCTTCCGGTCAGCAGTAGTATCAGGATGAAAGCAAAGAGTAGGGACACCCGATGCCGCGTACCCATCTGGTCGCCTCCTTGGCTGTCGAAGTTGTGGGCCTTCCCTTCCACTACAAGGCCCCGATTCGATCGGTATTATCGCGGCAGCTTCGGAGGCTTGCAGCGTCCGGCATCACGAACGCGTGTGATCACGATCACATTTTCGGAAGCGTTAACGTTTTTCGTCTTATAGGGTTGCCAAGAGCAACCGGGCCCAAGGCACGAACACACCAGCGGCCGCGAGACCTGGTTTTGGTAAGCACCCGGGAATGAATGGATTGGGGTGATCGCTGCTCGTTTGGGGAGTCGGTATTCCCTTCCCACTGACGAACTCGATGCGACGACCGAGAGCGCTGAATCCTCTCGGTGGGGAGACTTCTCGGCTACTTCAAGTGTTTTTTATCGCACTGCAGTTGGCCGACGCCTTGCCGACCTCGACCCGAGGTTCGAATATTTGTGTGGTCGCTAGAGCACGTGAGACCAAGCACAACGCCTTGGCTTTCTGCAAGAGACTGATCGCCCGCTCCCGTTTCTCTTCATCGAGAATCGTTAGGTTGGGACGGATGACGATCTCGCTGAAGCTATAGCCGGTGCCTGTCTTGGTCACGGTCCCCTCCGCCGCGACCTCCAAGTCCGAATAATCGAATTTCGAGTACTTCGCGATTGCGTGGAACGTCGTCGTAAAGCAACCCGCGAGCGCAGTCATCAACAAGTCTTCCGGTGTCCAGCGGCCTTCCAGACCGCCAAACTGCGGTGGTGCGGTGAAATGAAGTGCAGTCGGAGCCGAATCGGACTTGGCGAGGCCCGTCTGTCCGGAAGTCCACCAAGCTAAAACGTGGTATTTATGTTCATTTTCCATTCAAGTACTTCTCCTAGGCTAGGTCGTGCCGAAGGTCGTGGGTGCAACTCCATTCTGAGAATCGGTCTTTTAGGATCACCCCAGGTTCCTCCCACCCGTTGCGCAACGCTGGGGAACACGGCCAAGTCCCCGCATCTGAAAATTGATGCTGATGCGTCACGAAAGCTTGGCACTACGCGCGAAACGGTCAGCCGCCTGTTCTCTGATTTCAAGAAGAAGGAGCTGTGGCAATTGAATGGTTTCACCCTGATCCTTCGCAATAAAGCTGCGTTAGAAAAAAATGGCGAACTCCTGACTGCCTCCTGTGCTTGCCACTCTGCGCGTGAACGCCACGCGACCCTGTTTCCTAAGTTGCGGCAACCTTCATGGATTCGTCGCACTCCTCCAGCAACGGCCCTGTCGATGTCGAAAGCTGCTGTTCGATCCGGGCGATGTGGCTGCGCAACCAGCCGGCGAGAGCTTCTTCCATTTCCAGCTGCGTGCCGCAGCGATAGAAATAATCAATGGTTTCCCCTTTTTCATTGAGCGGGATAAACCGGCAGGGCGAGCTCTCATTCTGCCGTTCAACCGGAACGAACTTCATCAGCAAACACTCGCTGCACGGATGCGGCCGGGCAGGGTCGCCAAGGTTCGGACAACTGGGTGAGTCTTCGAAGATGTAGGTCGGACGCCAAGGTGTACGGGGAGAGCGCCCGTAGCCTCCGTCTTCCAGGAATCTCAGCTCGAACTTGAGGAGCTCCAAAATGTCGCGCTCGTGTTGCACCATAAGCCACCTCTTATGAGCCAGTGTCGCAAATCAACTCGTTAGCTTCCATGACCTTGATCACCCTCGTCGGTGATCAAAATCACACTCCAGAAGGGAGACCAATCGGGGGGCATTGCCTGTGATCACAATCACTCTGCACGGTGCGAACGCTCACAGCTTTGCTTTGCCTTGCTTTCCTAGTATTGCTGACATGCCATGCAGCTTTTGTGCTGACCGTGGGAAGGGGAGTGTGACGGTCTAACAAATCCTGATACGGCACAACGCCCCCCCCGAGGCCAATATGTACCTCTTCAAGTCACGAGATTTCGGTGTCCGGCCGTTGCTGGCCATCTGGGAGGTTACCCGAGCGTGTGATCTCCAATGTGTGCATTGCCGGGCAAGCGCCCAGCCGAAACGCCATGCCCTGGAACTCTCCACGGCCGAGGCCCTCAATCTTATCGATCAGGTGGCGTGTATGCGTGTGCCGCTGTTCGTGCTCACTGGTGGCGACCCACTCAAGCGCCCCGACTTGCAGACCATAGTCCAGTACGCTTGCCATCGCTCCGTGCGAACCTCATTGACACCGAGCGCTACGCCGCTGCTGACCCGTGAGGCGGTCTTCCAATTGAAGGAGAGCGGCCTGATGCGTCTGGCCCTCAGCCTGGATGGCTCCAGCGCGGAATTGCAGGACGGATTCCGGGGTGTCGCCGGCTCCTGGCAGCGAACCCTGGACGCGGTCAAATGGTGTAATGAGGCGAAACTTCCCGTACAGGTCAATACCACGGTGACGCGCCACAACCTTCCCGATCTCGACAACCTGGTCGAATTGCTGACTTCGCTCAAAGTGGTCCTATGGAGCGTGTTTTTCCTAGTGCCCACTGGGCGCGGACAGATTTCCGACCTGCTTTCACCGCAGGAGCATGAGGCTGTCTTCGCCAAACTGTATGCGGCCTCGAAGCGTGTTCGCTTCCACGTCAAGACTACCGAAGGACAACATTATCGGCGTTATGTCATCGAGCGGCGCGCCCAAGCTGCGCAATCCAATTCGGCAATTGCGGATCTGATCGCCCATGCTCCTTCGGGAGCTAATGATGGAAAAGGCTTTGTCTTTATCAGCCACACGGGCGAAGTATATCCCAGCGGGTTCTTGCCGATTTCAGCAGGCAACATCCTTCGGGAGCCGCTGGCCGACATCTACCAAAACTCCCCTTTGTTCTTGTCCCTTCGCGACAGCTCACAATTAAAAGGTAAGTGCGGATGCTGTGAGTTCCGGAACGTCTGTGGGGGCTCGCGGGCGCGCGCCTTTGCACTCACTGGGGATCCCCTGGCTGAAGAGTCCTGCTGCGCGTACATCCCATAATCACGCGAGTAGCCGGCTTGCCGATACACCTCCGCGTCCGGGTATATCGGAACGGCGGCTCCGCTAGCGAGAGGCTCTTCACTTGGGTCAATACCCCTTCTCCTCGAGCGCCATGCCCGCGGTCAGGAACGCCTGAAGTGTTCCGGGCCAGCTTCGTCATGGGCGTTACCATCGGAATCGCGATGGAATTTCAGTTCGGCAGGAGGCGAGTTGGGGGACTGCCTCAGATAGCGCCAGCCGTTCTGGCTTCAGATTCTCTTGTGGGCCCAGTCACAGTGATTTGTGATGCACATCACACCCTCCTATTTGATTTTGAGGGATTATCTGCTCAGCAGACGGAGGTGCCTCGCTATGAAGTCGGCAGCAGATTTTGCACAGCGCGAGAGAGTGGCGGTATCCGAACTTTCCAGGTTGTCGAGTGATCCTGCACTGACGTTCAGACCCGATCCGGCTTTCCGCGCGAAGTTCCGCAATCCCGATGAGATCATCGAGGGTGATTTCAACCAGGTAGGCACGCACGCTGTCGCCACGGTGCCGGCGCGCCGAACCTGTGCTGCATTATGGCGCCGCAGTCCCAAGGATTAGTCACCAAACAGGAGTTGAGATATGACCGAAACAGTGACATCGCCCAAGGGAAAGGGGCGACAAGGCAAATCACGATTCGAAGAGTTTTTTCAACATCCTCGGCGAGGCACATGCTGAAAGTGTGTACTGCGCGATCGAGCGGCCGGTTCAGGCTGGCGAGCAGGTAGGCTTCACTGTCCACGATCTCATCCGGATGCTGAAGAGTGGCATGAGCCTCGAATCCCTGCTAGACGTGATCGAGGTCAGAATGACAGGTACGTGTCTCCACGCCGAAACCAGGGCGGCGTAGATATTCGGGAGGTATGTGATGCCCACAGTTTTGTGTCTAGATGACTTCACCTGCGGCATGGCTGATGCCGCTCAACTGTTGCGTGACAACGGCTGTCGAGTTTTAGCCGCCGATGACAACACCTGCGCTTGAGCTCGCGGCCGAGAATCGTCGAGCACACGGGAGAAAGCGCCATCATTAGCTCCCGAAGGAGCATGGGTGACCAGATCCGCAATGCCGAACTGAATTGCTCAGCTTGGGAGGGCTGCTCGAGAACCCCAAACTTATGTCTCAGGGCGCGCCATTGTAATGCCGAGATCTTTTCCGGTGCGTGACGCGAGCTTCCCTTCCTAAAGCCGCGAGAGTCGGTCGCTCCGGAATGCTATCCTATAGTCCTGCGCGAGCACCCCCAAGCTCACTTCGAAGTGGCACGGTGAGCCGAAGCCTGGGCTCCGAAGAATACGAGAACTGTGAGTCGCTCTGTGATGTCGTAGAACGCATGATGCATTCGAGCCGGCATGAAGATGATTGTGCCAGGACCAACATCGAAAGTGTTGAAGTCCCCGTCCGAGTCCGTCCTCATTTTCGCCCGTCCGTCGACGACGTAGTAAACCTCGTCTTCCGAGTGCGGCTTCTGGTGGTCTATCGCCCCGCCATCCAACACATAGATCCCAGCACTCAGTGAGGAAACACGCAGAAATTCGTGATATGGCTGAGTTGATTGCGTCAGTAGTTGCGCGAGGTCAAACACATTAAGATGCATAGGACGCCTCTAAATATTCCCGCAGGACACGGTTCCAACGCCGAGCACCGAGATCTCCGAATCTCCAGTGGGACTTGTTCTCCATTCAACTTCATTCGTCGACCCCTTACCTCGCAGTGGCGGACAAACCACACGAGTCGGTATCGGCCCGCGGACATCTGCGAATCTACGTTGAGCGTGAGAAAAATGCGTGGCGCACGAGTTGCCCGGGTCGTAGTTCCGTATCGCTTCTTCGCACTGCCAGCGGAACTCCTCGTTGGGGCAGATCCAGGTATTCGCGCGCGAATTGTCACAGATCTTATTCAATCGTCTTCTGGTGCTGGTGCACTCGACCAAGCACAACGAGCCCACTCTTTTTAACGGGGCTCGCTCCTCAGTAGTCAGCTCTAGGGCAGGGGCAATTCGCATTCGCTCACCTCTTCTAGCATATTAGACCGAGCCCAACATTGACGCATGTGACCCCACACATCTTCATTTGTGATCGAGGTCACATACGGGCGTTCCTCACCGGCGTACGGTCAGACGTAGCAAAACGCTGAGAAGAGGACGCCATGGCCGTGCAACTACATGATGATCGTGGCCTGATCTCAAAGCCAATCCGCGCATTCAGTGCAATATTCCTATCCACCCTGGTCGTGCCCCTCCTCATTTGGGGACGTGGGCCTGGTCAGGAGCCGACCAAGCGGGATGCGCAAGCTCCGAGTATGACCACCGGAAGTGACTACGTGGGCAGCGATACGTGCATCACCTGCCATGCCGATCAGGGCAAGCACTTCCAGAGCACGATCATGGGTAAGGCGTTCGCCCACCCAAGAACTGACTTGGAGAAGCTCGGGTGTGAAGCGTGCCACGGCCCCGGTAGAGCGCACGTCGAGGCCGGTGGCACGAAGGAGACAGTGGCGGTCCGCTTCGCAAGGATTCCACAAACACCGTCGAAGAAAAGAACAATGCCTGCCTCTCCTGCCACGCCCGGGGAAGCCGGCTATTCTGGTATGGGAGCCCGCACGAATCGCGAAACATCGCTTGTGTGGGTTGCCATGTCGGGCACGAACCCGAGACGAGGAAACTTTCGTCGGACGCCCGCTTCAACGCGCCGCTGACCGACGTTCAGACGAGGAAACAGGAGCCGGAACTGTGCCTGCAGTGTCACCTGATGCGGCGCGCGCAATTGCAGCGCTCGTCGCACATGCCCTACCGAGAAGGCAAGGTAACCTGCACCAGCTGCCACAATCCCCATGGCTCGCCGAACCCGCACCAACTCCTCCAAGCTACGACAAACGAGAACTGCTACAGCTGCCACACCGAGCGCCGCGGGCCCTTCCTTTGGGAGCACCCGCCGGTCATGGAAGACTGCGCGAACTGCCACGAACCACATGGCACAAACAACCCGCAACTGCTCAAGGTGCGAATGCCGCGGGTGTGCGACTCTTGCCACGTCACCAGCCGCCACCCCACGGTGCCGACACTCCTCAACTCCATCCGTGACTTCAATCGCGGTTGCACGAACTGCCATTCCAAGATCCACGGGTCGAACCACCCCTCGGGCAATGCGTTCTTGCGGTAGGGAGGAGAGAGAAATGAGAATAAGAACCCTGTTCGCGCTTGGGGTCGTCCTGGTCATGCTTGTCCCTGCCGGTGTGGCGCAGCAACCGAAGCAACAAGGCAAACCGGACGCGACCGAGGAGCCGGCGGCGGAAGTCCAGGCGCCTGAGGCCGAGCGCGGCATGATTGAATTCGGCACCCGGAACTTCTGGGGGCACGTGTATGGCCGTCCCGACCTCCCATTCAGGCCCAACTTGGGCACGTCGAAGCTGAACGAGTACAGCGACATACGCAACAACTTTTTCGTCCGACGCGCGCGCATCCATTTCGAAGACGTGCTTGGCCCGCGCAACTATGTGAACTACCAGACTCAGAGTACCTTGTACCGGAACCAGAGCCACCTGGCGACCTTCGGTCAGTGGAACAAATTCAAACTGCAGTTCCGCTACGACGAGATCCCGCACATCTACACGAACACGGCCCGCACCCTGTACACGCAGACGCAGCCGGGCATATACACCCTCCCGTTGATCATCCGGCAGGCGCTGCAGACGGCGTCCTCCACCGGGACGGCGGCGCAGATCAGCAATAACCTGCCAAGCTCCATTGCCACCCAGGTAGTGCCCGGCGAGCAATTCATCGTTCCACAAATACTGCGGCAGGCGGGGACCGGGATGTTCACCTATAAGCTGACGCCCGACTGGAATGTCTCGGTTTCGTACTGGCGGGAGCACGAGAGTGGCTCGCGGCCTATCGGGGCCATCTTGAATAGCAGCCCTAGTGCCGCGGCCAGCACTGAGCCCGGAAGCGTGGCGAACCGTCAGAGTCCCGCCACCGGCGTCGAACTGCCCGAGCCGATCGACTACTTCAATAACAATGTCAGGGCAATGACCGAGTACGCCCGGCACAATTGGGCATTGCAACTCGGCTACAACGGCTCATTCTTCGAGGACAACATCGGTTCGTTGTTCTTCGACGCACCGTTCGCCACGGCCGACATTCCCGTGCAGATCATTCCGCCGGGGAACGGTTGCACGCCAGCGGCGCCTGCCGTTAACTGCGCCATCTCGTCCGTGCCGGCGCACGGCCAGATGAGCTTGTATCCCGACAACCAAGCTCATTACGCCCATTTCGCCGGTGCATTTGATTTGGGCAAGCATGTGCATGTCATGGGGTTGGTGATGCCCGGCTGGTTGCGGCAGAATGACCCATTTCTGCCCTACACGGCGAACGCCGCCGTCACTGGTCTGGTGCCGCTTCCTGCCGCAAGCCTGAACGGAAATAAACAGACCCTCGCCATGAACTGGACCGCGGTCGGCAGGTTGACGAAAAGCTTCGAGCTCGAGGCAAGATATCGCCACTACGACTACTACAACTACACCCAAGTCCTAAACCTGACGCCGGTCGAAGGCGACGTCATCGGTGCCAATGCCACAGCCACCGCCCAGGCGGCCCCAACTCCGGCCGACACCGTGGGCCGCAGCAATCCCGGGTTTAACCGCAGAACTCTGGAGCTGAGCGGTGACTGGTTCTTCGCCAAGCGCAGCGCCCTGAGGGCGGGCTGGTCCGGCGAGTGGTTCGACCGCTCGCACCGTGACGTTGCTCACTCTTTCGAAAGGTCGGTTTTCGGGACGCTAGATTTCAGCCCAACACGTGACCTCCTGGTCCGTGTCGCGGACCGTCACCAGAACCGCACCCCTAACGAGTACCAGGATGATACGGCTAGCGACCCTATAACTGACACCGCGATCCCCTGCAGCTCAACAAGCGTGGTGTTCACGCCAGAACAGCGTTGCCACCGCCGTTTCGACGAAGCTGCCCGGCTACTCGACCGCGGCGAGGTTTTGATCCAGTACGACGTGCGGCAGTTCACTTTCGCCGGCAGCTTCGCAACTACCCAAAGCGACTTCAACCGGCGTGGCGGCAGCAACAGCCCCACATCGCTCAATTTCTTGTCCGGCACCACGAGTCCTTATTTTCTCTACGGACTTCTAAAAGACCTTTCCTGGGTCTACAGCTTCGATACCAGCTACGCCTTCTCGGCGGAGATTTCCGGATTCGTCGAGTACACACGGGAGCACTACCACACGCGGATGATTTCACGGAACCGCAATCCAACCTCCGGCACGCAGACCATCCTGACCTGTGCCGGGTGCGACACGGCGAACAATGACTGGGAGAGCGTCACGCGCGACATCTTCGACACCTATGCTGCCGGACTAGATTTCTACTTGGGCAAGCGGTTATGGTTCTCACCCTACTACTCGCTGGCCGCAGGGAAGGGTAACGTCCTTTCGCGCGCGTTGGGTGACGCTACCATAACCACTGGACCCAATAAATTCATTCTCACCGGTACCAGCGCGCCGCAGAATTATCCGGAAACCACCACGCGGATCCATGAAGCGGTGGCCGTTTTGAAGTTCAAGCTGACAAACAACCTGATGCCGAAGCTCGAATATCGCTATCAGCAGTTCGATAATCGGGATTACCAGACGTCAGCGATGACGCCGTACATGGGTTGTGTCGGTGCGGGTACGATTGTGGTCAGCCCGCCCTGTATTACTAATCCGGAAAATGTTTGCGACCTGCGAAGATTTTTAGTGTGCATGGCTCTAGGCAGCAACGGCTGTGAGTTGAGCTGTGGCAGGGGTGAGTTGGGCAAGCGTGGATCGTAAAGCACTGAGGATAGCCACAATGACCTTGCGTCCTGTAGAAGTTAGCTGATAGCGATGGGTGCCGCGAATCTTGGTGATCAGAGCGTGAGCCCGCAGCAAGCGAAGTTTGCGGCTGATCCAGGCGGAGCGACGGCGAATCTCCTTTTTGTCGTCGGTGGTTTGGGGAAAGAAGAGGGCGCGGAGATGGCGATTGCGGAAGCCGTTGATGGCGAACTCACCGTGGTTGATGGCGGATAGCAGGGCTCGGTCATCGGCTAAGGGACGGAGGGCACGGACTCGGCGGCCGCGCCATTGCCGGGGTTGTTCCAGTCGCTGGAGCAGTTCGTCGAGCGTGGTGGTGTCGTCGACGGTGGCGAAAGCATCGAGATAGCGCGCGGCGGCTTTATGGGAAATCTGGGCTCGGCGGTGGAGGTCGGCAATGCCCCGGCGGAGCCGACGCCAGGCCATGCGGCCTTTGCGGTCGCCCTCCTTGCGCCGGTAGACGCGGAAGTCGTCGCCGTTGTGGATGGTGGCCTCGGCACGCAGGACGCTGCCTTTGGCAGTGTAGGCCTTGTCGTAGAGGGTCACCGCGAACTACACCCATTGATCGAATCCCAGCACAAAGTTTTCACATCACCCACCCATTTCATCCGCTGACGGGACGCCGGTTCTTAGTTGCCGGATTTCGTCGCTACGGGGAGGAGACTCGTGTGTGCTACCACGATGAGAAACACCGAATCTGCGAGATTCCTGTGAGTTGGACCAGCCTGGCGGTGGAAGACCTCTACTGCAGTTGGCCCGCTTGATCCGAGAGGTGCAGAACTGATGTGTAAAGATAATTATGCCGATTATTGGAAAGACAATTATGCCGCAGCCAACCTGAGGAACGGCCGAACCAAAGAGCCTAGTTTTGCATTTACTACTAGTATACATCAGCATATTTGCAGCAGATGCGCGTTGACACAACGACCCTCATCTCACATAATTAAATTTACACACAAGGAACACCCACATGTCCGGCAGGAGAACCAACTCGCGCAAGCGCGACGCCCTCCGCAAGCAAGGGTCCTTGAACCGGTATCCAGAGCAGGTTACAGATTCTCTATTTCAGCAGAGCGATTTTTTCGATGCCAACGATCTAGTCCAGGTCAAATACGAGATGCTGCGGCACGTCCAAATCGACCACCAGCCGGTCAGTCAAGCAGCCGCAGCGTTCGGTTTTTCTCGTCCCACCTACTATCAAGCCGAGCTGGATTTTCAAGACCAGGGCCTGTTTGGATTGATTCCCGAAAAGCGTGGGCCACGGAGAGCACACAAGCTGACACCCGAGGTGCTCGAATATGTGCGAAAGATCCGATCCGAACAGCCATCGTTGGGCATCGCCCAAGTGAGAGCCGCGATTCTAGATCACTTCGGGGTTACGGTTCACCCGCGCAGCATCGAGCGCGCTCTGGTGCGACAGGAAAAAAAACGCCGTTGAACCAACGGCCTGCTGCTCAGGGCAGCGATGCGACTCTGCTTAGCGCCTACGAAGACCTGCGGCGAGAAGTTCTCGGTGGAGTGAGTCCAAAAAGCTTGGGCTTATCCGTTTTGCTGGGACAAGGGATGGCTGCCTGGGTGAAAGCATGCTCCGCTATGTTGGCTGGTCCCTCCAACAGCTATCCACAACCGGCGGTTCCGGTCCCAGTTGCCTCTGATCTCCACGGCGAAGTCGTTCGCATTTTAGTTGGCATGGCATTGGGACAAATGTGCTCCGGGAGGGCATGAGTATGGAAACAACGAAGAAGGTAACCGCCAGTCATCTGCAGCGGGGAGCCTTCCTATACGTCCGCCAGTCTTCACCGCGTCAAGTCTTGGAGAATATCGAGAGTACAGAACGACAATATGCTCTGCAACAGCGGGCTCTAGCACTAGGCTGGATAACGAATCAAATTACCATCATCGACAACGATCAAGGGCTGTCTGGTGAGAGCGCGGCTGATCGCGAGGGTTTTCAGAAACTGGTGACGGAAGTCAGCCTGGGACGAGCCGGCATTGTGCTGGGACTGGAGGTGTCGCGCTTGGCCCGCAACTGCGCCGACTGGCACCGATTATTGGAGATCTGTGGCCTTACCGACACGCTCATCTTGGACGAAGACGGGATCTATGATCCGGCCGATTTTAACGATCGTCTCCTGCTAGGCTTGAAAGGCGAGATGAGCGCCGCAGAACTCCATGTCATTCGCGCCCGATTACGTGGCGGCTTGCTCAACAAGGCGAAACGAGGAGAGCTGACATTACGACTGCCCGTTGGCCTTGCCTATGATGATGCAGGCCGTGTTGTCCTCGATCCGGACCAGCAAGTTCAACAAGCCTTCCGCATGTTGTTCGAGACGTTTCGACGTGTTGGTACCGCGTTCGGTGTTGTGCGCGTTTTCTGCCAGCAAGGGCTTAGATTTCCAGGTGGGGGAGCAGCTTCAGGTGAACGGAAGTGGGGCGAACTGGAGCATTACCAGGTCATTCGCATTTTGCGCAACCCACGCTACGCCGGAGCTTATTTTTACGGTCGAACCAAGCACCGAAAAAGAGTCGCGGGAAGAGGCACAGTCTGTTCGCGGCTGCCCCGTGAACAATGGCACACGTTGATCCTGGATGCCCATCCAGGATATATCTCGTGGCAGGGCTATGAGGAGAACTTACGCCGCCTGAGCGAAAACGCGCAAATCCGCGGAGTGGCGCATCGCCGATGCCCGCCACGTGAAGGTCCGGCGCTACTACAAGGGCTCGTACTCTGCGGGCGCTGTGGGGGAGGAATGACGGTTTCCTACCGGTACAGGAAAGATCGGTTGGTCCCCAATTACTGCTGTACGGGGCGTAAAACAGCTGACCAAATTCTGCATGGCTCATGCCAACGCATCTTGGGGACTAACATCGATCAAGCTGTCGGAGATCTGCTTGTTGAAGTGGTCAATCCCGTAGCGCTGGACGTAACCTTAGCCGTGCAATGTGAACTGCAGGCTCGTTGGGAAGAAACAGATCGCCTTCGCCGTACCCAGGTTGAGCGTGCACGTTATGAGGCCGAACTAGCGCGGCGGCGCTTTCTCCGCGTGGATCCCGATAATCGTCTTGTCGCAGCATCTCTGGAATCGGACTGGAATGAAAAGCTTCGTGCGCTCGCTGAAGCAGAACAACACTATGAACGCCAGCGTCAACACGATGGTCGGAACCTGGATTCTAGTCAACGCCAACAGATTCTTTCGATAGCCACAGATTTTCCTCGACTCTGGCGTGATCCGAACACACCTCATCGCGAGCGAAAACGTATGATTCGACTCCTCATCGAAGATGTCACCCTACGAAAGGCCGACCAGATTGAAGTGTCGGTTCGTTTTCGAGGTGGCATCAACAAGACATTCAGTCTTCCGCGCCCGCTGAGCTACTGCCAAACCCGCAAGCACAGGCCCGAGGTGATCGCCGAAACCGATCGGTTGTTGGACGACCACAACTATAGACAGATCGCTACAATCTTGAATAAGAAAGGCTACAAAACCGGTGACGGTATCGATTTTGATGCGGCTAGTGTGGGCCGTATTCGTATCGCCTACGGTTTAAAAGATCGTCATCAGCGCCTGCGCGATCGCGGCTTGCTAACTCGCAAAGAAATCGCCGCCAGGTTAAAAGTCTCGGTCGGAACTGTTCGTCGTTGGCAGCACCGCGGATTGATTCGCGTGCATGCCTTCGGTGACCACAACTGTTGTCTTTACGATGATCCTGGATTGGCAAGTCCAAAGAAGGACAAACACCTCGGTGAGCACTCAATCTACAGGGAGGTGCAGTGTGAAGCGTAGTTCTACGATAAGGCTTACACCCCGCAAGGCAGCGTCCTGCGCGCCGAGGCCACCATCCATAACGGCGACGACTTCCGCGTCTACCGGCGCAAGGAGGGCGACCGCAAAGGCCGCATGGCCTGGCGGCCGCTCCGCCGCGGCATTGCCGACCTCCACCGCCGGGCCCAGATTTCCCATAAAGCCGCCGCGCGCTATC
>QIAU01000045.1:0-41385 GCA_003225055.1 Acidobacteriota bacterium
ATCGGTACTCGTCTTCGTTCTGCCCTTCAACGCTACGCCAATGCCCAGCACGAACATGAAATAAAGAAGCAGAATGAGCCAGTCGATGCCTGTCATCTGGGCCAAACCATGCCTTTCTCTTCGGGGAAGGTGAAGGGAGCCCGCGGGCTGGTGTTGGGTCGAAGCATCGGGTGGCGGGGCGTGCTTATGCCACGGAGTTGTGCATCGAGAGCACATCCGGCGCCACTCGCTCCGCCTCCGATCACGCACAGATCTACGGCGGTGTTGGCAATGCTCCTGGGCGCTTCCTCACGAGTTTTCACTGGAGTACATTCTCCGTACGTCTTTATGATCAAAACGTAACTTTGAGTCTGAACCCGGCGGCGACCGCGTCACCGCGGTGCGAATTGGCTCCACGGTCCGCGTAATACTGCACAGCTGGCTGCAGCACGAGCCAGTGCGTGGCCTGAAACATATAGTTCAGCTCGAACGCCTTTTCTGCACCCAGCACGGGAAGTGACTGCAGCAAGTAGGACCGATCGAAATGGTCACTCACTTTGCTGTAAACAAAGCCGAACGAAACCGTGTCTTGCTTGCGCACAGGGATGGGGCCGTTGTAGCGAAAACCGCCTGTGATCTGCTCGTTGATCCCATTGACTGCATCCGGGCTCCAGTCAATCGCGAAGTCGAGATCAAGCCCGCGATTACTTCCGACTTCTTTTCGATAGACGGCCTGGTTCGCCATCAAGTACAGCAAATAGTTACCGCGGCGCTTCGCCTGGGTAACTGGGTCCACAAAGTCCCCGACGTTGTAGCTGGAACCGAATTTGTACTTGCCCGGATACAGTTTTCGCGAGAGAGACGAAGCCTGGAGATCAGGCGAGTTCGTCAAATAGCCGATTTCGGAGACAACCACCGGCGAGTCCCTTCTGACAAATCCGAAGCCCGTTGGGTCATCGGCGTATGGGTTCCGGTTTCCTGCCAAGACCGCCGACTTGAGGTAAAGATGCTTATTCGGTACAACCTTCGCTTCGGCAGCTGGCGTCGACGCCGGATCAAAAGACTCGTAGGTTGTGCTAAAGAGATTGCCGAGAGAGCCCCCGAGAGGCCCCAGCAGATAGGACCAACCGTACTCCTGATGTCCATAGAAATCCTGGCCAGCAAATTGGCCGACTTTTATAAACATGTGGCTCTTAAAGAGTGCTTGCTGAAACCACCACGAATCGAGGCGGAAGGTTGGGGCACTGACTAAGCTACTCGGATTCGCGATGGAGGCCAAGTGTTCTGTGCCGAGGTTTCCGCCGTTTTGCCACAAACCGGTGATGTGGAAGACAGGAGCATTCGATTCGGTCAGTCCTCCCAGGTCTACATCGACCGTACCTCGGATTCGGCCCCAATCGGTGAATCCCGGGTTCCGCCCGCCGGAAGGGTTACCCAGAAAGTCGCTAACATAATAGAACTCGAAGTTAACTCCCTTCCCTGCCAAGCGAGATCGTTCACCACCCCAGTCGCCCAACAAGTTCTGGTTGTCCGCTATCCTTTGCGCAGTGATTGGTAACGGAAACGCTGCGCCACTGGAATCGCTCGCTTTGTTCTGTGCAGTTGCGCAGGCCGCCATCAGTAGAACAACGAAGAGTACTGCGCTGATAACCCTGCGCACACAACTACCGGAGATTATGGTTGGGAATGTCGGGAATGTCGTGGGCCGTTGCTTTGGGTACATCGCGACTCCTAAAATATTGCTGCGTTCGCTAAATATTGCTGCGTTCGCTTCCGCTTCCTCGACGTCTCGATAGTCCTCACGGTGCACCTCTTCGTACTTCAGTCTGGCCTTGCTCTCCAGCTCCGCAATCCGGCCCTCCGGCCAACGGGCTTTCCCCTTCCCGGGAAACGCATTGCCCAGACCTTCCCGGTGCTCTTTCTTCAACGATGCATTATTGGGGTTTGACTTCTATGGCGCGCGCTAGCTCGGCAATGGGAACTCCCATCTCCAGCCGCCGAACCGCACTCAGCTTGACCTCCCGTGTAAATGTCCGTCGAGACAATCTCATGACTCAAAAACCTCGGTTTCGATGTATCTTGAGTCTTAACCGGTTGTCTCAAAATAGGGGACCACTCCACTCAGGGATCGGCCACCTCACATCAATCGATGTGACGCTGCGAACACAAGTGAAATGCAAGCGAGGTTCAGGCACTCAGACACGAGAGCCGAATGTGCCTGTGTACGGCAGAAGCCTCTTGAGAATTTACTGAAGACTTTAAGAGGGTTGCGAACGATATCCGTTCAGAACTGCAACCCAAGAAGGGCTGAGCGCTGGAACCAGACACGCCGTAGCCTGGTCAATTGACGATAGAAAATCAGCATTACAGCCAAAGTTGTGGCGCTCCTCGTTGATGCACTTGCGACCTTGCACACTTGGATGGTCCTCGCTCCGTCCGACGCAAAACAAAGCGACCAGCTCCAGTAACCGGGATTCGTTCAAAGATGGCAAACTGGCGATGCTGCTACTTACCAATCCCTCTACTACCTCTACCCCAGCACCACCATTCGCCAGCACTGTTGAACTGGCTGGGCAGTTTTCGCATCGAAAAGAGGTGTCGTTTTTCTCAGCAACAGCGTGCTAGAAATCGACATCTCGGAACGGCTCGGATTGGCGGTGATTGGAAGCCGGGCTCAAAGGAGAAAAAGAACGTGGGCTTACAGCCGGTCACCAGATTATCTGCAGAACCGAGCGGCGGCGCTCGCCTCATCGTGGTCTCAAACCGCCTTCCTCTGACATTGCGAAAAGCCGAGGATGGCTGGAGTACCGAACACAGCTCCGGAGGCTTGGCCAGCGCTATGAACCGCTTACTGCGAAAAGGAGGCGGCGACTGGATCGGGTGGGCGGGGTACAGCAACGAGCAGCAGCAAGAAGAGCGCCGGGCGGTCCTCCAAGAATGGGCGGAAAGAGACCGCTGCTTCGCCGTCGAAATTCCCCGGATATCGCCAAAGGATTTTACCAGGGCTATGCCAACCAGACATTGTGGCCAGTGTTTCGCGGGCGCTGCTGCCAAAATGGGCGAGGCACTCCTGATCAATCCCTTTGACGAGGAGCGCACCCCATCCACGATTGCGCGCGCTGACGCTCGATGAACAGGACCGGCGCCTGCGCATGACCATGCTTCATCAAAGAGTGACACGGAACAATGTTTTCCGCTGGGGGGAGCGGTTTCTTTCATCGCTCGAAGAAGCTGTCTCAGAGCGCGGGCGCTATATCGACACGCTGCCGCAGCCGCTG
The DNA here is from genome assembly GCA_003225055.1 of Acidobacteriota bacterium. Lineage (GTDB taxonomy): Bacteria > Acidobacteriota > Terriglobia > Terriglobales > Acidobacteriaceae > Gp1-AA122. The sequence goes on from QIAU01000045.1 coordinate 3,258, forward strand.
AGGATGACGGAAGTCCGCGACGCTTACCTGCGAGCCAGCCGGCGCATCTTGATTCTCGACCATGACGGAACGCTCGTTCCTGTTGCCGCTCGTTCCTGTTGCGAAGAGGCCTCAACAGGCAGCCCCGCCCAATCGCCTGCTCGATCTGTTGACCGCCCTCGCGGCCGATTCGCGGAATTGCCTGGCCTTGCTTTCCGGCAGATCGACAGAGAACTTAGATCGGTGGTTTGGTTCGGTTCGCGGACTCTGGCTAGCAGCCGAACATGGCGCGGAGTTGAAGTCTCCGTCGGCAGACACGTGGGAACCCTTGCGGTCGCAGGTGCAAACGGATTGGAAATCCACAGTTATGCCGATCTTGGAGCACTTTGTGGATCGTACGCCCGGCAGCTTTTTGGAAGAAAAGAAGTATGCAGTGGTCTGGCACTATCGCATGGTTGAACCGGAGTTCGGCGAGTGGCTGGCCAACGAACTGGTATCGATGTTGGAGGCGATGCTTGCCGAGACGGAGTTGAGAGCATTCAGGGGAGAAAAGATTGTAGAGGTCAAGCCGGTTTGGGCAAACAAGGGCGAGGTGCTTGACCGCCTGCTCGCGCTATACCCCGATCCCGACTTCATCTTTGCGGCTGGCGACGATCGCACCGATGAAGACCTTTTTGAGAGATCGCTAAACGGCGCTCGGACCGTCCACATCGGTCTGGGCCCGACGCACGCTTCGTACGTTGTGCCGGATTTCGAAGAGTTACGCACGGTCCTGGGATCGTTCGCCAGCCCTGAAGACACCCGCAAAGCATCCTGATCTTCGTTCGCGAAACATTCTTCAGTCAACAAATCTGATGCCCCATTCAGAAACGTGCATCTGCATTCCGTCGTGAGCGACAAGAATCTCGAGCCCTCTTTACCTTCGCAACGCCTGGATTCGCTGGCTCGGTGGACGGCCTCCCCTAGCGATCTCAGAGCCGCAATGGGTAATGATCGCCTGTTTGATTGCGTACTCGCGACATCGCTCCAACTGATCGCGTATTGAGGCATGGCCTATCATCGTGTTGCCTCTTCGGCGCAACAGTGGCCCCGGTGATGGAGGCTCCGTCGCCAACATAGAGCTTCAGGCCCGGCACGTTTTCGTCGATCCTCAAGGCCAACGGCTAGGATGTCAAAGTCGTTCAGGACTTGTGCGTCATGCCACATCGAGGATGACGCTCGCTGAGCCCGCAAAAGTGGGCCGCCCAGAGCAAAGTGGTGAGCATGATTCGCCCCAAAGAGCGTGTATTTTCTGTGTATCGCGGCGAAGAGGGACTTTCGGCGTAACGTCTTGAAAAGAATTGGCGTCCCCGACGGGATTTGAAATGGGGCTTCATGCCCTGAAGGCCGGACAGCCGGATGCGGAACATTTCCCCCGCAATCGTCGTATCGTAAAGCAAAAGGAGGCCCAATCATGTACTGCAACGCTTGCGGCAAGGCCATCGCTGAGGACGGCCGCGTTTGCTCCTACTGCGGCAACGTGGTGGGGATTCCGCCCACGCCGAAGAAACTGATGCGCTCCCGCGCAGAGAGAAAGATTGCGGGCGTTTGTGCCGGGCTAGCTCAGTATTTCGATCTCGACGCATCGCTTGTGCGCATCCTCTGCTTCTTCATCGCGCTCGCTACCGGAGTATTTCCGGGCGTCGTCACGTACCTGCTCGCATGGATCATCGTTCCAGAGGAGCCACAACTGAAACCGGTGGTCGCTGCACAACAGCCAGTGACGAGTTAGGGATCTGGCGCGGGTTCACGAATCCTTAGAGCACTACACTCCAGATCACGCTGATCTTGATCTGGCGGTAGTGGGACAGGTATCCTTTCGGGTCGGCCTCCAAGCGGGCATATATCGCTTCCTTCACAATGGTGTTCCGCCATCCCCCACCGAACGATGCAGGCGACACAAAACGTGACGGCGCAAGGGGTGGTCTTGGGGCAACCGGGGACCTGTCACTACTCATCATTATTATTTGTCGGCTGCGGCAGCGGCTTCAAGAATTCAACCACGTCACTCTTGTCTTGATCGGACAGGCCCAAGCTGAAACAGCTGTCATAGTGGTTCACAACATCCAACAGCGTGCCAAAACGCCCATCGTGGTAGAAGCCACCTTTGGCATGCGTCCACAGGCCGTTCAGAGGTGAAGTGCGGTAGCGTTTGTCCGGGGCACGATCCGCCTGGAAGCTGTCCACGCAGACTTCGCTCGGAGTGTGCTCAACCCGGCCATATTGAAATCAAGCACAACAATCGATCACATTGGAGCGTGCCAGAGCCAGACCGGCTTCGCCATCAGTAGCAGTGAAAACGTCGTAGCCTTCGGCTTCAAGCATCAGCTTGCGGATTTCAAGCCGTTCGGGTTCATCGTCGATACAGAGAAGACTGGACTTTCCCCCCCAAGGTTAGGGTCCTAGTGTGCTGATGCTCACTTCGTTCCAAGTTGGCACCGTCGCCGACTGTAAATTTCGCGCAGCACTTCTGCCTGTTGCCGCATTAGCTTAGCCCATTGTGCATCCGTGTCTGACATGGCCTTGTACTCCCGACGCAAAGCTACCGTTGGCAGACTCGACAAACTGGTTGCGATTCGTCTCGACTGAGCCTCGCTCAGGGCTGCTTGCCCTTCCAACGCCGCTATGACGTCTGCAATTCGAGGGTCCTTGGTCCCCTTCATCTGACCGGTCATGATTTGCACGTCAGTTTTCCTCAGCCCCGCCATAGTCCAGAAGTACCAACCTCTGGATGGCCCGGCAAGTCTGGCTAATTCCAAGTAGCAGTCAGTCGGCGGTGCCTGCATTCCCCGCTCCCAGCGGGAGCAGGTCATTGCTGAGACGTTGAGCCTTTTCCCCAATTCCACCTGAGAGAGGTTCAGCGTCTTTCTAAGCGATCTTATCTCGTTGGCCCAATCGGGAGTTGTGGGTCGTGTGCGACGATTGCGCGACAAGCAGAGCCCCCAATCTGGCGGACGATCGGCGACACTTTCAATGTGCCGGCGCTATCTGCGGTTTTCTGTGCACCTATCGCATTTAGTTAACGTAAATGATAGCACAAATATGTTAAAAACCTGTTCGGATTCAACGCGGTTGCTGCAGTGGCTCAAAATCCGCAATACCGGCTTACACGCGGCGAGGGAGTTGCATAGTGCAACCTCCATAAGAGGGCGGTACCTTATCGTGGTTCTTTTGAGCCTTGCGGGTCAGGTCTTTGCAACAGCTCAGAGAGTACCTAATAATGAAGCGTTCGAGCGCGTTTCAATTGGCGCATACGACCCGGAGGCGTGGAACGGAATAGTGTTTGATGCTGCAGCTTTGGGACAACGGTTGCCCTTTGCAATACGAGTTGGGTCGAAGTCTGAAAAGTTTCTTGAATGGAGATCGGGTATTCGACGCTGTATGCGAAGTAGGCCAGCAGGCACCCGACGGCTCTTATGCGCGGATGAGTTGGAGCCATTTCCCTCGAACGGCCGCGGTCACGCTAGAATGGGCACGTATTGATGCGACGACCGTGGTGGGAAGGATTAAGGCAGTGGGACTGGGAGGACCTTCCTGATAAGGCTCCGTGTCAATAAATAAGAGCTCCGCCATGAATCTGCGCAATCCTAATCATTCTCCTCTCGGCATGGTCAATCGACGCGGGTTTTGTACTGCGGCCGCGGTTTCCACGTTGGGCATGCTCTCCAGCTCTCCCGCGCCGGCGAGCGCTGCCGCCGATGACCAGCACGTAGATCCCATCCAGCTTCGCACCGGCAATGGCGAATGGACCTACGACGTTGTTCCTCATTGGGGACTGTTGCCCGCTGGGAGGACGTTTGGCGGGACCCATGGCGGGATTGCGAGCGACAAATTTGGGAACCTCTACGTCAGCACCCAGAGCGACACGGGCATCCTGGTCTATAACAAGGATGGGAAGCTTTTGAAAACCATTGCCAATGAGTACCCCGAAGTCCATTCGTTGCAACATGCCGTGGAAGCGGGCGAAGAATACTTTTACGCCACGGTACAGAAGGGTACACCGAGAGAGAACTGGCTGTTCCTCAAGATGAAGACCGATGGGACGATAGTCCAAAAAATCACAGCTCCACCCGAGGCCGGATTTCATGCTCCCAATGAATGGCGGCTGACCGCCGCCGTACCAGGGCCGGACGGTTCCATCTATATTGCCAACGGATATGGTGACTCACGCATTTTCAAGTTCGACATGCGGGGCAACTACCAGGGAGGCTTTTCCGGAAAAGGTACGGAGAACGGCAAATGTAACTGTAGCCATGGGCTCGCGCTTGACATGCGGTACGATCAGCCGCTCCTCCTGGTATGCGACCGGGAAAACCTTCGGCTCAGTCATTTTGATTTGGATGTCAAATTTGTTCGCAACATCACGCTCCACCTGCGCCGCCCTTGCACGGTGAGTTTCCATGAAGACTACGCCGTCGTGTCTGAGTTGCAGGGGCGAGTCACGATTCTTGATAAAGACAATGTGCCGGTGTCGTTTCTGGGAGACAACCCGCAGAAAACCCAATGGGCTGATTACGACGTGAATCCGGAGAACATCGCCCCGGCGGTATTCAGCGCAGCCCATGGATGCCACATCGATGAGGATGGAAATATTTACGTCTCGGATTGGAACAGATCTGGTCGTGTGACAAAGTTGGCTAGAGTCAAGAGATAGGGAATTCTCGGGGCGGGGTCGGTTTGTTTCCTATAGGTAGGTCTAGCATGAACAAAGGTTTTACATTTCGTGTTGGTAACTTGAAAGTTGCTGCGCTTTCTATTTTTGCATTAGCTGCATTGTTGGCTTGGCCCCGTGTGAGTTCTCTCTTCCCAGGAATGTCGCGCAATAAGGTGGCCTTCAGTCGCGACATCAGACCAATTCTGAATCAGAATTGCGTCATTTGCCACGGGGGAGTCCGCCAGAAAAATGGTGTTTCGTTCATATTCCGCGAGGAAGCGTTGGGTGTCGGCAAGTCCGGGCGGCGCACCATAGTGCCAGGCAACCCCACAGCTTCCGAGTTGATGGCGCGTGTGACCTCCACGGATCCCGAAACGCGTATGCCTTATCATGCTTCACCGCTGCCGCCGCAGCAGATTGCCCTACTTCGCCAATGGATCAAGGAGGGAGCCAACTGGGAGGACTATTGGGCGTTTGTACCACCCAAGGCTCAGCCCTTGCCGAAAGTTAGGCGAGCGGATTGGGCGCGCCAAGCCGTGGATCAATTTATTCTGGCGCGGTTGGAGAAAGAAGGGTTGGCACCGTCTCCTGAAGCCGACAAGGCAGCCCTGTTGCGCCGGGTGTCTTTCGACCTCACCGGACTGCCGCCTACAGCCGAGGAAGAAGCAGCGTATCTGGCGGATTCCTCCCCCAACGCTTACGAAAAACAGGTGGATCGTTTGCTGGCTTCGCCACGCTATGGCGAACGCTGGGCGTCCATGTGGCTGGACTTGGCACGATATGCGGATACAAAAGGTTACGAAAAGGACCGGGAGCGCCCGGGAGTCTGGCCCTATCGCGACTGGGTGATTGACGCCTTCAATCGCAATCTGCCTTACGATCAGTTCGTGATCAAACAGTTGGCCGGAGACTTGCTTCCCGAAGCCACCTTTGAGGACCGCATCGCTAGCTCCTTTCATCGGCAGACTCCAGGCAACGACGAGGGCGGCACCGATGATGAGGAATTCCGCATGGTCGCGGTTATGGACCGCGTCGCCACAACCTGGTCGGTGCTGAACGGGGTCACAATCAATTGCGTGCAGTGCCACTCGCATCCCTACGATCCAATTCGGCATACCGACTATTACAAGTCCTTGGCCTTCTTCAATACGCAGCGTGATGAGGACCTTGACGATGACAGCCCGAACCTGAGGGTTCCAAAAGATAGGGCCCGCTATCCAGAAGCGGCGCAAATACAAGAGGAGATCGCCAGATTGCTCCGCGCGGTCGAGACCTCAGACCGCCAAGTGGAAGACAAAGCGCAATGGAAACCACTGCCTATCCAGACTGCCGTAGCCAATGAGGCCATGGCATTGGAGCAGGTGGTTCCGGACCTACAGCAGAAGCTAACTGAACTGCAAGAAAAGAAGAAGATTTCGCCGAAGGAAAAGGCCGAGCAGCTGAAGGGTCTGCACGAAGACATCGAACGGACCAAGACAAGGCTTGCTCATGCCAAGATCACCGGCTCGGCAAAGACTTTCCGCATCCATGACGGGGAGGCTCTGGCCAATGCAAATACTCCACCGCAATCTTTCTATGAGTTGACAGCGAATGCTAACCTTCCTCTTCTGACGGCGATTCGCATTGCGGTGCCGCCTCTGAACGAAGAAAAAGCCCGTCACACGCCCGAATACGGCTTCATCGTGGACAAGGTGCAGGCTTGGTTGATTCAGTCAGGTGGCAAACAAGACAAAATTGCCTTCCGTTACTTTGTGCAGGATTCGGAAACGAACCTGGAAGCCGCCGTATCGGTCGGTAGCGATCCAAAGCAAAAGCTGAAAGAGGTGGATCCGGTCCCGAGTGCATTTGCGGCCCTGCCCAAACTTTTTCGAACTCGCTGGATTGTAGGAGTTCCCACCACGCCGTTGCAATTGGCACGAGGCAGCCGCATCAAGGTTGATCTCAAACAAATACAGCGCATTAACGACAAGCCCGCTCTCATTCAACGGGTTAGTCTCGCGGTAAGTGATGACCCATCCTGGACATCTTTGGCGAAGGCCCCCGTGCGGGCTCGGAACATCGAGCGCCTCAAAGAGCTCGAGAAGCAATTGGCGAAAATTCCCAGTGTGCCGCTTCCGGTGATGGCGGAAGAGGCGCCATATGAGCAAAGGGCCACGTTGGAATTCGAGCGAGGCAATTTTCTAACTAAGATAGGTCCAGAGTTGGAGCCGGACGTACCTGGAATTTTCCCCAAGCTTCCCGCAAGTGCTCCACGCAACCGGCTGACCCTCGCGAAGTGGTTCTTTACACCCGGACAACCGCTCACCGCGCGTGTTGCGGTCAACCGTTACTGGGAAGAGCTTTTCGGGACAGGGGTCGTTGAGACGTTGGAAAACTTCGGTAGCGTTGGCGAAGAACCTAGCCACCCAGAACTTCTGGATTGGCTCGCACTACACTTCCAAAACGACCTCCATTGGGATATGAAGGCGCTGTTACGCGAGTTGGTGACCAGCGCGACGTATCGGCAGAGCGCGACGACAACGCCGGCCCAGACGGCGAGAGATCCGCGCAATCGTCTATTGGCTCATGGCCCGCAGCAAAGACTCACCGCAGAGATGGTGCGCGATCAGGCGCTGCTAGCCAGCGGCCTCCTGAGTACCGAGATGGGAGGGCCTCCGGTCATGCCGCCGCAACCGGCCGGAGTTTGGAATACGGTTTATAACGACTCCAAATGGACCGACGCGACCGGCCCCAACCGTTATCGCCGGGCGGTCTATACCTACGTCAAGCGCACCAGCGGCTATCCGAGCTTCCTGATGTTTGATGCCTCGGATCGCGATACAAGTCTCCCCAGGCGCATTCCGACAAACACCCCGTTGCAAGCACTTGTGACGTTGAACGACCCGGTGTATCAGGAAGCCGCCGAAGCACTGGCGAAACGGGTAATGGAGACGATCCCCGCAAAGACATCCAGCGCCTCTGGTGCCGGTGAAACTCTCCCTGCCCGCCTTGCCTATGAAACGCGCCTAGTCCTGTCTCGCGATCCTACGCCTGGCGAATTGACAGCCCTGCGCGCGTTCTATAGCAAAGCCCTGGGAACGCCAAGGGAACCAGCTTTGGTAAATGCAAGTACCAAGCTTGAAAAATGGCCGACGAAACGAATTTCAAGCAGAGAAGAACTGGACGCGCTCACAGCGGTGGGTAGCATCCTGTTGAATATCGATGCCGCTCTCACTAGGTGATGCTTATGTCAAATTCCAAAATCCCCGATCTGCACACTACAAATGGCCCCTGCGATGGCGAACCTGTCCGAGAAATGCATCCAGAGGAAACATTCGCGCGGCTGCAAGCGCAAACTCGACGTCACTTTCTGCGCAGCCTCACCGCGGGCGTGGGCACCATGTTCCTCGGCACATTGGCGTCGCAATACGGCAGTTCAGCAAGGGCCGCCGAACTGAACCTCGATGGGACGCGGCGGCTCGATTTCACGCGCGATCCTTCCCGCCCACTTGCAGCCTTGCCGCCGCAATTTGCCGCCCGCGCTAAACGCATCATCTATTTGCACATGGCGGGTGCACCCAGCCAACTGGAGCTGTTTGAGTACAAACCTGAATTGACCAAGCTCGATGGTCAGGACTGCCCCGCTTCATTTTTGCTTGGCAAGCGCTTTGCCTTCATCAGCGGCGTGCCCAAGTTGCTCGGCTCGCAGTATCCATTTCACCAGGCCGGAAAAAGCGGCCAATGGATATCGGATCGCTTGCCGCACTTGGAAAAACACATTGACGACCTTTGCATTATCAAGTCCATGCGTACCGATCAGTTCAACCATGCGCCGGCGCAGCTCCTGGTGCAGACCGGCAATGCACGTCTCGGCTATCCCTCGTTCGGCTCGTGGGTGATCTATGGACTGGGCACCGAAAATCAGAACCTTCCGGGTTTCATCGTGCTGCTATCAGGCGGCAAGTCGCCGGATGGTGGCAAACAACTGTGGGGCTCTGGCTTTCTGCCCAGTGTTTATCAGGGCGTGCAATGCCGTTCTCATGGAGAGCCTGTGCTCTACCTCCAAAATCCACGAGGTGTGAGCCGTTCTCTGCGCCGCAGTGAACTGGATACGATTGACAAAATCAATCAGCAAACCTATGCCGCCTTCGGCAATCCTGAAACTATCACGCGAATTTCGCAATACGAGATGGCGTTCCGCATGCAAATGGACGCCACTGACGCCATGGACATCCACAAGGAACCAGCCGCCGTACTCACAAACTACGGCTCAAAACCTGGCGAGTCCAGTTTTGCAAACAATTGCTTGGTAGCGCGCCGGTTAGCGGAGCGGGGGGTACGTTTCATTCAGCTCTATCATTGGGGTTGGGACTCACACGGGTCAAATGCAAAGGAGGCGCTGAATCTCGGTTTCGCCGACCGTTGCCGTGAAGTCGATCAGCCCATTGCTGCACTGCTGGCTGATCTCAAACAACGCGGCATGTTGGAAGATACCCTCGTGGTCTGGGGCGGTGAATTCGGACGCACGTCCATGCGGGAAAATCGCTTCGGTCAAGTCATGCAATTTGTCGGGCGCGATCACAATCCGGGCGCCTTCACCATATGGATGGCCGGCGGTGGAATTAAGCCAGGCACAACCTACGGCGAGACCGACGCCATGGGCTATGAGATCGTGAAGGATGCAGTGGAGATTCGAGATCTGCACGCAACCATGCTCTACGTGCTGGGGTTTGATTATCACAAACTCAACTACTCTTTTCAGGGGCTGGAACAGAAGCTCACCAGCGTGAAACCCGCGCGGGTTGTGGCGGAGGTTCTGGCGTGATTACGTCTGCCGGCTGTCGTTATTTTTGCCATCGAGGCTGTCTGCCTTCATGACATTTTCGCTTCGTCAGATGTCCATCCGAACTCGCTTTGGTCTTCTCGCGCTTGCGCCACTTTTGTTGCTGGTTACCCTATTACTCTTTCTCCCACCCGACGGAGTCGAGCGTGCTGAGTGGGCGCAATTCATCGGGCGCTTTCATCTATTGTCCATACATTTCCCAATCGCGCTCATCCTGCTGGTACCTGTGTTGGAAATTGCCGGAAGAATTCGCCGCTTCCCCGATCTTCGGGCCTCGGTCGATTTCTTATTAGCGCTGGCCACTTTCAGTGCCATCGTAGCCTTAACTCTGGGGTGGTGCCTGGCTCGAAGCGGTGGTTATTCGGGCTCGCTGGTTACGCAGCATATGTGGGGTGGAATATTTGTTGCAGCGCTCAGTTGGTTATGCTGGATGTTGCACGGGCGCTTCCTCGGCCAGCGTTTGGATTTCATCTACGCTTTCGGACTTGTAGTCGCTGTTGGTCTCGTATCCTGGACGGGGTATCGCGGCGGCCAGCTCTCGCAAGGCGAAAATCACCTGACCGAACACATGCCGACGGTTCTGCGCGATTGGCTAAGACTGCCGCAAGAAGACAAAGGTCCCACCGCCGCCGCCAGCACGTCCTTCTTCACCATATGCGTCGAACCGGTTTTCGCCGGACACTGCAACAGCTGCCACGGACCATCTAAACAAAGATCGCGTTTGCGACTGGACAGCTATGAGGCGGTTATGCGGGGCGGCAAGCACGGCGTGATCGTCAAGGCCGGAAACCCACAAGGCAGTGAATTGTTTCATCGTGTCACCTTGCCGGCCGGCGACGACAAATTTATGCCCGCCGAAGGCAAGCGTCCATTGTCTGCGGATGAGGTAAAACTGCTAGAGCTATGGATCGCCGCAGGCGCCTCGCCATCCCTGGCGGCGGACGCAATCAAGGGCGCACCCACGAATGCAGTGTCCACGGTTGCCGACGTTACTTTCGAGGAGATTGACACAGCAGCCGTCGAAAAACGGCGTGCCCCGCTCGCATCCGCAGTTGCACAATTGCAGAAGCGCTTCCCGGACGTTTTGGAGTACGAATCGCGGGGCTCCGCCGACCTCGTAGTAAACGTCTCTCTTATGGGCGCCAAGTTTGGGGACAAAGATATGGCGGCGCTGAAACCCTTGGCCGAACAAATTGTCGTAGCCGACTTCTCCGATACTGCCATCACAGACGGCTCGGCCGCTTTCATCGCCGTTATGAAACGCCTGCGTGTACTGCGTCTCATGCATACCCAAGTCACGGATACTACCTTGCACATGCTCGGTGACCTGAATCAATTGGAGTCTTTGAATGTCTTTGGCACAGCTGTTACTCCTGGTGCCCTGCAGGTCGCTGCTCGGTGGCCGAAATTGCAACATCTCTATACAGGAGAAACCAAGATTCCAGCTGATGTTCAAGTGTCCGAAGCGGTGAGAGGCAAACTTGTGTTTTGATCACCGCGGTTGAGATTAAAGACAAACTTTGTCACTCCGGACCGCCCGGCCGCGACAGTAAACTGTTGGTGCTTGCTACGTCATAGGCGAGGAGGCGAAAACATTCCGCTGCCGAACATTTTAACACCGCGCGGGGGTTCATTCAGGAAACAAACAGGGGGCCAGGCACTGACGCAGCAGCGCTTTGGACAGACCCGGGCAAGCTCATAATGTCCTCCTAAACTTCCGTTTGGCCGCTGACGAGCTTTTAGCTCCAGTAAGAATCTGGAGATTCATGGGGTGGCTCGCTCTTCCTTCCTGATCGTCACGTCAAACATCGAATCGCATTACTTCCTTACAACCTGTTCAGCTCGGCCAAGCCGGAGTGGTCGCATTGTAGGTGATCACGAAAAGGATATCTTGAATTTGGTCGTTTTGAGAGGCACAGGTGCGCGTAGTTGCGAAACCCTCTGCTCAAAGACGTGAAGCAAGCTTGCGGCAGCTGTGCCGAGCACCATTGTTTAGACTGCGACTGCAAGCGGTAATTTCTGATCAAATATCAAGAGGCTGCTCTTCGCCTTAGCCAATCATTTTGGCAGCCGTCATTACTACCACTCTGGGATTGCCACTTTCATTTGCCGTCAAAACGGGCCCCATCTGGCATAATCGTTCCATGTGCGGTCGCTATCGGCTTTCGCGAAGAAAAGAGATTCTTGAGGAATACTTCGATACCGCTTCCTCCGAAGAAGAATGGAATCCGCGTTACAACATCGCCCCCATTCAGCTTGTCCCAGTCATTCGCCGGAATCCCAGGGAAGCGGTCCGAGAGCTGTCACTGATCCGCTGGGGACTCATTCCGTCCTGGGCAAAGGATCCGTCCATAGCTACCAAGACGATCAATGCCCGCTCGGAGACAGCGGGCACAAGGCCGGCCTTTTGCGATTCCCTGAGATCTCGCCGGTGCCTGGTTCCCGCAGACGGTTTCTATGAATGGCAAAGGACTGGGAGAGCCAAGCAGCCCTACTGCTTCGAAGTTTGTGACGGTGAATTGTTCGCCTTTGCCGGAATGTGGGACCGGTGGAAGAATCCAAGCGGTAACACGGTAGAGACCTGCTCGATTCTGACTACGACACCAAACGCGGTGACCTCACGAGTCCACGACCGCATGCCAGTCATCCTTCGACCCGACACCTACGATCTGTGGCTCGACCCGGGGATGCAGGATTTGACGGCAGCGTCTACGCTATTGAGGCCATACGACGCCCGCTTCATGCGGTGCTATCCCATCAGCACTCGGATCAACCACGTCGCTAATGACGACGAAGAATGTTCGCGACCAATGGAGTTGCCCGAGATCCAAACCCCGCTATTCTCCTAGCGGGTCGCTGAAGAACTACTCCCCATGCATAGGCGAGTCATGGCAGCAGAGGGCAAGCGTGGAAAGGATGATCAGCAGAAGAGCAAGGACAATACAGAAGCGAGTTCGTTGATCATCGAGAAGTCTACGATCCGCGTTTCTTCATATTTTGCCTCAACCACTGCATTGGTGAGATCTCGTGCGCCGATATGTTTGAGCGCCGCGCTGAAGAGTTCTCGCTGACAAACAGGCGTGACGCTGGGAACAATGATGATCACTCCGGCATGCAGTGGTTCTCGGCCATGGAGAGCGAGGAAGTCTGAGCGATTGTTTGTCACAAACGTATACTCCTGCTGGCGGATGGTGGCCATGAGTTTTGCCGGTCCAGTGTCAAAGCAGCGCGCCCTCGAGAACGAATTGCTCGAAACAGGCGCAAGAATCTTGAAACAATTAGGCATCGACCGCCGGCAGTTCTTTCGTATGACATGTGGAATGGCCGCGGGCTTTGCTGCCATGAACAGCGTGTTCGGGCGCTTCTTCCGGCTTGACGCCGCCGAACTGTACGATCCCGCCGCGGTTGCGGCCCTGAAGACGGACTATTTCATCTTCGACGTGCAAACGCATCACGTCGCCGTGGGACGGCATTTCATCGGGCCACTGGATGTTTTCGATACCCGCCGCTCTGCCCGTCGATTCAATCCTGTCCTGAAGGGGAAAGAACCAAAACAGTCCGATTTCGAGCTGGAAAACTACATCAAAGAAGTTTTCCTCGACAGCGACACTGACGTCGCTTGCCTCAGTGGTGTTCCTGACCAGAGCGAAGACAAGATGATCCTGTCTCCGGACCAGATGGCAAGAACGCGCAACATCGTGAACGAGCTGACACGTTGCGAACGAATGATGAGCCACGGCCTCTTCTCGCCTGACTTGGGGACCAAGAATTTGGAAAACATGCACCGGCAGGCCGAGTCGCTAAAGATTGACGCCTGGAAGGGCTACACCGGGCAGGGACTGGGAGCGGATAGAGATGGATGGTGGATGGATGACGAGAAGATAGCTTATCCGGCGCTCCAGTATAGCCGCGATAAGCTGAAGATCCGGAACATTTGCCTGCACAAGGGAAAGGCTATCGGCGTCTTTAACGAGGCGCATTGTCACCCGAAAGACATGGTCAAGGTGTCAAAAGACCTTCCTGAGCTGAATTTCCTGATTTATCACTCCGGCCTGAAGAGTGTGGAGGACGCATTACCTGCCTCAGAGGACGGGTTCCGCAGGAATCCCTATGTCCCCTGGGTCTCCGATTTGTGCGAGTACCGCAGGAAGAACCCGCACATGACCAACGTGTACATGGAACTGGGAACCAGCTTCGGCACGGCGGTCGTCACCAGCCCTATGCTGGGGCGCACATGTTGGGAATGATGATTCAGGCGTTCGGCGACGATCACGTGCTCTGGGCAACCGATTCCATCTGGTGGGGATCGCCACAGTGGCAAATCGAAGCTCTGCGCCGCCTGGAGATGCCGCCAGTGCCGATGGAGCGCTTCGGCTACGCGCCCCTTACCAGCCAAGTCAAAGCCAAGATCTTCGGGCGTAATGCGGCCCGATTGTATGGAATTGATCCCCAGGCAAGGCGCAATCCGGTGCCGGCAGATTACGTAGACCGGCTGCGGAAACAATACAAGGAAGCCGGAAATCCAACGCCGAGCAACACACAGTACGGCTGGGTGCGCGCATGACGCAAGCGCAGGCTGCGAGCTGTCCGCTTCTCCGAGGAGCGTGAGAGATTAAAATTAGGTTCAGTTGCTGCACACAGGAGTGGATGGATTCTGTGACAACACGAGTTTCGATCAGACCATATGCCCGGCCACCCAAGGGTAGTCAACCGCTGTCCTTGTATGAGCCTTACCGCGCCACCATTAAACGCGCGCCATTGAAGCCGCTCATTGTGCTGCCGCACACGCTCTCGCAAATTACCGGACCGATCTTTGGGCATGAAAAGGTCGGGGGAAAGGATAACGACCTAACCAGTCAGCACGCAGGTGAGCCATTGGGTGAGCGCATCATCGTAAGCGGACGCGTGCTCGACAGTAACGGGCGGCCCGTCCCCAACGCACTCATCGAGATTTGGCAGGCCAACTCCGCCGGGAGGTATAGGCATATTAAGGACCAGCATCCCGCCCCGCTTGATCCCAACTTCAGTGGTGCGGGTCGCACCCTGACAGACGAACATGGAGCGTACCGTTTCATCACCATCAAGCCCGGCGCATATCCCTGGCTCAATCATTACAACGCCTGGCGGCCAGCGCACATTCACTTCTCAGTTTTCGGGCCAGCTTTTATCGCGCGCCTGGTTACACAAATGTATTTTCCCGGCGATCCTCTGTTTGCCTACGATCCCATATTCCAATCTATACCGGACGAAGGAGCGAGACAGCGACTGATTTCGAAATTCGATCTGGAGACCACGCAGCCGCAATGGGCGAAGGGCTTCAAGTTCGACATCGTGCTGCGCGGTCCGGAGGCCACACCCTTTGAAACCTGACCCAGATCTGGTCCCGACACCCTCACAGACAGTTGGCCCATTCTTTGCGATTGAGCTGACCACTGATGAGCACTGCGTCAGGTGTGTCGCAGGTCCAGAGGCCAAAGGAGAGCGCTTATGGATCACTTTTCGCGTGCTGGATGGTGATGGCACCCCGGTGGACGATGCCATGCTGGAAATTTGGCAAGCCGACGCCAATGGCAAGTACAACCACTCCGAGGACCTGCAGCCGAAAGCGCTTGATCCGGGCTGGATCGGCTTCGGCCGCCTCGCCACAGGAGAAGATGGTAGTTGCGTGCTGGAAACGATAAAGCCGGGACGCGTTGCTCACAACAGCCTGCAGGCGCCGCATCTCACCGTCGCCGTTTTTGCCCGCGGAATGCTGAAGCAGCTCTACACGCAAGTTTATTTCGCCGGAGATGCCAGCAACGACGAGGATCCTATCCTTCAGCTGATTCCGCCCGACCGCCGGGAGACGCTAATGGCTCGACCAGATCCAGCCCGTCCCGGATATTGGCAGTTCGATGTGCGACTCCAGGGAAATCAGGAAACTGTCTTCTTTGATGTGTGATGCGGCTGATCGCAACATTCGGCGGTCATCCAGAGTGGAGCAGGGTGCTGTGCGAGGCAAAGCACCTACGGAGTCGACGGATCTTTACCCTACGGATCTAGTGAGATTCCCGGGCCGTGTCGAGAGGACGAGCTACCAGTAGTCGGATGCGGTACGATTCACCTTGCGATTAGCATTTTTGTGCAGGATGACGGCACAAAGGATATGTCCCGCTATTCTCTGAAACGCTTGCGATCCATCGGCATGTTGACCCGTTGAGGTGTACGGATATGACGGAGGCAGAATGGTCCAGGCAAAGGTCCTGTTCAGCGTCATCGTTCTCACCATCATCCCTGTGGTCAGCAGCGAACGAACGGTGAACCTGCACCATCACCCGCTCAAGCCTGCCGACCTCAACGAATTCCGCGTGCTCCATGCAGATCGCGAGCCGGGAAACTGGATGACCTACGGCCGCACCTATGACGAACAACGCTTTAGCCCGCTGAATCAGGTTAATGACCATAACGTCTCGTCCCTCGGTCTCGCCTGGCATTACGACCTGGACACGGATCGCGGGCAAGAAGCGACTCCTATCGTGGTGGATGGCGTAATGTACTTCACCAGCGCCTGGAGCAAAGTCTTCGCCCTAAATGCCGCGACCGGGGAATTGCTATGGTCGTATGATCCCCAAGTTCCCGGCCACTGGGCGATAAACGCATGTTGTGATGTAGTGAACCGTGGCGTCGCAGCATGGAATGGAAAGATTTTCGTGGGTACTCTCGATGGCCGCCTGATTGCCCTTGACGCTGCCAATGGCCGGCGTGTCTGGGAAACGCTCACCATCGACCCTGACTTTCGCTACACAATCACCGGAGCCCCGCGCGTGGCCAAGGGCAAAGTAATTATCGGCAATGGTGGCGGGGAATTCGGCGTCCGCGGTTATGTTTCGGCATACGACAACGAAACTGGAAAATTAATCTGGCGCTTTTACACCGTCCCGGGAAATCCCTCCCAGCCATTTGAGAGCCCGATTCTCGCAAAAGCTGCCCCGACGTGGAGTGGTAACTGGTGGAAGCTCGGGGGCGGCGGTACGGTGTGGAACGCTATCTCTTATGATCCCGAGCTCGATCAGCTCTATATCGGCACCGGCAATGGTACCCCGTGGAGCGAAAAATTTCGTAGTCCCAAGGGCGGCGACAACCTGTTCACCTGCTCGATTGTTGCGCTTAAAATGGAGACCGGAGAGTACGTCTGGCACTATCAGGAAGACCCCGCCGACGCTTGGGATTTCGACTCCGACGAAGATATCATCCTCGCTGATCTCGTCCTTGAAGGGCAGGCTCGTAAAGTCTTAATGCAGGCGCCGAAGAATGGCTTCTTCTACGTCCTCGACCGCATCAATGGCAGCCTCATTTCCGCCAAGCCCTACACGTTTGTTAACTGGGCCAGCGGAGTAGATCTCTTAACCGGTCGCCCTGTAGAAACCACCCTGTCCAGATATCAGGGTGCCGATCCTCGACCGATCGTGCCCGGGCCGCTTGGGGCGCACAGCTGGCAGCCGATGTCCTATAGCCCGGCTACGGGCCTGGTTTATATCCCCGTCAACGATGTTGGCTTCAAATACAAAACCCCTTCCAGTTTCGAAGCGAAGAAACTGGCACCGAATTATGGAATCGATGTAGTAGCGGCCGGTTTGCCGCAGGATCCCAAGGTCAAGAAGGCGATCTTGGAGGCCGTGAAAGGAAAGCTGGTGGCTTGGAACCCTGTTCAGCAAAGAGCCGCTTGGACTTCGGAACGGCCCGGCCCTTGGAACGGCGGTACGCTCGCGACAGCGGGTAACCTGGTATTCGAAGGAACGGCCAGCGGAAATTTCGAAGCCTATCGTGCCGATAATGGTGCGAAGTTGTGGTCATTCGCAGCCCAGACCGGAGTAATGGCGGGTCCGGTCACGTATGAGGTCAGCGGAAGTCTCGTTTGCTTCCGGGCGAGTACGCAACCGAAGCCGCATGCTGGCTTTCAAAATCGGAGGGAAGGCCAGCCTGCCGCCACTCGAAGCTATCGAGGAACCGCGCCTGGCGGCGCTGCCCAATCCAGCCAGCGCAGCCACGATCCACAAAGGCGAGCAGCTTTTTCAAAGCTATTGTGCTGGATGTCACGGCGATGTCGCCGTGAGCGGAGGAGTGCTGCCGGATTTGCGGTTCAGTGACATGCTCACCAGTGACACCTGGTTCGAAGTCGTCCGGCAAGGGCTGTTGCAATCGCAAGGAATGGTTTCCTTCGCCCAGGAACTTTCTCACGATGACGCAGCCGCAACCCGCTCCTACGTGATCTTTCGCCGCAATCAGGATGTGCTCCCAGAAAGGCATTGAAAAGGAGGGTTCCGTGTATCGAAGCGATGTTGTCGGAAGTCTCTTGCGCCCTTCCTATTTGAAGGAGGCCCGCGAACGTTATGAGAAAGGACAGATCAGCCCTTCGGAGTTCAAGTCTCTCGAGGATCGGGCGGTTGACGAAGCGGTTGAGTTGCAGAAGAGCGCCGGGCTGGAAGTGCTCACCGACGGCGAGATGCGCCGCTACGCATTCTTTGGGCACTTGATTGACGCTGTCGAGGGCTTCGATAAATTTGGGGGCTGGGCCATTGCATTTCGCAATGAGCAGGGCGACGAAATGATTTTGCCACGGCCAGTCGTAGTCTCGAAACTCCGCCGGAAACGCCCCTTATGTGCGGAGGAGTTCACCTATCTGCGGGCACGCACGAGTCATCCTGCAAAAACTACAATCATCAGCGCACAACAAGCAGCCGCGTATTACGACAATAAGAAGTCAGCCGCCGCTTACCCCAAGATTGACAGTTACCTGGCCGATCTCGTGGACATTTTACGAAGTGAAGTAGAGGAGTTAATCCGGCTCGGATGCACGTACATTCAGATTGACTCGCCGCAATACGCCGCTTTGCTGGATCCTCAGTTGCGCGAGGGATATCGCCAGCGAGGCAATGATCCCGACCGGCTTCTCGAACTTTCGACCGAAATGGACAATGCGGTCATTGGCAATCATCCCGGAGTCATTTTCGGCCTGCACCTTTGCCGCGGTAACAATCAAAGCAGGTTCTATGCTTCGGGCGATTACGGCCCGATCACCAAGGTATTCCAGAAGACACGTTTTCACCGCTTCCTCCTTGAATATGACGATGAGCGCTCGGGAGGGTTCGAGCCTTTGCGCCAGGTTCCCGAAGATCGTACCGTCGTATTGGGACTGGTCAGCTCCAAGAAGCCAACTCTGGAGAGCAAAGACGCACTGGAACGCCGTATCCGGCAAGCCGCACAGTTCATCCCCCTGGAACGGCTAGGGCTTAGTCCGCAATGCGGCTTTGCCTCAACTATCGAGGGGAACTCAGTAACCCCGGCGGATCAAGAAGCCAAGCTGCGCCTCGTTGCCGAGATCGCTAAGGAAGTTTGGGGTACACCTGAGGCAACGCTAATCAGCGCATGAGTTATTTATAGTGCCGATTCGCTTCCCGGAATGCGCCTTGAGCGGACGGTTCTTGCTCTTTGGAATAGCATACCGTTTGCGGCGCCGGCGGAGGCATTCGGACAGCACGAGATACTGCGGGCTCTGAAACAGCACAGCCTTGCCAAGGTTCGTCTTACTTCCTGACCAGTGGAGGCTTGGTCATGCGCGCGGTCGACTATTTCGACAAGGGGGCCGAAACCAACCTCGACCGTACTGCCATTATTGCTGCCGACGCCTCCTGGTCCTATCGCGAGATGCGGGCGGCGACTGAAAGTATCGCTAGCGCCCTGTGGGCGGGCGGATTGCGCAACCAGGAGCCTGCCGGCATCTACTCGCACAACGATGCCAGAGTCCTGTTCTGCATGTTGGGCATCATGCGCGCGGGAGCCGTGTGGGTGCCGATTAATTACCGCAATGCCACTGACGCCAACGTCGAATACATGAACTACGTGGAAATGACGTGGCTGTTCTATCACAGCCAGTTTCGCGACAGCGTCCGCGAAATCAAGCAACGTGTACCTTCGCTGCGGGGCGTGATCTGCCTCGATTGCGAAGATGAGGGACATCCATCCTTGGATACTTTCATGGAACGGGGTGTAGGCGCTGAAGTGCCGGATTGGGGCGATGCCTACGGAAACATCGACCGCATCGCCGGAATGGTGCCGACAGGAGGGACTACCGGCCCAGCGAAAGGCGTTCGCGTCACCAATCTTGCCTTGGGCACGATGACGGAAATGGCCACGCATTACTGGCGGGGCGATGTTGAACATCCAGTCTGCCTGAACACGGCCCCGCTATCGCATGCAGCGGGCGTCCTAGCGTTCGTAATGTGCTCGCTGGGGGCGACCAACGTCATTATGCCCAAATTTGATCCGCTTGAAGTACTTCGCAATATTGAGCGCTATCAGGTGACACATCTTTATCTTCCACCAACCGCACTTTACAACTTGCTGGCGCATCCTCAAGTGCGTAACTTTGACTATTCCAGCCTCCGCGGTGTTCTTTTGGCGGGCTCACCAGTGGCGCCCGACAAATTAAGGAGCGCGGTGGAAGTCTTCGGCCCATGTATTTGTCAGTCCTACGGCCAGACGGAAGCGCCGATGATCCTGACCTTTCTCGACTGCAAAACCATCGCCGCTGCGGCTGCGGGAGCGCATCCGGAACGGCTAGCCAGTTGCGGCAAACCCACATTGGCGGTGCGCCTCGCCATCATGGACGAGGCTGGCAGGATTCTGCCGGCGGGTGAACGCGGAGAAATTGTGGCACGTGGCTCGCTTGTTTGTGGCGGATATTACAAGATGCCTGAGGCCACGGCGGAAATCCGCACTCACGGCTGGCACCATACTGGGGACATCGGGTACATGGACGAAGAAGGCTACGTCTACATCGTGGACCGGAAGAAGGACATGATCATCTCCGGCGGCTTTAATGTTTACAGCGCCGAGGTGGAAGCGGCGGTGATGGCGTTGCCTGAAGTTTACGAGTGTGCCGTGATCGGCGTTCCTCATGACACATGGGGAGAGGCAGTCAAGGCATTCGTTGTACTTCGCCCGGACGTATCCTTAAGCGAGGCAGTCATTATTTCTCACTGCAAACAGAAGCTGGGGGGAGTAAAGGCTCCGAAATCTGTCGAATTTTGCGATGAGATTCCCAAAACCGCTGCCGGTAAGATCGACAGAAAGAAGATTCGCGCCCCGTACTGGGAACATGCCGAACGGCAAGTGCATTAGCCTCAAACTGCAAATTCTGCCGTGAAGCTCTACCCCGAGGGTGGAACTTTGATCACGGTGGTTGTACCCAAATCCGGTGGAGTCACGAGCACCAAAGCCAGCGTGGTGCGCTGGCTGAAGCACGAAGGCGATCGCGCCGATCGGGTGGTCAGCTGCGCTTTGATCCCGGCAAAGTTGCCGCTTGGTGGGACGGGCAGGTAGAATAAATAGGTATCATTTTGGCGCTATGTGAACCCTATCGAACTAGCCGATTTCCCGCGAGATTCGGCTTGTTGCGGGGCTGTTTGCCCCATGGTTTGGCGCGGAAGATGAGCTTCCCCAAAAAACGCCAAAGTGGCACGAAAACGGTGTCATTTCGCGCCATGTGAGCTTGCGATCTGTTCGTACGAACCGGGCTGGCAGCAGGCCCGTGCTTACTGTGCACAAAACCTGATGGCGCCAGACCACACGAAGACGGTATCACTTTGGGTCTCATTGGCGCGGAAGGCGATCTTTGATTAGGGCAATGATACCCTTCGATACCGTTTTCACGAAAAAGGCTGTCGCCGAGTGTTTTCGCTGGTTCACGGATGGCCACATTTGGCAACCGCATAAATATTGGTAGAAACGCGATTTTTGAAGTTAAGTTGTAGATGGCGCGGAAGATGCCAAAAGGGGCTTTTCTGAATCCCCCCTTCCGCACCAGCAAGCTGAATTCCAAGTGGATAAGAAAAGGACCGGCATTCCGGCCGCGGGGTTGTTCAAACCATGATTACGCTTATCACGATTGTTCACATTATCGTTTGTTTCTTCATCATCGTCGTCGTGCTACTGCAGAGCGGCAAGAGCGGGGACATCGCGGCGGCGTTTGGCGGCATGGGCAGCCAGACTGCCTTCGGCCCGCGCGGCGCAGCCAGCGCACTTTCCAAAGCGACTACCTGGTCAGCGGTGATCTTCATGGTGACCTCGATCACGCTGTCCATCGTAGTAGCCCGACGGCCGGCGGCGACTTCAGTGTTCTCAGGTGTCAAGCCGGACCACACGAAGTCGCAGCCCGCAGCCCCGGCTCAGAAGCCAGCGGTACCAGCACAGAAGTAGCCGTCGGTCGGTCGTTTTTGCTCCTTGGCCTCCTCGGAATTGGAGGCCTTTTTTTTGGCCGAAGACCAACCACCAGAGGCCAACGACTAGAATGTATTCATGATCCACGAAATCCTGCCCGTCGGTCCGCTCGAGTGCAATTGTTCGGTAATCGGCGATGAGGGAACGCGCGATGGGATTGTCATTGATCCGGGGGATGACGTCGAGGACGTTCTGGCCCTGGTGCGAAAGCATAACCTCGAAGTGAAACAGATTGTCATCACCCATGCTCACATTGATCACGTGGGCGGGGCGATGAAGCTGCGGCAGGCTACGGGTGCGCCCATCCTGCTGAACCAGAACGATGCAGCCTTGCTCAAAATGATGGATGCGCAGGCGGCATGGGTGGGCATGGCTTCGCCCGGAAAAATCGAAATCGATCAGAGCCTGGGACAGGAAGATGTGGTGAAAACAGGATCGCTGACCGCCAGTGTACTGCACACGCCCGGACATACCGAAGGCAGCATCTGCCTATACTTTGCTGGCGAGAAAAAGCTCATCGCCGGGGATACGCTGTTTGCGGGAAGCATTGGGCGCACCGACCTGCCTGGGGGATCGTTCAAGAAGATCATTAATTCGCTGCATGAACGGGTGTTGGCGTTGCCCGACGAGACGATTGTGATTCCCGGTCACGGGAAATTGACCACGATCGGAGAAGAACGCGAGAGCAATCCGTTTTTGGTTAAGGCGTGAGCGGTAAGGCGGCGTGCATTGTCGTTCTGAGCGGAACGAAGAAGCTGGAGCTCCTCAGCACCCCCCCAAACACGCCACGGGAGGGGCACGGATTCCACGGATCCTGAGGAAAAACCCGGCTTTTCAAAAACCAAGACTCGTCGCTGCGCTTGGAATGACAAGAATGGAGAAAGGAATGACAAGAGGGATGCTGCCTTCATCCCCGATGAAACGTCTTGAAGAGTCTTGAACCGTTGCAAAGAAAAGCAGGTCCCTTGACTGGGACCTCCTTTGTCAGGTCAGTCGGTCGCTGGGATGACAAGTTCTTGAGCTGAAACGTCAGAGGGTTACCTTTTCTTTTTTGCCAGCCGTTCTCGAACCGCACGAAGTACGGACTGAGTCTCATCGTCGCACCAGTTTGCCATGACCATTTCGAGTTCAGGTTTCAGATCCTTTTCGAACAGCGCAACCAGATTGGAACGGGCTTGTTGTCGCGTAATACTCATTGACCCGCGGGGGAGAGACAACATCTCGCGACACCATGTAATTGCTCCGGGTACGACCCGCTCGGCGGGCACCACTTCGTCGATTAATCCAACCTCAGCAGCTTCTGCGGGCGAGAGGAGGAGGCCACGGACTCCGAGACGCTCTGCTTGCCGGGTCCCCACCAGTCTTCGCAAAGCCAGGTAGATGACCGGAGGCAACTGGAGTCCGACTTGCACTTCACTGAGGCCGATTTTCCAATTCCCTTCCGCCGCAATCCGCCAATCGCAAACAATTGCGAGCACGGTTCCGCCTGCAGGCGCGTGACCGGTGATGGCGGCGGCTATGGGGACCGGCGAACACGAAAGCGTTCGCAGGAGTTCGTAGAAATCTCTCCAGAGAGCCGCAATATCAGAACGATTGAGGGTGAGCAGCAAGGGGATGTCCAGACCGGCCGAAAACATTCCCGGCCTGCCGGAGAGAACGAGGGCGCGGATTCTGTCTTGCTGAGCGGCTTTGACTGACCTGGTCAGCGCAGAAATCAGGTCCGGCGAGAGGGCGTTCGCGGGCGGACGATTGAGCCGCAGCTCGCGGACTTCTCCGTGCTCGATTTCGAGAACCACGGACTCGTTGGGCGGCTGAGCATCAGGCATTCAGCAACTCCAACACTCGTCGAATTCCCTCGCGGAATTTTTCGCTGGGCGTGATCAAACTAACGACGAGGTAGCCGTCTCTGGGGAAATCGTAAAAATGCCCGGGGTGCACCAGGACAGAAAATTTGCGCAGAATCTCGATGGCCAACTCCTCATCCGATTGCGTCACGGGAACGCGCAGAACTGCGTACCAGCCGCCTTCGACATCGAGTCGCTCACAAGCAGGTTGCTTGGCCAACTGGCGGTCCAGTTCTTCCAAATTTGTCCGCAGACGGTCGAGTAACATCGGCTGAATGTTCTTGCGTTGCTCCAGGAGAATCGGCGTCGCCAGCTGCAAAGGAGCGTTCATAGAGAGGAAGGTGTCGGCGATGACCTCGAGGCGGGCAAGCGCGTTGGCGACGTGCTCTGCCGGTCCGCTGGTTACGGCCCACGCCACTTTCATCTGCGGCAGGCCAGAAATCTTGGATAAGCCGCTTAGCGTGAAGGTAAGCACGTCTTGATTTGCCGCGAAGGTCGCGCGAGATGCGCCATCATGCGGGTAGTCGAGGAAAACTTCATCGACCACTAGGGACAGGTCGTACTCGCGGCAGAAGCTGTTCAGAGAGCGGAGCTCATCGCTGTCGACATACGAGCCGGTGGGGTTGTTCGGATGCACCGTTACGACCGCACGCGTGTGATGGTCCACTGCTTTGTAGAGCGCTGGGAAGTCAATTTGCCAGCCATGGTCATAGATCAGTGGATAGGACACAAGTTTCACATCCTGCAAGTCAGAGAGGAATTCAAATAATGGGTAGCTGGGCTTGGGGACAAGGATCTCGTCTTGCTGGTTACAGAGAAGCCGGAAGATGTAGGAATAGGCTTCGCTGGTGCTGGTGGTAAGAACAATTTGTTCGGGATCGACATGGTAGGCAGCGTGCTCGTCGCGATAGTAACCGGCGACTGCTTGTCGCGGCGCCAGCAGACCTTTGGGCTGGGGATCATAATCCAGCGACTCAGCTTGCGCCAGCGACGCCAGGATAGTATCCGCGTCGTAGTTCAAGCCCACTCGTGTGGGGTTGGAGGCGGTTAGGTCCAGCACTTCCCTGCCGGCCGCGCGCATCTCCTGCTCTGCGGCTGCAAAAGCGTTGGGCGTGAGCTTCCAATCCGTGCGCCTGGAGAACATTCGTGCTCATCATAACGGATTGACGGCAAGGACACGGAATCAAAGGGCTTGCTTGCTGCTGCCTCGATCCGCATGCGAATGCGAAGAAACGAATGCGAAGAAACACGAATGCGAAGAAACCGTTGCTTCGGACGCGGTTTCGTGGCAACCTCTTCTGCCACCAGAGACTCCAAAAGATGCGGGTTATCTCGTTTCACGACTTATTCTGCGGAGCTGGCTGTGCTCAAGGATCTTCTCTCTCGCTGGCCACTGATCCAACAAATTCAAACGGGCGCTGACGGAACCGGTCCGGAGGCGATGAGTGAGCGCACTCGCAACCTGCGTCCCAAGACCGATGGCGCCGAGGTGGCGCGTTCCATCTGCCCCTATTGCGGCGTGGGCTGCGGGCAGCTTGTTTTCCACAAAGACGGGAAACTGATTTCCATCGAAGGCGATCCGGAATCACCGATTTCCCGCGGGCATCTTTGTCCCAAAGGCGCCGACACCTATGAGCTGCACACGCATCCCGGGCGCCTGACAAAAGTTAAATACCGCCGGCCGTATTCGCGTCACTGGGACCAGATCGAGCTGGAACAGGCGATGGATAGGGTGGCCGAACGGCTATGGGAATCGCGCGAGCGTACCTTCCAGGAAACTTGCGACGGCGAAACCCTGATGCAGACAACCGCGATCGCTCACCTGGGCGGCGCGACGCTCGATATCGAAGAGAATTACCTCATCCGCAAGCTATTCACCGTAGGCCTGGGAATGGTATCGATCAGCAACCAGGCGCGAATATGACACAGCTCTACGGTGCCCGGTCTGGGCACATCGTTTGGGCGCGGCGGTGCCACGACGGCGCAACAGGATCTCAGTAACGCGGACGCGATCCTGATCATGGGGTCGTCGATGGCAGAAAACCACCCGGTCGGCTTCCAGTGGGTCATGGAGGCGCGCGAAAAGGGCGCGAAGGTGATCCACGTGGACCCGCGCTACACGCGAACTTCAGCCATGGCCGATATATGGCTGCCTTTGCGAGCCGGGACGGACATTCTATTCCTGGGGGCGCTGGTCAATTACGTTCTCGAAAATAATCGGGAATTCCGCGAGTACGTAGTCCATTACACGAATGCGTCTGCCATCTTGCGCGAAGACTTTCGCGACACCGAAGACCTGGACGGCTTGTTCTCGGGGTGGGATGCCCCAAAAAACAAGTACAGCCCTGAGAGCTGGCTGTATCAAGGCGCTCCCAGCAAGGAAACCGGTGGCGAGAAGGCCGGGCACTCCGACGTCGGTGGTGGCCATGGCAAAGACCGGGGCGGCGAGGCGCAGGATGCGAGCCAGTTCGAGTCGGATCCCACGCTTGAACATCCACGGTGCGTCTTCCAGGTGCTCAAGCGTCACTTCTCGCGCTATACGCCCGAAATGGTGGAGCGCTACTGCGGGGTTCCCGAAGACGTCTTCCTGAAAGCGGCGGATGCCTTCAGTTCGGCATCAGGGCCGGAAAGGACGGCGGCTATCTGTTACGCGGTCGGGTGGACTCAGCATTCGAAGGGTGTGCAGATCATTCGTACGGCGTCGATCCTGCAGCTGCTGCTGGGGAATATTGGGCGTCCGGGCGGCGGGATTCTTGCTCTGCGCGGGCACGCCTCGATCCAGGGTTCGACTGATATCCCAACCTTGTACGACATCCTGCCGGGCTACCTGCCCATGCCGTTGTTCGAGTCGGACTCGCACCAGCTCGAGGATTACATCAAGAAACACAGCACGCGAACGGGATTGTGGTCGAAGTTCGACCACTACTTCGTCAGCCTGATGAAGGCATACTACGGGGACGGCGCCGCCAAAGACAATGATTGGGGCTTTCACTGGCTGCCACGGATAACGGGCGATCATTCGCACTTTGGCTACTGGCTCGATATGGCCGATGGCAAGCTCGAAGGCCTCTTCGTCATGGGCCAGAACCCAGCGGTAGGCGCTTCCAACGGGCGGCTTGAACGCAAGGCCCTGGCCAAATTGAAATGGCTGGTGGTGCGTGACATGGTCGAGACCGAGACCGCTTCGTTCTGGTATGCCTCGCCGGAGGTGGAACGCGGGGAGCTTTCGCCGGAGACGATTGGAACTGAGGTGTTCCTGTTCCCGGCTGCGGGGACGGCGGAGAAAGCAGGAACCTTTACCAACACGCAGCGGCTGCTGCAGCATCGGGAAAAGGCGGTTGATCCGCCCGGGGATGCGCGCAGCGAGGCCTGGTTCATGTACCACCTCGGCCGACGAATAAAGGAGAAGGCGAAGAATGACGCGCGGTCCCGCAATGCTGGGCTGAGAGCCTTAACTTGGAATTACTCCGTCGAGGGGCTACACACCGAGCCCAAGGTGGACGAGATCTTAGAGGAGATCAACGGCTATACCCTTCCCGGTCGCGTACAACTGACGAAGATCAAGGAGCTGAGGAATGACGGCTCGACAGCCTGCGGGGCATGGATTTACTGCGGAGTGTTTCCGGAGCCGGGTCATAACCGAGCCAACGAACGCAATCCGAGAGATCTGCTCGGCCACGGATGGGGTTTTTCCTGGCCCAACGACTGCCGAATCATTTACAACCGGGCATCGGCGCGCCCCGATGGTCAGCCCTGGAGCGAGCGCAAGAAACTGGTCTGGTGGGACGAAGAAAAGAAAGAATGGACCGGGCTGGACAACCCCGACTATGAAAAGAATGTGGCTCCGGACGAGCCCGCAAATATTCACAGTGGTACGGGAATCAAAGCCCTAGGGGGAGCAAAGCCCTTCATCTTGCATCCTGACGGCGTGGGCTGGATTTATGTGGCCAGCGGCTTGAAAGATGGCCCCCTGCCGGCACATTACGAGCCGCTGGAATCCCTGTTCCACAATCCTCTCTACCGCCAACAGACCAATCCGGGGGCGCAAAAGAAAGAGCGTCCGGATAATCCCTATGCAGAGTCCCCTGGCGATCCGCGGTTCCCCTATGTGCTCACCACATACCGGTTGACTGAGCATCACACAGCGGGTGGAATGACCAGGACGCTCTCTCACCTGGCCGAACTTCAGCCGGAGTTGTTCACCGAAATTTCGCCCGAGCTGGCGGCCGAGCTCGGATTGACGCACGGGGATTGGGCGACGATCACGACGCCACGCGGCCTAGTGGAGGCTCGTGTCATGGTTACGCCGCGCATGAGGCCCGTCCGAATCGATGGACGCGTACTTCACCAGGTCGGACTTCCCTATCATTGGGGCTATCGCGGGCAGGTCACTGGAGACATTGTGAACGATCTCCTGGCCATCAGCGAAGAACCCAATGTGCGCATCATGGAAACTAAGGCCCTGGTCTGCAACCTGGTCCCGGGGCGACGGGCGCGCGGCAGCGCGGCCCGGCAGCAGCTCGATGCCCAGTTAGGACGGACGGCATGAGCGTCACCGCATTTCTCACCGACTCGACGTTGTGCATTGGCTGCAAGGCTTGCGAGGTCGCGTGCAAAGAGTGGAATGGGATCGAAGGAGACGGCCTCGATTGGAGCGGCTTCTCCTACGACAACACTGGAGCGGTCGGGGCTTCCACCTGGCGGCATGTGAAATTTGTGGAACGAGCGCCCGTGCCGGGCCTGGGCGGAAATGCCGGTGAGCAGGCGTCCTGGACATTTTCTTCCGACGTTTGCAAGCACTGCGAGCAAGCCGGTTGCCTGGAAGCCTGTCCCACCGGGTCGATCGTGCGCACCGAGTTCGGCGGCGTCTTCATTCAGCCGGATGTGTGTAATGGCTGCGGCTATTGCGTGACCGCCTGCCCGTTTGGGGTCGTGGCGCGGAATGAGCAGGACGGACGCGCTTTCAAATGCACTTTCTGTTATGACCGTCAGAAAGTCGGATTGCGGCCGGCCTGCGCCAAGGCGTGCCCTACCGAGTCCATTCAGTTTGGCGAAATCGACGAGTTGCGCGAGAAGGCGCGGTTGCGACTCGAAGAATTGCATCGGCGCGGGATGGACGATGCAGCGTTTTATGATCCCACCCACACCAGCGTTCGCGGCACACACGCCATGTTCATCATTCGTGGTGACCCGCGCACCTACAACCTCCCGCCCAGTCCCCAGGTGCCGACCATCTACCTCAAAAAAGGCTGGCGATCTTCCGCCTTGGCGGCGGGACTGCTGCTGGGCGGCACTCTGCTGGCGCTCCTGACCGACGGGAGGAGTGGAAGATGAGCGATCCTGTGCCTTTGGGCGATCTCGTTCCCGGCCTTGAACGCGAGCGGCGGCTCGCAGAAATTCGTCGCGAGGCCGAGCGACGCGGCAAGCTGGACGTGGTCGGCGGCCGTCCCCCCGGGGCTCCCTTCCCGCAAGCGACTCCCGAAACGGGCTACTACAAAATCCCTCTGCTCAAAGAACCACCCTGGAAATGGGAGATTCCGCTGTACTTCTTTGTCGGCGGGGCAGCTGGGGCTGCGGCTGTGGTTGGAGCGATTGCCGACTACACGGGTGTGGATCGCAAACTGGTGAAACATGCCCGATGGATTGCGGCGGCGGGCTCGGTGATCTCCCCGGTGCTGCTGGTGGCCGACCTGGGGCGTCCAGCGCGCTTTCTGGCGATGTTGCGAGTGTTCAAGCCGCAGAGCCCGATGTCGATGGGCGTCTGGACACTCGTGGGGTTCTCCAGCGGAGCCGCAGCGGCAGCGTTTGCGGGATTTCTCAGCGATCGCTACGGACCGTCGCTGCCCTTGCGTTGGCTGGAAAATGCCGGGCAGGCGGCATCGCTCGCCTTCGGACTGCCGTTCTCGAATTACACGGGCGTGCTGATTGGCGCGACTGCCATTCCCGTATGGAACCGCAACGTAGGCGATCTTCCGTTGCACTTTGCCGCCTCGGGCCTGGCCGCGGCGGTAGGCATGCTGGAACTCATGGGACATGGCAAGAATCGCGCCCTACAAGCCTTGGGCCTGGGCGCCGGGATTTTTGAAAGCTGGGAAGGGCTGCGAATTGAGGGCCGCTCAGATCCGCATCTCGATCCCTTGAAACACGGTGCCAGCGGTTGGACCACCCGTACTGGTGGAGTGCTTTCGGGACCTGTTCCGACCATTCTGCGACTGCTTAGCGCCTTGGGCGGAAAGCGGCGGTCGGCTTCTCTTCGACGCTGGGCAGCCTGGTCGGCGATCGCGGGCTCGTTGATCACGCGCTTCGCCTGGATTCGAGCCGGGCATGCGTCGGCACGGGACTGGAAACTGCCTCTTGAAATCAGGAGTGAGTAGTCAAGTTGGGCAGTTCGGCAGTTGGGTTGGTCTGCTGCGACTCCTGGCTGTTGAATCCATCTGCTGGATGGATCCTCTAAACAACCCAGTTTTGCGTCATCGGTGTCAGTCTTCGCGAGTCTGGGTCGGACATGGGCTGGAAGATGCAATAAGGAGAGAGCGCATGAAAATAGGCATTGTTGGCGCGGGCGCTGTGGGGGCTGCGTGTCTTATGTCAGTGGTGTTACGCGGAACAGCCCGCGAGGTCGTCCTGATAAACAGGAACCGAAAACGAGCGCAAGGTGTTGTAACCGACGTTCAGTACGGCGCGGTCTTGTCATCGGCTATTGCAGTCGACGACGGCGACTACTCCGACCTCGCTCACGCGTCTGTGGTGATCGTTACCGCTGGAGTCAACGAGAAGGGCGGAGGCGCCATAAACCGCAACGATCCGGTCGGGAGACTCAGGTTGCTCCAGGCTAATGCCTCGATTTATGAGGAAATCGTCCCGAAAATCCATGATGCCGCTCCCGATGCCCTGGTTCTGGTCGTAACCGATCCGCCCGACCCTCTGGCAGACGTGGTGCGCAGGCTGGGTCACGAGCGCGTACTGAGCACGGGAACGTCGCTTGACACGCTAAGATTTCGCTTCCACCTCGCGCGGCGCTTAAACGTCAGGGCCTCGGATGTGGAGGCCATGGTTTTAGGCGAGCACGGCACCTCATCGGTTTTCCTCTGGTCCTCTGCGCGTGTGGGTGGCAGGAATCTTACCGATCTGCTCGCAAACTCCGGGAACTGGGAAACAACCCGCGACGAAATCGAGCGTGAGGTTCGTTACGCAAACATTACGATCATTGAAGGCATCGGCGCCAGCCAGTACGGGATCGGGATGGTTTCAGCACGAATAACAGAAATGGTGCTCCGGGATGAACGGGCCGTGATCCCGATTGGCTGCTACAACCCGGAATTAGGTGTCACAATTTCGCTGCCGGGCGTGGTTGGCCAGGGAGGCGTCCAACGCCTAATCGAACCTGAAATGTCAGAAGCAGAACGACGGGGGCTCGAGCGCAGTGCCGACGCGATCCGGACAGCACTATCTCACCTCGATTTGAAGGAACCTCGGAGGAGAACAGCGTAAAATCGCGATCAGGATGGAGTAAAGCTAGCTGGCTTGGGCGAAGGCTTCCTTGTTGACTACGTAAGGCATGCGGGTTACGTCGCCGCCGTAGTTGCCTTCCAGCACGTCGATCAGACCTTGCACGCAGCGTCCGGCCATGCCTTTGTTGGGATCGGTTGACAGGCGCGTGATGCGTGCGGCGCTGGCGAAGTGCGGATACAAGCGGCAACGGTCTGCGATCGCGGGATCGCGCAGAGGCGAATCGGCTGGGAGCGGTTCTTTCTCATAGACGTCAAGAGCGGCTCCAGCAATCCAATTCTCCTTGAGGGCGCGAGCTAAGGTTTTCTCATCGACTACTGGTCCGCGGGAGCTGTTCACCAGGAAAGCCGTCGGCTTCATCATGCGAAGCGTGCGCTCGTTGACGAGATGGTAGGTGGGCGTGGAACTCTCACCCTCGCGCAAGAGCGGCACGTGAATGCTGACAAAGTCGGCATCCTTGAGAGCTTCTTCCAAAGAAACGTACTTGATAAAGGTCTTCTGTCTTGTTATGCCGCGGGCGTAGCGCAGGTCTTTGACCTCCTGGATGGCCTTGATGTATTCGTGATTCTGGTAGGCCGAGTCGTAGCACAGCATATCCATGTCAAAGCCGGCGCATTTTTTGATCATGGCCAGGCCGATGCGGCCGGTGCCGATGATGGCGATGGTCTTGCCCGTAACTTCGTCGCCCAAGAAAGGCAGATAGGGATGCCAATAGCCCCACTTGTTGTCGCGGGTGAGGTGCTCGGCGGTCCACATTTTGCGGGCCAGGGCTCCCATCATTAAGAAGGCAAATTCGGCGGTGGCCTCGGTTAAGACGTCGGGTGTGTGCGTAAAGGGGACCTTGTAGCGGTTAGCGTCGGCGCGATTGATGTTGTCGAAACCGACGGCAATCTGCGCCACGACTTTCAACGAGCCCTTGCCGGCTTCGAAGATTTCCGCATCAATCGGGTCGCGCAAGGTCGTGATTAAGCCGTCGATGCCGGATTTCACTTTCTCAAGGATCAGCTTCTTGGGCGGAGCTTGCGGCCAGTCGTAGACTTCGACCTCGTAGCCGCGTTTGCGCAGTACGTCGATGGACTCGCCAATATCAGAAGTAGCAAAAATGCGGAATTTCTTGCTCATGGTTCTCTCGAGTGGAATTCTTGCAGATATACGCTTCGCGCCTTACCCAGGCGAATCGCGAATAGATTATGGTACTCCAACGACCAGGCTCGTGGCAGAGACGCGGCAAGTCCTTACCCGCGTGATGGCAGACGCAGCTAGGGATTGTACTCATCGTTGTGGGCGAAATGCCCGATGCCTGTTTGCGAAAGTGGGTGGAATTTAATTTGGCAGGGGTTCTCCGAGTAGAGAGCCGCGCGTGATGTCCATGATGGATGGCGTGCCGCCAGCCTGTCCGCTGCCGGCAGCGCATAGGATGAGCAAGTCATAACCCGCATAAGGTTGGCAGCTTCTTTCTCTTTCAATCCCTCGATGGAGTAGTTCCGGACGGGTTCCCCCGTCCTGGAGTTCCTGATGGCTATAGTCTTTCTGCCGCGCAGGCGTGGCAATCCCTGCGCAAAGTGTCGCAAAACGAAGCTATCCCGGGTGTCCCAGGGGTCGTCAGTGAGTAATGTCACAGGATGGGGTGACGAAAAGCAGGTTTCAAACGTTCAGGATCTCAAAAGTTTCAAGGAAAGCGAAAGACGTTGAAATTCTGAAACCTGCTCCTACAGCTACAGGTTACGCGTTGTCCACTGCTGGATTCTCTCCAGTGCCTTATTCAGGTTCTCAAGCGAGTTGGCGACGCTGAAGCGGAGATAGCCCTCGCCGAAATCGCCGAACGCGGTGCCCGAGAGGCACGCGACACCGGCTTCTTCCAGCAGGGCGTCGGCAAGCTTCTTCGATTTCCAGCCGGTTTTCTGGATGTTGGGAAAAACGTAAAAAGCGCCCTTGGGCATACGGCAGGAGAAGCCCTTGATCTGGTTCAGGCCGGCGACAAAGGTGTCGCGACGGCGCTGGAATTCGCCACGCATCTTGTCGACTGAAGATTGATCACCGCGGAGCGCCTCAATGCCGGCAACCTGGCTAAAACTGGCGGTACAGGAATTCGAGTTGGTCATCAGACGCGTGACATGGGCGGCCAAGTCCGAGCGCATCACGCCGTAACCCATACGCCAACCGGTCATGGCATAGGTCTTGGAGAAACCGTCCAGGAGAATGGTGCGATCTTTGAAGCCCGGCACCGACATGATCGAGTAGTGCTGGCCATCGAAAATCAGGCGGCTGTAGATCTCGTCGGAGAGCACCATGATGTTGCGATCGCCGATGGCGTCGGCGATGTCGTGAATGTCGCGCTTGCCGAGTACGCCGCCGGTGGGATTCTGCGGTGAGTTGATGATGATCAGCTTGGTGCGATCGGTGATGAGGGAGGCCAATTCCTTCAGATCCAGACCGAAATCGCGCTCCTCGCGGAGGCGGATTGGGACGGCTCGTCCCCCGATGTAGTTGATCATGGACTCGTAGATCGGGAAACCGGGATTGGGATAAATGACTTCATCCCCTCCATCAACCAATGACAGAATCGAGAAGAAAATAATAGGCTTGCCGCCGGGAACCACGACGACTTCGTCGCTCTTGCATTCCACGGCGCGGGTGCGGCTCACCTCCTCCGCGATGGTTTGGCGCAGATCCGGCAGGCCAGCGGATGGCCCGTAATGAGTCCAGCCCTTGTGGAGAGCGTCGACGGCGGCTTCAACGATATTGGCGGGAGTGTCGAAATCGGGCTCTCCGATCTCCAGGTGCACGATTTGTTTTCCCTGTCGCTCCAGGGCGCGGGCCTTGTTCAGGACCTCAAAGGCGGTTTCAGTGCCCAGGCGCGACATGCGCGTGGCCAGGCGGAGTTCGTACTGAGTGGTCGGTTCCATGGTGGCAAAAACAGGCATTATATCCTCTCGCGCGGCTAGCCTGGCTGCTGGTCTTTATCGTCGAACACGGCTTGAGACCGCGTCAGGAACGAGAGTCATGGGGAAATTGCCGATTGTCGAATGCCAATTTGCAATTGAAAATTGGCTATTACTCGGAGATCGTCGATGCTTCGCTCTGGGCGCGGAGAACGCGTTCGACCGAGTAGGGGGCGCGACGTTGCGGTTCGTGGTAGTGGCGTACCTGCATTTCGCCCAGCAGTCCGACGGCCAGCATGTTTAAGCCCGCCAGCAGGAGCACGGCAGCGAAAATCATCAGGGGGCCGTGCTGAGTCATTACGTCCGCGTGATGCAATACCTTCTCCAGAACCAGCCAACCGGCCACCCCGAAGCCTGCCAGGATGCTCGCCATACCTACTGTGCCGAAGAAGTGTAGCGGACGGGAAAGATACTTGAGCAGGAAACGGATCGTGATCAGATCGAAGAAAACTCGAAACGTGCGGGATATGCCGTAGTGCGAGTTGCCACGCTCACGGTTAAGGTTGCGAATCGGCACCTCGCAGATCGAAGCGCCATGCCAGGACGCCAGAGCGGGAATAAAGCGGTGGAGCTCCCCGTACAGGGGGACCTGTTCGAGGATCTCGCGCCGATAGGCCTTGAACGTGGTGCCGAAGTCGTGGATGTCGACACCGCTCAGCTTGGCCATGAGCCAGTTGGCGCAGCGCGATGGAATGCGCCGCAGCCACAGGTTATCGATACGCTGCTTGCGCCAGCCGCTGACGATGTCGTAGCCTTCCTCGATTTTCTCGAGGAACATCGGGATGTCGGCAGGGTCATGCTGCAGGTCGCCGTCCATGGCGATGATGTATTCGCCGCGTGAGTGGTCAAAACCTGCCGCGAGGGCCGACGTCTGTCCAAAGTTGCGGCGCAATTTGACAACCGTGACGCGGCTGTCGACGGCAGCGATCTGGCGAAGCAGGTGGAACGTGCGGTCGCGAGAGCCGTCGTCGACCAGAACGAGTTCGAAGGGCTCGCCCTTAACCTCCATGACCGCCTTGAGGCGATCGTAAAGATCTGTAACGTTCTCCTGCTCGTTATGCAGGGGGACAACGATTGAATATTTGGGCAAGGTTTTATTATACGAAACCAAAGCCCTCCCGCCGAACCATTAAGTGCAGGAACTGCAGGAACCCAGGGAAAAGGAACCAAGAGCAGAAATGGTGTTCGTTTCCGTTCCTGCGGAATCTGTGTCGTAGCTGTTCTTTCGCCCCTCCGGGCCTAATCCATTTCCCATCCACGTCCACCTCTTACGAGCCTCGGAAAGAAGTCGAAACGGTGGTCTCAGCGGCCTAAGCCTGTTCCAACTGCTGGTTAAGAATGCAGGGCTGAGACCCTACGCCACCCTGCTCAGGGACGGTTCTTGTGAAAGCCACAAGAAGTTCAAATCAGGCTGTAGGCGGGCTCAAACCAGTGACCTGTTGTTTATCGGTACAGATGGGCTCCCTCCTCGAAGACCTTTTCCACCTGGTCGCTCAAGAAAGCAGGGCTGAACACCCTCCTGCAGTCGCCTTTGCTCAATCCGCCTCACCTCAAATCTTGCCAAGGCAGCGGTGGAACCCTGGCGCTAGATCGGGTATGGACAAGGTACTTTCGTGACCTATCTTGGGTACTGCATGCAGTTTATGTTCCCGTCGGACGCTTTGCGTGCTCCGCAGTCTCAGGCACGTGGGCCCGCCCGCAAGAACACGGCGCAGTAAAACCAAACATTAGCTTTGCGACGGAGTGCCGCGATGAAGTACCTTGCCCTGCTTGTAGTGTTCTTGTCTCTCCTGGGATGCAACGTGGCTCCAATTAACCCCGCAGCTCCTGCCGTGCAGAATCCGCCCCAGGTGCCAAGTCCTCCACCGAGTTCAGGCCCTGGTAACCCACCGCCGCCGGGCTCAGGCCCGGGCAATCCCGCTCCTCCGGCCGCCGACACCTACGACATGCTCGTGTGGATGACCATGAGCGCAGATCTCAGCGCAAACCATCATATGGCCGGTACCGCGAACCCTCTTTATACGAGTATTCTTTCCGACCGCTTCTTTTGGACAAAAACCGGCCAGGGATTCCCCTGGGACATTCAGCTGTACGACGATAAGTACATTTACCTCGGGGTAACCGAGCTCGATTGGCACAATCCGAACACCTTCAAGGTCTTTAACAGCTCCACGCTGGGAAAGTTCAACCTGCCGCTTGTGCCCCGCTTCGCTCAGGGCGGGTTTCCCGGCTCCAGCATCAAGATCAGTGACTCCACTTACGAGATCCATACTGACTGCAACACGTTTGTGACCAAGAGCCTGGGGCATGTCCTCAACGAGGTCTGGGGACCTTACACCGAGTCGCTGGGCGGCGGCCTGCCGAACAACCTGGAAACCCTGGTGATCAGCTATCGCTACAGCTGCGATTCCAGCTACTCCGGCTGCGGCGATAAGGAAGAGTTCCATGTAGCCAAGCCTTACGGCCTGGTGAAGTGGCAGCACCAGAAACTGCAGACGGATGGGACCTATGCTGCGCCGGATAACGTCACCTACTTCAATCAGGTGGTAGCCGGGCAGACCCAGGTCTTGACTACCTGCTTCTAAACCCTTCAGGGCTTGGCGCTTTGCTCGAGGTTGGTTACGAGCGGCTGCAGCTTGGAAACCACGGCGGCATCGCCGTTGGCTAGATCGGCCATGATCGGATCGCGGGCTGCCAGGACATCTCCGAGCAGTTTGCGGACCGCCGGATCGTCCGTCTGGCCGGCAGTCTTTTGCGCTTGGTCGAATAACTGCTTCGAATACTCGGTGGCAATCCCGTAATTCTTCTCGGTCGCTTCGAGGTAAGCCATCGCTGCACTATCCCGCACATTGGAAAGCTGCTGGCTCAGGCGGCAACTCGACAATTCCCGACCCTGAGTCGAGAGTTGCTCAGCGGTCTCTCGGGCCTTGCGGTACTGCGGGATGAAGCCGCCCAGAAATCCGACGAGGAGCAGGATCGAACCGATAACGAGTTTGGTTCTCATGGTTTCCTCTCTGTCCGTTGTCGTTTATCACCAGGCAGGAGTTCGAGGCAAGTGTAAGGCAGAGGATGAGTTTTGCGCACCCCGGGAGCAGCGTTTTATGTGCGCGTCCCCTTGCGCGGGTCGACAAATACGCGCCTGAGCGGTTGCAGAAGCGCTTCGGAATCGCGACTGGAAATCCTGTAGTCGGGTCCTTTGCAGCGGAAGCCGACATGGCGGGCCAGCACAATGACAGCCATCTTCGGGTTCAGTTTCTCAACAATCCGGACCAGGCGCTCACAATCGCAGTGACTGTGACGGGATGACCGCGGACACGGTGGGAAACCGACGCAATAAAACCTCGGCCTCTTTCAGGCTGTAGGCGGTGACGACGTTGAAACTTCGCCGTTTCCAACACCAGCTTGCGGTCTGAGATAGTTTCGAGCGGCCTCAGGCTCAGGCATGGGCAAGGTAGGTCTGGGTAATAGGGTCACGTACTCGATCTCCGCGCCCGGTGGCCTTTTTACCGCGGACCTTCGCAGAAGCCTCGGCCCCCCATTCTGGCAATTTCTTTGCACCTGTTCGGGCCTAGCCGCTTCGCCTGACAAGGCTCAAGCGGGGCTTATGACCAGGCACGGGGCATGACTGCTGGAGAGCTCACGTATGTCTGCGCTTAGCCCGGATAATGAACATGATCGCCAGGAGAATCCCGGTTAGGGCTCCCAGCAATGCCTCACTGATTGAGAGGCTGTCGAAGGACGGGCTGCCATTCCCGCCTAACAGGAATCCGGTGTATGCCATGGCTACAGTCCAAGAAACCGCGCGAACTTTCATGGAGGTGTCCTCAGGTGTCGACGGATCTGACAGTACTCTGTGGGCCGTGACAGAACCTGGGATGGCCAAGATCACAGGAAGAAATTGCCACAGCCCACCGGGTTCTTCCTTGATTTGGTGAGTTTCCGGAGTTTAGCAAAATTGGGGTGTAAGTATTAAGAAAAAATCCGCACCCGAAGGTACATTTGCAGCCGCTTCCCCGGACAGGCTAAAGAGGGCCTGTGACCGCGCACGAAAGGGAAAGAAAGGTTTGATATTGCGCCTCGC
>QIAU01000045.1:41455-41981 GCA_003225055.1 Acidobacteriota bacterium
GCATGCTAGCCCACCATGAACTCGTCTTCTCAGCAGCCAGAGCTTTTGCCGGCTCTGCCTGCCCTGTCTGGTAGCACCATGGTGAACCATCACGTTTGTGTCCAGACCGAGGGAAATCAACGATTGATCTTGGTCCACGGCATCGTCTTTATCTCATTACTCCACCCAAGATCGCTCCGCGGAAGCCTACGCCATGGTTACCCTTTTCGAACCAAGATACGCCGATCAGAACGATATCGCTCGCTCGTTCCGCTCGCCGCTGCCAGCAGCGTCTCCAAGCGGGAGGGCTGAGAGCTCTGGCCCGTCGGCTCGGAAAATACCTCATCGACTATACTAACAAAGACCTGGCGACGAAGGGGACAATCAATCGAACAATCATCGAACAATCAATCAGATCCTGTCAGATCCTGACGCACACGGGCGGCACGGCTGCATTTTCGGTCCGGAGTTTGATGAGCATTGTCCGGAGCTGCGCACGCTGCAGGAGTACGTGAAGCTTTATGGCAACCGCGCCATCAAATTCGAG
>QIAU01000140.1 GCA_003225055.1 Acidobacteriota bacterium
GTTTGCCACTTGTCTAAGCACCTGTTCGCATCGTTTAGCGATTAGTCCGACCCGCACAGCTCGCCGATACTTAGGCGTCCACACGCAATGGTACTTGCTTGAATAGACCACGTTGTGGTTTGATTTGTACCCTTCCAGGGCCATACTGATGTTTATACCTAATGAAGCAATCTAAGACAAGGCAAAATCACGCCTTATATCCCCAGCCCTAAAGGGCGGGGCTTTACGGCGCTTCTCGGTAACGGAGGCCTACTGAGGAGGAAAGACCGCAGAAACAGCGGGCAAGATGAATATCTATCTTGGGGAAAAAACCCTGGCCGCAGCTGGCACGGATCTTAGCGCTTTTCCTCGAGAACTCTGTCCTGCACTACCACGGAACTGGCGCCGTGGAGCGGGTGGGCTTTGCTGCCATGAAGGAACACGAGGTGGATGAAGAACATCACGATCAGCACTGCGCCGAAGGTGCACACGATCGTCGCTCCCGTCGGCATATCAAACAACACGGAGAAGTACACGCCCAAGGCGGACACTAGAGTGCCCATGGTCCAGCCAATGGCCAGGCGCCGGCCAATCCGGTCAGCAAACAGCATGGCGCCTACCGATGGAACGACCAGGTAACAGAACACCAACAGCACTCCGGCGATGGCCACCGATGAAGTCACGACAAAGCCGAAGGATGCGTAAAAGAGGAAGTCCCAGGAACGAATGCTGAGGCCGCGGGCTTCAGCTTCCGAGGGGTTGGTGGAGATCAGCAGGAACTGCTTGCGGAAGATGTAATGGAAGACACCGATCGCGCCGTAAAGAATGGCCGTCTTAGCAACATCGTGCATGGAAACAGCAAGGATGTTTCCCACCAGCATGTCTTTCAGGTGCTCGGTTTCACCGGTTGCCTTGCTCATGGCCAGGATTGCGGTCGCGGAGGCAACGGCGTAAGTAATACCGATAAACGCCTCTTGCGGGATGTGTCCGCGGCGGGTGCGGGCAAAGGCAAAAATTGCCGCGCCCACGAAGGTAAACGCCAGGCTTAGCCAATAAGCACCCCCGGCGTGGGGATCCATGCCAATGAGAATGGCAATCGTGGCGCCCAGAGCGGCAATCTGCGCCAGGGCCAGGTCCACAAAGATGACGCCACGTTCTACTACGTGCACCCCCAGGTAGGCGTGGATGCCGGTCAAAATCAGGCTGGCGAGAAAAGGCGCCAGCAGAAATGGAAGGATCTCCATGGGCCTCCTTTATTTCCTCTATTTCGTCGCGTTGAATGCCTTGATCAGCAAACCAATATCGTAATCGAAGAGCTGAAAATAATTATCCACTCCCTTTTCACCGCCTACCGAAGGCAGATAGACGACCACTTGGGAGCCGGTTTCCCGCCCGATCGATTGCGGGGTCTTGAGATCAAAATAAGGCTCAACCAGCACGACTCTGCAGTTCTCGCGCTTCATCAACTGGATAAGTTCCAAAGTATGCGTGGGGGTGGGGGGAATGCCCGGCCGGGGTTCCACATATCCAATTACGTCCAGTCCAAAATGCTTGGCAAAATTCGGGAAGGAACGATGATAAGTAACCAGTTTACGCCCGCGGTAGGGCTTCATTTCCTCATCCCACTTCTGCTCGGCTGCGGTCAGACGCTTGTCGAAATCCTCGAACCGCTGCTGGAAATATGCGCCGTCGGAAGGATCCATCTCCGCCAGGTTGTTGGCAATGCCGCGCGCAATGCGGCGCCCGTTGTCGGGATCGAGCCAGTAGTGCGGATTGCCTAGGGGGTGAACATCTCCCATAGCCCGCGTGACCTGCCCCTGGGGGATTTCCAGAATTTCGGCAAATTGCGATGCATCGAGGTATCCCGGCGCCCCAACTTGAATTTTTGGATTGCCGCTTTGTGTGATAAGCGGCGGCAGCCATCCGATCTCCAGTTGCAGTCCAACGCTGATCAGCAAATCCGCCTGGCGCAGCTTCAGCAGAAAGCTCGGCTTGGCTTCGACAAAATGCGGGTCTTGATATCCCCTGGCGAGGGCTTCGACATTGACCTTGTCGCCACCGACTTCCCGGGTCAGCGCGGCCATGTCGGTCGTGGAAGTCACGACATTTAGCTTCTTGGCCTCCGCCCGGGAAGGCAAGAACCCAGCCATCAGCAGTCCGAGGGTCACAATGACTCGATAACGAACGAAGGTATGGTTTTTCATGCTTCTCCTAGAATGGATGCGCGCCGTGGGCTCCGAGCGAAAACATTACTTGCATTAACAATTCATGGGCGTCGAGATTGCCGGCGTAGCGGGTAAAGCGATATTGCCCGCGCACCTGGCTGAACTCGCTCG
The DNA here is from genome assembly GCA_003225055.1 of Acidobacteriota bacterium. Classification (GTDB taxonomy): domain Bacteria; phylum Acidobacteriota; class Terriglobia; order Terriglobales; family Acidobacteriaceae; genus Gp1-AA122. Next base: position 2,316 of record QIAU01000140.1, read on the forward strand.
GCCAGTAAGTCAGCACTGCTGAGGCACCGTTGTCGGTCAGGCTGGCGGTTTCAGGACGGTCAGAATGATCATAGCGTCCGCCAACGAACCAACGCCGCCCGAGTTGGTAATCGCCCGAGGTGTAAAAGCCGAAGGCGCGTTGTTCAAACGGGAACTGCCGGCGTTGGCTCCAGATGAATTCGCTTCGGCCAATAAAGGAATGGTAGATGGAACGGCGCAGCGGCTTCCAGCGCAAGGTGGCATCCATGCCATAAAGCTGGGTCAGGAAGTTAGTCCCCAGGTCATTGTGCCCGCGCGCGTAGGACAGACCAATGTCGAGATTGGTTGATTCTGTGATGTCCTTGTAGGAGCGCAGGTGTGCCACGGCGCTCAGGTCGCTCTGGGCGGACGCCTTGAACAGCGGCGACTGTGCGCTCCCCGAATCGCCGCGAAACAATTGCCCGGTCGCTTCCAGGAAAAGCCACTTGGGGGCGGGGAGAATGCGCTGAATCGAAACCCCGGCGTCATCAATGCCGTCTTCGCCGCCTACCAAGCTATTCGTCACCAGCGGCCGATCGACCCATGGCAACACGTGATTATGCAGTGTGTTTACCTTGCCAAAGGCAGAACGCATCTTCCCTACCCTGGCCACAAATCCCGCGGGAAGCGCGGTGAAGGTAATGTATCCCTCCTCCAGGTTGACGCCCTCTTCGCCGAAGGAAAGGAAGAAATCGCCGCGCGCATAAGGGTCAATGATCGCCTGGAATCCCAGCTCCGATTCGTGCATCTCCAGCGACGGCGACGGCTGTACTGAATTGTGCCCGGCGACACTGATGAAGTCGCCGATGGCGCTGATGTCGGGATTCAGTGCCTTGGCCGCGCTGCCACCGGCTCCTCCCAAAGCAATTGCCTGCTGTTGGGTTACCGCAGTAGCCGCTGCCGAGGTTGGCGACGTCGTCGGCGCCACTGGCGGCTGGCCTTGCGGCGCGGCAGTTGCTTCCTGGGCGCCCGCTTCTGGCGGCGCCTGCTGGCTCTTCAATATGCGGACCTGCCCTTCCAGCGAGATAAGGCGATCTTCAAGCTCGCGAATCTTCTCGAGCAAGGCTGCGTTATCGGTCTGCCCCGGCCTGGATGGCGCACTCTGCTGCGCAAAAAGTGGGGAAGCGAGCAGCACGGTCAAGACTGCGAACAAGCTTGTATGTCTCATGCGAAAAACCCTCGATAAGGAAAACGGATTTGGGGCGCGGAACGCCGGATCGCGCCTCGCTGTCGATGAACGCGCCGGCAACAAAATCGCGGAAACATTAGGCCGGAGGAGGTCGGACGCAGAGGCAAAAAATCTCCAGCAAAGCGGGTGGAGGTTGCTCAAGAAGAGCCGCTGGTCTGCTGTTGAGGATGGGAAGAAAGATCACCAGCAGAAGCAATACGGCCCTGGCTGGCTGAGCCATCAGGCAGATGCGGCAAGGACCGCCGCCCGCTGCAGGCCAATTGCCTTGGGCGAGACTGCTGGAATGGTTTGTGCGCAGACCTGCGCCCCCTGGGTCATTGCCGCCAACCGAACAGCAATGCTAAGCAGCCGCGTTGCCGGGCCGCTTGCTTCAGCTGTCGCTGGCAGATATGTTCCATCTCGGCTGTTAGATGCAGAAAAAACGTCTGGAATTGTCTGGAATCAATCTTTCTCGGAACCGGCCCGGCCTGATTCTAACATCGTAGGCGCCTCAGGTTTTTTATCAAGCAAGAATTGACCAGGCAATCTCGTTAACAGAGTCGGAGGGGAACAGCAGCGCTCTCGCCCATCGTCCAATCAATCTTCTCAGGGATGCTTCCTGATGAATTTCAAGGCATCTTCCATGGCTTTCCTGGTGGGAGCACCGGAGATGACGGTATCGCTTGCAAACCACCCAGTTGCATCGCGAACGGAATCTTTATTGCCGATGGACTTCCAGTTTTTCTTGCCGTCCTCCCCGACGGCCCGTTTGTAGATCTCGACCGAACCGACTTCCTGCACCACCGAATCGTGCTGCGGGTCCTCCCGGCTCATACCTGCCCCATTATCCTTTCTATCCTTGAGCGCATCTCGATCCTGCAGCGGATCAGGGTGAGTCTCCGGGTCTTTGCGCGTGACCCGATCCTCCCACACCAGCAAATAATCAGCCTCGTCTTCGAAGACCAGGCAGAGATCGGGATACTTCTTGACGCCCTTCTGCTCCCACCAGTCATTTTGCTGCTTGCTCAAGGCAGCAACCCGGTCTGAGCGATCGGCGGTTCGGTGGGCGACGGCGAAAGGTGTCTTACATGCGGCCTTGGACTTGGGCGGTTCCGCGGGTTGCGCCAAGCAGGATGCGCCGATGAACAGAAGCAGTGTGAAACCTTTCATTTCTGCCTCGAGCGGGCCTTCCGACCAGATAAATGTAAAGCACCAAGCAAGGCTGGTGATGAGCACCTTGCGCGAGATAATTTAACGCTGTGAAGCAGCACTTGCAGCCTCTGCAGGCCCTAACGGGCAAACGGCTCTTTGCCTGGGAACAACGTTTGGACCAATAGACTGGATTTTAGCGCTACGTTGTGGCGGTAGTGCGAGGCTAATTAGGGGTAACCAAACTCATCAAGGTTACCGAGGTGCAATGTCTTAGGTTAGGCCATTGCGTTTGTGGCCACGGGTCTCGGACTCAAGCAGGCGGAGACCCGCCTACACACGATTCTTGGGCTAAATTGCCGGGTAGCAATGCTGAACGATAAACTGTCGTAGCCTTAGCGTCCTTTGCCCGGGTGGCGAAACTGGCAGACGCACGGGACTTAAAATCCCGGGTCCCGAAAGGGACGTATCGGTTCGATTCCGATCCCGGGCACCACCAGATCCCTCGCCGAGCTCGGGATTTCGGCTGCGGCCGTTCCCCCCTGCGCTCAGGGCTTCAGCCTCGCGCGGCTCGGCCTTCGGCTGAGTACAGCTTCGCTCACGTCGGCAAGATACGCTTGTCCTCAAAATTCCGGGTCCCAAACGGAACTACTCACCTAGACCGGTGATACAAGTCACGAGTATCGACCATCAATGCGAGTTAGCGTGTTGAAGATGGGCATCCCCCCAGGTGCCGAAGGCATGAGCAAAGGGCTGCCTTCAAGCGTATCTTAGCGTGCCTTTCCGAAACCGGACGGTTCCCACAAATGGGCCTCCCCCGATTACCAAAGTAACCGCTTTTTCGACCAGCTTCCGGCTGGAATGCTGAACCCGAAATTATGTGCCTGATTTTTTTCTCCCTGCGCACTGAATTGCACACCTGCCGTGAGGCGCTGTCCGCCAATCCGTTGGATTATCGACCTGCTCAAAAGCCTTGACTGGCAAAGGACGTGCTCAGTACCCTCTCGCAGAATTATCCAGCCCTGGCTGAGATAGTCCCCCAAAAAGCGTGCAAAACGAGGCCCAGAAATGTATCTGGTAATGCTGTTGATGCTCATGCAACGGCCGGTGACCCGATCGGAGCATCCCATCAAATCCGCGGCGGTGATCGAGGTTCCGAACTTAACGGTCTGGCGGCAAGACAGGTTTGGCCGCTGTTTCGAGGTCGGCCTCGACAACCAGAAAACTCTTGGCCAGACGATTCCCTGTGAACCACGCGGAAAGAAAGAAATAAATTGATTACTATGCTCCACCCGGGTACACTAGCAGCAGAGAAGTGGACGTTATCTGGTCTCCCTCCTAGTTCTACCTCCTCGGTTTTGACTCTCCCAAGTTTTGCCTCTCCCAGTCGAATCTGCGGCGCGCAACTAACGACGCGGATTGAGCTGTCTTTGCCCTAAGACCTGGCCCAACACTTGCGGTGGGCTGGCGAATTTTTGTGCAGCTATGGAGCTGCATTTACAGGAGGAACAATGAAGTTTTCGTTTGAGAGAGGACTTGCTTCGTCTTTTGTGCTCGCAGTGCTATTCGCGGGATTCGTGTCAGTCGGGGAAACAGCTCAGGGCCAAACCTTGTTTTTAAAGGAAGGCGGCTCGATCACCGCAATCAAAACTTCCAATGGAGATATCACGACGCGGGCAGACTCTTACTTCAATACTGTGTCGCAGGCGTTTTCCCGGCAGAAAGAGTGTTCGACGGTAAAGCTGCAACAGAATAACGCCAACTTCACAGTCCAATTCTACGTCGCCCACCTGCTCGAGCAGTACACGGTTAGCTATGTGGTGGTCAACAAGTCAGGGGCGGTCATCACTACGGCCAGCACGAATTCGATTCCGGACGCGGCAGAGAAAATTTGTGAGTTGATTAGACCCCCCAAAGTGTCCCGTCTTCCCAAATGTCCGCCTAGTGTCAAGGGCGCAAAGAGCAGAGCCTGTGATCCGGACGACGCGGATGTCAGAAGAGGTCGGAGAGGGATGTCGTACTACTGATCGTTTGCAAATCTGCAGACGATTGGATCAGATGGACGAAGTCCATCTCTGATGGCGCGTCGATTTCACCCGCGCCGCGCCGCAGCCCGGGAGGGATAGCGTCACAAGATGCATATCCCTCCTTCCCCGCCGGCAGGATCGGCTTCATCTACTTGTTGTGGCGAGCCTCATCGAGATCTGGCGAGAGCGATAGGTTGCGCGATACCTTCTGCCGGTCCCCGGCAGAGCAATTTGCGCTTCTTCAGGTAAGCACACCCAGCTTGGGTAGAAGCCATTGGGTCAAGAATAGGTAGGCGGCGAAAATGCCGAGAAACCAGAAGAGATCGGTCACGCTTCTTTTCCTGTAATCGGTATTCGGGTTCGAAAGTATGCGGCTCAGAACTGCTATCGTCCCTATCAAGTCGGTGTCGTAGCTATTGGTTCGCCGGGCTATTCCATTCCCAACCCTACCCACGACTTACGTCGCGGGCTTTGTTTTGCGCCGTTTCGCGGCTCGGGACATTCGCTCTGGCTCTATCCAACGCGGACGAGCTATGGCACCGACGCCAACTGCACTGATTCCCATGCTATTAATAAGATCCGGTTCAGCTGAAATTATACATACTGCTTAGGTCAAAACGTATTGCTGATGAGGTATTCGAGGTATTCAATCAGCCGGACTGGTTCAAACCGGGAGGATCGTTTCTGGCTCGTCGACGGATTCTGAGCGGCGTTGCTTGCGGAGTTCATCCAGAAATTCGGCGGTGGGCAGGTTCGCCTTGTGCTCAAAGAGTTCCAGCAACGGGTCTTCGGCACTCTCGGCATTCAAGCCTTCTGCCATTTCCTCCAGTGCATCGGGGCTGACCAACTCCAGCCCTTCCGGTTCGACGAACAATTCCGGGATCACGCCCTTGCTCTCCATCAAGGTATGTATGAACTTTTCTACTTCCTGGCGTTGCTCGGGAGTCCTCTGAATGAAAGCTACTCCCATGCCCACGTCTGGGTGCATCACACGCACCAGGCCTGTGGCATGCACTTCGAGTTCACCCACGCGCATGGATAATTCGACACGGGCCCGCACGGGAAAAGGTGAGGGGGTTTCGAGGTAGCATCCACCCAGGCTGAGGTCGGTCAGTTTGCAGCGTGACGGTGGGTCATCTTCGTCGCCTTCCGGTGAGTTCGCTTTCAGCCAGCTCTTCAATTGCTGGCGCGTGCCCGCCGGCAAATCGAGAAAACGGATTCCCGCCTGACCATTGGGATTTTCCCAAGCCAGTTCGGCTTCGGCTTCGATCAGCTGCTTCGAACCGGGAAGCTTAAATTGCAGGCGCATGGGTCCGCGATCGCGATGGCGCCGGGCCAAGCGGACTCCGATTCCGTCCTCGCTCAAATCAGAGCTGACCGTGCGTTCCAGTTCGATCGAATCGTTGGTCTTGAACTGATACATGACTGGCATCTCGACCGGAATGCGCCCGGCTCGGCGGCGCTCGCACTTCATCAACGCCCGGGCCGCGCGGAAACTGGACTTGGCCCGCTCCGCAGATATCGGCTTGTAGAGGACAAAATGCGCGCCCAGCTCAAAAGCGCTACGGACATCGCTCTGGCAGTCAATAAGCGCTACTGCCACGGCATTCTTGTTGGAGGGTGCGGTGCGCGCAGCTTTAAGAATCTGTCCGGCAATTGCCGGGTTCTGACAATCGACAATAACGGCTTCGAATCTCCGCCGGCTCAGCTTCAGGCCGGCCACTTCCGGATCGGAGCAATGCTCCATCGTGATTTCCAGGTCGTTGAGCACACGACGCAACACGCGCACGATCTTCTCGTCGGAGCACAACACCAGCGCTTGCAGATTCATAGCCGATTCACATCGTAGGACGGCAACAGTTACCGGCCAAGTTACTGCAGTAATCACATACCGGCGGTACAAAGGGGGAGAAAGCCGCTACAGCGACCGCCGGATAGATTCGGACTAGCGTCCGGCCGGGTGACCCTGCTCGTTGTCGTCGTCCTGCAGGAGGTGGGCGATGGAGCGTAGTTCCTCAGCCGCTTCTTGCAACTGAGTGATCTGCTTGCCCAGAACTTCCAATTGGGTCTTCTTGCGTCGCAACACTTCGTTAATATCTTTCACGGTTCCTCCTGCGGAGGCACTGTACGGCGTGCCCGCCACCTGCGTCAACGACCCAAAGTACCCTCTCATTACGGCAGTAACTTGCTCCTGCCAAGAGCTGGATTACTATCGATTTTTGGGGACAAGCAGGTCGGAGTAAAGTATGGAGTCGATGGAAGTTGGTACCGTGGAGCAAGGTGAGGCAACGGCTAAACTGCCCTCTCCCGTTTCCGTTTCACCGCTAAAACGCCTCACCGCCGCCGACGTGCAGAATATCGCAGATGTAAACCGCGAGCTTTGGCTCCTGCTTTCGCTCTACCTGCTGGCTGCCCTCCTGAATTCGATGCTCGACTCACGCCGCATGCTGCTGGGCCTGTATACCCTACCCACATTGTTTTCGGCCTATGTGTCCGGCCGCAGCCATGCCAGGTTAACCGCTTTGGGCAGCGTTCTGGTGGTGCTGATCACGTACTTCATTCCAGTGCTCTTCGCCCGGCGTGGAGGCGATCTAGGCAAGCTCGACATCAGCCGCGAAATTCTTTATAAGGCTGCGCGCTTGACTTCCGATGAATATCAAGACCTCCAGAAACACGTTGGTGTCCAGATGCTGCGCCCTGTGGGCGGGCCGCTCGGGCGAATCCTCCTATCATCATCTCATCCTGGCTCACCAGGACAAGTTCGATGGCACCGGCTACCACCCCAGGCAGGGGAGGAAGCCGGAATCCTTACCGTGGCCGATGTTTACGCCCCCTGACCAGCGACCGTCCTTACCGAAAGGCCATGTCGCCGTTTGAGGCTAAGGAAGCTATCGTGAAGAGTGCCGGGTCAGACTTCGATCCGAAGGTCGTGGAGGCGTTCGCGGTGTGCTTCCGCCAGGGCTACGTGGATGTTCCCGAAGTGCTGGGGTAGTAGGGGCAGTCGAGCGTTGTCCTGACTTGTGTAGGACCTTGCCGGGCTGACTCGCGCCGCTGAGCCGCTTTCGGCCAGAAGCGGGCTCCTGGCCTGGAATTTGTCCTACAATGGGAACATTAATTCTTTTGGTACCTTAGAGTTAGAAATGATCAAATTTCCTGAGTTTGTGCTTGATTCCGTTTGACTTAGGAGGAAAGTTGCCCTAAAATTTTACGTTTCCATTTCCACCAAGGTTGCAAGTGGTAGGGCCTCCGGTTTAGTTCTGGAAGCGCAAGCAGTTGCGTGAATCCCGGGTGTGGTCAGGCGAATCTAACCTTTGAGAACTAGCGGGGGAAACTTAGGGAAGAAGAAGAAGTCAAATTCATTCGAAGCAAGAGGGACATAATCTTCATGGCAAAGCGACGCGGAAATCCGAACTGGGGGAAGCCTGAGCCGATCGGGCCCATCACCCCCACCATCACTGAATTCGAGCAGGTGGTACGCGAGTATAAGCTGGCCCCCGATCAGTACTTGCGGTCTACCCGCCTGCGCGAGTGGGCCCGCCGCAACAAGAACTCCAAGTACATTCCGGAGCCGCTGCTGGAAGCTTGGGGATTTGAGATCGAATCTACGCTCTAACTGAGGGCGTCGTCGAGCATTGAGGGTCGCCGATGAGGCGGCCCTTTTTGCTGGATTCTTCTCTGGGCCGGGACTCGGATGTTTAGCGCCGTAAAATTGCCGCCAGAGGAACTAGCTGGGGTGCTGGCCGCTACCAGCTTCGCCGCCGGGCTGAACCTTTACGCGACGGTGGCAACCGTGGGACTGGTATCGCGCACCGGGCTGGTAGAGCTTCCCCCCCACTCCACCTTCTTACCAGTTGGTACATGATTGGGGCCTCCGCTCTGTTGTTCGGGGTCGAGTTCTTCGCCGACAAGATACCTGCCTTCGATCTGGTCTGGAATGCCCTGCACACGTTTGTGCGAGCGCCGGCGGCCGCGCTGTTGGCTTACCGGGCAACGGCACAGCTTTCTCCTGGAAAACAGTTGCTGGCCGCTCTGGCCGGCGGCCTGATCGCGTTTGCCGCGCATGGCGGAAAGACCGCAGTTCGTGCCGCCGTCACTCCATCTCCCGAGCCCCTGTCCAATATCTCTCTTAGCTTGGGCGAAGACGTTTTCGCGATTTTTCTAACCTGGTTTGCGACAAAGCATCCCTACCTGGCGGGCGGCATCGTGCTTTGGCTGCTGGTCGTCATCGTGGTGGTGATCCGCTGGGTTTTGCGCGCATTGAGCGCCTTGCTCGGCGAGGCTCGAAGGCGAATCGCTTCGTGAATTATGAGGAACGGTGCCCCAAGGCTTGACACCATGGGCTTTACTCTTGCGCCGACGGCACCGCTGAGCGGTGCTCCGAGAAACCATTATTCTTCTGGGATTTCGGCGCTCCAACGCACTCGGCTCAGCCGCTCCGGAGTTAGAGTTGCCCGCAAACGGCTCCGGAGCGTGCCCGCATCTAAGGGTTTGGTGCGGATAGCCGACTTAAGACGTGCGCTGGTTCGGACCTACACGGATGTCATGCGGAACCATACTCTGCAAATGGCGGCCGCCCTGTCCTACTACTTTGTGTTGTCGCTGTTCCCGGCCTTGATCTTCCTGTCTGCCTGTCTGCGGTTGTAGCGTATCTACCGGTGCCGGACCTCTTCAACCAATCGCTGGGCTGATGTCGCATTTTTTGCCAGGCGATAGCATGGGCCTGGTTCGGAGAGTCCTATCCGACGTGATCACACCCAATCGGGGAACCTTCCTCTCGTTCGGAATCCTGGGTACGATATGGGCGGCTTCGGGTGGTTTTGCTGCAGCTATCGAAGCTTTGGATCTGGCTTATGAAGTCCAGGATGACCGTCCGTTCTGGAAAACGCGACCGCTGGCGATTGGGTTGGCGTTTCTCACCGGAGTTCTGCTGCTGATTGCGCTCTCGGTGATGGTAGTGGGTCCACGTTTTGGGGAATGGCTTGCGGCTCGAGTTCACCTTTCCGGCTTGTTCGTTTTTCTGTGGCCCTACATTCACTGGACCGTCGCCGTAGGATTCACGATTCTTGCCGTTGAGGCTCTCTATTTTCTCGCTCCCAATGTGAAACAGCGCTTTCTGGCAACACTACCAGGTGCAGCGCTGGCGGTTGGCTCCTGGATCGGCTTGTCTTACCTGTTGGGGGTCTACTTTCGTCAGTTCGCGAACTTCAATAAGACTTATGGCACGCTGGGTGCCGCCATGGCGCTGGTGACGTGGCTCTATTGGACAGGTTTTGCCATGCTGGTGGGCGCCGAGTTGAATGCGGAACTGGCCAAAAAAAGCAAAGAGGGCAACCCGGAAGAGAAACGCGAACCAGAGGACATCACCAAAATTGACTTGGCCGCATAATTCTACGCGATGCGTTTGGTTTGCTCTCCAGGTTCTGAATCATCGAGCGGAGCAAACAGGGTTCGCAGGTTCAGCAGCTGCTCAATTACCTTTAATAGATGACGAGGAGGCTCACTCTTGGAGATAAAAGCGTCTACCGCCTGCAACAACGTTTCCGAAAGTTCTTCGTCGGCCGACAGCATCGCGATCGGAACGTCACCTTTGCTTGCCTTCATTCGTCGCGCTACGACATCTCCGTTCATTTCCGGCATGTGAAAATCCAAAAGGACCAGGTCCACCGGATTTGTGACAAATAGCCGCAAAGCTTCTTGTGGGCTGGTCGTGACCAACACTTCGCATCCGTGTCCCTCCAAAAGTTGCTTGCGGCCTTCGAGTGCATTCCGTTCATCGTCAAGGCAGAGGATTAAAGATCTTCGGGCCATGGCTTGCTCCTTTTGCTCAGAGGTGGGCAAGATCAATGTATTACGGCTGCGCCATGCTGAGGGAATGTCTTTTCGAGACCTATTAGCCGCAGGCACGATGCGTGCCAAACGCAAGATGCGGCAGACTAAGCTCTTTAGGCGAAAAAGTGCTGGGGGAAGCAATCCTTACACAGCTAGGACGGACACACTAGGGTGTAAAAGGTACAGAGTCCGAGGCATAACTCTTCTCGAGACAGCGGCTAGCGCGTCGCCTGAACCGGAGTGACGTCGGCCCCGGTTCTCCGAAAACCGAAGCGCAAAACCCAGTCTCGCGGCTCCGGCGCCGGTCGGAATTTCCACTTTTTTGCAGCCTGCATGGCAAGGCGAGCGAAGTAACTGCTCGGACCGACAGAATCGAACTCCGCGCTCGCCACGTTGCCAGACAGATCTACGTGAACTCTAATTGTGACTCGTAGGGTTCCTTCAATCGTCTTTCTCGCACTCTCGGGAATCGTAGGCAAGACCCGTGCAACGATGCCGGACCGCGGCGGGATATTGCCGGTTTCCGCAATTCTCGCGTCCCCAGACTGTGGTCGAGCAGGGGTAGGCTTGGCGGGCACTCTTGACGGCTCGGGTGCGTTCAGGGTTAAACTCTGTTCCGCTTTCGGCCGAGCTTTCCGCTGCTCAGGCCTGGCCGGAGCAGGTGGCACCAGCTTCTGAGTTCGATGCAAGAATCGCGGATCTGCCACTAGCACGGCGATGATCACGAAAGCGGCAACGATTGGGAGAATGAGACGACGCCTTAGCGCGGCATCGTGGGATTCGGGAGCGCCCTGGTCTGGCGCTGGCAATGCCCGCTTGAGCTTTGCCGTGATTGCCGTAAGGGTCGCCCGCTGCCGAGGATCGCGGTGCAGACATGCACTCGCAATTTCACGAAAGGGTTCTGGCAATTTCTGCGGCACAACCGGCTCGGCGCTGGCGTTAGAAGGCGGTAGATGTTGCGTCAACGCTTCGACCAGCGTGACACCGAGCGACCAAACGTCCGCGGCCGGCGAAATTTGTCCCCTTGCCCGCTCCGGCGCATCGCAGGCACTGTTCTTCCCTGCTCCCTGATAGGGTTCGCCCGGGCGCGACAACCCATCGCTGGAGAGTTTGAGCTGCTCTTTGACGGCCAGGATGTTGCTTGGCTTTAAGCGACCATGCACAAAACCCTGCTGGTGAAGGTAGGCAAGTGCCTCAAGCGTTGGCTCGAGCAGATCGCGCGCCTCGACCTCAGTCAGTGCGCGAAGGGGAAGAACCTGCGCCAAGTTCTCTTCCGCGTACTCCATGACCACGAAAATGAACTCGCTGTTGCCGAGCCGGCAGCGTCCCACGTCGAAGAGCCGAATTAGATGGGGGTGCGACAGCAGTGCGGCCGAACTCCAGAGAGCGAGCTGGCGATCTGCGTTCGCCGAGCCTGCCGGAATCAGCTTTATGGTAGCTTTCTGGCTCTCGCGTTCGGTTAGGAACGTAGCGCTCTGGTCTGAGCCACCCAAGCACTGGCGCAGGGGGAATTTGCCGGTGACCGACTGACCTAACCATCGGTCCCACACTTTGGCCCGCCCCGTTTCTCCCGACATAAGGACAGAGATCATTTTATCTTGCTGGTTTCTGGGTGCTCTCTGATGGCTGTCCGCGGGGTTGCGACCGCCACCTTGTTCACGCCGCTGCACGCCAGATAGACTCGCCCGTCCCAGCTCGCCGCCATATTGCGGACCACCCCACCGCCGGAAGGAATCTCTCGCTCGGCGAATGTCTTCGTCTTGGGGTCGAAGCGCACCAAGGTGTTGGGCTGCACGCCCGACTCGCTATACCAGATCATACCGTCCGGTGTGGTGGTGATACCGTATGGCCGCGAGCTGGAGCCGCCAGGAGAAGCCCATTCTCGAACCTTTCCGGTTCGGGGATCAAAGTGCCCCAAGTATCCTCGGGCGTAATCGGAGTAGTAAATGGTGTTGTCGGTAGCCAGCGTCAAACGGCGAGGCCGGGCGCCCTCGGGCAGCGGATATTCACGGATGGCCATCGATTTAGGATCAATGCTGGCCAGTTTATTGGTGCCGAATTCGCAGAAAAAGGGGGTGTCGTCGGAGGTGACCACAATGCCGTAGGGCACGGCGTGGGCAGTCGGGACTTCTTTGACCTTAATCTCGCCCGATTTCGGATCCAGTCGCCCGATGAAGTTCGATTCCTCCAGGGTGAACCATAAAATTCCCGACTGATCGAACACCGGGGTGTGAGGATCTTTGGCGCGCGGATCAGGGATGCGATACTCGGTGACCGCGCCGGTATGTGGATCGAGCTTGCCGATATAGCCCTTAAAAATCGCCGCAAACCAGATGCCGCCATCCTTATCGGCGACCAGCCCGTGTGGCCCGGAATCCGGCGTTTTCAGCGGGAACTCCTTAAACTGCCCTGTCTTCAGGTCCAGGCGTCCAAGCTTGTTGGCCATCTGTTCGGTCACCCAAAGGGAATCGTCGGCGCCCACGGCAGGATCATGGGGGCGCGCATGTGGGGTAGGAATGTCGTACTCTTTGATTTCAATCTGCAAGGAGCTGGTGGCAGCCGGTAGTGCCATCGTGAACAGTAGGGCGGCAAGAGCATAGCGATTTTGCATAACCACCCCTCTAGCGCATGGGATTGACGCTGGAAGCGTATAAATTAAATTATACGGCTATAGCGAGTGTCGAATGCCATCCCCATCGCCTACAGCATTGTCTGTATTTACCCTGTGTTTGTCTGCGGACAACAATTGCCAAGTTGTCTCTCGTCTTGCTCGCATCGGAGTCGCGCTATGAAGGAATGGTCACCTCCTACGTCGATAGCGGAAGGCAAGAGCCTGATGCCGGTGCGAATTCTGCTGGCCGACGATCACGAAGTAGTTCGCGAAGGGTTTCGGGCGCTGTTGGAAGACCACGGGTTCCAGGTTGTGGGTGAAGCCTCCGACGGCTTCGAAGCAGTCCGGTTAGCCAAGGAATTTAAGCCGGCGATTGGAGTACTTGATCTCTCCATGCCGTTGCTCGGCGGCATCCAGGCTTGCCGGGAGATCGCGAAGGTCTCTCCGTTTACCCGCACCATCATTCTTACGATGTATCGTGACGACCAGTATGTGCTGGACGCGCTGCGGGCAGGGGTCTCCGGCTACATACTGAAATCGCGCGCGGGAAAAGACCTAATTGAGGCGATTCGGGCGGTCTCTGCCGGCTCTACTTATCTCGGCCCCGAAGTCTCTCAGGCGGTGGTGAAAGCTTATCAAGCCAGTGGCCAGGAGCCTGCCCATTCCAACCTCAGTTCGCGTGAAACTCAAGTGCTCCAGCTGGTGGCGCAGGGCAAGAGCACCAAGGAAGTGGCGTCTACGCTGGGAATCAGCGTTAAGACCGCCTCCGCGCACCGCGCCAGCCTGATGAGAAAACTGGATATTCATGAAACTGCGGGACTTGTCCGCTATGCGATCCGAGTCGGGTTGATCGCTGCGTAGCTGTTCCTCGGCCCGAGCTTTTCCACAGATCAATAGGGCACTTTACCTACTCCGACTTGGGTATCTTTTCCCTGTAAAAACCAGCACATCGCTAATTGCCGTCTCCTCCTCTCATACCTATACTGCATATATGCCGAAGAGGCCGCCACGCCCCGGTGTTCCGGGAAAAATGGCAGCCCCCGGCACATTTACAGAATTCCAGGGGGCTCGGCCGTGCCGATTGTCACCTCTGGCTTCGAGTTGGCCTCGATTCGCAGGAGGAAGTTAATGCCTAAGCTCCGAATTTTGATTGCTGATGACCACGAAGTTGTCCGGCATGGCTTACGTGTGCTGCTGGAATCGCGACCCGGATGGGAAGTCTGCGGAGAAGCCGCGGATGGATGGGAAGCGGTGAGCAAGGTTTCCGACCTGAAGCCGGATATCGTCGCGCTCGATATTGGAATGCCGAACCTGAACGGTCTCGACGCTGCGCGTCAGATTCTGCGCCGCGCGCCTCACCAGAAAATCCTTTTCATGACCATCTATGAATCCGAGCAGGTGATACGCGCAGTGCGGGAAACAGGCGCCCGTGGGCTGATCCTGAAGTCTGATGCGGCACGGGAGCTGATGAACGCTGTCGAAGCCTTGCAGCACAACTCCACGTTCTTTTCCACCCGAGTTGCGCAGACATGTTTCAGTACCAGCCTGCGAGGCCGGCATCGCTCGAACGGTAAGGACGTCCTGACTCGACGCGAGCGCCAGGTTGTGCAGTTACTGGCGGAGGGAAAGAGTACCAAAGAGGTGGCGCTGATTCTTCAGCTAAGTGTGAAGACGGCGGAGACTCACCGCAGCAATATCATGGGCAAACTAGGGCTGCACTCGATTAGCGAGGTAGTTCTGTATGCAGTGCGGAACAATATTGTGCAGGCTCTTAGCCCTTCCGCGCCGGCCCTGAACCTTGAGGATCAGCCCTCGGATGACGATGAGATCCCCACGTCGACGGCAGCGGCTTCGGGAGGTTCACTCGCCGAATAGTACGCAGGAGGTGGATTCATGGAACTCGAGGAACGCGTCGGAAAGTGTAACAGAGAGGAATAAATTGATTATGGTCATGAACGAACAGGATTGGAACGAACTGCGGCCCGGGCCGGTCGACAAGCGAGATCCGGGAGAGCTGGCCAGGCTCATCAATAAGCTGGAACTAGCGGCGCGCCGAGAGCAGGAGCAGGTGAAACGAAAACTGAGTCGCCGCATCGAGACTTATCGCCGGCTGCGAGAACGTAAGGGCCGGTAAGGGCCAGGTGGCGTAGCTCAGGCGCAGTGTTACAGTTATCGATGCAGGCGGCACAGTTCCGCTACGTCGCGCATTTTCTCGCCATCAGCAAAATACCTACCAATTGCAGGGCGGGCAAGACCGAGTCCCGTCGCCAGCCTACCTATCGCTGGGGCACCGGCATCTAAAAATCATTCGCGCTTAACGTGGGTTCAGGTTGTGGGCTGGATAGAAGAACAATTCGAACGTCGAGTCGAGTCTCACCATCGCGAGCAGAATGATGAGGGCGCTGACGAGGGACGCTTGGAGTTGCTCGTTGATCGTAAGTGGGCCGAGTTCCTCAATGGACTACTGCGAGACGTAGAGGAGTACCGCGAGCTAGGCGGCGAAGCAGCCGTGCGTAAGAGAAAGAACCAGTGCCGGATTTCCAATCCTTCTGCGGGAATCGCTGCCATGATCGCAGTTGATCCCGAGGCCCATACCATTCAGTACACCTATGAAGCCGAACAGGAGAACACAGCCGTGCCCGAAGGAGGCTTCTTCTCCATGCGGAGATCGCGACTGGCAGGCGTCGACTTGTATTCCGCCGATCAGCGGATCACGCTCGACGAGGCCCGCCGCATGGTGCTGGAGCCTTTGCTGTTCCCTAATCCGCCGCACGTGATGTAGAGTGCACTTGCTGAAAAGGCATTTGGGATCCTTGAAAGGATCACTTCGGACAAGCCAGAACAATCGGGTTTCGCCTTAGAACGCTGATTCTGCCTTGCCGGTCAACTAGGCCGTGAACCCTATCCCCACTCTTGCCAAAGCTGGTTCCGCTACGCTCGGGCATCAGGACATTCATGCTGAATGCATACTTGCTTGCCAAAAGTTCCAGATCGATGGCGCGCAGGGTTTCGTATTCCTGGAAAACCGCAAGTTTTTGCTCATCGGATAGTTCTTGGCGGCCTTCCAAGCCCAGGTGGCTTAGGACCGCGTTCAGGGTCGCGGAATCCTGTTCGATCTCCGCAAACGCCCGAATCTGCCGCAGTTTCTCATCGGCACCAATCACAGGAGGGCCGCAGACCCCTGCTTGCCCGAAATGACTCAGAAGGCGGTATCGCAAATACGGCAAGCTGACCTTTGCAATAGGGGTTGGCGCAGATTGCGGCTGTTCCCGGTCCCCTAACTCTCTGAGCGGCGGCGAGACATCATGATGTACTGACTCGGTACCTCCGCCAACCCTCCCTTGTCGATCGATGAAGACCTCTCGTGGAGATGCGTACTGCCGACATTCAAGTGGCGGCCCGAAGGTGACTCTGTACTTGTCTCCTGAAGGCGCAAAATGTATTGCGTTCAATTCCCGATAGTCGCGGTACACCAGAAGTTTCTCATCATCCGAAAATTTGACTGCCTTCTTGAGACCGAGATGCTCCAAAATGACGTGAAAAGCCACACGGTCTTTCTTGATTTCTGGAAATTCCTTGCGCGCGCGCTCGACCAGGGTGGACAATTGAGGTTCGCACGGAAGTCTGTCGCCAAGGGCCGCAATAACGCGATACTTCAAGCCGAGCTCAGTTACTTTGTCGAGGGGCGGCGCGAAACTCGGCTGTGCGAAGCTTTCAGAAGAGCACTGCCCTGGGCCAAAACAAAGCACCAGGAGCACGCCCGCGATGGATGCGTGGGTCCGCGTCTTGCTGAACCAGGCACCAGCGTCCTGGCATTTTGCCCAAAACAGCAACATCCGAGCTCCAAGGTTTGACGCTCTCCGAAACCGCATGAGATATTAAGTGGTTTTGATGCGGCTCGTCACCTCCGCATCCAATCTGCGCTTACGACCAAGGAGCCCCAAACCAATGCTCCGCCTGATCCCCCGGGAGACCAAGTTCTTCGACCTGTTCAACCAGGTCTCCAGCAACCTGACCGAAGGTGCACGGCTGCTGAAGAATATTCTGGAAGATCCGCGTGAGAATGCGGCGCGCGTCCAGCAACTGCAAGAAATCGAGCATCGGGGCGATGACATGACTCACGCCATCATCACAAAGCTGAACCAGACTTTCATTACTCCCTTTGATCGGGAAGACATTCATCGCCTGGCTTCTTCCCTGGATGACGTGCTCGATTTTGTCAACGCTGCCGCCGTGCGCCTCATTCTTTACAAGATCGCCGACCCTCCGCCGGCTGCCGCCGAACTTGCTGGATTGATCATCCAGCAGAGTGAGGAACTGGCAGTGGGTGTTTCCCTGCTGGAAAAAAATCAGATGGTGCTGGAACACTGCGTTGAGGTCAACCGGCTGGAAAATGAAGCGGACCGCGTCAGCCGCAAAGCCATCGCATTGCTGTTCGATCAGGAGAGAGATCCGATCCGCTTGATCAAGATCAAGGAGTTGTACGAGGTGCTGGAAAACGCCACCGACAAGGCGGAAGACGCAGCCAACGTGCTGGAAGCCGTGACTCTGAAGAGTGCCTGAATGTTTCCAGGTCTCAAAACAGCAAACCACAAGAGGTACCGCTGCCGGTGAACACGGGACTCGTGGTTCTCCTCATCACGGTCATCACAGCTCTCCTTTTTGATTTTCTCAATGGGTTTCACGATGCAGCCAACAGCATCGCGACGGTGGTTTCGACGCGGGTGCTGTCCCCAAGACTCGCCGTGCTCTGGGCAGCGTTTTTTAACTTTGTGGCCGCCTTCTTTCTCGGAACCGCCGTCGCCCACACCATCGGCAAGGGCATGATCCGGCTGGATGACGTCACGCAATACGTGGTGATTGCGGGTCTGCTGGGCGCCATCGTGTGGGACGTGCTGACCTGGTGGTGGGGTCTGCCTACTTCTTCTTCCCACGCCCTGATCGGCGGATACGCGGGTGCGGCGATGGCGCGCGCCGCGCTCAATCGCGGCTTCTCCCAGGCCTTTGACGTCATCCTGCCAGAAGGTTGGACCAAGACGCTCGTGTTCATAGTTGTGGCACCGATTCTTGGCCTAGTGCTCGCTTTGATTTTCACGATTCTCACCTATTGGGTCATGCGTGGCGCATCGCCGCGCCAGGTCGACACCTGGTTTCGCAAACTGCAACTCCTGTCGGCTGCGGCCTACAGCCTCGGCCATGGAGGCAATGATGCTCAAAAGACGATGGGCATCGTGGCCGGCGCCCTCTACACCGCCGGTTACATAAGCAAGGTTGACATGTCGTTGAATTGGGGACGGTATCACTGGCCCATTATTCTAGGCGCGCACACCGCTATCGCCTTGGGAACCTATTTTGGGGGCTGGCGGATCGTGCACACCATGGGGTCGAAAATCACCAAACTCAAACCATTTGGCGGTTTCTGCGCGGAGAGTGCCGGCGCACTGACTCTGTTCGGCACGGCTTTGGCCGGGATTCCGGTGAGCACCACGCACACCATCACAGGCGCGATCGTCGGGGTGGGCGCCGTGCACCGGCTTTCCGCAGTTCGCTGGGGGGTGGCCCGCCGCATAGTCTGGGCATGGATTCTTACCATTCCTGCCTCTGCGATGGTCGCCGCCATCGTCTTCTGGATCATCCGGCTCGTCTACACGGCAGCTTAGGTCTCGGCGGTTTTTGCTACAATCGCCTCTAGAATGAGTTCGCCGTCACCCTTCACGGATGTTCCCACGGCGATCGAAGAAATTCACGCCGGCCGCATGATCGTGGTCGTCGATGACGAGGACCGCGAGAATGAAGGCGACCTTACTCTCGCCGCCGAGAGGGTGACTCCCGACGGGATCAACTTCATGGCCAAACACGGGCGGGGCTTGATCTGTCTGGCCATGACGGAAGAGCGGCTGGAGCACCTGCGCATCGGTCCCATGACAGCCGAGAACACGTCCCAGTACGGCACAGCCTTTTGCGAGGCGATTGACGCCCGCGCAGGTATTACGACCGGTATCTCGGCCTATGATCGCGCACGCACGATCAAAGTAGCCATTGATCCAGCGACGCGCCCGGCCGATCTGGCGCGGCCGGGACACGTTTTCCCGCTGCGCGCCCGCAAGGGCGGTGTTTTGGTACGCGCCGGGCAAACGGAAGCTTCCGTTGACCTCGCCCGCCTTGCCGGCCTCGTCCCGGCAGGAATCATCTGCGAAATCATGAAGGACGATGGCTCGATGGCGCGCATTCCCGACCTCATCGAGTTCTGCCGCATGCACGAGATGAAAATGCTCACCGTGGCCGAGCTGATTCGCTACCGAATGGCCCACGAGCGCTACGTTCACCGGGTCGGCGAGGCGCTGGTAGAAACCCTGTATGGTGAGTTTCGCTTGGTTGCGTATGAGAGCGAGGTGGATGGCAGCGAGTCCCAAGTGGCGCTGGTCCGAGGCCAGATCGAAGACAGTCCAACGCCGGTCCTGGTGCGCATGCACGCTCACTGCCTGATGGGCGACGTGTTCGGCGCTACCAGTTGCGATTGCCACCCCACCATCGAAGGTTCGATGCGTGCCATCGCGCAGGAGGGGCGGGGAGCGCTTATCTACTTGCATCAGACCTCAAAGGGATTCTCAGTCGAGCGGATCGGCGAGAAGACGCTGCTTGCTTTTCATCGCGACCAACGACTGCCATCTTTGCCCGAAAGCGAGCGCAAGACGCAACGTGAAATCGGTATTGGGGCGCAGATTCTCTCCGACCTAAACCTGCGGCGAATCCGGCTGCTGACCAATCACCCTCGAAGAGTGGCCGCGTTGGAAGGCTTCGGAATAGAAATTGTCGAACAAGTGCCGATTCCGCTGGACAGGGTCAAAGCGGGAAGAGGCTAGAACCGTACCTTGTCCCGGGAGCGAAGCGCAGGCTTCCTCGATTTCTCTCGGCTTCTTCTCTGATCTGAAAAGACGTTAGAAC
Organism: Acidobacteriota bacterium; assembly: GCA_003225055.1. Taxonomy (GTDB): domain Bacteria; phylum Acidobacteriota; class Terriglobia; order Terriglobales; family Acidobacteriaceae; genus Gp1-AA122. The sequence continues at coordinate 22,063 of QIAU01000140.1, forward strand.
GGCTTTCTTGGCACGACATCGCTGTCGTTGATAAAGAACTGGGCTGAGCATTGATCCGAGCCGCAGATCACCGGCAACAAGCCTGCGATCTGCTTGCGGGTAACCAGACCCAATGTGCCGCAGGCGGGACAGGATAAGACGGCCCAGTAAGGATCTTCCTTTTCACCCACCTCACCGGCGTTCTCCAGCACGAAGATCGTGCCCGGCTCCATATATTCCGGGATCCATTCACTCAGGATATTCAGTTCTCCCACCATGTGCCCTCCAGTGGATCCAAATCTCCTGCTATGAAGCCGTTTTTCTTGCGCCTCCCGGCAAAACCGAACCGCTCCGTTTCTTGGCGCCGCGGACCTCTGCCTGTATCTGGCGAACTGCGTCGCTCAGGCAGACGGACAGCATGGGCTGCCGGGCATTTTTCAGAATGTCGACAATCTGACGCGCCGACGTTTCCAGATAAATGGTTCTCCCGTCCGTGAGCAGGTGATACTCGGAGGCGCCGCTCACCGTTTCGGCCAGTCTTTTCCCGAACTCCCGCTGCACCAAATGCATCACCTTGCGCACCCGTTGCAGAGGGAAGCCCCGACGTCGTAATTCGCAAATGACCGCCACTTCCGCCAGGTCACCCATCGAATACAGGCGCCGGTGCCCTTCCCGAGCCGGGACCACGATCCCGCGTTCGTCCCACCACTGCAGCTGGCGGGGAGTGATACCGGTAAGGGCTACCACCTCATTGGATGTGAACCGTCTGTCCATTTCGCTCGCAAATGTTTTAAACACAAGCTATAAATAATGTTTAAAGCATTCTAGGGCCAGAATGTGTCCTGTCAAGAACAGATTAGTGGATTTCGGAGGTGACTAGGGGAGTTCCTGGGGGGAAATCCAGATTTGCCGCCGAGGACGCCGAGCAAGAATTGCGGCCGCCACCTACGAAATGCACGATCTCGAGCCGGTCACCGTCGGCAAGGTTGGTTTGCGCCCACCGGTCACGAGACACGATCTCGCGGTTCAGCTCTACGGCAACACGATCAGGCTTCAGGCCCATTTGTTCGATCAGCGACAAGAGCGTAAGTGGCCACTCGAAGCTCTTCTCTTCCCCGTTGATCTCCAGTTTCATCTGGTGTTGATTTTCGCAAGGCAAGGCTAAATTCGAGCAAGCAAGACCAAACCGGCGTACGGGCAGCACACCGGTGTTACACCCTCTTTAGCCGGAACTTGCGGGTTGCGGTGCGGCCTCTGTAATCGGCCTGCACCAGGACAGAAGAGTCTCGGAGCGCGGATTCTTCGAGCTCCAGCTTGATCTCGGCAGTACCGCTCGCATCGCTAATCGCCTGGAAATATAAGGGTTCGCGTTCTGGCCGGCCGAAGCGCGAAACCAGCCTGGCGCCTTCGACCGCTGCTCCGCCTTCCGTTACGCGCAGTTTTATGAGCAGGCCTCGGTTCGAGTGAACCGACTCAGCATTAATCCATTCCAGGTCCAGTTCCTTGATGGCGGCCAGTACCTCGGGACTCTCGCGCTTGTCGAGAACGCTCTCCAGCTTCCCTTCCCGGATGGAATCGAGCACGTAGCGGTGCTGGTCGCGGAGCAGGGCTTCCTTCTGCTTGTCCGTAAACAACGGATCAGTGGCGCGGTCGGCGTAAGAAGTCGCCCGTTTTCCGATGCAACGGCCCCGCACAAACACCTGGGTCTGGAACAGAAACTCCGCCTGGCGGGCTTCGCTTTGCACGTGGTACACAGTATCGCCGTGCTTCACGTCGGTGTTGAACCCGAAAATCATGGGATCTTTTTTTGCTGATCGCGCCAATAATACGGCGGAAACTCTCCATAGTGGCCTGATGCCCAGCGACTCCGCCCGCTCGCTTGACACTGAACGGATGCGAATTCTAATCTAGACGGTTTAGCGTCGTGTCTGTGCCGGAATTATATATAGCTCCTTTATGCCGGACAATTACTTCGCCCCCTATTTGCCGTTACTGATGCATTTCCTCGCGGCATGTTTGCTGGCGGCGGCGATCGTGGCTCTGTCGGCAATTCTCGGCTATCGCAAACCTACTCGCGCCAAGCTCTCTCCTTATGAGTGCGGCATGACCCCACTGGGCGACGCCCGGGAACGTTTCTCGGTCAAATTCTATCTAGTGGCTATGATGTTCATTCTGTTCGATGTGGAGGCGGTGTTCCTCTACCCGTGGGCGGTCATCTTGCGGGATCTGAAGATGTTCGGGTTCTGGGAGATGCTGGTCTACATCGGCATCGTGCTGGTCGGCTTCGTCTACATCTGGAAAAAAGGAGTTTTGGACTGGGGTCCGTCTCGGGCGCGAGGGAGAGGTTAGATGCCTCTCGGGCCCGCTATCACTGATGTCGCACAACTTAAGAGCCATCCGGCGCTGGCCCGCATCTTGGCCTGGAAACCTGCTGCCGTCGAAGCCGCCAGATACGATCGCGACGAACTCACACTCTCGATCGAACGCTCCTTCATTCGCGACGTCTGCGCCCTGCTGCGCGATCAGGCGAAATGCCCGTTTAACTTCCTTTCTGACCTGACTTGCGTGGACTGGTATCCCTCGGAACCTCGGTTTGAGGTTATCTACCAGCTACTCTCGATCCCGAACCGAGAGCGAGTACGGTTGAAAGTCCGCTTGAACGGCAGTAGCCCGGTTGTGGAATCTGTCACTTCCGTGTGGCCCGCCGCTAATTTCTTTGAGCGGGAGGTTTTTGACCTCTTCGGGATCCGTTTCTCCGGACATCCCTACCTGCGCCGCATCCAAATGCCAGAGGACTGGGAAGGCCATCCTTTGCGCAAGGACTACCCAGTGGAGGGCTACCGCTAGCCATGGCTCACCTGGCTCCAACCCCGAGGATTGAACCCGGTCAGGATCGCACCATGATCCTGAATATGGGCCCGCAGCACCCCTCGACTCACGGCGTGCTGAGATTGCTGCTGGAGATCGAGGGCGAGAACGTAGTCCGGATCATGCCGGACCTCGGATTTCTGCACACGGGAATCGAGAAAACCTGCGAAGCCAAGTTCTATCAACAGGTAGTGCCGCTCACCGACCGCATCGACTACCTCTGCCCCATGACCAACAATCTCTGCTATGTGCTGGCAGTAGAGAAGTTGCTGGGATTGGAGATCCCGCCGCGGGCGCAGTGGCTGCGCGTGATGCTGAATGAACTGACCCGGATCAACTCGCATCTGGTCTGGCTGGGCACGCACGCCATGGATATCGGCGCGCTGACCGTGTTCCTATACTGTTTCCGAGAACGCGAAGACGTGTTGCGGCTATTCGAAATGGTAAGCGGCCAACGGATGATGACCTCCTACTTCCGCATCGGGGGGGTGGCCCTGGAACCCCCGCTGGGATTCTTCGAGAAGGTGAAGGAATTCGCGGGCCGCTTCCCTGCCCGGGTGGACGAGTACGAAGATCTGCTCACCCATAATCCGATCTGGACGATGCGCACCAAGGGCGTGGCACGAATTACTGCCGAGGATGCCGTGGCTTTAGGCGCTTCTGGCCCAACGTTGCGCGGAAGCGGTGTGGATTTTGATTTGCGGCGTGATATGCCCTACTCGAGCTACGAGAAATTCCAATTCAAAGTGCCGGTCGCAACCGAAGGCGACGTTTTTGCCCGGTACATAATTCGCGTGCAGGAGTTGCGAGAGTCGATTGCCCTCGTGAGGCAAGCGCTGGACGGCATGCCGGAAGGCCCGACCAAGGCAGACGCGCCCAAAGTTGTGCTGCCCGACCGCGAAAAGATGAAGACGCAAATGGAGGCGATGATCTATCACTTCAAGATCATCACCGAGGGCTTCACGGTGCCGGCGGGCGAGGTTTATCAGGCCGTGGAATCGCCGCGCGGTGAAATGGGTTACTACGTGGTGAGCGATGGTACCGCCAAGCCATATCGAGTGCACATGCGCTCCGCCTGCCTCGCGAATCTTCAGACCTTGCCGAAGATGTGCGAAGGGCGTTTGATTGCCGACGTGGTCGCCGCGATTGGCAGCATCGATATTGTGCTGGGTGAGATCGATCGGTAGAAATGGGAGTGCCTTTTTTGCTTGCTTGGGCGCGATCGATCAAAGTCGTTCGTAGACCACAGCCCCGGAGGGTGAAATAGGTTACCCCGGGGCATAAGCCCTGGGTAAGTTCAAAAAGATGGAACAAGCCCGGTAGGGGTGGCCCTAAATGAAATTATCGGATCAATTCGAACAACGCTTCCATGCGATGATCAACCATTATCCGACCAAGCGTTCGGTGCTCGTTCCCAGCCTGCTTTATGCGCAAGACGAGCTGGGCTACCTGACCGACGAACTCATCGCGGAAATGGCCCAGCGGCTCGATCTTACTGATCTGGAAATCCGCAACGTGATCAGCTACTACTCGATGCTCACCACCCAGCCGCGTGGAAAATTCAACGTGCAGGTCTGCACCAATATTGCCTGCATGCTGCGCGGCGGCGAGGAGATTCTCGATCACTGCAAGAGGAAACTGGGAATCGGTCATAAAGGCACAACGCGCGACGGGTTGTTCTCTTTGGAGGAAGTCGAATGCATTGGCGCTTGCAGTTGGGCGCCCGCGGCACAGGTCAACTACGACTTCCACGAAAATCTGACGCCGGAGAGGATGAACGAAGTTTTACAGGACTACAGGAGAAAAGTGCACCAGCAGGAAAATTGCTGATTCCTGAACCGAAAACGGGTAATCAGCAATCAGAAATCAGAAATGAACCATGGCTGATCTGGTTTCCCATCCCGACGAGGTAAAGATCGTCTCCAAGCGCTTCGGCCAGGGGGCGACCGATATCGATCGCTACCTCGAGCTCGACGGCTACAAGGCCGTGCAAAAAGCGCTTGGCATTGGGCCTGACGCGCTCATCAACGAGGTGAAGAACTCGGGTCTGCGGGGACGGGGCGGCGCCGGATTTAACACCGGCATGAAATGGTCGTTCGTTCCCAAGCAATCACCCAGGCCGAAATACGTGCTCTGCAACGGCGACGAGAGCGAACCCGGCACCTGCAAGGACCGCCTGATTTTCGAGCACGACCCGCATTCGGTCATCGAGGGGGTGGTGATTGCCGGTCTGTCGGTCGAATCCCACGTCGGCTACATCTACATCCGCGGCGAGTACCGATATTTGTCGAACATCATGCAGAAGGCAATCAAGGATGCCTATGCACGCGGGTTTCTGGGCAAGAACATTTTCGGCAGCGGCTATGATTTCGATGTGTACTGGCACGGAGGCGCAGGCGCTTACGAAGTGGGCGAAGAGTCAGCCCTGATGGAGTCGTTGGAAGGTAAGCGAGGCATTCCTCGGATCCGTCCTCCCTTCCCCGCCGTCGTGGGCCTCTGGGGCGGCCCTACCATCATTAATAATGCTGAGACTTTGGCCAGCGTCCCGCACATCATTCTGGGCGGCGCCGAGTGGTATGCCAGTCTGGGACCGCCGAGAAACGGTGGCACGCGCCTGTTTTGCCTGAGCGGCCATGTGGCGCGTCCGGGCGTTTACGAACTGCCTATGGGCTACAACTTGAAAAAGATGATTTATGAAGTGGCGGGCGGCATCGCTGATGGCCGGCGACTCAAGGCAGTCGTACCGGGCGGTGCCTCGACTCCCTGTCTTACCGCCGAGGAAGTTGATGTACCTATGGATTTCGACTCGTTGATGAAAGCGGGCTCGATGCTGGGTTCCGGTGGGGTGGTCGTGCTCGATGACAGCACGTGCATGGTGAAATTTGCCCTGCGTACCATGCAGTTCTACCAACACGAGAGCTGTGGGTGGTGCATTCCCTGCCGCGAGGGCACGGATTGGCTGAAGAAGACGCTTGCCCGATTCCATGCCGGGGAGGGAGTTAAGAAGGACATCGACAACATCCAGTACCTGGCGGAAAACATGCTGGGCCGGACGTTCTGCCCGCTAGGAGACGCGGCCGCGATGCCGACGATCGCCTTCATTAAGAAGTTCCGGAAGGAGTTCGAAGATCATCTCGAAGGCAGGCCATGCCCTTTTGAGAAGGAAGGCGTGGTGAAACAGCTGCCGGTATTTGCCTAGTGCCGGCGTCTTGCCGGACCGATATCGAGGTGGAACGACAGCCTCACCGCCGCCGCAACGGCGGCGCCACGCAAGGGACTTATGGCAGATGTAAACATTACGCTTGACGGCAAGAAGCTCACGGCGCCGGCCGGTACGCTGCTCATTGAGGCGTGCAAGAACGCGGGCATCGAGGTGCCGTCGTTCTGCTATTACCCGGGCTTCTCGTTGCAGGGCGCCTGCCGCATGTGCCTGGTCAAAATCGAAAAAGTGCCCAAGCTGCAGACTGCCTGCACCACCGTGATCGGCGAGGGCATGATCGTCACCACCGATTCGCCCGAGATCCATCAAGCGCGCAAGTCTATGGTTGAACTTCTACTCGGCAACCATCCGCTCGACTGTCCGGTTTGCGATGCCGGCGGCGAGTGCGAATTGCAGGACATGACTTTTGCGTATGGCGCGGCCGAGTCCAAGTACATCGATATCAAGAATCATCGCGAAGAGCAGCAGTGGTCTCCGGTCGTTTACTTCGATCGGCCACGCTGCATCCTGTGCTACCGCTGCGTGCGCGTTTGTGGCGAAGGTATGGACGTATGGGCGCTGGGCATACAGAACCGCGGCGTGGCTTCGGTGATTGCGCCCAATAAAGAAGACCATCTCGAATGCGAAGAGTGTGGAATGTGCATCGACATCTGCCCGGTCGGGGCTCTTACCTCGGGTGCGTATCGCTACAAGACTCGTCCCTGGGAGATGAAGCACATTGATACGACTTGCACTCACTGTGGCGACGGATGTAGGACGACCCTGGGCGTGCGCCGCGCCGACACCGGGATCGAGATTGTTCGCGGGGACAATCGTGACAAGAGCGGCATCAATGGAGATTTCCTCTGCATTAAAGGCCGCTACGCGTTCGACTTTGTCGACAATGAACAACGCATTAAGCAGCCTCTGATCCGCAAAGACGGGCGGCTGACGCCCTCCTCGTGGGAAGAAGCGTTTGAACTGATCGGAAGACGATTCGCGGAGATTTGTGGTCGAGAGGGCGGCCGAGCGATCGGGGTCATCGGTTCCAGCAAAACCAGCAACGAAGAGAACTACCTGCTGCAGAAGTTTGCCCGGGTGGTGCTCGGTACCAACAACATCGATCACCACCGCACCGGGGACTTCCCTGCTTTCGCTCGGGCTCTGGCCGGCAAGCTGGACGCCACGGCTAGCATGCGCGATGTCTTCAAGGCGCCAGCCATGCTAGTAATCGGTAATGATCCCACCAACCAGCATCCGCTGCTTGCGTGGCAGATTCGCAATAACGTGCGCTTGCATCGTTCGCGGCTGTATGTCATCAACTCGCAGCCCATTAAGTTGCGGCGGCAGGCAACGGCCTTCGCGCACATTCCCGCCGGTTCAGAAGCCAAGCTAGTCGCATTGCTTGCGGGAGACGACTCCGTGCTCGATGTGCTTGTGAGCGAGAACACCCCGCGCGAGGCGTTGCTTTCTCTGCGCGATAGGCTTCGCGGCGAGCAGAACCTGGTCATCATCTTTGGGGCGGAACTGCGCGGTGAGGAGATGGCTCGGTTGGTGAAGGTCGGCTCCGCTGTTTCCGGAGCAAAGTTCGTCTGCCTCGGCGACTACGCTAACTCGCGGGGAGCGGCTGACATGGGCCTCTATCCCGACCTGCTGCCCGGGTACTTGCCGGTAACTCAGGGGAAGACATTCCGGGAGGAGTGGGGCGGGCTACCGGATGCACCCGGCCTCACCATTCCGCAGATGGTCGACGCGGCCAAAGCCGGCCAACTCAAGGCGCTTTATGTAGTCGGCGCCAATCCGGTCGCGCGCTTCAACATCGACCCGTTCGCATTCGCAAAAAGTTTTGTCGTGATGCAGGACATGTTCCTGACCGAAACCGCTTTGATCGCCGACGTCGTTTTGCCGGGCGCCAATGCCTATGAGAAGTCCGGCACCTTTACGAACACCTGCGGTGATCTCCAGCTTTTGCGGAAAGCGGGCGAAGTAACCGGCACCAAACCCGACTTCGAAATCATAGTTCGCATCGCGGAGCGAATGGGGTTCGATGTCCGCAAGCTTGTCCCTTTCGGCGGCGGGATGTGGGCGGATATGGGGCAGTCGCGGGGCGCGCAGTCGGGAGAAGCCGACCGCCACAGCGTGTGGCTGGAAGCTCACGGGCTGGAAACCAAGCTGAGTCCCTTTGATCCCATGGCCATCCTCGATGAAATTCAGCGGCTGGTGCCGGGATACCATGTCTCACGCAGGACCTTGCTGTCGGGCACCGACCAGCACACCAGGATCGGTGGGCCTGGCATTCTGCACAATCCCGAACTGATTGTGCCCGCGAACGACGATTTATTCACTTCGGGCACGCTGGGACGCTATTCGCGCGCCTTGAACTCGGTACTCGAAAACCAGAGGCGCAAGCCGGTGGAGACGGAAGTTGCCGCCGACTAAACAACGCTGTCTCAACCCAGGTCAACCTAGGAACGCACTTTGAGCATTAGCACTTTCGTGATCGTGTCCGTGATCAAGATTGTGATCGCGCTCGCCGTGTTGCTCACCTCTGTAGCCTACAGCGTCTGGCTGGAGCGCAAGGTCCTCGGACACATTCAGAACCGTTGGGGACCTTCCTATGTCGGTCCCTTTGGGCTGCTGCAGCCGCTTGCGGATGGGCTCAAATTCATTTTCAAGGAAGACCTGACGCCGCCGCACGTGCACAAGGCACTCTACATCGCGGCGCCTATGCTGTCGGTGATTTGCGCGGTAAGCTCCATTGCCGTGATCCCGATCGGCAATTGGGTGGATGTGGCGGGACTACACATTCCCTTGGAGATCACCGACGTCAACATCGGCCTGCTCGTCATATTGGGTATCACTTCGATGGGTGTGTATGGAGTCGCTCTGGCCGGGTGGTCCTCGAATAACAAATATTCGCTATTAGGTGGGCTGCGCGCCAGCGCGCAGATGGTGAGCTACGAAATATCACTCGGCTTGTCCCTGATTGGAGTACTGATCGTCTCGGGCAGCTTCAGCCTGCGCCAGATCGTGGACGCGCAGGGCGGGCGTTTTTGGGGATTCGTTCCGCGCTGGAACGTATTTCACGGCCAGGAAGTTGCCTTCTTTATCTATCTGATGTCGGCCTATGCCGAAACCAACCGCGTGCCCTTCGATTTGCCCGAGGCAGAAACGGAACTGGTCGCCGGCTACCATACCGAATACAGCGCGATGAAGTTCGCCATGTTCTTCATGGCGGAGTACGCCAACATGATTACCGTGGGATGCCTGGCCACGCTGCTCTTCCTGGGCGGCTGGCACGGCCCGATTGTTGGTCCGCCCTTGGCGCGGGTGATCCTCCCGGTTTTCTGGTTTGGGTTGAAGGTTTTCGGTTTCATGATTCTGTACATCTGGGTGCGCGGCACGTTGCCGCGGTTCCGCTACGACCAGTTGATGGCCTTCGGTTGGAAGTTTCTGTTCCCGCTGGCGGTGGCGAACCTGGTGGTTACCGCGCTCGTGGTGGCAGTGAGAGCGTAGGAAAGGTCTCAGGCGTCGGCTATCAGGGTTCAGGGTTTTTAGCCTGCGACTTGAAGACCGTCGACCGGAAAACTCATGCTTCATCTTGCACTATTCTCGATCTTTGGCGCGATCTGTGTGGCGGGAGCGGTGAATGTGCTCATTCAGCGCCACCCCATCAATAGCGCGCTCTCGCTGATCGCGGTTCTCGCATCACTGGCGGTCGAGTACCTGCTGCTGGGCGCCGAGTTCCTGGCTGCGGTGCAGGTTATTGTCTATGCGGGCGCCATCATGGTGCTCTTCGTCTTCACCATCATGCTTCTCAACGCCGGAGAAGAAGAGCGCACGCGCGGCAGCCGGGTGGCAATTGTCTTTGGGATCCCCGGCATGTTGGTGGGCGGCATTCTTGTAGCTTGGGCGCTGTTGCGTTATTCGGGAACGGGTCCGGTCTCGGTGGGTGTGCTACCCGGCCCCCCCAACACGATCGCACAACTCCTGTTCCACGATTTCCTACTCCCCTTCGAAGTCACCTCATTGCTCATCCTGATTGCGATCATGGGCGCGGTTGTCCTGGCCAGAGGTGAGGAGACACCCCGCCCTGCTACCAAGGAGCAAGGCTGATGGTTCCACTTTCTTACTACCTGGTGCTGAGCGGCATCCTGTTTGCCTGCGGTGTTACCGGATTTCTGATCAAGCGCAACATTATTACGATCTTCATGTCGATTGAGTTGATGCTCAATGGCGTGAATCTGTCGTTCGTTGCCTTCGCTGCCCGCTGGCACGCGTTAAGGGGACAAGTGTTTGTCTTTTTTGTCATGGTCGTTGCGGCTGCCGAGGCGGCGGTTGGACTAGCCATCATCATTGCCGTCTATCGCACCCGCGAGACTTTGAACGTGGATCAAATGAATCTACTCAAACTATGACGGCCAACCTGCACCTTTGGCTCATTCCGGCATTGCCGTTAATCGGCGCCGCCAGCAACGGCTTGATGGGGCGACGCTCGTCTCGGCGGGCAGTCTCGTTCATTGCGCTAGTGTTTTGCGGCGGAGCCTTCGCCTGGGCGCTTTACGTCGCCTCCCGCTTCTCTTCCTTAACCCTTCCACACGCGGAGACTTTGGGTCCTTGGATCCGCGTGGGCGGTTTCAGCGCCGACTTCGCCTTCTATCTTGACCCGCTCTCGTTGATAATGCTGCTGGTTGTCACCGGCGTTGGCTTTCTCATTCATATCTATTCGATCGGCTACATGTGGGAAGAGGGCGGGTATTACCGGTTTTTCTCCTACCTGAATCTGTTCATGTTCTTCATGCTGACGCTGGTATTGGCGGACAACTATCTGCTGCTGTTCATTGGCTGGGAGGGGGTCGGCTTGGCGTCGTACCTGCTGATCGGATTCTGGTTTACGAAGGACTCGGCAGCGTCGGCGGGCAAGAAAGCATTCATCGTTAACCGTATCGGAGACTTCGGCTTCCTGATCGGTCTCTTCCTTTTGATCAAGCATTTCGGTTCGCTGAACTTTGATCGCGTGTTTCCTCCAGTTGCGCAGATGAAGGCGGAAACGGCGGGAGCCGGATGGGTAACGGCGATCGGCCTGCTGCTCATGGTAGGGGCGGCGGGAAAATCAGCGCAGCTGCCCCTCTATGTCTGGCTGCCCGACGCCATGGAGGGACCGACTCCTGTCTCAGCCCTGATCCACGCGGCCACCATGGTGACCGCCGGCGTTTACATGGTGGCGCGCTCTCACGTGATCTACGAGCGCGCTCCGGAGGCCCTGACCCTGGTGGCGATTGTAGGCGTGCTCACCGCCTTGTTCGCGGCCACAATCGGCGTTGCGCAAACCGATATCAAGAAAGTTCTCGCTTATTCCACCATTTCGCAGCTCGGCTACATGTTCCTGGGTTGCGGCGTGGCTGCCTTCTCGGCCGGCATCTTTCACCTGATGACGCACGCCTTCTTTAAGGGCCTGCTGTTCCTCGCAGCAGGATCGGTAATCCATGCTTTAGGCGGCGAACAGGACATGCGGCGAATGGGAGGTTTGCGGCACCACATCCCCTGGACCTTTTGGACCATGACGGTGGCTACTCTCGCGATTGCGGGCATACCGCCGCTGGCGGGCTTCTTCAGCAAGGACGAAATCCTGTGGCGCGCCTACCAGGCGAGTTGGATCTATTGGCTGATCGGGGTCTCTACCGCTTTTCTGACATCATTTTACATGTTCCGCCTGCTGTTCCTGACCTTCTTCGGTGAATATCGCGGTGCGGTCGCGGCGGGCCCGGAACACGGTCGAGGTCACGGGCTCCACGATGCTCCCGGCCATGGCGGACACGGCCACATTCATGAGAGTCCCACGGTGATGCTCTTGCCTCTGGTGATTCTGGCAATACTTTCCCTAGCCGGCGGATGGGTTGGAATCCCAGGGTCGCTGGGGGGGGGAAATCGTTTCGACAAATTCCTTGCGCCCGTGTTCGACACGACGGCGATTGCTCAGAATCGGGAACATGCGGTTCCGGGAGAGCAGGTCCCGCCTGAAAGCGAAGGACCCGCGACAGAGACCGGACGGGGCACGGAGTTGATGTTCACCGGCGTTTCGGTGGCGGCAGCCGCGCTGGGGCTTCTCCTCGCCTGGCTGCTGTATCTGCGCAATCCGGAGCTACCCCAAAAGATTGCCGACGCCCTGGGCGGATTCTACGGGGCCGTTCTCAACAAGTACTACGTGGATGAGCTCTATGCCGTTCTCTTCGTCAAGCCACTCGTCGACGGCTCGGCAAGAATTCTGTGGCAAGCAATGGACCAGGGAGTGATCGATCGCACCATTAACGACGGCGCCGACGGCGCCCGCCATCTCTCCGACAATGTCCGGCACATGCAGTCCGGAAACCTGCGCTCCTATGCGGGGTGGGTGGCGGCAGGAGCCGCGGTGGTCATCGCCTACATGGTGTGGACGGGGCTGCGATGAATATCGAAACCCTCAGCCCGTTCGTATTGAGTCTGATCACGTTCGTTCCCGCGGGAGGCGCACTGTTGCTGGTTTTATTTCCGCGGCGTGACCGGGATATTCGCCTGTTCGCGCTCGTCGTCTCGCTACTCGCCTTCATTCTCTCGCTGCATCTTCCGGCGCATCTGGTTCGCAGCCAGCCTGGCTTCCAATTCGAAGTCAACAGCCAATGGATCACGAGCCCCAATATTCACTACCACATGGGCGTCGACGGCTTCTCCCTGTGGCTGGTGCTGCTGACGACGTTTCTGACGCCGCTGTGCGTCCTGATCTCATGGCGTATTCACGATCGGGTGAAGGAGTTCTTTGTCCTGCTGCTGGTGCTGGAGACGGCACTGATCGGCGTGTTCACTGCGCTTGATCTGTTCCTCTTCTATTTCTTCTGGGAAGCCACGCTGATCCCCATGGCCCTGCTCATCGGCATCTTCGGGCACGAACGGCGGGTCTACGCTGCCGTCAAATTCTTCCTGTTTACGATGATTGCGTCTGTATTTATGCTGGCAGCAATTTTGTGGCTCTACGCCAAAGTCGGCAGCTTCGATTTTGTTACGATCCAGAACGCGATCCGCACTGGCCAGGTTTCGAACTTCGCTGCCGCTTCTCTCTGGCTTTTCCTCGGATTTTTCGCTGCCTTCGCTGTGAAAGTGCCGCTGTTCCCGCTCCACACCTGGTTACCCGATGCGCACGTGGAAGCGCCCACCGCCGGTTCGGTGCTGCTGGCCGGTGTTCTGCTGAAGATGGGCACCTACGGCATGTTGCGCTTTAACTTGGGCCTATTCCCCGAGCAATCTCGGCGCAATGCCCCGTGGATTATGGCGTTGGCTCTGATGGGCATCATTTATGGCGCGCTGGTTGCCATGGTGCAGCCCAACCTGAAGAAGCTGATCGCCTACTCCTCGATCAGCCATCTCGGCTTCGTGGTGCTCGGCATATTCAGCTTCACGGGTGCGGGGTGGGACGGCGCCATGTTCGTTATGCTGGCTCACGGCATCTCGACGGGCGCTCTGTTTATGCTGGCGGGTATTCTTCACGAGCGCCGCCATACCTACGCGATTCGCGAGTTCGGCGGCCTGGCCACGCCCATGCCGATTTACGCTGCGCTCTTCTTATTTATGGTTCTGTCCTCGGTTGGACTGCCACTGCTCAATGGCTTTGTCGGCGAGTTTCTGGTGCTTAGCGGAACGTTTCGCGCCCATCCGGTCTATGGGATTTTGGGCGCCACTGGCGTTATCTGGAGCGCCTGTTACCTGCTGTGGATGTACCAGCGTGTCTTCTTCGGCAAAGTCACCCAGGAAGCAAATAGCACACTCGAGGACCTCAACCTATTCGAGCGCGCTGCTCTGTGGCCAACCATCGTGATGGCATTGCTGATGGGAGTTGCGCCCTTGCTCTGGCTGGGTGTTATCGATCCCGCCGTCCGGAACGCGCTGGAGCCGTTGGCGCGAGTTGCCAGCAAAATGGTGGGGCAATGAGCGGCTTGCCGCAGACTGCTGACTACGTTCGCATCTTGCCGGAACTGGTGTTGTCCATCTTCGGTATCGTCGTCATGTTGCTGGAGCCGCTCTTCGATGAGCGCCGTAGTCAGAGAACGCTGGGCAGCATTGCACTGATTGGCTCTCTGGTGGCTATCATGGCGTCCGTGTTTCAGGCACAGAATCCCGGGTTCGCCTTCTGGAACATGGTGCGCGTGGACGGGTTCAGCGTGTTTTTCCACGTGCTGGTCACGACCATTGCCGCCGTTGTGATTCTCACCTCCTACGAGTACATGTCGGTGCAGCGCATTCGTGCGGGGGAATACTACGGGTTGATTCTGTTTGGCACCGTTGGCATGTGCCTGATGTCGTCAGCCGTTGAACTGGTGCTGATCTTCATCGCGCTCGAAATCTCCTCGATCTCGACCTACATTCTGGCCGGATTTCGGCGCCGCGAGGCCGCCAGCAGTGAAGCGTCCCTCAAATATTTCCTGCTCGGGTCTTTTGCCACCGCCTTCTTCTTGTACGGGGTAGCACTGATGTTCGGTGCCACCGGGTCGACCAATATCGACAAGATCAGCCCGGCACTCGAGCAAAGTACGGTGCCCCCGCTGGCCTACCTGGCCGTGGCGCTGATGTTTGTTGGCCTAGGATTCAAAGTGGCGTCCGCGCCCTTCCACATCTGGACCCCTGATGTCTACGAAGGGGCCCCGGCTCCCATCGTCGGCTTCATGTCCACAGCACCCAAAGCAGCCGCCTTCGCCGTTCTGCTGCGCATCTTGTTTGAGGCCAATGCTCCCGGACGCTTCTGGCTGATCTGGTTTTCTGCGGTGCTCTCGATGTGTTTGGGCAATCTTGGAGCTCTGGTGCAGACCAACGTCAAGCGGCTTCTGGCTTACTCATCGATTGCCCACGCCGGTTACCTGCTGGTGGCCTTTGCCGCCGCGCCCGAGGTCGGCGTGTCCGCCGCAATGTTCTATACGGCTGCGTATGCTGCTATGAACGTAGGCGCGTTTGCCGTCATCAGCCACTTTGCCAACGCAGGAGAGAAGTACGTCACGCTCGATGATTATGCGGGGCTGGGGCGGCGCTCTCCCGTGCTTGCGGCCACTCTGACCATCTTCTTGTTGTCGTTGATCGGAATTCCGGCGACCGGCGGATTCTTCGCCAAATTCTATGTCTTCAGTGCAGCCTTGAAGGCGGATCTGGTCGGATTAACAATAATCGGCGTGATCAACAGCGCGGTGGCCGCATACTACTACTTGCGCATCATCGTGGTCATGTACATGCGCGAAAGCCGTGAAGAGATCCCCGTGAGGGGAATCCCGCTAGGGCTCGGAACCGCTTTGGTCGTGAGCCTCGCCGCAACCATCTATTTGGGAGTGCTTCCTGGCCGTGTGCTCGACTATGCTCTCGCGTCCGCGAATCAGCTGATGCAGACGCCGGCTTCCGCCGCTGCCGCCACCGTGAATCCAGGACGTTAGGGCGGTCAGAGACAACTCAATCGACGGCCACCGCGATATCCCGTCGCTCAAAAATCCACGCGGCGAACAGCCAAAACAGAATTGTTTCGCCTGCTGCCAATGCAGCCAGACCCCAGGGAAATCTCAGGGTTTCGCCGACAGCGGTTTCGAGCAGCAACTCTAGCAAAGAATACGCGGGGATCGCGTGCGCCCACCAGGAACCGAGCTGCCGACCCGCAAGGGCGGGCACTCCCAGCAACACCGCTGTTCCCAAGGTCGCAAACAGTGGGTTCATGAAAGTCGAGAACAGAACCGAAACCGTAGCCGCCAACAGACAGGCGAGCACCAGGCACGCCATCAAAAGCCATATGTGGCTGGCAGAAAAGTGCGAGCCGCGTAAAACCCAGGTTCCGGTCACCCCCATAGCAAAACTGTACATTCCGGTTGCTATCAAAATTCCGGCCAGCAGGCCGGAAATGTACTGCCTTCGTCCCACGCTCTTGGAGAGCACAGCCAGAATGCGTCGTGTCTTGCGATCATTGTGAATAGCCGATGCCCCGAAAAAAACCGCAAAGGCAATCCCGTACACTCCAAGTTGCTTGAAGATAAAAAGAACGTCGTCGCGTGCAGTGCGCAAATTGATAAACAATCCCATGATTGCCAGTAGCCCGACCCAGGACATCAATACCAGAATCGGCCAGCGCTGTTCCCGGACAAAATTGATGGCAATCAATGCTATGTGCCTCATCCGCCGTCTCCGAGTGCTGATTGCTCGGGCTGTTGCCCGGTCACCTGGAGAAAGATCTGCTCCAGTGAATGACGTACGGGGTTAACGCTGACCACTTCTCCGCCCAAGTCCCAGACCCGCTCCAGGGCAGACTTCTGCTGCGACACAGGTACAGCGAATCGCACCGCGCCATCGGCCGCCGACGCTCCCGGAAAGCTAGCCGCTCGAATGCCACGAGCCACAATCTCCATCTCCTGACCGGACTGCAGCAACTCCGAAGTCTTTCCCAATTTGACTAACCTGCCTTTGTTGAGCATGGCTACCCGGTCGCAAACCAACTCGACCTCCGACAGCAGGTGTGAGCTGAGAAACACAGTCTTGCCGGCATCGCGTACGCTCAGCAGCAGACTGCGAATCTTGACGCGGGCGACCGGATCCAGCGCCGAGGTGGGTTCATCCAGAATCAACAACTCAGGATCGTTTACCAATGCCTGCGCCAATCCCACCCGCTGCTGCATACCGCGTGAAAACTTGGCTACGTTGCGACGCGCCTCCTGGTCAAGGCCAACCGCCTCAAGAACTTCACGAGCCCGACTCTTCAGCAGTTTCCCTTTCAGGTTGTTCAGCGCGCCATAGAAGCGCACCAGCTGTTCGGCGGGACGATGGTACAGCGCAACGTTTTCCGCGAGAAATCCTACACGACTGCGAGCCCGGGCATCTCCGAAGGTCTTCCCCAACATTCGGCCGCGGCCGCGGGTAGATCGCATGAAGCCCATAGCGAGATGAATCGCAGTGGTTTTGCCGGCCCCATTCGGCCCGAGGAACCCGAAAATCTCTCCCGCCTGTACTTCGAGAGAAAAGTGCTCCAGGGCGACGACCCGCCGACTTCCCATGAAGCGGTTGTACTCCTTGCTGATGTCTTCGAATTCCAATACCGGCGGCATTTTGTAGTTATTCTAGCCTCGCACCGTTCTGGGATGGGTTGGCGAGCGAACAAATTATTCGAAGTCAGAAGTGCAATGATTGATTGACAATGAGGACGCGTCCTTATCATACGGCGCCTGTAGCTAAGTGTCCCATGATCCTGCCGGCTCACAACGGATCATGAAAATGCGCTGACCTGCAATCAGTCACTTACGGCTATTTTCGAGGGAGCTAGCCAAAAGGGCGTCTAAGCCCCGGAGGAAAATGGGGTCGGAGTTTTTGGGCAGAGCCTGGTCTGAAGAGGAAGGTCAAGATATCGCAGAGTACGCGCTACAAGTCAGCTATAGCCGAGGCATCTGGGTGTAGGGTGGCGCCTGAGATCACACCTGCATTCGATTGGCATAGATCGCCATTCCCACCACGGCGTCAACGCTCATAGCGCTCAATTGGTCGACCTCGTCGGAGCTGGTAATGCCGCCGGCAACGATCAATTGCCTGCTTGTTGCCGCGCGTAACTCGCGCACCACCTCCATGGAGATTCCCTGCATCAGGCCCTCGCCGTCAATGTGCGTGTAGAGGAAAGCGCCGCACCACGGTTCTAGGGCGGTAATCATGGCGCGTGGGGTCAACTCTGTGAGTTGCTGCCAACCACGGATGGCGACTCTCCCTTGCCGAGAATCCACGGCAAAGACCAGCTTCTCCCGGCCTAGAGCGGACGCGCCTGCTTCGGCAAACGGGCAATTGATTTTCCCTTCCCGTACCAGGGTTGAGCCAAAAATTACCCGCCGCGCGCCTGACGCCAGCATTGCTTTCGCCGTTTCGAGCGAGCGAATTCCGCCACCCACCTGGCAGGGCAGGCGATGGGTCAGCTGTTTCACGAGCACGCGGTTGTCTCCCGTGCCCATCGCGGCATCCAGATCGATTAGTTGCACCAGGGGGTATGAAGAAAAGCGAGCAATCCATTCTTCAAAGTTATCAAACTCGAGAGCTTTCCTTTCTCCCTGGACGAGCTGAACAATCTTGCCGCCCATGAGGTCAATGGAAGGGATCAGCACGGTAACCTCACCGGGATGCCCGCCACCTGTAATTCTTGTTTGAGGTCAGTGAAGCGCTGCCAGCCGAAATGAAAGATGGACGCGGCCAGTGCGGCATCCGCCTGACCCTGAAGAAAAACCTCGACAAAAGTCTGCGTGCTGCCACCACCTCCGGAGGCAATCACCGGAATGCGGACAGCCTGGGCCACGGCTCGCGTCAGTTCGCAATCGAACCCGGCGCCGGTTCCATCCCGGTCCATGGACGTCAGCAGGATTTCTCCCGCGCCACGTTTTTCCGCTTCCTGCGCCCATTCTGTGGCGTCTTGGCCCGTCGGTCTTCGGCCTCCGCTTACCCAGGCTTGGAATCCATAGCCGTTAGTTCTGCGCTTCGCGTCGATGGCGACCACGACCGCCTGCGAACCGTAGCGCTGGGCGATCCGCGTAATCAGCGTAGGATCGGCGAGAGCAGCGGAGTTGATGCTGATCTTGTCGGCACCGGCGTCGAATACGTCCGCAGCCTCGTCCAGAGAACGGATACCGCCCCCTACAGTGAACGGAATAAAGATGCGACCGGCAGTCTTGCGGACTGTTTCCAGCAGCGTTGACCGGTTCTCATGAGTCGCCGAAATGTCGAGCAGAACGATCTCGTCGGCACCGGCTTGGCTGTGCGCCGCGGCCAGCTCAGCCGGATCGCCGGCGTCCTTCAAATGGAGGAACTGCACACCTTTGACTACGCGTCCACCATGAACGTCGAGGCAAGCGATCATGCGTTTGGTCAGCGTCATAGACGGCGGAAATTCTCCAGAATTCGTAGACCGACTGGTCCGGATTTTTCGGGGTGGAATTGGACACCGAATAACTGATCGCGCTCCACCACGGCGGAAAAGGCACCTCCGTACTCGCATTCCGCAACCGTCCCCTCCACGATGGGAGCCCGGTACGAGTGGGTAAAATACACGCACGAGTCGGGATCAATACCCTGCAGAAGGCGCGACGAACTCCGCAAGCGCAGCGTGTTCCACCCCACATGCGGTGACTTGACCTCGGTTGGAAAGCGCTCGCATTGACCGGTGAACAGGCCCAAGCCGTGCGTCTCAGGTGCTTCCGCACTGGACTCGAACATCCATTGCATGCCTACACAAATTCCGAGAAAAGGCTTGCCGCGCTGAATGGCGGCTTCCACTGCACCTTGCAACCCCAATTGGCCAAGTATTCTGGTGGCGGAGAAGTGACCCACTCCTGGCAATACGACCTTCTCTGCGCGCGCAACCTGGTTCGGATCTGAGGTCACCACCGAGTCCGCCCCGACGAAATCCAGAGCCTTCTTGACCGAAGTCAGATTTCCAGCCCGGTAATCGACAATTGCGATCATTAGAGCAGCCCCTTTGTGCTGGGCAGAAGGCGTCTCATCCGCTGGTCGCGCCAGCACGCGGCACGCACAGCCCGAGCAAACGCTTTGAACAATGACTCGATCTTGTGGTGGCTGGAGCGTCCATAAAGCACGCGAGCGTGCACGCTGGAGTGGCTTCCCCGGGCAAAAGCTTCAAAGAAGTCTGTCACCAGCTCAGCCTGCAAGTCGCCGACCAGGCGCGTGCGCACTTTTGTGTCAACCGCGGCCGCAGTACGCCCGCAAAAGTCTACGGCGGCCAAGCCCAGAGTCTCATCCATCGGCATCAAGAAATACCCCGCCCGTAAAATGCCGCGCTTGCTGCCCAAGGCTTTTTCGAACGCTTGACCCAGCACAATGCCTACGTCCTCGACCGTGTGGTGCTGGTCTACGTCCAGATCGCCGCGGGCTTGAAGCTCGAGGTCAAAACCACCGTGATGAGCGAACAACTCCAGCATGTGGTCGAAGAAGCGAATGCCGGTCGAGACCTGATACCGTCCTCGTCCATCAATGGCTAATGTTAGGCGAATCTCTGTTTCTTTGGTGGTGCGTTGAATGCGAGCCGCTCTCATACCGCCCTCGCCTGCTTGACGCCAATCTCCTCCAGAACCTGCCTGAGATCGACTAGCAATCTCTCGGTCTGTTCTCGAGTTCCGAGAGTGATTCGCACGCAACCCTCGCAACCGTAGTCACGGGAGCGGTCGCGCACCAGTATGCCGCGTTGACGCATACGCACGATAAATTCGGAATTCAACCAACCCAAGCGCGCCAGCAGGAAATTGGCGTGACTGGGGCAGTAAGGAATATCCCAATGGCGGAGTTCCTGCTCCAGCAATTCGCGTCCCTGGCAGACCTCTTCGACGTAGTGGCGAACGTAAGCCTCATCGGCCAAGGCTTCGGGCAGGCATGCTAGGGCAACACTATTGACGTTGTAAGGTGAGCTGACCCGACGGACCATCTTCATCTGCACGGAGTCGCCTGCAAGTACGCCGATGCGCAGGCCTGCCAGACCGTACGCCTTGGAAAAGGTACGGGCGACGAAAAGATTCGGTAACGCCCGCCATTGTCCCAGCAAGGTTTCGCCGTAAAACTCAAAGTAGGCTTCATCAACCAGCAGGGCGGCATCCGGAGCAGAACGCGCAAGTGCAAGCAAGTCGTTCTGAGGCGCGACCGCGCCGGTTGGATTATTGGGATTGGCAACGGCAATCAGGCGAGTCTGGGGAGTGATACGCCCCAGCACCTCGCGAGTGGGAAAGCGGAAGCCTTCACCCGATGGAATCGAGATGACCTTCGCTCCCGTTGCCGCCGCGTAGATTTCGTACAAAGAGAACGTGGGGACAACAATCAGCACCTCATCCCCGGGCTCAAGGTAGGTTTCGGAAAGCAGGTGGATGGCTTCATCGACGCCATTGGTCAGCAGCGTCTCCGGCGGAGTCAGTGAGAGGTGAGTGGCGACAAGACGCTCCGAAGGTTCGCGCTCCGGGTAACAAGCCACCTGCGCCGCATTCAGCTGGCGCAGGCGTTCGAGAACACGAGGCGAACACCCAACCGTGTTCTCATTGAAATCCAGTCGCAAACCTTCACGGGCCCCCAACGGCGGATGGTAGGTGGGCAGATCACGCACCGCTTGACGAGGTTTAAGCATGGCTGCACCTCACGCGCACCGACTCCGCGTGGGCCTCCAGGCCTTCGGTCATGGCGAGAGAATCGATCAGGGGCGCAATCCGGCGCAAGCCTGACCGTGAAATCTTCTGCACGCTGATGAGCTTCACAAAATCGAGCACGCTTAATCCGCCACGAAAACGCGCGGCTCCGCCCGTAGGTAAGACATGGTTGGGACCGGAAGCGTAATCGCCAGCCGCCTGCGGCGAGTACTCGCCTACAAAAACCGACCCGGCATTTCGCACGAACGGAAGGTTCTCAGGTTCAACGCTGATATGCTCCGGCGCAATCTGGTTGGCCCATTCCAGCGCCTGCTCGCGTGATGACGCCAGCAAAACGAGGCCCTTGGCGCGTAACGAGCGACGGGCAGTCTGATTCTGGCGGGCAAGACGTTCGACGTGCCGGGAAACCTGCTTCGCCAACTCGCTCCGGGTTGTGATAAATATCGCCAGCGCTTCTCTATCGTGCTCAGCCTGAGCAACAAGGTCAGCAGCAATAAACTCAGGTGATCCACTATCGGTGAGAACTACGACCTCGCTGGGACCTGCCAAGAAATCGATCGCGCAGTCGAAAGAAACCAACTTCTTTGCAGCCGTCACGTAGAGATTGCCAGGGCCGACAATCTTATCTACAGCGGCAATCGTCTCCGTTCCATAGGCAAGCGCGGCAGTAGACTGTGCACCCCCAACGCGATAAACTTCGCGGACGCCGAGCATGGCGGCAGCGGCGAGAACTTCTCTTTTAGGTCGAGGAGAGACGACGCGGATGTTCTTCACTCCTGCAACCTGCGCAGGGATGACGGTCATCAGCAGGGTAGAAACCAGCGGATAACGGCCACCGGGAACGTAACAGCCAACTGAATCCAGCGGACGTACGAGCTGGCCGACGGATAGTCCCTGCCGGGTGCGCATCCATTCGACTGGTTTCTGCCATTCACAGAAGCGGCGGATGTTGGCCGCCGCGCGGCGCAGAGACGAGCGGAACCGGGGATCACTCGATTCCCACGCTGCCTGCATCTGGTCGCCGGTTACCCGCAGCTTTGCTCCCTTTTCGAGACCGTCCCAGCTCTCCGCGTATCGTCTTAAGGCCCGGTCACCCTGGCGGCGAACGTCGAGAATGATCCGCTGCACGCTCTGCTCGACCGCGGCCAGCTCAGAATTGCGGCCTGCGAGTTTTCGAACTCGCGCCATCGCCGATCTCCCGGACAGGGTGCGCATCACATCACCACCTTATTCAAGGGATATTCAACGATGCCTTGCGCCTTGGCCTCTTTGAGACGAGGGATGAGGTGCCACGCGGTGGATTCCTCGATCACGGTGTTCACCGCGACCCATTCATCGTCGCTCAGCGTGGCGATCGTTGGCTTCCTGAGTGCAGGCAGGACGGAAAGCACCCGGTCCAGGTCTTCTTTGCGGACGTTCAGCATCAAGCCCACGCGATCTCTGGCCTCCATGGCCCCGCGCAGCATGAGGGCAAGATTTTCAATCTTGCGCCGCTTGCAACCGTCGGCCCACGAGGATTTGTTGGCGATGATCCGCGTGTTGGATTCAAGGACCGTATCGATGATGCGCAGCCGGTTGGCCTTGAGCGAACTACCGGTTTCGCTGACTTCGACAATGGCGTCCGCCAGCATGGGTGGTTTCACTTCGGTAGCGCCCCAGGAAAATTCCACCTGCACGGGCACATTTTTCTTCTGGAAGTAATTTCGCGTCACGTTGACCAGTTCGGTGGCGATGATGCAGTCTCGAAGATCTTCAGCGCGCTGGTACTCCGAACTTTCGGGAACAGCCAGTACCCAGCGCACCTTCCCGCGACTTTGCTTGGCGTAGATGAGGTCGGAAACTGGAATCACTTCCAATCCGCTTTCGATTACCCAGTCAAGCCCCGTAAGACCGGCGTCCAAAACACCATGCTCGACATAGCGAGCCATCTCCTGGGCACGGATCAGCATGCAATCGATCTCCGGATCTGCGGTTCCTGCAAAGTAAGAGCGGCCGTTGGTGTACACCTGGAGGCCCGCGCGGGCGAACAGTTGCAGGGTCGCTTCCTGTAAACTGCCTTTGGGAATGCCGATGCGCACGTTCATGGCCGCACCACCTGGAACTCGGCGTCGCCCTGCTCGCGCTTTGCGAAGTCAAACGCCTCGGTGAAGCATGACCGCGTGCCCCGATGGCAGACCAGACCTTGGCCTTCGACCACGACCTGAAAGAGGAGAGCGTCGCGATCGCAGTCCGTGCTGGCCGACAGAAGCTTCAGCCGGTTGCCTGAAGTTTCACCCTTGGTCCAGAGCTGGTTGCGAGTACGGCTGAAGAAGGTTACATAGCCGCTGCTGAGGGTTCGCCGCAAGGCTTCACGATTCACGAAGCCCAGCATCAGGACCTCTCCGCTCACCGCGTCCTGGGCGATGGCCGGGGCCAGGCCCTGCATTTTTTCGAAATCAATTTCGCTTTCCATCGGTTGTCCTCATTTTGAGCAAAAACAAAAAGCCCGCTGAGCTGGAATCGCATCAGCGGGCTTAAATCTCTCAGGTGCTACGCTAGCTCAGCCAGACACCCCCGCCGACGCACTGTGCGCGTGCCGGTGGTGGTGGCGGTGAACCAGGCTGACCATGGCCTTTACCATAGCGGATGTTCCAAGCTTTTGTCAAAGAATTTCCGCCGGCCCGCCTATTCCTCCTGTTTCTTTTCCGGCTCCTTGGGCAAGGCTTTTTCAATCGGTTTCCGGGGCAACATCTGGTCCCGCATGGCCGTGTTGTAAACGAAAGTGGCCACGATCACGGCTGCTTGTTTCAAATCATCGGGCTGCAGGCGGTCGTAAACGTCCATATTGGAGTGATGGGTGCGGGTCTCGTACTCAATCGGATCCTGAATGAACTGGAAGCCGGGAATACCGACGGCATCGAAGGAGAGGTGGTCGGTGCCGCCCGTGCTGCGCATCGTGATCGTGTTCATGCCCAGGTCGCGGAAAGGCTGCATCCATGCCTCAAACAGGGGCTCGACTGCCGCATTCTCCTGCAGGTAGATGCCACGGATTTTCCCGGTGCCGTTATCAACATTGAAGTAAGCCGAGACCTTGGCCTGTGCCGGCTTCACTGTGACCGGACCGGCTTCTCGCCGCAGCAAAGTTGGCATACCTTTCATATCCGGCTCGTCCATGGGCGGACGCGAACCGAAGTGCTGTTGCACGTAGTTTTGCGATCCGAGCAGGCCTTGCTCCTCGCCGCTCCAGAGCCCGATGCGGATGGTGCGCCGGGGCTTGATCTCCAGCGCCTTAAGAATGCGCATGGCTTCCATCATGACCACCGACCCAGCACCGTTGTCGGTAGCACCGGTTCCTGCATGCCAGGAATCCAGGTGGGCCCCGACCATAACGATTTCCTCCTTCTTGTCCGTGCCGGGAATTTCGGCAATGGTGTTGTACTGCTTATTGTCGTCGTCGTAGAACTTGTTCACGACATTCAGCTCCAGTTCGACGTCCTTCTTTTGCGCCAGAAGGCGCGCGATTCGATCCCATTGTTCGACCGCAATAGTCAGCGAAGGCACAGTCGTGGTCTCGCCGGTCTTAAACGATCCGCCGGACTGTACGAAGACGGTTCCGCCCCCGGCCGACCCGCGGCCGTGATCAATTACTGCCAACACTTTTTCTTCGGCCAAGAACTTGTTGAGTTCGTTCTGGAACTGGGCGCGCTTTCTATACTCCAGGTAGCGGAGCGCGTCCTTCTCGCTGGGGATTTTGTACTGTCCGACATCGCTCAGGTCCTTCTCGCTCAATCGCTCGTAAGGCGCCTCGACGATCGGCTTTACTTCCGGATCCGGACCGAAAATCGCAATTAGTCCCGCGAGCTTGCCTCGGTATTTCTCAAAATCTTTTTTGTCCTCGATCTTGACCCGCGTGCATTTGCCCTTGATTGCACCGTCGGTGCCGGGAGTCCAAGCCTTGGCATAGGCAATGATGGGCGCCACGTCGGGCGACAGCATGCGCACATTGACATATTCATTCTCCCAGCCGCGGCCGAAGGGTCCCCAGGGTTCCAGGTGAGCGTTGGACAAGCCCAGGGCTGCCAACTGTTCGCGCGTCCACTCATTAGCCTTTTTCATGTTCGGCGAGCCAGTCAGGCGAGGCCCGATGGCGTCCATCAAACCGCCGGCCAAGTCCATGATCTTGGAATTGCGGAAACCTTCATAGCGGATGCGCGTGACCATCTCGAGGTCAACCTTTTCCTGTGGCCAGGCGTTGGTGGCAGTGAGTGCAACTACTAGGCAGACGACAGCAACGCGAGGAGATTTTGTCATTTACAACACACTCCGTCTAACGGCTCGAAGACTTCAACCGCGTGCGCGCATGCAGCGGCTGAAGCCGCACCGGTTGGGGAACGGCTTACGGCACGTCTGAAGACGTGCCCTGATACGAATCCGACGTCTTTCAGCAGACCATGGGGTATTGAAAACCAAGCATCATAGCATGCGGGGAAAAGAAGACTACGCGCCGAGGACGCGGGGGACGCGGGGATCGCCGAGAAGTTCGGCGCGCGCGACGCGGGTGAGATAATTCTCAACCATTCAGAATTTCGGCAGCGGCTCGATGTCCGCTGGCGATCGCACCGTGCACGGTCCCGTGGTGGCCTGAAAAATCAGTTGCTTCGCCGGCGAAGAACAGGCTGTTCTCGACCGGGGCAGCGAGTTGCTGTTGGGCCGCGTTGCCACCTACTTTGACGTAGCTGTAAGCTCCGCGGGACAGCGGATCGCTTTGCCAATCGTGGCAGTAGACCGACTCCAGCAAGCCCTCAATCTCACTTTTGCGGACATTCAGAAGACGGGAGAGGGACTGCACGGCTTGTTCGGCAACGAAATCTTCGGCCCGCCCCGAGAGTTTCTGCGCACGATTGGATGGCGCCCAACCCGTGATGATAGGAAGTTTCTCGGGCAGGGTTGTCCACCAGGTGGGAAACCACTCGTCCTGAGAAAACAGAAAACGCATGTCCGCGAGCGTCTTGGATTCCGAGCCACCGCGGGCCCGCAAATCGTCCCAGAAGCGCTCGCGAAAACACAGCGTGGCTCGAATCACTTTGCCCATGGCGAGTTTTTCGAGCGCGCCCAGTTTTTCTGCCGGCAACTCCGGGGAGAAGCGTACCGCGCCTGCCAGGTCGAGAGGAGCTTGCAAGACCGCCAGCGGCAGAGTGACTATCAGGCGTGCCGCCGTATACGAAAATCGGTCTGTCCCACACTGCCCGTTCACCTCGACACTTCCTCGCTTCCACGTGACGCTCTCGATGGTTGCGCCGAGTTGAATGGCGACTCCGGCATCCAATAACTCTTTTCGAAGCCACTCCACCAACAACTCATATCCGCCGGGAATTCGAAACGCCCGCTCGGCGTCAATTTCCTCATCAGCTCGCATTCCCTTCACCAGCGAGTGAATACTGATGAGTCCGGGATCGGCAGCATGAAAGCCAGTTATGTAACCCAGTGCCCATTTCTTACTTTCCTGCTGCCTGGGATTGGGGCAGCAGCTCGCGAGGAAATCGAGAAAGGACTGGTCCGGGGCGCGGTCATCCAATTTGTCCAGAATTTCGTCTACTTCCGGGAAGAAGTCGCACTTACATAATTCGCCATCGCCAGCGCACCAGTCTTCGCCCACCATTTCCCTTGCCTCCAGCTTGTGTTGGCGGAGCAAGCCCCAGATTTCAGGGGGCCGGCCATGGATGAATTCGGCGCCCAGTTCGACGGCAGCTTTCGTCGCCGGATCGTGCCTGGTGAGGATTCGTCCTCCTAGTCGCTCTCTTGCTTCCAAGATCAGGACTTGCACGCCCGCGTGCGCCAGCTGCACCGCAGCCGAGAGTCCGGCCACCCCTGCTCCGGTAACGATTACCTTGGGATCAGAAGGCATGCTTAAGGCGTAGATGCGATTGCGAGGAGAGAAGCTGCGGAAAACCCCTTCCCTAAGCCGTAAGATTCGCAGCTTGCAACCGGCAGCTAGAGCCACCTGCCCGGCATCCGAAGCGGCCATGAGGGAGCAATATGGCCGGCGCGACATCCGGCCGACGGGGATCCGTGGAAATCGGGGTTATTTGCCTGGCAACTCCCGACCAGCATTTGCTGCTCGAGACAGGGCGCGTAGGTGTAACCCGTGGCCGAGTGAAAATCATCGCCGGCCAGCCAGCGATCCTCTGTTTCGCTCAGCCGCTCGCGCTTATGGTCCGCGAGTGGCTGGCGTAATCCTCTCGGGCCAACTGGGTGCCGGTTTCCGCGGGACTGATTGCAATCAAGATGCGCCGAGACATGAGTGTCGTCGAAGAAGCCAGGGGATGCGTTTGCCCCCGAGATGCCGAGCCGCGCCATCCAGTACGCGGGTGCTGACTTCATTGTTCCGGTGACAAAGGTCCCGAGCTTGCTGGCTAAGCTTGACAAGGGGAGCCGCTGCCGGCCGGAATCTCTGGGTAACGAGTTCCCGTCCGACAAACCCGAAAGTGCAACCAGGGAATCCGATTTGGCGGATGCTTTCCCCCAAGGAAAACCTCGGCAAACCATCCAGCTTTGCCTGCTCTCTATGTCCGAGTCCACCGAAGACGCGCTCTGGGCGGCCATGCGGGCCCTGGAAGAGAAGTCGGCTTTGCTGCGCCGCATGGTTCCGCGCTCTGCCGCGCTTACGCGAACAGGATCAGGAGGAAGCCCGCGGCTACGATCAGCATGCCACGCCATTCGCGAGATTCTGTTCAGAATCAAGGAATGGAAGGCAAGGTAGAGGCAACGGAAAGCAGGATGTGCCAGCCCAGAAGGGGGAACCTTCTAAAGATCTAAGGCGTAGGATTTCGTCCAACACTCTGGGTTACGTACCGTGTCAGAGGAAATTGATAGATCCTTTAGCTTCGCTCGGGATGAAACCGGGTCAGCGGGAAGCGGCCAACGGTCAGTGGTTAGGAACTGACACTAACCACTGGCTCACCGACGAGGTCAGTTCGAGGTTACCCTTTTGGCGCTCTCCTGATGGTTTGGCACCTCCACCTTGATCGTCGTCCCCTTCTTGCCGGAGGAAATTTGGAGGGTTCCCCCCAACTGGGACAAGCGCTCTTTCATGCCCAGGATGCCCACCCCGAACGGTGCCTTTTCCTCACTCGCACTGGCCAGAACCTCTTCTGGCATTCCCTTGCCATCGTCACTGATCTGCAACGACACTTTATCGGTATCGTCCTTCAGCTCGATTCTGGCATTCTTAGCGTCTGCATGCTTGCGAATATTATTTAAGGACTCCTGGATAATTCGGAACAAGGCCATTTCTACATTTTGGGGCAAACGCGACCACTGGGGAGAGATCTCCAAATCCACCTTGATCCCGGAACGAGTGGAAAAACCCTCGACTATCCATTGCGCGGCAGACACCAGGCCGGCCTCGTCAAGCAAAGGCGGATGCAAGAGCTGGGCCAGGGTGCGAAGCTCGCTAGAGGCTTCGTCGGCTAACTTCACTGCTTCCGAGAGCGGCTTCTGGATGTCGGCTTTGGACTGCTTGGCGAGCTCTTCCAGGTCCATCTTCAGGGCTACCAGCTTCTGTCCCGTGGAATCGTGCAACTCGCGGGCAATGCGGCGGCGCTCTTCATCCTGCACACGCATCAGATAGCCGGAGAGGTGGCGAAGACTTTCCTCGGAGCGTTTCTTGTCGGTGATGTCGGTATTGATTTCGATGATCACTGGGGCGCTTTGCTCCTCTTTCAGCAGCGCCCACCGGCTGCTCACCAGGCGGCGCTCGCCGTCCCGGCGAGTTTGCGCCAGTTCGCCTTCCCAGTATCCGGTCTGCACCAGCTCCGCTTGGATTTCTTTGAATGGATTGGGAAACTCCGTACGCAGCAGTTCATGGGTAATCCTGCCGATGGCCTCGTCTCGCTTCCAACCGTAGGTTTCTTCCGCCCCGCGATTCCAGAATTGTATGTAGCCCTCCAGATCACGCACGATAACCGTATCGCGAGCCAAGTCCAGAAGGGCCGCCTGCCGCTTCAGCTTCTCGAGTTGCGCCCTCTGTTCGGTGACATCATCGATCGATAGATAGATGAGCTGCTGTCCCGGTTGCGGCTCGATGCGGCGGGCATTGAGCACCATGGTTCTGGCGCCAAGATGCGGAAAGTTGTGCCGTACCTCGAAATCATCGATGCGGGTAATACCTTTCTGGATCTGGTGCAGCAAGTCGCGGAGTTCAGGAATATCCCATTGCCGGCTACCTAATTCGTAGATCAGCCGTCCCTCGGTCTCCTCTGGAGCAACGTGGAAAGTGCGGTAAAACGCACGGTTCGCTGCCGAGACGCGCAGGCCGGCCTCCAGAATTAAGATAGATTCCCGGGCATTCTCGGAGAGCAAGTCCACGTAGACTCGCACCCGTTCCAAGGTACGTTTGAGAACATCGATGTCCTGCAAGGTGATGACTGCGCCGTCGAGCCTGTCGTCCACCGTCTTATAGGGACGCACCCGCATCACGTGCCACCGGCCATCGTTCTTCTCCTGTACCTCTTGTTCGTGAAGGACGGTGCTCTCGATCGTTGTCCTGACGATTTGCTCCAGGTCGTCCACATTGAAGTTGGAGCGGATCTCGCCCAGGCGACGGCCGATGTCCCCCTGGATCAAATTCATCAGCTTCTCTGCCGGGGGGGTGAATCGGCGAATACGCAAGTCGCTACCCACCATCACGACCGGAAGATTGGTATTGGCCAGCAGGTTGAGCAGGTCATTATTGGCGACACTCAATTCGGTATTACGATTGTGCAGTTCTTCGTTGAGCGTGGTGAGTTCTTCGTTGCTGGACTGCAACTCCTCCTTGGCGGTTTCCAGTTCTTCGTTGGTACTCTGCAACTCTTCATTGGCGGAGAGCACCTCTTCGTTGGCCGATTTGTACTCCTCCGATGTAGTCTCATGATCTTCAATCAGGGTCTGTAGTTGTTCGCGCATTTGCTGCAATTCCGCGGCCAACCTCTCATTCTCGCGCCCGGCAGGAGCCTGTTTCGGGAGTGCTTTTTCGCGCTTGTCCTTGGCTTCGCGAGCAACTCGCGAACCAGACTCGTCAAAGACGACCACAAAGTAACGCTCCGCCGACCCTTGGGCACGAACCGGCATCACTTCCAAGGCAACTTCCCGGGTGCCTCCGTTGGATTTGACCCGAACTCCTTCGGCGCGAACCGGTTGGTTGTCCTTTTTGGCCGTGCTCAAAGCCGCACGCAAGTCGACCAAGAGGCCCTCGCGCGCCATCTTGGAAAGGCTGAAAGTGGGATGCCCGGCTGCCGGCTCCAGGTAAGCCCCGGTACGCCCTCGGAACTGGACGATTTCCATCGCATCATTCAGCACAATGCTGGCCGGAACGTAGCGGTTCACCAACAGCCGCTCCACTTCTTTCTCGACCGTCAACTCAGGGGACACAGCCTTGTCCGGCTTGGCGTTTTTCAGTTGGTGGGATGAGAAATCCACGCCCGTGAAATACGTAATCAGGCGGGTGGTGGTCTTCTTGCGATAGATCTTGTTCTTCTTATCGACGAGCATGAAGTGATCCGAAAAGGTACCCAGGCTTTCTGAGCTGCCCAGCATCAGGTAGCCATTGGGTTTCAGGGCATAGTGCAGCGCCGGAATGACACGTTTTTGCAGCGCCGGACCCAGATAGATGAGCAGATTGCGGCAACTGATCAGGTCGAGATTGGAAAATGGCGGGTCCTTGACGAGATTCTGACGGGCGAAGATGCACATGTCGCGGACCGACTTGTTAACGCGGTAGCCGCCATCGAGGCGCAGGAAAAAGCGCGACAGGCGCTCGGGGCTGACAGCCGCTACCGCCGCTTCCGTGTACAACCCAGTCCGGGCGCGGTCCAAAGCAGTGTCGCTGACATCGGTGGCAAAGATCTGCGCTCCCTTGCTGAGGGACGAGGGGGTGGTGCGTGCCTTCTCCCACATGTATTCCAACAGCACGATAGCAATGGAATAGACTTCCTCGCCGCTCGAGCAACCCGGGACCCAGATGCGGATGGGAGCATCGTCCAGCTTGCGGTTCTCAAAGAGAGTGGGAAAGACGTTGTTGCCTAAGGCGTCGAAGGCATCTTTGTCGCGAAAAAAACCGGTGACGTGAATCAGGATGTCGCGGTAAAGCTCATTCAGTTCGCCTGGGTTCTCCTTGATATACTGCAGGTAGTCTTTCACGCTTTCTAGCCGTTGCAGTACCATGCGGCGCTTGACGCGTCGCTGCAGAGTGGTGGCTTTATAGAGATTGAAGTCCACCCCTGTCGCGTCGCAAACCAGGGACAACAGCCGCTCCATGTCGGTGCCTTTGCCGATGGCCTCGGATTCTTCTTTCTGGGCGGGAATGTAGGCGACGTAGGGATGCTGGCCAATACGGGCAAGTTCCCTGGCGATATTCTTGGGGTCGAGCACCAAGTCAATGCACCCAGCCGCGATCGCGCTGTGGGGCATGCTGGAGTATTTGGCAGACGCTTCACTCTGGGCAAACGTGATTCCTCCCGCTGCCTTGATGGCATTGCATCCTTCTGTGCCATCCGAGGCGGTGCCCGAGAGGATTACACCGATGGCCTGGCTGTCGCGATCCTCGGCCAGGGATTGAAAAAACTGGTCGATCGGCATGTGTATCCCGCGGGTGAGGGTCCGGGCCCCTAATCGCAAGACCCCGCCTTCGATCACCATACTAGTATTGGCGGGAATGACATAGACGTGATCGGGCTCCACCTTGGTCCCGTCCTTCACTTCGGTGACCGGGATTTTGGTAGCCCGGGAGAGGATTTCCGGCAGCACGCTGCCATGGGTGGGATCCAAATGCTGCACCAGCACGAATGCCATCCCGGTCTTCTCCGGCAGATGGCGGAGCAGGTCGGTAAAGGCCTCCAGGCCGCCGGCCGAGGCTCCGATGCCAACTACCGGAAAAGCTGCGCCCTGCTCGGGTACGTTTGCAGCGGACGCTTCCCGCTTTCCGCGCGCTTTCTTGGCAGATTTGGTCTTGCTGGAAAGCTTCGTTTTCATGGGGGTGTTCCTGTATGCGCGTATCAAGGCCGGTCTCCTGGGTTGGGACGGCCGACACCAACCACTCGGCTCTTGCATGTGCGTGCGAAGCCTGGGTTTTTGCTTGCGCTTCCCGCGCTGTCGGGCTTCGATCGTATCCAGATCAGGTCGTAGGAGGAACCACCACTACGGCGCGGCCGAAATCCACCACAACACCTGGCCTACAACCCGCCAGCCACTGTTCTTGCCGAGTACAACGCTGTCATACTCGTGGTTTTCCGACTCGAGCAGTTCGATGCCGTTGTACCTGCGAAGACGGGATACGCACAAGCCTTCCTCTTCATGCGTGACAACCACAACCCTGCCGTCTAGTTCGGCCTTGTCGGTCCGGAAAGAATCGACTGCCAGGATGTCGCCATTGTGAATCAGTGGTTCCATCGACTGGCCCCTAACGCGCAACAGGCTGGTGTACCTGGGGTTAGGGCACCAATCGCTGGGTGCTCCCATCAGCTTGGATGAGGCGATCATGTCCAGGCTCAGCTTCCTGTCGCCGCGATTGCCATGTGTACCGGCAACCGCTCGTAAGAGGGGAACGGCTACCATCCTTTGAGCTGGAATGGGCGAAACCTTGGCACCTGCCCTTGCATGCTCCAGGGGAGGAACGGCCGTCAGAGGGCCACCGGCCCTGGTGACAGGCAAGGTGCGTGCCACATCTGTAATCTGCAGGCCGGCATGCTCCCAGAAAAACCAGCAGTGCTCCTTGCCCGCCAGCTTGCCCAGTTGGATGTAGTAATCCGCGGTCGGCGCCTGCATTCCTCGCTCCCAGCGGGAAACCGTCATGGCCGAACATTCCATACGCCTCGCCAATTCCCCTTGGCTCATTTTCAGTTGGCGACGGAGGGCGATGACCCGCGAGGCCCATTCTGGCAATTTGGCTTGTTTCTTTAATTTTGCCATTGCAGCACCTAACAGCCTCGATGTAACATTGGCGTTATGGAACACGCTCCCTGCGCCGATCGCGGGGGGGCATGTCGAGGTAACCTATGCCCGGCGTCCATAACAGAAACGGCGCTCACAACAAAAATGGTAACACCAAGTTGTGGAGCCTGCCTTCACTTTCTCGCGGTATGTACAAGAGAGTAGCGGAAAAGGTCGGTTGCGACCCCTCCTATGTCAGCCGCGTGGCCCGCGGCGAACGGGAATCCAAGCTCGTCGCGGACGCCCTCATGGCGGAGATTCAGCGCACTTGGGCGGTGGTTAACAACGGCGCTTCGCGAGCGAAAGCCGCAGCAAGGCGCAAGTAGGGCTGGAGAAATTGGTGGGTTCAGTAACCGTGTGGGAGAAAGACTTTTCTCTGCGCGGACCGGGGCCCTGAGGATTGGCCCCACGTGATGCAGGTTCATACCAACCCTAACGGCTGACCACCGATTCTCGCCAGGGAGCCTCGTAAATGGACTTTTCTCCCTTCAACTTTGCCAGCTCAGCTAAAATCTCGGACCGCCGTTTCTGGCGGGCGGCGTGAACACCATTGTCGTCGCGATTGAACTCGCGATCGAACTCGTTGTTATAGTCCTGGAGCCTGTCAAGTAATCTGATCGTCGCCAGCTCTTCCTGCAGGTGAATCAGTTTCCTTCGCCACCACATAACTTTCGTCTTCTCCCTCAGTCAAGCGCCTCAGTGTACGTAAGCGGGCAAAGAGACGCATACGGTGAATTCTGTAGAGAGCCGCCGGACGAATCCTGAGTTCCTGGCTTGGCGCGTCGAGTGCGGGAGTTGGCACAAAATTAAGTCGCACCCGGGGGACGGTTCGCAACGCATGCGCCTGAAGTTCAAACAAGGTTTTTTGTGAAGGTAGTACAGCTTTTCTTGAAAAAACTTCGAAAGCCAGCGGAGGGCTTGTAGTGCGCGTAAATTTTTGGGTTACGCTGGCTCAATTCTGGGGAGCTTCAAACCGTGGTGGCCGGCTCATTGACAGCACCCGGGGGGGCCGCCGCCCGCGCTCACGATACATAGCAATTTCCACCTCGCTACATGAATCACTGTATGTACCGGAGTAGCTGGTTGAAGTAGGTTCCCGCGCGCTGAGGTTCCCAAGATTTTGGCCCGATTCATAGAAATTCAACAGAGGATCAATCCCCTTAACGCCGCGGGATTTTCCTGTCGCCGTCCGAACGCAAGATGCCGCGACGACAACCAAAGACCAACTAACAAAGTGGAAGCTGCGCTTTTGCCAAAGAGGAGCAAACCGTGAAACGGGTGATCGTATTGCTGTCGCTGTGTTTGCTGATTGCAGTCGTTGTCTGTGCGCAGTCGGACCTGGGCCGGGTTTCCGGGTTCATTAAGGACCCGACGGGCGCAATCATTCCGAACGCCAAGATTAAGATTGAAAACAAGAGCGGCATCCAGCGCCAGACCACGACCAACGAATCCGGCTATTACATCATCACGAACGTCCCACCCGGCTTCTACACGATGAGCGTCGAAGCTCCTGGCTTCCGAACATATCAGACGACAAACAACAAGCTCGATCCCAGCGCAAACCTCGTCATCGACGCAACCCTGGTGGTAGGTGCCGTGACCGAAACGGTTGAGGTACCGGCGACTGCAACTCCCCTGCAAACCGAATCGGCATCGGTGCAAAAACTGGTCACGCGAGAGCAGATCGACGCTCTGGAACTGAACGGGCGCAATCCTGTTGGCCTGGCCTCGCTGGTACCGGGGGCGCGGGCCAGCACTCTAGCCAATGCTTCTCCTTTTCTCACCCAGGGACCGGCCAACTTCAACGGCTCGCGCAACCCGGAAAACCTGATCACCTTCGATGGCGCTCCTGCCACCCGCACCCGGTCCAATGGCACCAGCATTGGGGCTGCCGACGTGGACTCTACGCAAGAAGTCCAGATCCTCACGGCGGATTACGCTCCAGAATACGGCCGCAGCTCCGGCGCCCAGATCCGAATTGTCACCAAGACCGGGACCCAGACGTTTCACGGCGCTGCCTACGAATATCTCCGCAATAACCACTTGAACGCGAATACCTGGGCGCGGAACTCGAACCCGTTGACCGAGTTTGCCGCGCCCCTTCACTACAACCAGTTTGGGTACAACTTCGGCGGCCCGTTTTATATTCCCGGCAAATTCAATACGGATAAAAGCAAGGTGTTCTTTTACTGGGGCGAGGAGTGGATTCGATATCACTGGACCGAATCAGGCTCGACAGTTCCAAGCGCCGGTCTGCTCACGGTCCCAACGCTCAAGATGCGGCAGGGAGACTTCAGCGAACTGCTGGACCCCAATAATCCCTTTGTCAAGACCCCAGTACACATCAAGGATCCGCAATCAAGCCTGCCCTGCACGACAGCCGATCAAAGCGGCTGCTTCCCCGGCAACATTATTCCGGCGAACCGTTTGAGTCCGACCGGCATCGGGATCTTGAACGCGTGGCCGATCCCCAACCTCGCCAACTACATCGGCGGCAACGGCAACTGGTTTGGGGCGGCGCTGCATACGCAGCATCAGCGCAAGGACACCCTCGCGGTGGATATCAATGTAACGACCAAGCAGCGGCTCGCGCTTCGCCGGCAGCAGTACGCGTATCTTGAATACCAACCGCTCGACGGAAACACCGATCGAACTCCAAAATTTTTTAATCGACCGAACCAAACCAACTCTCTGAATCACGTGTGGACCATCAGCCCGACTGCAGTTAACGAGTTCCTGGTCACGGCTAGCCAGGATGTGGTGCGCATCCCAATCGATACGGCTCATTTTTTCGATCGAACAAGGGCATGCGCGCAGTCGACTGTACCGTGCAGCCTCAACTATCCCTATATCTTTAGCGACGGAAAGCTCGTTCCCAACCGCATTCCCACCGTAAATATGACCAACTTCTCGCAACTGAGCGGGGGGCCGTATCCGTCGCATTCGGCGGGCCCCATCTACGATGTTTCGGATAGCTTCACATGGGTGAAAGGCAGCCACACCTGGAAGTTTGGTGCTCTATTCGAGCGAGCCGGTGAGAACGACAATGACGAGATCAACGTGCAAGCCTGCCCAACTTGTACCGCCAACCAAAATGGACAATTCCTTTTTAGTGATACGCGAAGCGGCGGGACCGGAGTGGCGGTGGCGAATGCCGCTCTAGGATTGTTTGATACCTACTCGGAAATCGGCCACCGCGCCTACACCATTTTTCGCGCCAATATGTGGGACGGCTTCGGGCAGGATTCCTGGAAGGTCCGTCAGAATCTCACAGTTAACTATGGTTTTAGATACACCGTCATCGTGCCCTATCATGCTGAGTGGAGAAACATGGCCGTCTTTGATTCCCGTTTCTACGATCGGGGCAAAGCGGTAACCATCGATCCCACCACCGGCCTCATCGTCGGGTCGCCGACCATCGAGCAGCGCTACAACGGCATGGTGATTCCGGGAAACGGATTTCCATCATCCGCGATCGGACGCGTGCCAGAAGCCAGTTCTGGCTTATACAACGGTCTGTTCCGCGGGGTTCCCGATCATTATTCCGATATCCAATGGAACGACATCCAACCGCGCTTAGGCTTGGCCTACCAACTGAACGACAAGACGGTGCTGCGCGCCGGTGCGGGACGATTCTTTACTCGTCTGGGTGTGAGCGACTCGATTTTCCTGGGCGGCAATCCCCCGTTCCAACCGAATGCTAGCGTGTCAAACGGCATCGCCGATAATCCTGGAGGAAGCGGAACGGCCACGGTGCCGCTGGTGGTAACCACGCAGAGCAAAAACTTTCGAAATCCGGAAGCCTGGAATTGGAACTTCACGGTTGAGCGGGAACTGCCCTGGAAGTCCACCCTCTCGGTCGGATATGTGGGCCGTCGTGGCTTGCACCTGCAGAGAGAGGCAGACATCAACCAGCCGACCACGGCGGCAAGAGCGGCGAACCCCGGCGTGAACATTAATGCCATACGACCGTATGTGGGGTACGGTTCTATCCGGCAAACCGACAACGTAGCGAGTTCGCGATACAACTCGCTGCAGGCGACCTGGAACCGGCGCTTTTCTGCCTCGCTCCAGTTCGGGGTGTCCTATACGCTGTCGAAAAGTCTTGACGACGGCTCCAACCAGCGCGACGTCGTCCCGGATACTTACGACACCAGCATGCTGTGGGGCCCTTCTGAATTCGACGCGCGCCACGTGCTGATCGCCAACTATCGTTATGAACTCCCGTTCTTTCACAGGCGGCCGGGGTTTCTGGGCAAAGCGTTGGGCGGCTGGCAAATCAGCGGCATTGCACAATTCCAGACTGGCCTGCCCTGTAGCGTTTCGGGAGCCAGCGATTACGCCGGCGTGGGATTGGACGCGAATTTCGGGTGCGGCGTGAACGGTCAATACTGGGTGGTTAATGGAAAGCCCAAGATCATCGGCACGTTTGGTAAAAAGGGCCAGTGGTTCTCTACCACCAACCCGGATGGTTCGCCGATCTTTACCAAACCGCCGGCCGGCACCTTCAACACGCAGCGCGTTCGTAACCTCATCCATCAACCTGGATTCCAGAACTGGAATCTGGGCTTGTTCAAGGCTATTCCCATCAACGAACGTTTGCGTTTCCAGTTCCGTGCCGAAGCGTTCAATGTGTTTAACCACCCCAACTGGGACGGCCCGGTAGGGGGCCGCGGTAGCGTGACTTTCGACCCGACCAGTTCGAATTTCGGAAAAGTAACCACAAAAGGCGGCGGGGTCGGGGGAGGCGAACGCAACTTACAGCTCTCGTTGCGCCTGGAGTTCTGAGAGCAGTATTCGGTTATTGAGCCCAACTCAAGCGATTACACGACAGGACACGGCCATCAGAGCGACCTTCCGAGTCAACCGGTTGATCCATCCCGGCAGTACAATATAACTACGCGAGCAAATCGCAGGCGTTGCCCCCGCGAGGAGGCCAAGCCGGCCGCGACTGTTTTCAAATTTGTTACCTTGGAGTATCCCCCCATGATTTCAATAGGCGTTGTTGTTCTTGTGATTGCAACCATTTGGGTCAGCAGTGCCGCACTTCGTCGAATTTATAAGTAAAAGGGCCCAGACAACTGCTAGCGGCTCGCGCTTAAAAATGGGTTAGAATAATACCCGTTTAGGAGCCGGGCCGGCCTGTGCGCACATTATTTTTCTTCATCGCCACAACCACGGTGATTTTTGTGTTCCATCTAACGATTGTGGCCGGCGGGTTCGCGTCCCACGCGTGGGCGGTTCCCTGGTTATGGGCGTTCTGGGCGCTAGCCTGGATTGCATGGAGCGCAAATTTTCAAGTTCCGCGTTTGTTGCGCAGGTACCGGCGCCAGAGACGCTGGCAGCGTCAGATCTCGGATTTAGATCATCGCCTCTAACGGAATTTCCATCCGGCGGTACGATCTTGGCGGAGCCAGGGCTGTGGAAGACGCCGCGGAGTTCAAGCTCTTGGCGGTTCAGAGCACGCCGCTTACTTCAGTAACTTGTGACCGAAACTTGATGTCGTCAAACTACGTTCATTGCACTATTCAAGGTTTGGAGTCTTTTGTGTCGCAGCGGGATAGCTATTCTCCTAACACCTATGTGCCGAAGCGGACCTCGTCGCAGCTCTCGACGGGTGGCTCTTGGCTTGGCATCCGCACAGAGGAACGCCTGGGCAGTCTGACTGCCGCCGCGGGAATCATATGGGCCGTGTACGAAGCGACGAAGGGGCTGGCCGACCTATTACACTTAAGAGTCCTTCCTCCGGGACCACTGGAGGTCTGCGCTATTGGCATCCTGATCTGGCTCCATGCCAAGTGGCGGCGGGCTACCAAGGTGAGATGAAGAACGACGGTCTCCCCGGGAAATCTCTGCATCTTCTCCACTAAGTACTTCAAACCATCGGAAATAGCGGGGACGTTGCACGCGAAGCCCGCGGCGTCGCTGTGAGATCCGCTGGTCTCTTTCCGGGCGGCACTGTCCGATCGAATAACTGCGGGGCCGGATTGCGCAACACGCTGGTTTTGCTTAGCTCTGAGACCTGGTCAAAATCGGGCTTGGTGATGGGTGAATACTGTGGTGGGGCCGATTCATGCATGAACCCTTCCCAAGCCGCGAGACAGGGCTCGATTTCTCCCGGCGGAGGCGGCATGTATGATGCTGTTGCGATCGTACTGCCGGGCTTCCCGATCCAATTTTGGATCTTTCGGAACTGTCCGGGAGCGGCTCGATGTCCCCTGACGCCCGTCATGAGTTTTTCATGCAACTCGC
Source organism: Acidobacteriota bacterium (assembly GCA_003225055.1). Lineage (GTDB taxonomy): Bacteria > Acidobacteriota > Terriglobia > Terriglobales > Acidobacteriaceae > Gp1-AA122. The sequence goes on from QIAU01000140.1 coordinate 61,465, forward strand.
GAGCGAGCCTTACGCAGAGCGGCAGTTTCTTCAGCCGGGAAATTCCGTGCTCAAGAGCAACCACATAGTTGCCGACCTCCCGAAGATCGTCGGGACTTCGGTCAACGGTCGCCCCCGCCTCGGCGGCCAGCAGCTCCCCCAACGTAGCCTGCGTCCCTTCAATCTTGCTCGATAGAACAGCTTCACGCCGCACAAACGGACGGATCAAAATATGGGGATTGGGAAG
>QIAU01000297.1:0-1593 GCA_003225055.1 Acidobacteriota bacterium
TCAGTCCGGGCAGAAACGCATTCCTATCAAGTCATCGGCGTGGCGCAAGCCATCGGGACAGCTTTTGGCCGATCGCAAGACAACTTCATGATGATTCCGTTGAGCGCCTACCGGAAGGGCTGGCACCGGCAGAGCGATTGGGTCACGGTTTTCGTGCAAGCTCCCTATGCGGAAATGATGCCGGCCACGGAGGACGAAGCGCGGATGTTGATGCGCGCATGGCGGCACCTGGCTCTCAACGCTCCGGATAATTTCGCCATCCTAGGCTCTGATTCCGTCATGTCGCTGTGGCACCAGCTCATGGGGAATATCGAGTTTATGGCCATGGCGCTCGTGAGCGTCTTTTTGGTTGTGGGTGGAATCGTGATCATGAACATCATGCTGGCAAGTGTGACGGAGCGCACGCGGGAGATCGGAATTCGGCGTTCTCTTGGGGCCAGAAAGAATCACATCCTTTTGCAGTTCATGGCGGAATCGGCGGTGCTGGCGGCCGCGGGCGGGTTGATTGGCATTGGTTTGGCTTACGGCGTGATTTGGCTTGTGAAAGTGACGATTTCCTGCGATGCGCGCCGCCAGGCTCGATCCCATCGAGGCCCTGCGGACGGAAGCCTGAGGAATAGCCTTGGCACAACAGCACGGGGAAAGCTTGAGGCAGGCGATGGATACACTGCGCACCCACAAGATGCGCAGCGCCCTAACCGTCTTCGGAGTGGTGCTGGGCGTCGGCGTAATTATGCTGGTAGCAGCGCTCATCACGGGATTCGATTACAACATCCAGGAACAGATCAGGCAATTCGGTGCGGACACCGCGTTTATCTCCAAGTGGACTCAGGGAATGCATGGCGCCGGAGATGCTCCTTTGGAAGAGCGCTTGAGGAAGCCGCTGGTCCTGGACGATGAGCGTGCCATCCTGAACAGCTGCCCGGCGGTAAAGGATGTCACCGCGTTTCTGACGCCACCCTGGATGCAAACACATTCCGTGCGAACCAAGGCGGGTGAAGTGCAAGCCATCGATTTTCGCGGGGTGCAGCCCAACTTTGGCCAGGTTTATGCCAATGCATCGACGCTGGAAGGCCGTTTTATCAGCGAGGGCGACGACCTGCACAAGGAAAAAGTCGTGATGCTGGGAGAAAACGTGGCTCCCGTGCTCTTTCCCGAGGGCCATGCCGTTGGCCAGGACGTGATGATTGACGGCGCCGATTTCCTGGTCATCGGGGTAGTGGAAAAGCCGAAAGGTGGCTTCGGAATGGGCGATGAAGACCGTCGCATTCTGATCCCTCTCAGCACCATGAAGAAATTGTATCCCTCCGCCGACGAGGTGAGCATGCGGATGCAGGCCTACGCCGGGCTACTTGACCAGGCCGTGGACCAGGCCCGCGAAGTCCTCGAGCGGCGGCGTGGCGTGCCGTTTGGCGGGAAAGATAACTTCTCGATCAGTACGGCAGAACAACAAGTGTCTGAGTTCCACAAGATCATGCTGATGGTCTACCTGGCGATGATTGTCTTGAGCGCCGTGGGCTTGTTGATTGGCGGGGTCGGTGTAATGAACATCATGCTTGTCAGCGTGACAGAACGGACGCGCGAAATCGGCGT
>QIAU01000297.1:1726-3301 GCA_003225055.1 Acidobacteriota bacterium
AGTCTTTTGATGATCGTTGTATCCCTGTTGGCGTGTTACGTTCCCGCGCGACGAGCGACTCGCGTCGATCCGGTGATTGCCCTGCGCTACGAATAGGTCATGGCTCTTTCGAGCCACAAGCGAACCATGAAAATATTCTGGAGATGGAGTTATGCTGGGACACCGTCTCTAAGCGGAGGAAGGCCGGTTCATTCTGGCGCGATTCGAGCCCGACTACGAATATGACCTGGACGTCGATGGGCACAACGAACTGTTGCCTCTGTCGCAAGGCAGAGAGCACGCTGAGGAATTTCGGCAATTTGCTGACGTCCACCGCTTGGCGGCGGAAGGAGGTTGGCGATGGAAGTTGTGCATGAAGTGTGTTGCGGTTTGGACGTTCATAAGAAGAGTGTGACGGCGTGCGTGTTGTGGGCTTCCGGGAGGCGTAAGCAGATTCGGGAGTTCGGAACTTTCACGCGGGACCTATTGGAGTTGACCGATTGGCTGGGGAGTTGCGGAGTGACGCATGCGGCGATGGAATCGACGGGCGTGTACTGGAAGCCGGTGTGGAACCTTCTGGAAGGACAGTTCGAGGTACTGCTGGTGAATGCGCAGCACATCAAGGCGGTGCCAGGACGGAAGACCGATCAGAAGGACAGTGAGTGGATCGCCGATCTGCTGCAACACGGGCTGCTGCGGGCCAGTTTTGTGCCGCCGACTCCCACACGGGAGCTGCGCGATCTGACGCGGTATCGGGCCAGCCTGGCACAGGAGATCAACCGCATCGCCAACCGGATCCAGAAGGTGTTGGAAGATGCCAACATCAAGCTGGCCTCGGTAGCCACGGACACGTTGGGAGCCTCGGGCCGGGCGATGTTGGAAGCGATCAGCAAGGGCGAGCAGGACAGGCAGCGGCTGGCGGAGATGTCGCAGGGAAAACTGCGGAACAAGATTCCGGAGTTGCAGCAGGCCTTGGAAGGACGCGTGACCGCTCATCATCGATTTCTGCTGCGCGAATTGCTGGATCATCTTTACTTTGTGGAGTCCAAGATGCGGCGAATCGAGCAGGAGATCGCGGAGCGCTTGGGCCCTTACCAGAGTGAGGTGGCGCGGCTCTGCACCATCCCCGGCGTAGACCGTGTGACCGCCTGGGGGCTGGTGGCCGAGATCGGGCTGAACATGGCGCAATTCCCCGATGCGCAGCACCTAGCGAGTTGGGCGGGACTCTGTCCGGGCAGTCACGAGAGCGCGGGTAAGCGCAAGAGCGGAAAGATCCGCAAAGGGAGCCTGTGGTTGCGTCGCTGCCTGTGCCAAGGGTCCTGGGCCGTCTCCATGCAGAAGAACAACTATTTGTCAGCTTTGTATCGTCGGCTGGCAGCGCGGAGGGGAAGCAAACGCGCGACCATCGCAGTGGCCCACAATCTCTTGGTCATCGCCTATTACATCCTGCGAGACAAGGTCTGCTACCGAGACCTTGGACCCGACTACTTCGATCGCCTGAACCCCGAGGGGCTGCGCCGGCGCTTAACCAAACGCCTTGAAGGTCTGGGCTTCAAAGTGACCTTGGAGCCTTTAGCGCAAGTCGCCTAGAAGCGA
>QIAU01000082.1 GCA_003225055.1 Acidobacteriota bacterium
TCTGCACCACCGGATCGGATACCGACCGGCACGCACCTCCCGTGGGGTTGCACACGTTTCCAGTCAGGTTGAGCGACACGTTGGGAGGCCCCTGGAAAACAAACCCCGCCTCCACGGGCACGCTGAAATGCTTGCCGCTACGAGGAACCAGATTGCCATAGCCGACCACAAACATCGGCGCCACCGTGTAGAAGTTGGTTTGGCCGTTACCCGAAACCGGATTCGCGGGATCGCTCATGTAAGTCGTCCCACCCAACGTGAAGGTTCGACCTCCGGCAATAGAAGCGTTTGCCTTCACTTGGTTGTCGTTGTAGGCCAGCACACCAGGACTGAGGTGAAACCCTCCTCCAAACGGGAACCAGTCGTAGAGTGCCTCGATCGACTGGAAGGTTACCTGCCCACTGTAGGGAATCGAATCTTTGGTGAAGTTCTTGCTGTAGCGAAAGATGTTGAATCCGCCCCGTACATTCGAGTGCGACGTAATTGAGGCCGCTATTTCCGCGCCTGCGCCAAGGGACGAGAACTTGACTCCCACACCAACTCTCCCCGTCTCGCCTGCGGTTGCCGCTGGCACGGTTCGGCGCTCTGGACTCATGCTAAATTCATGTTTTGCCAATTCGTCGCCACTGAACGCTACAGACTGCAGCTTGTAGTCCGCAGTGGCCCGCTCCGATTGCGCGAAAGAGACGACTGAAAACAGCGTCGCGAAGCTCAGGAGAGCTGCCATTCCAGCAAGAACCGAAATTCTTCGTGAGTTCATAGTCATGATCCAATCTTTATCTGATAGGCTGCGTCCAGCAATTATCATTGAAAACATTGCATCAGCGAAGCATTTTGGAGAAAAGCGACTCGTACTGATCAACAATTCTGTCCCACCCATAAGTCTCTCGCGCCACCTGCCTTGCTTTCTCTCTGAGGTCCTCAATCTGCTTAGGCGCCCCGATCAACTGACTCAATTTAATTTCCAGATCACCTTGCTCTGGCTGAAAGGGAATTCCACACTCGACTACAGTCTCCCGATTTGTAGGAGTGTCGAGATAAAGAATAGCATTCCCCGCCGCCATGGCTTCAACAAGCGCAGGATGTATTCCTCCAATCTCGCCCGCGAATACGAACAGCCCAGCGTTTTGTTGCAATGTCCAATAACGATCACCATAAATGGGGCCGGTGAAAATCACGCGTCGATCAGCCAGGGATTTAAGCTGCTGCACGTAAGAAGGCTCATAGGTGTTTCCTCCCACGATGACGAGAGGCCAATCGGTTCTCAGAGCCCGATAAGCCCGAATCACGAGTTCCGGGTTGTTTTCCGGCTCCAGGCGCGCCACGTAAAGAATGTACCGCCTGCTCGACAAGCCACAGTCGCCAAGATGATTGCTGCCGCCCGGCGGCTCAGCGCCATACGCGATCATTTCCGACCTTTTGCAATAGCGCCGCCAGTAGTAAGCCTGAATCTCTCTCGCATCGGTCACAACTCGTGTCGGTGTGTAGGCAGAGAGAATTTCGCAGAAGTGCAGAAAGCACTGCCCCAAGAAGTTCCATTTGCGGCGTTTTCGATCTAATCCGTCCACATTCAGGGCGACCGGTTTCCCGGCCAGCCGGGGGATCCACGCAAATGGACTATTGGCAACATTGCAGATTAGTATTACTTCCGCATCAGTGAAGATCACGTTCAGAACCGAGAGCAGGGTATGAGACAGCGTGTCGAAGTACTTGCTCGAGACGGTCGGCAACACAACTCGATGAATGCGGCGATCGAAAACGTCTTCCGTGGTCGTGAACGGCCTTCTGCAGTAAACCGTCACTGCATGTCCACGTTCCACCAAGCGCCTGGAAAGCTGGTCAGCAAGCGTCTCAAATCCACCATAACGCGCGGGAATACCACGGATACCGAGGATGGCTATTCTCATCGAGGCCTTGCGCAGCAACGAAAAGGGTCTGAAACGAGTACAAATCGTTGAGAACTATTCTTGGCGCGAATCACATCTCGACTTGTGCGAGGCGCTCCGCTTTGCCACGAAATAAAGAGCCGCTCCACGTCTATTCTGGTTGACTTCATTTCGGCGATATACGTGTAGCGAATTCGCGGAAGGCTTTGCTGAACGCCAGGTCTAGGGCCGAAGAAGAACTGTGCTGCCAACTCCACCTAGTCATTTTCCTCCCGCCCAACGCTCCTGCCAGACAAGGTGCCGCCACTTCTTTGGCACTGCCCGCTGGCGAAGCAGGTAATACTCATTCACCGGGCGATCATCCGCTAGAGCCGGGGCATCGGGAGCTTTGGCGATTAGCTCGCCGATAGGAAGTTCGGTATCAAGGACGGCGGCAAACTCCGCCACGGCATTGGGTTTCGGTCCCCATTCCATCAAATCTGTAACCGCCTTCGTTGGCATTCGATGAACCAGTTTTGCAGCGGCTTGCTTCGGTATGGGACGTTCGCTGACGATGAAATGATAGCCCCAGCCGGCCACCGACCGGAATACACGGACATATAAAAACGACTCGTTCAGTGCCCGTGCAACTGAGGCCAAATCAACCGGGTCCCCATCCGGTAGCCACTGCTGCAATATGCCATGAGGCCGCAGCCGCCGTTTTGCGATAGCGTAGAACTCCTTCGAATAAAGCAAGCTCGATCCCGAGGCTTCCACGGGGGGTGGAGGATCGATAGCTATAACATCATACTGTTGCGGTGTGCGTTCCAGATATCGTCGCCCATCATCAATGACGAGACGGGATAAAGGGGAGCGAAGAAGTTCGGCACCGTCCGCGTGGTAGAACGAGAACAGTCGCGGCACACTGGGGACCAACTCGACGGCCGTAACCGGAATACCCCAAGACATCAGTGAACGGTAAGTAGTTCCCATCCCAAAGCAGATTACCAATGCGTTCTGGGGAGGGCGACCGAGCATAGCCAACGGCAGGTGCGCCATCATCTTGGTTATTGGGCTAAGAAACGTGATGCCCACACCGTTGACGAGCAGCTCCTTCCGCATTCCAGTCCCTCTGGCAATAGTGGTCGCGGTGTGATCACGAAGCACCCGGCTTTCCGGAAGCCCCTTCTGTTGCCCGTAGTCTTTGCTTATCAAGATCAATCCGAAGGCTAGCGGGAGCAGCGCATATGAAGCAGCTCGTATCGCCACGTTGGGCACCACTTCCGCGAACTTGGACAACGACCAACCTGTATAAGCTCCGAGCAGGAGCCATGGCAACGCGAGGATGAACGCCACCCAGCGTTCGCTCATGTTCGGAAGCAGCACAAAACCTGACAAGAGCGGCCCGAGAATGCAGCCCAAAACGTTCACGGCATAGGCGGTTCCCGCCCTTGCCGGATCACCGCCGGACCAACGATCTACCAACATGGGAGTGAGAAATCCCAGTAAGGCGGTGAACGGCGCGATGCCGACAACCACTCGGAGGAGGCTCGATAGATGGATGTAGGGATTCGCCGTTACTGGCGAAACTATTGCGAATATCCCAAGCAGAATCCACAACAGCTTTGTTTCTCGCTCCTGCTTGGCACCCCAATGCCGGTAAATCCGTGATCCAGTGAAGGTCGCTGCAAGGTACGTTACAAGAATCAACGCGAATGCATAGACGACTGTCCCCTCATATGGAGTAAACTGGCGTATCCACACCACCTCCATGCCCATGCTCGTGAATCCCGCGATGAACAAGAGTAGAACCAATGTGTAGTTTCCGGCTGGATGACGGGACACGGTCGCTGCGCCAGCCCTCTCGTCGGACAATGTTTGCCCCGTGCCTGAAAATCGAGTTACGGTAAGAGCGAGGGCACAAATCGCAAGCGCACAATTGAGCACCGAACCAAGCTTCAGGGTGCCATGAAAACCAACCAGTTCAATTAAGAACAGAGGCACAACCGCACCGAACACGGCCCCACCCACATTGGCCAAGTACAGGAAGCTGAAGGAGCGGCCTTGCTTTTGAGGCAAAATCTGGCGGATCGCCTGCATCGCAATTGGTATCGTCGCCCCCATCAATGCGCACCAGGGAACCAAAGTTAGCGCGATCCAGATCCCGGATGCGAGATAGTACCCTCGTGAAGACGAGAGCCCGATGCGTTCCAACTGGCCCCTCCCCCATACCAACTCGGGGGGCACGAATACCGCGGAAACCCCAATCAAAAGTTCCGTAAGCGCATAAACCCTGAGGGCCGGAAACCCGGTGCGGTATGCATGTTTCCTTAATAACTCGCCACTGGCCCACGAGCCCATCCCCAGGCCTGCCATGAACATGGACAACACAATGGACACAAGCGCTGTATTCACACCGAATTGTGCCATCGCCAGCCGTAACCAGACCAACTCGTAGAGGATGCTGCAGAATCCGGAAATGAAGAAGAATAGGAAAAACCAACCCACTGAAATCTCCCTGCCCGCTAGCTTGGTGCTTTTGGATTGAACCCGATCTGAGTTAAACATGGACCCGAGCGACGAAGCGCCGTTCGAACGGTTTGGTCAGCCGCCAAAAGAGCACGCCGAAATTGCTCCTCGGCAAAAGTGGGCAAATAAATCCACGAGTCCAGCGAGGAAAAAACGTCTTCGAGGCTCGTAGACAGTTTCCTACAATAGACCCTACGTCCTTAGGGCGTTCTTGACAACCCTAACGCCCTGGAAAGGCTCCCGGCTCTAGACCAAGCTCCGAGCGGCTGCGGCTGGTGTGATTTTTGGTCAAAGTATCGGAGAAGGTTTCTGTACCCAAAGGACTGTCGATCCCGGAAAGCGAGTCCTTTACGCTTTGTCCTCCGCCATGAGTGAAAACCGCCTCGGGCCAGTAGAGAATTTTCTATGCGTTGCGTTTGACAGCAGTGCCGATAAGCAATACCTTTGGATCTTTCGAGTCTATCGCATCTATGGGCGAGCTTTTTCGGGATACATATCGTTACCGTGAGCTCATCTGGGCCCTTGCCCTAAAGGAACTCCGGGTTCGCTACAAGCGTTCCGTTCTGGGCTTCCTTTGGGCGTTGCTCAATCCCGCCCTTCTGATGGTGGTGCTGACGCTGGTGTTCGGCACAATAATGCGGTTTTCCATAGACCATTACGCAGTTTTCCTGCTCAGCATGCTCTTGCCGTGGACTTTTTTTTCGCAATCGCTCGCCTATTCCGTGGAGTCGATCGTCGGCAATGGAGACCTACTGAAAAAGGTGCGCGTAGCACGGCTCGTTTTTCCAGTAGCCGCGGTCGTATCCAATATCATCAACTTTTTGTTATCGCTACTGCCCTTGATGCTCCTGATCGTGCTCATGCGGTTTCCTCTGCATTGGACATGGCTTTACTTGCCTATTCCAATGGTTGGCTTGTTTTTGTTCACTACGGGGGCCGCCTTTTTTTTCGCAACAATTAATGTTTTCTATCGGGATGTCAGTCATATTGTGCAGATCCTTTTGTCGGCTTGGTTCTATTTTTCTCCCGTAATCTATTCGTTAGACTTCGTGCCCGCCAAATATCGATGGGCTTTTCAGCTGAACCCAATGGTTTACGTACTCAATGGATTTCGGCTCGGCATCTACTACGGCATGCTGCCCTCACCGCAATCGGTGGTGATGTCTGTAGCATGCGGGGTCATCGCTTTGCTCATGGGATTCGCTGTATTTCGGCGATATCAGAACTCGTTTGTGTACTACGTCTAGGACTGGGATGGCAGAAGGACAAAGCAGTGTCCAGTTCGATGATGTCGTTCAGAGCTTCCGAGTGATTCGGGAACGACCAGACACGTTGCGCGAATTCTTTGCGAAGTTGGCGCGTCGCCAGGTAGCCTACCATGATTTCGAGGCGCTGAAGCACGTTTCCTTCCGCGTCTCCAAAGGCGAGATGGTTGGGATCATTGGACGGAATGGATCGGGGAAGAGCACGATCCTTAAAATCGTTGCTGGAGTCTACACTCCCACCTCGGGCCGTGCACTAGTGAATGGAAGTATTGCTCCCTTGATTGAG
>QIAU01000046.1 GCA_003225055.1 Acidobacteriota bacterium
GTTTCTGCTGTTGAGCTTGTACCACAATCTCGACCATCTGATCGGCTTCAGCCTCAACGCCTTGGCTGATCTGGGTAACCAGCTCTCCCAAACAGCACGCCAACGGCACGCGGCAACACGTACGCTATTGAAAAGTGGTGAGCGCGGAAGCAATCGAATCCGCAAAGAAATGTAGTTTCAATAACATGCAGGGCGACAGATGACACGCAAGTCCACGGAAAGCACTCTTAATCACGTTAACAGCACGCAAATAGCACGCGCATTGCTGAACTCTGCACCATCCCAATCTGACTCCGCACGGCGCTCACATGAACTTACATGTAGAACTTATACTTCGGATTCGGCACCCGATCCGCTGGAACCTCGCGCAGAATCTCTCCCACAAGCCGCGAGAAACGCAACGTTATTGGGAATAAACCTGCAAAGTTCGCGGAATTCCAGTTCATCTTCGTGAGAACGAGGATTTCCTTGAGCAGTTGCGATTTTGGGGAATCGCCTACGTGGTCTGTCACTAATAACGGCGATGGCACATGGCCATGCGGATACGCCTTAAGAACGTGAGAATAGCCTGTTGAATATAGATACGAATCGTCGCCTAAACCAAAATGCGTACCTCGTAGCGGAGGGTATGTTCCGGCTCGTGCAAGCCGGACATCACTGACCGGCGTCAGAGCGACCAGATCGTATCGACCTATCCCTTTCAACGCATTCTCGAAACCTTCACGTTCAGCAGGTTCGAAGCGTGATGTTTTGTGAATGACAATCCGTTGTGGCGGCTGTCCTTGATGCTCGTCCTTATACCGGCCCAGTACCATCTCTATCAGCCGATTAGCTGAATCGGCATCCAGGTGCGGGCTGCGCCCTTGATTCTGTTCGTCCCAGTGGAAATCATGTCCCCGCAGAACTAGTCCTTCGCCGTTTTCATCGAATGCTTGCACTACGCTGGTCCTGAGCGTCGATGTGCTACCAAGAGGCCGGAAAAAACTGACGCCTACAAAGCATGTGGACGGTGCAAGACCTGCAGGTCCCCAAGGCAACCCCTGCGTGCCGCCAGATCACCAGACTCACCTCGCCTGATGGACTTGCTTAATACGGGTTGACCTCCGCACGAATTGGAAACAGCCGAACACGAGCATTGTTTCTACACTCAAGGAAACGTACAGTCGCTTGTTATCCGGATCGGCCCACATAGGCTGTGCGCCCATCTCTACGCCTGCCCCCGTACTTACGTGACGCTACGCGCCAGTGGGCAGGGACGGGCATCCCAACACCTACCTCGACACTTCTGGTTACGGACATGATCGTGTTGGCATGCTCGAATACGCAGTGAAGACCATCGGTCCCGATCGCGTGCTATTCGGATCAGACTTCTCCATCAATTGCCCCGCCACTGTCATCGCACGTATACAGAACGCCTTCATTACTGAGGAACAAAAGAGAAAGATCCTTTGTGAGAATTTACAGGGCTTATTGAGAAAAGCTCAGGGGTCGGTATAGTGTCCGACGTTTCTAGCTTAGCTCATTGCTGTCCAAAGTAGCTGAATGATGGTCGCGGTAGGGACGGCCATTGCTGACCGCCCACCGTAGTCGGGTGGGAACGTGGCGCGAATCGACCGCCACTCGTATGGCGCGCGCCATTCGTGAACAAAGCGAATGGAACCAATCATCAAACGTCTGTTGACCTGATACAGCATAGTCGATTGCGGTTGATTGCGGTTCCGGGGTTTTGGTGCCCTGGGAAAAGGCAGAATCTCCCTCTTCGAAGTGTACCGGCAGCAATGGATTTCCAAGGGAGAAATGAATTGCTCTCACGGCTCCAAGAGAGGTAGGCTTGCATATTTCTTTGTGCCGGGAGGTCAAAATGGAAATCCCGGTTTCTACATCGGGCGGCCGAATGTGTTTGTTCAGTGGCCAAAGAACGTCGTATCCTCGCAGGACAAGTGAATCTTCGCAGGTTTCCGGGTGTTGCCGCTGGCACCTAATTGGTGTCGCCGCAAGCCTGTGAGTTAAGTTTAGGCAAGTCTTCGAACCAACGTGTAGGTCAAGTGGGAGGTCTTCCTTATGTCTCAAACAAGGTTTCTGTTTTGTTTCACCGTGTTGCTGTTGGGTTTCGTGCGCACCTCGTATTCACAGACCACCTTTGCCAGCATCACCGGCACGGTCACGGATGCCACCGGCGCAATCGTGCCGGGCGCGACCATCACGGCCACGCACGGAGAAACCAATATCAAAACCAGCGCCACTTCTAATGAAGAAGGTAACTACACAATCGCCCAGCTCAAGGAAGGGAACTATACGGTGCGGACCGAAGCAAAAGGTTTCAAGAGCTTCGTAGTGGAGAACGTACGATTGGTAGCCCGCGATCTCCGCCGCGTGGATGTCAAGCTGGCAGTCGGTGATGTCGCGACCGTGGTGGTAGTCTCCGGTGGCGCCACGCTGATCGAGACCGAAACGGCTCGTATCAGCAACACGAAAGATTCGCTGGTCCTCAACACCATTCCGACCAATTCGCGAAGCTTGTGGGCGGTCCTCAATCTTTCACCAGGTTTGCAAGGGCAGGCCGGTAGCAGCGTGACGCGGTTCGCCGGCAGCCGCGTCAATGAGAACAATTGGTCGATCGACGGAACCACTTTCTCCGACGGCGTGGATAACACGCAGACCGGTCCTTTGGCCAACTATATCGAGTCTTTCCAGGAAGTGAAGATCGACCTGTCCAACAATTCCGCGGAATTCGGAACGGTCGGACAGGTCACTGTCGTTTCCAAGTCCGGAACGAATCAGCTCCATGGGTCCGTATTCGACTATTACTCGACGCCCTGGTTTCGGGCGAGAAGTTTTTTCTCCAGCGCGCGCCAGACCGGCATCCAACACTTTCCAGGGGGCGCGATCGGCGGACCGGTTTGGATTCCAAAGATCTACAACGGACGTAACAAGACGTTCTTCTTTTTCTCGTACGAAACTTCGCGGGGGAGTTCGGTGCAGGACAGGTTGAACCCGACTGTGGCGCCGGGGCCGTGGAGAACCGGCAACTTCGCAGGACTGACGGATTCCGATGGCAATCCGGTCACGCTTGTCGACCCACGTAATGGCCAGCCGTTTCTCGGCAACATCATTCCCGCCGACCGCATTAATCCGGTCTCGCAAAAGATCCAGGACAAGTTCTTCCCTATGCCTAATTTCGGGGATCCGAATGCCTTCCACACTCAAAATTACCGGGAGCTCAAAATCCGGCCTTGGGATCCGTCGACTTACTGGACCACCCGCATCGACCACAAGTTTTCGGATAAAGACCAGATCTTCGGCAGGTACACCTGGGTTCGCGGCTACAACCGCGTGTGGGAGGGCAACCTGCCAACTATCGGGCAGCGCTGGCAGCAGCGTGACGACCGCGCCGCCACTGCTTCCTATACTCATTCGTTCCGCCCGAATCTGTTGAACGAAGTCCGTTGGGGATTTGGCCTGAATAACAACCCGATCAACTTTGACCTCAACCGAGGGTCAACACAGCACGGACTTCAATTAGTGCAAGATCTCGGTCTGGTTGGCTTGGCCCCAGACCTGCCGGATATCAACGGCATTCTCAATTTGCGCTTCAGCAATGGCATGACTGGGCTCACTCAGTTTCCGTGGACGAAGAAGGGTTACCGGACCCATACTGAGGAATTCCAGGAGCAAGTGAGCTGGTTCAAAGGACGGCATAGCCTGAAGTTCGGCGGCAAGCTGCTCCGGTCCGAATACGACGATTTCAACGCCAGTAGTAGTCTTTTCGGGAATGTCTCCTTCACGAACAAATTTACCGGCAACCCCTACGCGGACTTCTTGCTCGGTATCCCGACTACGGCAGCGCGCGCATTTCCGCCAGTGGAGCTGGACCGGAACCGCTGGGCCTACGACTTCTTCGCGTTGGACGATTTCAAAATCAGCCCGCGGCTCACGCTCAACCTCGGAGTCCGGTATGAACTGCACCTGAACTGGAGGGAGAACCATGACCTGCTGTCTCTCTTCGATGTGCAGACTGGAAACATTGTCATCCCTGATGACGCAATGTTGAAGGTGAGCCCCATCTTCCCGAAAAACTACGTTGGAATCGCGCAGGCCAGTTCGGTCGGCTTTGATCCCAAGACTCTGGTGCATCTGGACAAGAACAATATCGCGCCGCGCATCGGGCTGGCTTATCGTCCCTGGGGAAACAACACGGTGTTTCGCGCCGGTTGGGGAATGTTCTATAACGTGGTGCCCTTCGTTTACAGCTTGGGTTTTGGAGGTGTGCCATACGTGCTGTCCGAACCGGCATACACCAATCCACTCGACAACCCGCAAGTGATCTTCCCCCGCGTTTTCCCGGAAACCGGAACGGGCGGGCCCAGCACGGTCAGCATCCCAGCCGCTCAGAATCCGAATTTGAAGACTCCCTATAGCTTCCAGTACAACTTCACCATCGAGCGCCAGCAGTGGAACACGGGATTCCGTCTCTCTTACATCGGAACCGCCATGCGCCAAGGTGCCTGGCAGTATAACTACAACTCACCGGTGCCCAACGACCAGCCGTTTATCTCCAAGCCGCGGCCATTCAACAACCTCCCTGAAGTCTGGTACGTGACCAACGGAGCAGGCCACCAATATAACGGGCTCACCGTGGAGGCTCTGCGCCACTTGTCCGGCGGCCTGTACTTTCAGAGTTCGTGGACCTGGGCTCGCGACCGTTACGACCTGGACTACAACTGGGATTTCGACACGTGGCAGTTCACTTCGGAGAACCCGTTCGACCGCAAGCGCGAGGTCGGTCCCGCCCAGGAGATTCCGACGCACCGCTTCACTACGAACTTCATCTACCAGCTCCCATTTGGCAAGGGCCGGCATTTTGCGCCGAATGTCTCCCGTCTGGGGAATTTGCTGATCGGCGGATGGGAGATTAGCGGCATCTATACCGCCCAAACCGGGATGTTTCTGACCCCGTTCTGGACCGGCCCGGACCCGGTAGGGATCGCTTATACGACCAGTGACCCGGCGGAAGTCACCATCCGCCCCGACGTACTGAAGAACCCCAACACCGGGCCGCATACGCATGACCTGTGGTTCGATCCGAACTCTTTCACTCCACCCGCGGCAGGCCGATTCGGTACTTCCGGCAAAGGCGTGATCAAAGGGCCAGGCGTGAACGTTTGGAGTGCCGGCCTCCACAAGGACTTCATGTTCGGAGAAAGGGCGAAGCTTCGTTGGGAGATGACGGCCAACAACATTATGAATCATCCGAATTGGCAGAACCCGTCCACAAATATCACCGATTCGAGTGCGGGAGTGATCACCAGCGACGGTGGCGTTACGAACGGATCGGTTGGCGACCGCGCGGGCGCGCGTGCATTCCGTATGGGTCTGCGGCTGCAGTTCTAATCTCCTGGATATTTCTTAGGGGCAATTAGGGGGCACTAAGAATTCCCTCCCTTTCCTTTCAGCTACTTAGAAGGCCGCGGTGCGCGGCACAACTCCTTTATTTCCATACAATCGGCGGATTCGCTGTGCCTCGTCAAAACTTCGCACACCCGCGGAATGAGTCACTTGCGCCGGGGTCGACCCGATGTCCTTCGATAGAATTCCAGCCATGATCTTATGCCTTCGGTATTTTCTCGGTTGCATGGTCAGTGCTTTCGGTTCCCGTCAGGATCTCGTTCTGGAAAACCTCGCTCTCCGACAACAGTTGCTCGCGCTACACGCCAAGAGGCCTCGCCGACGACTGAGTGCTGTGCAAAAGCTGTTCTGGGTCATGTTGCGAAGCCTTTGGTCGGCGTGGAAGAAGCCTCTCATCTTAGTCACACCCGGAACTGTTGTCGGCTGGCATCGCGCCGGCTTTCGGCTGTATTGGAAATGGCTTTCAAGAACCAGACGCGCGGGAGGCCGAAAGAGTGTTAGCAAAGAGATTCGCGCCTTGATCTTCCGCATGGCTGCCGAGAATCCCTCCTGGGGAGCGCCCCGCATCCATGGCGAATTGCTCAAGTTGGGCTTCGACCTTTCCGAGCCAACCGTCTCGCGATGGCTTCGGCGGGCGCTGAGAAGGCCAGATCCCCTCCAACGCTGGCTGACCTTCCTGCGGAATCATCGCGAGGGCATTGCTGCGATGGATTTCTTCACGGTCCCGACGCTCACCTTTGGCGTTCTGTATTGCTTTTTCGTCATCGGGCATGATCGGCGTAAGATTCTATGTTTTAACGTAACGCGCACTCCCAACGCTCTTTGGATCGCGCAGCAGATGCGAGAGGCATGGCCGTACATGCCAGCGCACAGATTCCTCCTGTTCGACCGTGACTCCAAGTTTGGCGACGACGTGGTCTCCTGTGCGAAAAACCTGGGAAGCGAGCCGGTACGCACTGCCTTTCGCAGTCCATGGCAGAACGGTGTTGCTGAGCGCTGGGTCGGGAGTTGCCGACGAGACTTGCTGGATCACGTGATCGTGCTCAATGAGCGGCATTTGAAGCGTTTGATGGCCGAATATATAAGCTACTACCACGAGGACCGGACTCACCTGGGACTAGCGAAGGACACGCCCGCGGGTCGACCCGTCGCGATCCGCTCACCAGGAAACCGGATTCACTCGTTTTCTCGATTGGACGGACTGCACCATCGTTACGCGGTCGCAGCGTAGGGGACGTCCTCAGGCGGTCGAGAATCCCGGTAGGTCCTTTCGTTTGTCTTGTCAGCGGTAGCGGTGTGCCCCGGTTCACTCTTCGCTCGCGCAGGACATCTCTCATTTCGTGACTCCCGACACTCAACAATCGAGAAACGTGCAGAACGCCCTTCGGGAATGGAACGTGAGGTTTTGATGAACCACACCTCATCGATTTCGAGGAATTCGATCAGCGCGTAGAGGGGACCGGATAATTCTTCCAGGCCTGCAGGCACGGGCGGTTCCAGCTTATCTTCAGCAGGTCCGCCATCCTGCGCACAGCGAAGCCACAGCCCAGATAAAGGCATCGGAGGTCGCCGCGAAGCAGGTCTGAGCGCAGAGGCATCAGGGAGGCCATCCATCCGGTTCCGTCGTCCTCGCCATCCCACTCCGACTCACTTCCAAATTCAACGATCACGAATCTCGCGGTTTTTCGCACCTGCACGCTCCCGCCAGAGACCATCGCCTTGAACAACTTGTAGTCGACCGATTCCTGCGGGAGGCAAATATAGAACTCATGCGTCCCCCAGTTCGCGACGTAGACAAAAAGCGTCAAAATACTTTTCTGTTAGCTTGCTCGGATTGGCTTTCAGGTCTCTCCATTCGTAGTGGTTCATGAAGCTCGTAGCGGTAATTGCGGCCCGCGTGGAGATGGAACGTAGCGCCGGCCATCTCTTTTGTCGTCAGCGGACGGTCGATTGCGCGGAAATCGTAGTACTGGTATTCGCTCACCAGGACCCTCGGCGCCAGCAGCGATAAGCGGCAATCCATTCTGCGCCTGCTGGCGCCGGAACTGGCAGAGGCAGGTCCAGGATTGCGACCTTTTGCCGCGTATTCCCTCGACGGCAAAAGGCAACAATCTGGCTATCCAGGGTCATGTCGACCTTCTCCACCTCAACCTCGACGCCCAGGATCTTCACCGAGAACGGCAACGCTAGATGCTCTTCAATCATGGTCAGGAATCCGACGATTTGCTCCTCTTCAGTGTAAGCATCAACCACTGCTTCCTCGATCAGTTCCTTCAGTCTCGCCTTGCTCAGTGAAGGAAGATTTGTCTCAGGTGCTGTTTTCGGCTTCCGCATATGTACCATCCGTATAGGTTACTGATTCGCTTGATCAAATTCCTCCACTCGGCCAGTGACTCTTTTGCGAAATCAATTCTCAATACTCCGATCCAAATCGTGCCCGTCGCGGTGATCCCGCACTGTATAACCGATGAGTCCATAGCCTTTTAGTCGGCGCGCCTACATCCGAGCCAACATCAGCACATTGGAATCGACGTAATCGTAGACTCGGACGATACGCTTCGCGTCATGAAGCCGGTGAAGACGCCCGACGTATTGCTGAAGCGTCCCCTTCCACGAAATAGGCATCGCCAAGAAGAGTGTATCCAGGCGAGCGTCATCGAAGCCCTCGCCTATGTAACTGCCGGTTGCCAGAATGACTCTCTTTATTGGTTTTTCTCCCTAAGACCTCCGGACCAACAAGCGCACTCGAGGGGAGAACTCGCAAGTCCCGGCTGACGAACGCGATGATGATCCTTCTATCGAGCTATAGTAAAGGACTGGCGACGTTTTGGGCCGAAGCGAAATACAGCAAAGTGTTCGTCCAGAGAGGCCACACGGTCGATCCCCAGACGGCGCATCACAGCAAAGCTGGTGCGGTCGACGATGGAAAAATCCTGGTCACGCCAGGAAAGACCAATATCCCAGGCAGTCTCCAAATCCGCCAGACCAACAGCCTCAATGATTGCTATGCCACTTCGTAAGCCATCCCAAAATCGCTCCGCAGCTTTGGGTTGAAGTTTGTGGTGAAGCAACGTCCATGTCTCGACCAAGACGTGATCTGAGGTGACCAACGCTTCACCAGATTTGAGAATGGTTTTTGCGCGAGGGTTGCTACGATCGGAAGAGTCCGCGGCGGCGTACCAGATCGATGTATCAACAAATAGGCTCATGGCGATTGAAGAATCACCGACGTTTTCTGCGTGAGGAATCAACGGCCTCAGCGATCATGGCATCCTTATCTCTCGCAATATCAGAACCGCCCGAGTTCCCGAGGTCGAAAATACGATGCACGTCGGTACCTGTTTCAGGACGAGCAAGATCACGTGCCACAAGCCGGCGAAAATATTCTGCTAGAGATACGCCGAGATCACTCGCGCGCCGGCGCGCACGTCGCTGCATCTCATCTTCAAGTGTAATTTGGGTTCGTGACATCATGATGGTACCATCATACCATAACAATAGGCCGACGACAGAGGCAGACCCGTACGGGGTGCCCGAAGCGTCATCATGCACGAAGCCGGCGATCTGGCCGGAATCAAATTGGCCAAAGCTGGCACTGGAAAGCAGGAACAGACAGGCGAGAGCGCTGCCGATGGTTCGAACATGCTTGTGCGTCATAGCACCTCTCCCGAAAAGGGATCTGTGATTCTGGAAACCCACCTCATTCCGTTTCTTGATACTGCGCTAAGCAATCGTTCTTGTGTCAAGATCTATGGCACCGACTATCCCACAACTCGGCGGAACGAGCACCGCGATTTACTTTAATTTAGTACCGGCTGCGGACATTCGCCAAGTCATAGCAACAGCGGAACAAGTGACAGGCCGAACGATCAGTACACATAACTGCGCTCGAGGAGTCGATGATCCAGCTGTACTGGTCGCGCAGGTGCGCTATCGGTATTCAGACAAATTCGAATGCGAGGAATTAGAGGGCGTGCTCTCGATTACGAGCGGAGCGCTTCTCCTGCCGCTCGCAAATTGGCGAGGCGCATTTCCGAATACTTGCGCGACAGCACTACTCCCTGCGCGCCCGCTCGAATTGCGGCGCGGACAGCTTCGCGTACATCACCCGGTTCGGTTTTCTTTTCATCGGCTGCGGTGGGAATGTCGATGTCAATGCCGGGCCAGATCTTCACGGCTCCAGCGCTGGCAAGGGCTCGGCGTGTCTCTCGCTCCACGTAATTGGCGGATAATCCGCTGTGAGGGAGATCCTGAAGATTGGCTTCCTTGAAATTCTGAATCTTGTACGTCATCGCGAGGACTTCGTCGGGCGTAAAGTCCCCAAAGATGGTTCGGCTCACGCTCTTCACATACGAGGCAAGTCGCGGTCCACCGCAGTTGTTGTACATGACGACTTTGAGAAAGTCGGAATAGCTGCGGAATTCAGCGTAGTCCTGCTCCGCACGATAGAAGGGACTAAAGGAATTGTTGTGCCAGATGTGCCATCCGACCTGGAGGTCGGGCCGAATGGCTTTCGCCGTTTTATAGATATTCTGGTACGCGAGCTTCTGTCCATCGTTCCACAGCTTTTCCCAATTCAGGATCTCCGGATAATCGACGAGCAAACGCCAGCACGACACGAAAGCGCCATCCGCAGGGCGTGAACCCGCTAGCGTCTGATCCACCAGCGCAGCCAGCTTGCGGTACCCCTCCATGGCGCGCACAGTATCGATGCCGCGCGCCTTTGCTTCCTGTTTGCAGAACTCGCAGAAGCAGGTGACAAGAAGAGGATCGCGCCCGCTACCTCCGTGTGAAGCTCCGATCGCATTCCCAAAAGGACCCTGCCGCTCGCTGCCCCACATAATCCCATCCACTGGATAGCTGTGGCCATAATCCTCGGTCAGCGCTTGCCAGAAGGCCTGAACCTCAGGATTGTGAAAGCAGAGTGTGTTGACCTTCTTACCGGAGACGGTTACTTCCTGCAGTCGTTCAATGCCATCGAGGTCTGGCCGGAAGACATCCTCATACCAGCAGAATGTTTTCATGCCTCGCGATTTCGCCTCGGGCAGAACGCGTTCGAGGACGTCAAAGCCCGCATGGTCCGGAGCTTGAATATTCTTGAGGGATGTCTGAGTGTAGTACTGCTCATGAGTTCGAGCAAAGTTTCCCCCGTGGAAATTGACGTCGTATTCCTGTTTGCCATGATCGGGCAGCGGCTGTCCGGGAACCTGCCTGCCTGCGATACCGCGACCATAACTAAAGGTCGCGATGAGCAGAGTATTGACATCCGCATCCTTTTGGAAGCGATCGAGCCCCGGAGCAACGCCTTCATCGACGAAAGAAACAGCTCCGACTTGAATGGCAATGGTACGGTCTGAAGTCTCCGAGGCAACCGGAAGATTGGCGCCAACGCCGGCGGCGGTGATCAATTTTGCGAACTCACGTCGGGAAAGTTTACTCATGGCGTTCGCAAGTATAACGGGCGAGCCGCACGGGAACACTAGAGGCTCTTCTCGATTTTTCTACTCGCAACTTCTAAACTGAATCCCGCCAAAGAGCTTTGTTGCAATGGCTGGAGAGGAACCATGGACCGACGCTCGTTCCTTTTGTTGACGGCTGCTTCCGTCGTGGCACCACCCCCGGAATTGTTTGCAGTATCAGCGGCGCAATCGAACAAGAGTTCGACGCCGTGGTATGCGTCAATGCGGCGCTGCGGGCAGATCAACTACAACGAACACGACCCACTTACGATCGACGCGAATGCCTGGGGAGATTACTGGGCGTCTCTCAAGGTCGATGCCGTGCTTTTGAACGGCGGCGGCATAGTGGCTTTTTATCCTACGCAGATTGCGTATCACCATCGAAGTCAGTTCCTCGGCACCCGAGATCTGTTCGGCGAAATGGTGGCTGCGATGAAGCAGCGGGGCATCCGGGCAGTCGCGCGCATGGATTGCAATCTTGCCTATGCGGACGCACTGAAAGCACATCCGGAATGGTTTGAGCGTAATCGCGACGGCTCTCCGCGACCGCACACCGAGTCGCCATGGCTTTTCTCGACGTGCATGTTCAGCACCTATTTCACGGAGCAGATGACGGCGATCTATCGCGAGATCAATCAGCACTATCCGGTGGATGGATTCTTCACCAATGGCTGGCCATCTACGGGCACGCTACGCGTGTGCTACTGCGAAAACTGTCGCCGGTTGTTCGATCAACTCGGCGGTGTTCCTCCGGAGGAGACTGACGTGTCCAACCAGCTTTATCGCAAGTATTACCAGGCGTACATGGATCGCGTGCTGGCGATCTGGCGGCTTTGGGGCGAGGTCGCTCAAGAGAAAACTCCGCAATCGGTGTACGTGGGAAACCTCGGAGGTGGACTCGACACGGTAAAAGATCTGAAAGACATAAGCCAGGTGGCTGCCTGGTTTAATGCCGACCACCAGGGCCGTTCCGGCGACACCCCCATCTGGGCTTGTGCCCAACAGGGCAGAGTCGCAAATTCCGTGATGCAGGGGCGAACCATTACGAATGTCGCCGGCGCATATGCGAACGCGCAGCCGAATTGGCGGCACGTCTCCAAAAGCCCCGCCGAGTTGACGATGTGGCTTGCGCAAACCACCGCCAGCGGTATGGTTCCATGGTTTCATTGGTTGGGTGGCTCTCCTGAAGACACTCGCTGGCGCGAGGTGGGACATTCTTTCTTCAATTGGATCGCAGACAATCAGGCCCATTTCCGGAATCGCAGTTCAGTCGCCGACTTGGCCGTCCTATATCCACAGCGCACGGTCGCCTTTTATTCAAGACCAGAATCGCATCGGCCGCGCTACCGCGGCGGCCCCATCGATTACCTCCAGGGACTCTACTTCGCCCTGCTTGAAGGGCGCTTCGTCTTTGATTTCGTCCATGAAAGCAATCTCGATGAGAGTGCGCTAAAGAAATACCGCGCTCTGCTGATTCCCAATGCCGCATATCTCAGTGATCGCCAGTGCGAAGTGATTCGTGGTTATGTGAATAGTGGCGGATCGCTGCTGGCAACATTCGAAACTTCTCGTTATGACGAGTGGGGCAACCCGCGTCCAGACTTTCAGTTAGCCGACATGTTTGGCGCACACGCGGCAGGAGAAGTGATCGGACCTCGCGGCAACAGCTACGCCCGCATCGAGGCGAGGCATCCGGTGATAGATGATTTCAAGGGAACGGCGCTGCTGCCCGGCGCGGAGAACCGCGTCCCAATTCGGGCGGACTCGCCCCTTGTGCTCAGCATCGTTCCCGCCTATCCTGCCTTTCCCCCTGAAATGGTGTACCCGCGTGCACCTCGTACTACAGAACCTGCGGCGGTGTTCCGGGAAACCGGGAAATCACGAATCGCATACTTCGCCGGCGATGTGGACCGTACGTGCTGGCGATCAGGCGACGACGATCTCAGTCATTTATTGCAGAACGCCATCAATTGGATTCGTGGCGCTGATCCTGTTGTGTTCATTAGCGGTGCGGGCCTGATCGAAGTTTTCGCGTGGGAGACCGAACCGGGTTACGCTCTACACATCCTGAACTATACGAATCCAAATGCCACGCGCGGCTATATTCGCGGGGCCTATCCAATCGGGCCGCAGCAGGTCCGATTCCGAACTGATGGACGTGCGATCAGGAGTGCACGCACTTTACGCCCGGGAACACCGCTGAAATTTCACCAGCAGGACCGAACCGTGAGCTTTGAGATCCCAGCGATTGGAGATTATGAGGTCGTTGCGTTGACTTAGGCGATCTTCTCAATACAGCTAACGTAACGTAATTGTGGCTGTGGGTCGCAATTCGAATAGACACCATTTCTCCGGTTTCTCCGGCGCTGAATTGGTCTGATCGAGCGCTGCCCGAAGTCCGAGGAAAAATCTGCACACCGGGTTCTGGAAGGTTCAGGAAATCATTGAAAACACAGCACCGCAAGATACGTCAAACATCCAGACCTGCTGACAGGGGGACAGGAGATCAGTAGCTTCTAAGTCCTTGACGTCCCTGAAGTCCTGAAAAGAAATGGTGAGCGCGGAAGGAATCCGCAACAAAACGTACTTTCAACAACATGCAGGGCCACGGATGACACGCAAGACCACGAAAGACAACTCAAGCCATGCAAACAGAGCGCAGATAGAGCGCGCCTCTGTTTGCGCGGTCTGCACTCTTCCCTTGCCGACGATTGCGGGTGGTAGCCGCTTTGCTGCGATGAGGCAGCGCTCAGCCAGCGCGCAACGGTTAAGGCGGTGCTTTGCTAACTCTACCTGCCCGATTCGTACGAACCGACGTTCCTGCAGTTTGACTTAGCAGCGTCTCAGTTGCACCGCCTAGCAATTGCGTAGCTCGGAATCAATAGAAAAAATAGAGGCGAAGATTTGAACGGCGACTCTTAATCTTCAGGGCATTTGGTCGCTAAGGCGTAAAAAGCTCTGCGGAACTTAAGTAAATGGGAATGAATCCATTGGCCTGCTCACCGCCCGATATCAGCACCGAACCGTCTTGAAGCAACGTTGCCGAGTGTCCAGTGCGCGGCGTCCCCATGCTGTCTGTTGCTGTAAACGTGGCGGTCGTGGGATCGTACAGTTCCGTCGTTCCTAATGTTTCACCGGATGCTGTCACTCCCCCGGCGAGCAAGACACGACCGTCAGCCAACAATGTCGCCGTTTGCCCTGCCCTCGCCCAATTCATCTCTTTTGTCGAGGTAAGAACAACGCTGGTTGACGGAGCGTAAAGCTCGGCACTGGACGAGACCATCGTCGAAGGGTCAATCGTGGCGAACCCTCCTGCAACCAACAGCGTCCCATCTTGCAAGAGCGTGGCCGTATGCCCGCCGCGCGCCACTGTCATGTCGCCGCCTGAGCTGAATGTCCCGGTTGCGGGGTCATACACTTCAGAGCTCGCAAGGCTTTTAGCTTGCTGGTTAACCTGAGCCGATGCGAATCCGCCTGTGATTAGAACTTTGCCATTTGGCAGCAGCGTAGCCGCATGAGCAAAGCGTGCTGTTCCCATTGCCCCGGTCTTGCTAAACGCATTCGTCGCAGGATCGTAGATCTCGGCACTAGCAATGGCATCGCCGTAGAAAGGAAATCCCCAGCCTCCCTGAATGGAGTGTGTATCCCGAAAACCTCGATGTGTCTGAGAGGATGGGAAGTATACTTCTTTGATAGTTCTCTCTTCCGATGCTCATTTTTCTTGCCGCATTCCTTCCCACTCGGTTCTCGATCTTCCGTTCACGCGCTGCCCTTGAGTTGGAGAACCTGGCCCTGCGGCACCAAATCGGCGTGTTGCAACGTTCCGTGAGAAAGCGGCCCAGGTTGACTCCGCTGGACCGTCTGTTGTGGGTCTGGCTGTTCGCCATCTGGAGCGACTGGCGCTCTGCGCTGGCTATCGTTCAACCCGAGACCGTCATTGCCTGGCATCGCAAGAGCTTTCGTCTCTTCTGGACTTGGAAAGTGCGACTAGGCAAGACAGGAAGACCCACGGTTGCCCGCGAGGTCCGACATCTCATCCGCAGAATGTGCCGCGAGAATCCGAGTTGGGGTGCACCCCGCATCCACGGGGAGTTGCTCAAGCTTGGCATCCATATCGCGGAGCAGCGTGAGCAAATACATGTTGCGCTGCTGTAAACCGCCGTCGCAGATTTGGCGCACCTTCCTGGAGAATCATCTGCAGCAGCTGGTCTCCATCGATTTCTTTACCGTGCCGACCATTCGTTTCCAGGTTCTCTATGTGTTTCTGCTGTTGGCCCATAACCGGCGTCGCATTGTCCACTGCAATGTGACCCCGCATCCGACGGCGGAATGGACGGGACAGCAACTGCGAGAAGCCTTTCCCTTTGACCAGCCTCCGCGCTTCCTACTCCGCGATCGCGATGCCATCTACGGCGGTGACTTCCGCAGCGAGGTAACCGACATGGGAATCCAGGAAGTCCTTTCCACCCCGCGATCCCCTTGGCAGCGGGCGTATATGGAGCGCGTCATTGGTTCGATTCGGCGCGAGTGCCTGGACCATGTGATCGTGTTCGACGAAAGCTCGCTACGTCGTATCCTTCGTTCGTATCTGGATTACTATCACCGATCGAGAACGCATCTTTCCTTAGGGAAGGACTCCCTCGAGCCGCGATCGATTCAACCGCCGGAAGTAGGGCGAGTGGTGGCGCTGCCCCAGGTCGGAGGGCTGCATCACCGCTACGAACGACGGGCCGCCTGAGACTCTGCCCTCCTTGTATATGGGTGCTGACGCAGCACGCCGGCGCGATCCGCTACGCCCGAGAAGCAGACATGTTGCCCCTTTTCGCGGCGGGCCAAGCAATCACGGACCTGCAAACTGAGTGATGCGCTTTCCGCCGCTACTTTTACGTCATTCTTTTTATTTTTTACCGAGAGCGAGTTTTCGATAGGGACAATCTCTCCAAAGGGATATCCCGTCTAGATATGAGAGAAAGACCAGCATCTTATGCGGTTATTGACGTAGGCCGACTAAGTTGCGGGAGTCCTCCACGTATCTGGGAGGCCGAGGTGTAATGTAAGGCTTGGCCGGCTGAGCTCTCGGTGGGCGCAAAATGTTTGATTGGTGTATACAGTTTACTATTAACAAGAGACCGGCCTGGATGAGGAAGCCATCGTCAAGGAAGTTGGCGAAAACCCTTGCGGGACACGCTGTCTGGCAGTGACAGGTCAACAAGTTTTTGAGGAAGGGCTGGATCAGTGGAAGAAATATTCACGCTATTTCGTAAACTGGGGCTAGGATTCGATCGTGATTCACAGACGCTATTCCGGTGCGAGTCGGCCACTTTGCGGGCCCATTGGGTCCTGGTCATTATGGATCAATACACGCGGCGGATCATTGGCTTCGGCGCGTCCCGGCCAGTGGTGATGGGCGAGAATCCTTCGAACCACGTCTTTGTCGATTTGGATGTGGAACGCCAAGGCGATCTGTTGGGTGGAAAGACTAATCGGCACCCTTCGACGCGAGTATTTAGATCACATGTTGTTCTGGACGACTGTAGATCTCGAAAACAAACTGCTCGATTTCAGGACCTACTTCAACCACCATCGCACGCATACCTCACGGGAAGGGCGAACGCCGGATCCGCCCGCGTCACGACCTGCAGCCAATCTCCGCTCGTTTCGATGGCAACCCCACTGTCGGGCCCTCTATCAGACACCGGAGGCCGCCTGATTTGTCAAAGACTCGCGCTCGCTGCGGTCAACCTCGGCAAAACCTCCAAGAAATCACTCGGTGTTTCTCCATCGCAGCGTGCTTCGCGGGTCCGATCGTTTCACCGCCACCGGATGCGTCCCGAAAGTGAGACTCAGCCCACTTTCGCAGCTTCGCAGCGCGATTACCTGTAAAATCGGCTCCCCCGTAACAATTCGCCAGACACACCCACTTGCGGCGAAAAGCCGAACTCCGGGATGTCGGGGATGCCGCGCCGGCCTGGCATCCCGCTTGACAGTTCCGTGTCTGGGTATAATAATGCCCCTACTCAGTTGAACCGCGCCACCATGCCTTTAGAGTGAAGTTCACTGAGTAGGCCGCCCGCTTTCCGCTCCAATTTAAAGCTCCCCCGAAAACGGAAGGTGGGTGCGAGCCCGACCACGTTTCCCCAGCGTTTCCTGAGGGGAAGAAATGCCTAGACGCCGCCTTCGGCAAAGTACGAAGCGTGTCATCGTTATGGGCGACAGCAGGGGCACAAAATCCCATGGCTCCCTGGACGCTGACATCATCATTGCCAACGCTCCGGACCCGATATTCGTCTCTGATCTCGAAGCTAAGATCCTGCAGGCCAACGATGCGGTGTCCCAACTGCTCGCTGCACCGCGCGGGAGGAGCAGGGCATTGCGTGTGCTCTTTCTCCAGGGAAGGTTTGCGATCAGGCGTTTTGACACATTGAGCTTGCTGTGCACAGTTCTATGACTCAAGCTGCCCAGCCGATACCGGATAGCACACTGCCACCACGCCGCGGTGATGAGTGCAACCCCCAAGACACGAAACCGCAGCTTATCGGCAGACTTCGACCCGACTTGCTCTATGGGCGCTATGGCATGCGGGAAAACCCTTTCGGTACGACCCCCAATCCGCGCTACTTGTACGAAAGCCGGACCCACGCTGAGGCAAGATCATGTCTCATCGCGGGCATCTTATGCGGAGCTGGTTTTCAAGCCTTGATCGCACCCCCTGGCATGGGCAAGACGACAATACTGCTGAGTGTCCTGGAGTTCTTTAAGGAGGTTGCTCGTACCGCGTTTCTGTTCCAGATTCAAGGGGACTCCCAGGATTTCTTACGATATTTGCTGTTGGACCTGGGTTGGGATGGGCACGATTCAGACCGGGTGAACATGCAGGATGCCCTCAATAATTTGCTGATCCGGGAACATCGTGCCGGCAGGCACACTCTCATCGTCATCGATGAAGCACAGAGCCTCGATGCCTCTGTGCTGGAAATGGTACGAGTGTTGTGCAACTTTGAGACTCCCAGTGAGAAGCTGCTTCAGATTATTCTGGCGGGACAATCATCCTTGGCGCAAAGGCTAGCGAATCCTGAGTTGGCGCAGCTCTCCCAGCGCCTCTCCATCGTGACGACGCTGGTTCCGTTCAGTTTGCAGGACACGATAAATTATATCGATCACCGTTTGTGTGTCGCCGGCTACCAGGGAGCGCCGCTCTTCACGCCCGAAGCAGTGAAGTTGATTTGGGAACATAGCCGAGGTATTCCGCGAGATATCAACATTCTATGTTTCCATGCCTTGCTGCTGGCGCAAGCGGTTGAGCAGCCGCAGATTGACGTTACGATTTTGCAAGAAGTAGTCGCGGACAAAGAGCTAAACCTCCCCGGGTTGATGAGCGACGTGGCTGGGGCAGGCATAGGGGACACGCAACCTGGTGAGGAGCGGACGCCGGAAATTGTGGATATAAGTGATCGGGCAACTCCGGCCAACACCGGCGCAGCAGTCGAAGCAGCTATGCAACAATTACCCACCCAACCCCAGGTGCTTAGCGCTACTGGGACAGCCGGCTGCTCGGTGGAGGAGCAGGGACAGGAGCACAACCTCCCTAGCACTGGTGTGCTCTCTAGCGATGTGGCGACAGCAGAACCGCTTGCCTCTCAACTAGAGATGCTAGCGACATCGGTTGCCAACCCGGTCGAGGCGACTTCCCCGCCAATGGGGACCGCAGCGGCGCGCCTGGAAGTGGCCGAACTACTGCAACACGGTGCGCTTGAGCACAGGCGACAACCGAAACACGGGCGATCATTTACAGCCGTATTTGTGTGCCTGCTGGTTGCAGCTTTGTTGGTCGGCCTGATCGCGATTCACGGGCTCAGGCCGAGAGTTAGGGTTTTGTCCGCCCGAGCGACGGTGTCTGCTTCGACTGGGAGCGCTCCAACGGCGGCCACGAAGCACGAGGGCCCCGCATCGGTCACCGCTATTCATTACTCCTCCACTACCACTTCCACAATTGTTGTGATCGATCTTGAGCGCGAGGTGAAATATCATAGCCACCGTCTGGCCTCGCCCGAACGAGTATACGTCGACTTGCAGGACACGCAATTCGCGCCTAATCCGCTGGGCATGAGCTTGACAGTTAATGAACTCGCAGTGTCAAAGATTCGTGCGGCGGAACGTCAACCTGGCGTAACGCGCGTTGCCATGGAGACGAATGGTTTCTGTGACTATCGGACTAGCTTCGTTGCCAATCCCGTCAGGCTGCTCATCGAGATACGGCCACGGGTCGCACTAAGCAGCAATTCTCGCAATAGGTCATAAGCCTCTTTCGGTATATTTTTCCCTGAATGTGGATCATGGATCATGCAATGCAATTGTCATTGAACAGGCGGGTTCGTGGCTGCGTTCCGACTCGGCAAACGGCAGGTTGGTGGTCACGATCAGCGTGGCTCGCGTTTACCTTCGGCGGATTGTCAGGCCGCGACGCCGCCTTGCCTCCGACTAAATTAAATTAATCAACTATACGACACGCCGGATTCTTCCACGCCCGGTTCGACATTCCGTTCTTACGCTTCCGGTCCAGCCGCGCTAGCTCCTCGCACGTCGGCATCTCAACCGCCACGCCTTGCCCAGTCCCACCTGGGTTGGAGTAACCCCAGCTGGAGGCCAACGGAGACTGGCTGCAAGTTCGGGCTCTACCCAAATACTCTCGACCGGAATCCTACGGAACGACTTTGGCAATATACCCGCAACAATGGCATCAGAACCGATACTTTGAGGACGAAGGCGCCCTTGCGGAGACGCTGACGCGAATTTTCGCAGAAATGCAGGCTTACTCGGAGCTGATTTCGCCCGTCGATACTTCCGTTGACCATCATGTTCCTTTATTTATGCAGCACCTATATAGCACTTCGGCCGGATCCAAAGCGCAATCACTTTCGAAAACGCCCGCCGTAGGATCTAGCTGACCGCGCTGTCACCGTCTTTCCATAGGAGGCTCGATACAACGAGCGGCTGACTTCGTTGTCACTGTCTGGCAGGAAAAGCTTGCGCAGCCCAGCGCTTTAACCACCGATGATTGAATGCTCCAACACCGCTGGTGGAAAATGAGTGGTCAGCGAGTCTTTAGCCCCATGGCTCTGGCCAGCTTCAACTGCCGATCATCAAAGGTCCAAAAACGCTCCGCTTTGAGTTCGAGGGCGCAGGCAACGTGCAGGCTGTCAAGGGTCCGCACTCCGAGTTTTGGCCCGTAGCGGCGTCCCAAATCGGCACAGACGTTGAATGCATTGTCAGGAACGTCAATGCTTGCCCACAGCCCAGCGTCTCGATCATCTTCGAGTTCATGTTGTGCTCGACCAGCTTCGGCAATGGTCATGTAGCCGCGAAAGACTTGTGCTGCGACGGCATGCGTCCATTCGGCAAAATGAAGCGGGGTGATCCACGGCGCCGGACCGGAACCCAACAGTCGGTCGGCATCGGTTGAGTGAGCATCTTTCACGTACAGCGAAACAAAAAAGCTGGTATCGGCGTAAATCGTCAATAACGTCCCCGCTCCTCGATTAGGAGATCTGCCCCAGGTAGAACCCGATCGCCAAAAATGCTCTTGCGGCGGGCGGAAAAATCGGGCCATTTTATGGCCTGCTGAGGTTGCTGTGCAGGGACGATACGGGCGATGATTCGGTCACGCTCCCGAAGTTCCACCGTCTTTCCCGCCTGGAGCCAAGCCTTGAGCTTGCGCGTGTCGCGAAGCTGCCGAATGTTCATGTTAGGCATACTGGAATCGTGACACATATTGTGTCACATTGTCAACAAGGGCGACGGATGCGTGATGTCAAGCTGCTTGTGTAAAACCGGTGATGTAATCACGAATCAGGAGAGTGAGACGCTCGCCAAGGTCGCGCGCCTTGCCCTCGCTAACAGCACGCAGACAGCACGCGGTACCGTCTAACTATTGAAAATGGTGAGCGCGGAAGGAACCTTCAACTTTACTGATTTTCGATCAGCAACCCACAAATCAATGGTTTCAACGTCTTCCCAAGCACTTTCGTAGTCACCAGTAGGCAGATTTAGGCGAGGTTGTTCCCTAGTGTGTTCCCCAGAAATTTTCGTTGCGATGCTCAAATCTCAGTCAGAGGAAGCGTGCGATAGCGCTTGCCTGTGAGCCGGGACAGCGCATTCACTATGGCTGGCGAGATCACGGGAACGGGCGGTTCGCCGCAACCAGAAGGCTTCTCGGTGCTGGGCACGATGTGGACCTCGGCCATGACCGGTGCGTCCTTCATGTACGGTGGCGTGTAGCCATCCCAGTTACGCTGCTCCACGCGGCCATCCTTTAGCGTGATGGCTCCCCTGGACATCACTTGCGTTATGCCAAAAGTCACCCCACCCTGCATCTGACTTTCGATCGTGAGCGGATTCACAGCGAATCCAGGATCGACAGTGATCGTCGCTCGATGAATTTTCGGTCGCTTATCTTCTATCGACACTTCAACAGCACAGGCCACGCCCGTTTCGAAACTCTCATGGCACGCAATTCCGACCGCGTGGTGGCGCGCAATGCTGTTGCGCCATGAAGCAGTCTTCTCTTCCAGAAGAGCCAAACACGCTCGGAGCTTCTTCGCATCGGGAGAGAGCAGCTTCAGCCGGTAGACGATGGCATCGGCTTTGGCGCGCCTCGCCAGCTCATCAATCAGAGTTTCCATCACGAACGCGTTGTGCGTGTGCCCGACAGACCGCCACCAAAGCACAGGAACATTGATCGCGGGATGGTGCGCAGAAAGGTGGAAGTTCGGGATGTTGTACTTCGTGTCGGCGGTGCCTTCGACGGCGGTGGAATCCACGCCGTTCTTCACCATCATTGGCGCGAAGGGCGTTCCCGCGAGAATGGACTGTCCGACAATTACATGCCGCCAGGCCGCCGGCATTCCATCAGCGCCAATGCCCATCTCGACTCGATGAACATGCATGGGGCGGTAGTAGCCGCCTTGCACGTCGTCTTCACGCGTCCAGATCAGTTTGACTGGAGTGCCGCGCAGGCGCTTGGCAATCGTCGCAGCTTCACGCTGCACGTGCGAATCGGGAGTAGCACGCCGGCCGAACCCGCCGCCTGCCATCTCGGTGTGAAACGTTACTTGCTCTGGCTTGAGGCCAAGCACTTCGGCGATTGCGATGCGATCTACGGTTT
Organism: Acidobacteriota bacterium; assembly: GCA_003225055.1. Taxonomy (GTDB): domain Bacteria; phylum Acidobacteriota; class Terriglobia; order Terriglobales; family Acidobacteriaceae; genus Gp1-AA122. Next base: position 22,027 of record QIAU01000046.1, read on the forward strand.
GAAATTGCGAGCCAGCCCAAACCTCGGCGCGATCACCATCGAATCGAACAGTGGTGTTCAATGGCTCCATCGGCGTGTGCGCCAGGTATGGAAATTCGTACTCAACCAAAATTCGATTCGCGGGTGAAATACTATCCATCGCGTTGGCATTGCCACGCGCAACCGCGACATTGCCTGGAGTTCGCGCCAACTCATGATATTTGGCGAACAATTGTGCTGTGTCGGGGCGCTCGACGCGGGCAGTGTCCCACTCGGCTCGCAGGCGGTCACGCGCTTGCTTTGCGGCCCAGAATCGGTCTGCCACGACCGCGACTCCAGTTCCCCGGACGAGTGGAATCTCAAAAACTTCTTGCACGCCGGAAATTGCTCGCGCTCCATCGGCATTGAAGCTCTTGGCTTTTGCACCGAATACCGGGGGATGTGCCACTAGCGCGACCTTCATTTCAGGCACATCCAGGTCTAGTCCAAACTTTTGTGAGCCATTGCACTTTGCGCGGCTATCAAGGCGACGCACATCCTTAGTGGTGAGCCGAAGATCGCTCTCCTTCTTGAGCTGAATATTTTCAGGCACAGGCAGATGGGCTGCGGCTTCCGCCAGCTCTGCGTATTTTGCCGACTGGCCATTTGGTCCGTACACGACGCTGGACTCGGCACGGCACGGCGCGGGCGTGACGTTCCATTGCGCAGCGGCGGCAGCGATCAGCATGGCCCGCGCTCGGGCGCCGAGCTGGCGATATTGCTCGAAGGAGTGCGCAATCGAACCGGAACCGCCCACCATCTGAATGCCGAACAGCGGGTCGCGATAGACATCAGCCGCAGGAGCGAGCTCGGCAATCACCTGCGACCAGTCAGCATCCATCTCATCGGCCAGCAGCATGGGCAATGCGGTTTGTACACCCTGGCCGAATTCGAGCCGGTTCACTTGGATCACAATCTTGCTGTCAGGACGCACGTGCACGAAGGCATCGGGCGGATAGATTTTAGGCGCGGACGTTTGCTGAGCAAGCGCGGGCCAATCGAGATAGAGAGAGACCAACAGCCCTCCTGCTACAGCAGAAGAGACCCGCAGAAATGTTCGCCGACTGACCGAAGGCAAGTGCGAAGTCTTCGCAGTTGACATTTGTACCTTCCTCATCCGAGCTGATGTACGGCCGTCTTGATCGCCTGCCGTATGCGCACATACGTTCCGCAGCGGCACAGGTTTCCGCCCATCGATTCCTCAATGTCTTTGTCCGTCGGCTTGGGTGTGCTCTTCAACAGAGCCACCGCGCTCATGATCTGACCGCTCTGGCAGTAGCCACACTGGACGACATCTTCCGATACCCAGGCGTCCTGCACCACGCGACCAACGGGATCATCGGCCATTGCCTCAATCGTTACGATTGGACGGTTCCCAACCAGAGAAACGGGCACCACACAAGACCGCGTTGGCACGCCGCCAAGATGTACAGTGCAGGCGCCGCAAGCGGCGATGCCGCAGCCGTACTTCGTGCCTGTCATCTTTAAATCCTCACGCAATACCCAAAGCAGTGGGGTTCCGGGATCGGCGGTCACTTCCTTTTCCTGACCATTGACCGTGAGCTTGAATGTTTTCATCTGTACCTCGTGCTTACTGCGGGCAAGGCATTCCAGCCTGTACCCACTTCCTTGTGGCAGCCATGAATTGTTCGTAGCTGATTGGCGGGACTGAGCGCGCACTGCCGACGTTGTGAAGGCCAGGCTGCCACGCCCATTTGACCAATTCAGTCTGGTGATGTTTTATCAAAGCTGCGCCATCGAGTCCGCCGTTCTTCGTGCGGTCCGTGACCGTTTTGCACACTGCGGAACTCGGCAGGATCTTGTCAGTCGTGTCTTGCCATCGCATGGAAAGCGGCGCTAGGTGCCAGTCAGGCGCGCCCGGCACACCTGTGCTGTCTGCATTAGACGATTGGTGGCAGGTCGCGCATTGCAACGCAGGAACACCTTTGCCCTCCGGCCCACGCACCACGTTGAAGAGATGGCGATGTCGGTCGTCGGCTTGTTGCGGGTAATCAGACGCCGTATGACAGTTGATGCAGCGTGGATGAGACATGACGGAATAGATCTTCTGCCAAGCGGCCAAACCGTCAGATCTGGTTGGAGCGGCTGCTCGTGTCGGAGTGCTGACTTGCTCACGAGAAGCGGTTCCAACAGAAGCAGTCGTAAGAAGAAGGGCTGCCAGGAGGACCGTTAGTCCTAAGCGCATCATGCTGACCTCCTGCGGGCGGGCAAGGGAATCATACGCCTCAGCGACCTACCAGTTTCTGCAACTCTTCGGGTACCGGGCGGCTGAAACAGCGGATCGATTGCGTACCGAACCAGTGAACCAGTCAGGTGATCCTTTTGCCGAAGGCTGTGACCAGCCCTCTTTATTTCCATTTCGGAACTCCTACAATCGCTAGTGAGCACGTCTTTCCAAGACATCCTTCACGACGGGCAATGTGGAGAAGGGATCAATACGCCGTTACACCGTCTGGCCGCCGTCGACGACCATGACGCTGCCGACGACGAAGCTGGCCGCATCCGAACACAACCACACAACCGCCGCGGCGATCTCCTCGGGCGTCCCCATTCTTCCGACCAGTTCCTGCGCAATCACCGCCTGCCGTCCCTCAGCGGTCCCACCACTGAAGCGATTCATCATCGGCGTATCGATGATCCCGGGACACACAGCGTTGATGCGGATGTTTGACGGCGCGTAGTCGAGAGCCGCCGCCGTCGTCACGCCGACGACGCCGTGCTTCGCGGCGACATAGGCCGCGCCGCCCTTGAAGCCTTTGATCCCGGCGCTCGAAGAGGTGTTGACGATGGCGCCGCCCCTTGCTTGAGGATCAAGGGGATTTCATGCTTCATGCACAGAAAGACGCCTTGGAGGTCAATGTCAATAATTCGGTCCCACTCCTCTTCCGTGACATCTGCCGCAGGCTTGATCGTGTTTTCGATACCGGCATTGTTGAATGCAAAATCCAGCCGCCCGAAGGTCTCGAGCGTCGCGTTCAGGGCCCGCTGTACGTCCTCGTTCTGCCTCACGTCGCACGTGACGGCGACTGCATGCCCGCCGAGATCCTTGATCATGCGGGCTGTTTCTTCATTTCCCTTCTCGGAAACGTCAGCCACTACCACGCTCGCGCCCTCGCGAGCAAATGCCAGCGCCGCCGCGCGGCCAATTCCGTTCCCTGCACCGGTCACGAATACGACCTTTCCTGTGAAGTCTACTTTACTTGGCAAGCTCAATGGTCACCTTCACCGAGCCTGGTACGTTGAATGCTTCTATACCAGCGTCGAACTTTGCGATCGGGGTGATGCCGGGCGAAGGTATCGACTCTCGATCCTGGCGGTAGTAGACAGCGAACTGGTGATCCGGGGACCAATAAGCGATATCGCCGACTTCGTACCTGTTCTTCCTGGGACCGTTTTCCGAGAGTACTTTGGGCAAATCACCGTACTTCTCGCGCCCGAACAGGTCCTTCATCGACACCTTCAAAGGGAGAACGGAAATAAAATCCCGCGCCGTCGCGTTGTCGGCCAAGCTGGCAGTAAGAATCTTGCCGCCGATGCTTATGTTGATCTTCATGTCCTGGCTCCTCTCAGAAGAAGCTCGCCCTGGATTCGGACTGGAAGCATTGCTGGCCTTGCTTTGGCCAGCCAGCCACCAGTCTCATTGCCAACACGAGCGCACTCCAAAGGAATGTTCTCGCCGTGCTCATCATGGATTCTCCTTACTTCGTTCCATTCGGGCGCAGAAGCGTCTTGATTGCCCTGCGTTCGTCCATGGCCCGGTAGCCTTCTGCCACCTGATCCAGAGGCAGACTCAAATCGAAAACTTTGCCGGGATTGATCTTCCCGTTCAACACCAGCTTGATTAGTTCAGGCAAGTAGCGGCGCACCGGAGCCGGTCCACCATGCAGATGGACGTGAGAGAAGAACAACTGCTCACCGTCGAGCGAAACACCGTGCGGCACGCCGACGTAACCTATGTAGCCGCCGGGGCGCGTCGAATTGATCGCTTGCGTCATCGATTCCTGTGTGCCCACACACTCCAGGACCGAATCAGCGCCAATTCTCTTTGTCATTTCCTTAATGCGCTCGACGCCGGCTTCGCCTCGCTCTTCCACGATGTCAGTGGCACCAAATTCCCGCGCGAGCTTCTGGCGAGACGCGTGACGGCTCATCGCGATGATTCGCTTCGCGCCCATTTGCTTCGCGGAGAGCACGCCAAGCAATCCGACCGCGCCGTCACCCACCACCGCAACGGTCGAACCAGGCTTCACGTTTGCAGCATCGGCGGCGAACCACCCGGTTCCCATGACATCTGACAGTGTCAACAGACTTGGGATGAGGTCTTCCGAGGGGACATCGGGCGTTGGGACCAGGGTGCCGTCCGCAAGTGGCACGCGCAAGAACGGCGACTGCGCGCCGCTCATGAACTCGCGTTGCACGCACGAGGACTGATAGCCGTGCTGGCAGATGATGCAACTATTGTCAGACGTTGCAAACGAGCCGACCACGAACTGGCCGGGCTTGATGTTCCTGACCTCTCTACCGACCGCTTCAACTGTGCCGCAGTACTCGTGGCCCATCGGCGTCGGTTGCACAATCGGCTGAATGCCGCGATACGGCCACAAATCAGATCCGCACACGCATGCCGATGAGATCCTGATGACAGCGTCCGTCGGCTTGATGATTTTCGGTTCGTCGCGCTCCTCGAAACGCACATCGCGCGGCCCATAAAGAACAGCTCCTCGCATGGTTATTCCTTTCTTTCTCGTGTTTCCGTCTCAGCGGCCGACCAGCTTCTGAAGGTGCTCGGGATAGCGGGCGCCTCGAACTGGAATCTTCGCAGCTGTCATTTCCAATTGGCGAAGATCATCAGGAGAGAGGAGCACGTGCACAGCTCCTATGTTCTCTTCCAGTCGGTGCAGCTTCGTCGTTCCCGGAATGGGCGCGATCCAGGGCTTTTTCGCGAGCAGCCAAGCCAAAGCGACTTGAGCTGGTGTCGCCTTTTTCTGCTTGGCGAATTCGCCGATCAGATCAACCAACGCTTGATTTGCGTCTCGATTCTCCTGTGAGAAGCGGGGCACGATGTTGCGGAAATCGTTCTTATCGAATTGCGTGTCCTTGCTGATCGCTCCCGTAAGAAAGCCTTTGCCCAACGGACTGAAGGGCACGAAGCCGATTCCGAGCTCTTCCAGGGTTGGGATGATCTCTTTCTCGGGTTCTCTCCACCACAGCGAGTATTCACTTTGCAGCGCCGTCACGGGTTGCACCTTATGTGCTCGGCGGATGGTTTGAGCGCCCGCCTCCGATAATCCGAAATGTTTGACCTTGCCGTGCTGAATGAGGCCTTTAACGGCTCCGGCAACGTCTTCGATAGGAACTTTGTCATCTACGCGATGCTGGTAGAAGAGATCGATGACATCCGTCTTGAGACGCTTGAGCGATGCCTCGGCAACCTGCTTAATGTGCTCTGGACGGCTGTCCAGCCCAGCTTGCTTGCCGTTTTCGATGTGGAATCCGAACTTCGTCGCGATTACCACATCTTTGCGAAATGGCGCAAGCGCTTCTCCGACAAGTTCTTCATTCGTGAACGGACCATATACTTCCGCCGTATCAAAGAAGGTGACGCCGCGCTCGACTGCCGCGCGAATGAGCGAAATACCTTGCTGTTTATCTACTGCTGGTCCATAGCCGAAGCTCAGCCCCATGCAGCCGAGTCCCATGGCCGAGACTTCCAGATTGCTTTTCCCTAGTCTGCGTTTTCGCATTGTTTATTCCTTTCGGCTTTTTAACTCTTGGATCAATCACGACACGGCCCTTGCGCGGTGTTTTTCACGCCAGCGAGAAGGCGGAACCCCTTCCCAAATACGGAATGCGCGAACGAACGAATTTGCGTCCGCATAGCCAAGGAGGTAAGCAGCCTCATTCAGCTCAAGGACAGGATTGTTGAGATAGTGACGAGCAAGCTGATGACGAGCTTCTTCCAGAACAATCTGAAAGCTGAAGCCTTCATCCTGCAAACGTCGTTGCAAGGTGCGGGTGCTGATATGTAGCGCGTCAGCGATGTCCTCAATAGTCGGACGCCTGCCGGTCAGTTTTTGCTTTATAGCCCACCGGACTCGCTCAGCGAAGCTCTCGTCAATGGTTTCCTGCCTAAGTTCCGAGTCGAGCTGCGGCGCAAGCAAAGTCAGAAGCTCGGAATTCCGGGTAACGAATCTGCGCTGGGCATCAGCAGCGCGAAATACGATGGCATTGCGGGGAGCGCCGCAAATTATCTCACAGCCGAAATGGCGCTCAATGTTTTTGACGTGCTTTCTCGGTTGTGAGAATTCAACGCGCACTGGCGAGAGCCGAGTGCCCGTGCCGACGCGCGCTGTCGAGAGCGTCCAGGCGAAGCAACATTCGATAAGCGCTGGAGGCTCGACTTCATTTGCTAGAAGCCAATGAAACTGAATGCTCCATTCCTTGCCGGTTATCTCCTGCACGATTTCTTCCGGGCACGTCAGTTGCTTGTAACGAGCCATTTGGTCCACGGCAGCGCCGAAGGTCTCTGATGACAGAGCGGCGGTGCCAATAGGGTGGAATCGTTCGGTCTTCGTTTCGGTGCCGAGCAGCAAACCAACTGCTGGATTACTGCCGACTTCGCCGATTGCACGCCATAACGCGAAGAGTTCCTCAGTAGTGACAAGCACTCGCGGTTGCTTCATGAACGCTTGCGGAAGCCCGGCTCGGCGCAGGACCGCAGAGGAGCTTATGTTCAGCTCTTCGAGTCGCTGAAACGTGCTGCCGGAAACGCGAAAGTGTTTACTCATGCATGTTGCTCGCAGAAAAGACTTCGATCTGTACGTTGTCGTTGGTCAGAGTCGCCGCGAGGATCGTTGGAGGCAGAGGTGGCGCTGCACAATGAGCGGCGTAGGCTTCGATTTGTCATATAGGTATTAGAGTCCTCGGACCTGTCTCTGGCTATGCAAAACACGCCATTCTTCATGCAGAATGCGCCAAGGCAGCTCGCCGACCATGAGGACACGTTGGTGATCCTCGACGAGGTACACCGGACACCCGAGCTTTTCCAGAGCCTCCGGGGTCTGATTGACAGAGGCCCGGCGGCGTGGCAAGCAGGTTGGCCGCTTCCTACTCCTCGGATCGGCTTCGGTCGATCTGATAAAACAGTCAGGAGAGAGCCTCGCTGGCCGGATTGCCTTTCTGGAACTGGCCCCGTTTGATGCACTCGAGGTCAAACACGATCAGGTCGACCGCCTATGGCTGCGCGGCAAGTTTTCTCGCCGACAACGACACCGGTAGCTTCAATTGGCGGCTGGATTTCATCCGCACCTACCTGGAGCGCGACATCCCGCAATTCGGTCCCAGGGTCCCGGCAGAAACTCTGCGGCGATTTTGGACCATGCTTGCGCACAATCAG
>QIAU01000083.1 GCA_003225055.1 Acidobacteriota bacterium
ATGTGACGGGCGTGTATCAGCGCGCTTCGGACAACGTGTTTCTGGCCAACGGGGTGGCGGCCAACAACGGGGGCGGGCTGCCGATCGGGGCGCAAGGGGTGCGCTGGGATACAGGGACGATAGAGGCCCATTACACCTATTCTCCAAAATTATTTTTCCTGACGCGATACGAGCTGGCCCGGATCACGCGCCAGTCGGTGGCTGGGTTTGCTCCCAGCGACCTTGGGGACGCTGATGTAATTACAGTAGGCTATCGCTACTACCCGTTCATGCACAGCCGGGCGGGACTGGCTTGGCACCAGGAATTCGCCACCGAGCTGACCAAGCATACTTCCGATACCGGCCTGGATCAGCGGACCAGCAGCTACTTCATGGGTTTTGACTTTGCGTTCTGACGAGAGTGAGGAAAAACGAATGCCAACCGCAAACAAATCGACTCTTCTCTACTGCTTGCTGTTAAGTGTCGCAGTGGGTCTTGCGCACGGGCAGAATTCGGGAACCAGTTCGGGCTATCGCACTCCGAGAGGGGATTTCACGGCTGCAGAACAACGGGGCCACGGCATCTATCTGCGTTATTGCGTGGGATGCCACGGCGTTGTTGGTGACGGCGAGGGCGAGACGGCCCCCTACATCGATCCCCGGCCAAGGAATTTCACTACCGCTACCTTCCGGTGCCGTTCAACACCAACCGGAACACTGCCCACCGACCAGGATCTGGAGAGCACGATCGAGCGCGGTATCGTGAATTCGAACATGCCATCTTGGCGGCCAACTAGCGATCAGGACCGCAAGGATCTGGTCGCCTATATCAAGACCTTTTCGCCTCGATGGAAGACTGAGAAGGCAGGCGCTCCGATCCAGATCCCGGCAGAGCCTGCGGTCACCGCCGAGCGGATCAAGTCAGGCCAGGCCCTGTTCCAGAAACTAGAGTGCTGGAAGTGTCATGGCGCGGAAGGCCGAGGCAACGGTCCTTCGGCCGAGACGCTTACCGATGACCAGAATCGGCCGATCAAGGCGTTCAACTTCCACGATGGAACGCGCTTCAAATGCGGTTCCACCGATCAGGATCTCTACAAGATCTTCATGACCGGCCTGGATGGATCCCCGATGCCCTCGTTCGCCGATAACGTGAAGCCGGACGAGGCCTGGGATCTCGTTTTTTATCTGCGCAGTTTGCAACCCATGCACACGAAGGCAAGAGCGATTGCTAAGCAACTCGGCTTGAAACCGATCAATCCCGTCGCTGTCCCTGACGGCCAGGCCCAAGAGCAAGGAGGAGGTGCGCCCGCCCACCCGGTGCCGGAAGTCGCTGCCCTGCCAAGTGCTTCCTCACAACGCCCAGAGGCTCCGCCGACGCCCACCGAGTCTAAGCCGAGCGCGGCCCCGGCTGCTGGAGCGGCGGAAGGGGCAGCAGGCGCCACGAATCCGGCCGCGGCACAACCCGCTGAGGTACAGCCTGCTCCGGAGTCAAAGCCGGCGGTGGCGAGCTCTGCTGGAGCAGCGGAAGGGGCAGCGGGCGCCACGAGTCCGGCCGCGGCACAGCCCTCGGAGGCACAGCCTGCTCCGGAGTCGAAGCCGTCTGACGCGACGGTCACGGGCGGCGGTAAGGCAGCGACGAGCGCCGTGAGCCCGCCCGCGGAGCTTACGCCGGTCAGGCCCAGGAGCGGCTTATCGCGCACGCCTGCTGCGAATCACGCGGCGCAGAGGATGCCGGCCCCGGGCAAGCAGCCAATCGCGGAATTGCGGCAATTGGCTGTGGTGGACGAAGCGGGAACGCTTTCGGTTACATTGACGCTCAGCGGCCCGGTTGTGCCCGAACTGAGGAGGTTGGATTCGCCGGCCCGAGTTGTTGTGGACCTGCCCAACACAGTGACGGTAGCGCCCCAGCACCGCATTGCAGTCGGTAGGGACGGCGCGAAGGCGGTGCGCGTGGGCATGGACGGTGGGGTTCCGCCTACCACACGTGTAGTGGTGGACTTGACGCGGCCGCTTGTGTACGAGATCGTTCCGGGCAGCGACAACAGTTGGATTCTCGAGCTGCACGCTGCTCCCGACAAAAATCCCGGCTCTGCCCGCTAATTCTGATGGTCGGTAAGAGCGCGGTAGCCACTACGAACTGCCCCGTCGCAAAAAAGTGAGGCACTTTGATTTCGCGGCCCAATTGACATAACACGCCCGCGCAGTGATGAAGCGGAGGCGGGCGGAACACCAATCCTGCCGGGAATTCGAGCGTTCGCAACCGCTAACCCTTCCCGCACTTCGTGAGTCCAACTTAGCGATGGTTGGGCTCAATCGCGCCTCGTCTTAATCAAGTCAGCGCCCCAACTCGACTCATCCGCTCCCCATGCGCATGCTGCTCGACACCTTCAGCCAGACGTTGCGCACCCTTTGGGCGCACAAGCTGCGCTCGTTCCTGACCATGTTCGGAATCGCATGGGGCGTGGGCTCGCTACTCCTGCTGATCGGGGTAGGCGAAGGTTTCCGTAACGGCAACCGCAAGCAGCTTGAAACCTTCGGCAAGAACATCATCTTCTTTTTCGGCGGCCGCGCTCCCGCAGTCGAAGGCAGCTTCCACGCCATGAAGTGGTTCAATCTGACCTATGACGACTACCTGGCGATCCGAAGCGAGTCGAAGCTAGCAATACACGTTTCTCCGCTGATCGCGCGCGACGATATTCGAGCGGTGAGCGATTACACCAGCACCAACGGCCAGGTCTCCGGCGTCCCGCCCATCTATAGCCAGGTGCGGACGATTCCCTTGCAGGCTGGACGATGGATCAACGACCAGGACAATGCTGAGCGCCGCCGCGTGTGCGTGCTGGGCCGCGAGATGACCCGCAACATGTTCCCTGGGCGTCCCGCGCTGGGCAACGGCATCCTGCTGAATGGGGTTCGCTTCGAAGTGATCGGCGTATTGTCCAAGATCGGGCATGAAGAACAGAACGCCACCAACATCCGAATTTTTGTGCCGTTTAACACCATGCGTGAGCTCTTCCCGTTGAAGGGAGACAACTCAAAAGAAGGGAATGCGATTTCGTTCATCAACTATCAGCCGCGCAGCTTCGAAGAAAACGAAGCCGCAAAGGATGAGTTGCACAGAATCGTGGCCCGCAACCATGGTGGCTTTGATCCCACCGGCAAGGACATCTGGGAAGAGTGGGACACGGTCAAGAATCAGAAGACCATGGGCAAGATCTTCAGCGCCATGGATTGGTTCCTGGGAGGCGTTGGGCTGGTCACCCTTGGTCTGGGCGCCATTGGGATTATCAACATCATGCTGGTAGCGGTCTCTGAACGCACCCGTGAGGTCGGTCTTCGTAAAGCTCTGGGCGCCACCCGGCGCAACATCCTGTTCCAGTTCTTCCTCGAGGGCGCGTTCCTGACGCTGCTAAGCGGGGCGGCAGGAGTCGGCGGCGCGATGATGATCATCCACCTGTTGTCCGGAGTCGCGCTGCCGCCGGGCTTCGATAGCCCCAAGATCGTTCCGGTATCTGCCCTCGGCGCGGTGCTCTCTTTGGCGCTGGCGGGAATTGCTGCTGGACTGTATCCCGCACGCAAGGCCGCGATGCTCGAGCCGGTCGAAGCTTTGCGCCAGGAGTGACCTATGACTCGTGATCTGCTGAAGGAAGCGTACGGGGCGATGCAGCACAATCGGCGGCGAACGACGCTCACCATGCTGGGGATGGCGTGGGGCATTGCAACGGTCGTAATCCTGCTGGCCTTCGGCTCGGGATTCGAGCGCGCCATTAATATGATCTTCAGTTCCTGGGGCACGGACGTAATCGGTATCTTCCCCGGGCGCACTTCGCTGCAAGCCGGTGGCGCCAAGGCTGGGACTCAAGTCCGGCTCAAGCTCGCGGATGTCGAGTACATCCGGAACGAAGTGCCCATGATCAAGGGAGTGACCCCGATTTTCGACAAGCAGGGCGTGACCATCCAGCACGACACACGCACTTTCACGAATCTGTTCCTCACCGGCGTCTATCCTGTGTATCAGCGAATCCGTCGTTTTCACGTCGCTACTGGACGCGCCCTGAGCGAGCCGGACGAGATCGAACATGCACGGGTGGCGGTGATTGGCGACGAAGCAAAACGACGCCTGTTCTCCGGTGAACAGGCCGAAGGCCAGAGCATTCGCATCAACGGAGTGAGCTTCCAGGTCGTGGGTATTTATGAGCATAAAGTGCAGGGCGGCGACAATAACGACAACAGCATGGTTGTCATCCCCTTTACCGCCATGGGCGACCTCTACGATACCCAGTACATTACCGGGATGTTCATGGATTACGAAGGCCAGAATCACCAGCAACTGGCCCGCGTTGTGCGTTCGGTTCTTGCCGGACATCACAATTTCCGTCCCGATGACCGCCGCGCCGTCTTCATTGCCGACTTCAAGGAAGATTTTGACGACTTTCGCGTAGTGACTGCCGCCCTGAAAATCCTGCTCGCTTTCATCGGCGCCCTGACGCTGGGGATTGGCGGCATCGGGCTGATGAACATTATGTTGGTCTCCGTGCAGCAGCGCACTCGTGAAATCGGGGTCGAGAAAGCCTTAGGCGCTCATCAAGGGCATATACTTTTCCAGTTTCTGGCTGAGGCTCTGGCCATTACGTTTACTGGGGGACTGGCAGGCGTCGCGATCGCCTACCTGATCTCCTGGAGCGTGGGGTCACTGACGCTGATGAGCGCCTTCGGTGAGAATCTGCAGGCTGGCGATATCCATCTGCACATCAACGTAAGCAGTCTGCTGATGGCGACCGTGATTTTGGGGGTGGTAGGAATCATTAGCGGCCTGCTCCCCGCGCTGCGAGCCGCGCGGCTGGACCCGATAGAGAGCCTGCGCTACGAGTGACCAGCCATGGTTAGACAGTCTTACCCACGCTGCTTAACCACCGCACCCGGCCAAGAACCGTTGCCAAGCTAGGCACCTGCTTTTCCAACGTATCTCAACGTGGAGCGGGGGTTGCCCCTTGGCGCCACCAATTGATCCAATGTCGCATGGTTGAACAGGCTGCCCAGAATCCCTGCGTCGATAAGGGAGTCGGGAGGCGCTGGGAAGATGATTTTAACGTTGCCAATTTTGGACAACGATAGTCGTCCGCCGTTCACTCCGAATCCTGCCTGCGGATACGTGAACGAGTCAAACCAGCCTTTGCCCTTGAAGCGCGGAAATCCCCGGCCGCGCCGAAAGAATGCCTGGTACGTCTTATCTACACGGTGCAGCACATCTTGCAGCACCTGCGAATACACCTTGCCCAGCGCAGGGTCGGCTGCCTTGCAGGCGGGCAACTGCGCCGATTGCATGGAGAA
>QIAU01000084.1 GCA_003225055.1 Acidobacteriota bacterium
CACGAAATAGCTATTCGTCCACAGCGTCGGCAACCGTGATTTCAGGGTGCGAAATTCCTGCCGCAAGCTGTGCGAGGAAACCCCCTTGAGGTGCTTAACCAATCGATGGATACCCAACTGCGGGTCTACTTCTACCAGCACGTGTACGTGGTCGGGCATGATTTCCAGAGCCATGATTTCGGCACGATATTTGTCTGCCACTTGTCTAATCACCTGTTCGCATCGTTTAGCGCTGGGTCCGACCAGCACAGCTCGCCGATACTTAGGCGTCCACACGCAATGATACTTGCTTGAATAGACCACGTTGTGGTTTGATTTGTACCCTTCCAGGGCCATACTGA
>QIAU01000141.1 GCA_003225055.1 Acidobacteriota bacterium
AAGCCGAGCCTCGAAATCGGCACCAACCTTCGCCAAGATTAGCCGTAGGCTGTGGATGGCAGCTTTATCGCACACTTTTGTGCGGTATTTGGCGCCGAAGACCAAATGTACATGTATCTGGAAAACACAGTATCTACCATGTCAAATATCGTTTACGAACGCAATAGACCAAGTGCATCCTAAACGTAGGAGAAGCTCAACCCAAAGGGGCTTTCCAATATCGTCTTTACCCAACTTTAAGACAAAAGTCTTTGCTCCGACAGACTCTCGAGGTGTGTCGGATGCTCTACAACGACGCCCTGCACGAACGCAAAGATGCATACAGATCTGCCGCAAGTCGAGGCATTGTCGCTCTTGTGCAAGTTCGCCTTCCGCCGATTCAGTTCTTTCTCGATAAAGTTGTGCCCGTTCAGGAAATAGGTGGTCTGGAAAAGCAAAGAAGCAAGCCACCCGCATCACCATCGCTCCCAGCACCTCATCCCGGATGTAGAAGTAAGAGCGGGTGAAGCGGCTACGCTGTTTGGCCAGAATGCGAAAGTTGGGATCGGTGGCGGGACACTTGGGGACAGTGGAGCGCAAGGTGTTGCCGTGTTGCCTTGCCCTATGCTCTTGAGAACGAAGTAGACGCCGTGCTCGTTCCGGCGCTCCATTTGCTCGGCCCATTCGAGGGTGGTGCGGTGATTGCGGGCATAGGCTTCCACCCAAGCCTGATATTGTTGAGTGTGCCGGGACAAGACTTCCTTGCTATGCTAAGAGATGGGCTTGCCAACGACGTCACGGAAGAAGTAAACCGCCTGTTCTGGGCGGGACAGGCCGGCAAGATAGCCGTGGATGACAGCCCGGGCGAAACAGTAGTAAACAAACAACAGCGAGTCTTGGAAAAGGCGGGGCGAACCGTTCCATCGGGACGTCTGCCAGGAAATCTACGGTATGCGGTTTTTTAGGGAGCAACCGGAATGGGTCGACGAACCATCAAGCGCAGAGCGGGAAAACAATGGGTGGAAGCCAGGACCTTCCGTCTTGCTGATGAAGTGCGTTACATGCAACGTCGGGCGGCTGAGCATGCCAGCCGGATTGTGACGATTGGTCCGTTGCTGCTTTTCTCCACCGAAACCGGCGATGCCTGGTTACTGGATCCATCCGATCAACTTGCCGCTCCGCTGGCCCGGGATGGAGATCCGTTTCCGGTAGTGATCAAGGACACCGCTACGAGCTTTAGTGTCGCCTGGACAGGTCGCTACCAAATCGATGGTGCGGCGTTCGTCTATGCTGACAATGAATCGGGAAGCATCCGCACTATCCTCGGTTATCCTACCCAACGCATCACCGATCAAATTTCAAATATGTTTGGCTAGTTTTCTGTCGGTGCTAGCGGCTTTTCCCTGGGGGGAGGCAGCGCCTTAGGCGCTTTGGGGACAGCCGGCGGAGGTGGAGCTAGCGCTTCAACCGTGCCCTTGTGAATTTCGATCGTGCCGTGCTCATTATTCAGGCGTACCGAAACGTTCCCACTTCCCACCGTGCCGGCCAGGGTCGCCTGGTCGTGGGCATTTTCGACCTTCAGTTCGGCAAAGTCGGACTGAATTTCGCCATTGCGGGCGCGCGCATCCATGCGGAAGGCAGCCTGCGGGGGTAGCGCGAGTTGAATGTCGCCATTACGGTTGTCGATCTGCAGATTGCCCAGCTTCCGAACCAGGACTTCGACGACGCCATTGCTGTCTTCGAGCCGCAGATCCCCCGACATTCCATCCAGGTGAATGTCCTTGGATCGGGTGATCAGGCGGCCTGGGCCGCTGGCAGAAGTCGCGCGCAGATCCCCGGAATCGAGGTCTAGATTGCCCTCCAGCTTCGCAAACTCCATGTCGGTTCGGGAAGACTTGAACGTCACCGCTTTGCCAATTTGTGACAGGTGGACGCTCTCCATAAATTCGCCGGTGAGACGAGTCGCTCCCTTCACATTCGAAACAGTAAGGTCATTCACTCGGCCGTCCACCGTGACATCGCCCGACACATGGGAAACCTTGGCGGAACTATGTTGCAAGTTGAGGCTGACGCTCCCGTTGATGTCCTCCGCCATGACCTCGCCGCGCTGGCTGGAGATATCCAGGCTTCCATCACGCCCGGTCACGTTGATATCGCCGTGACGCGTCGAGATCACGACGGGCACCTTTCGTGGAATGGAAATCGTCATGTCCGCAGCCACTCCGTGCTCGCCCGCGCCTTGCGTGTTGGCGTTCACGGTAACTATTTTCTCGCGGATCGTAATCTGCGGTTTCGTCCCGGCGTTGTACTTGTCGGCATCCTGCTGATTCTCGGCATGAACTTTTTTGGCGATGTCGACTTTGATCTGATTTCCTTCGGAAACGACAACGTTGACGTCGCCACGGTCGGAAACCACGTGCAGGCTCCCGCCCGCGGGAAACGTCTGGCTGCTCTGATCGGTGAAACTGTAGGTATTGCCGAATAGACTGCCGAAATCCTCGTCGTCCCAACCGATTTGGTCGTGAAGGCCGCTCCAATTTACGCGCGAGGCCTGGGTTGAGATCAGCCCGGCAACAATCAGGCAGCAGAGCAGGAAAACACCGCCAATACTGATTCCAGAGGCACGCGTTCCCTCACGTTGCGCCTGCTGATGCTCAATCAGCTTCACGACACCCCAAAGAATGATCAGCAGAGGCCAATAGTGGGCAAAAAGGCGTCCCAGCATGTACCAGTGCAGCACTCCCATGGTCCCCATCAGGAACACAACACCCATGACGATGAGCACCACCGGGCCAGCCAGCGAACGCCGTCTCGTACGCCCAACCGGACCTGGAGCAGGACTAGACATTTTTCACCTCATTGGCTGGCGGCTGGGGAGCCTGATCGGTTGCTTCGATCGTCGGAGGTTCCTGCGGATTGGCGCTGCCCGGCGGAATGTGACCCGCGCCTGAAGCGTTGCTGTGGAGGAGTTTCACGGTTCCAATGACTAGGATCAAGATTGGCCAGGTTCGATGCCAGCCGAACCTGCTTACGCTCTCAAGCAGAGATAACACGCCGATTGTGACTAGGACGGCTGGTCCCATCAGGCTTCGCGTGCGGCACCGATCGCAATAACAACGGTCCCCCGACGATCCCATCAAGCCCCATTTCTGCGCCAAGAGCCAGACACCCAGGGCAATCAGAAAAATGGGCCAGACGCGGTTGAAATCGAAGTAGAACAAGCCTGCGTTGCGTAGGAGAAACAAGACCCCAAGCATAATTAGGACGACAGCGCCGACGGGTACCCTGGAGGCATTCACCTTCTCTCCTGCTCCGAAGGTCTGGGCTAGGCCAAACGGGTCGGGGGCGGGTTTACCATCCTGGATTGCTCGAGCAGAGCGCACGGCATCGATAATCTGGTAGAAAATGAAGAACGCAATACCAAGCCCGAACAGGGTGTCCCACGGGTCGCTGGCCGTGTTGGCTCCGATTACCAACAGAGAAAAAATAATCAGGTGTGCAAGCCCTTTGGCATATTGGCCGTTGTAAACGGCACCGACTCCGAAGGGGATAGCGCCGAGAATTCCTGCCACCGCTGGGTTCGGCCCGCTGCCGGGCGCGACGGGAGGATACCCTGCCGAGGCTGACACCGGAGGCTGCACGCCCTCCAGGCGAGCTGCCAGGCAGTTCTCGCAGTAGATCACTCCCCGCACGTCACGCGTGCAGCTCGCGCACAGTGCTTTCCCGCACGTGCGGCAATAGGCCACCGCCGATTTGTCGGTATGGTTGGCGCAGTTCATACAAACCTCCCGGTCGCGGTCACCGGCGCGACAGGCGGTACATCCGGCGTCGAGGCCAGCACCGGCTGGTTCTCTCCCTGGCTGTAGTTACGCTCCTGCCTTTGGTCAGGTTGTTCGCTGGTGTTGCTATTGTCCTTGCGGGGCTGGTCCTTCTGAGGAGCAGGCTCCGCCGGTGTGGTTGCGCGCTTGATTTCCCTCACCTTGGATTCGATCTGGTAGACAAAACGAATGTTCTCGTAATACTTCACAACTTTGCCCGAGGTCATGTGATACCCGCGCACCATCGCGCTGGGATGCAAGTCAACATGCCGCAGATCGCTGACCTTCACTCCTGCCAGGTTCAACACCATGGAGACGGAGAAGAAGGCCATGCCAAACGACATGGCAAAGCGCGGCTGCCGGACCACGGCAAAGACTGGCGTCAGCGCCGGCGCTATGCGGGCGCGCACACGGTCCAGCCATGAGACTTGCGGCTGTGCCATGGGAGCATGCATCCGGACCGTGTCCAGTCCCGAGGTGGCCGCCAGGATGTTGTACGCCAGGTGGGCGGGGGGCTCTACCTCGGTGATTGATTTCAGCAATCGGCGCCCGGCGTCAATCTCGGCAAAGAGGGGCCCGCAAGCCGAGCACGCCCGGGCGTGGGCCTGGAACCGTTCCAGCCTTTCTCCGCCCAGCGTCCCATCCAGGGCCTCTGTGAGCAGCGCATCGAACTCTAGGCACGGCATACCGTCTTTGGTTTCGCCTGGCATCACACCACCTGCCTATAGGTACGTTGTAGGAGGCGCGCAAGTTCCGCACGCCCGCGGTTGATTCTGGATTTGACGGTCCCTTCCGGAACCCTCAAAACCGTGGCAATTTCCTTGTAATCCATGTCTTGCAAATCCCGCAGAATGACCGCTTCCCGCAGCTCGGGAGACAACTTTTGCAGGGCTAAGTGGACCGCTTCCCCGGTTTCCCGGCTCTGAACCTGGGCGTCCGGCGGCATACCCTTATCCTGGATCCGCTCGCTCAGGGGCATGGCACCGTCGTGCTCCGATGGCGCCGCGTCCAGCGAATCCGTCATCCGGGCATGCTTGCTTTTCCGGAAATGGTCTACCAGCAGGTTGCGGGTAATCGTGGTTACCCAGGTCATGAACGCCCCACGTTCCACGTCATAGGTGTCCAGCGTTTTATACATCTTGATGAATACATCCTGCGTAAGATCTTGGGCGTCGTCCCCGGATCCCGCGAACCGGTAGCAGATGTTGTAGATGCGCCGATGATAGCGTCGGACAATTTCCTCCCAGGCAGCTGCGTCGCCGGCCATGCAGCGACGGAGTAGAGCAGCTACCACTTGGGCGTCTTCCAACCGGCGCTCCCCCGAACTCCTGGTTTCGTGAGGCTCAGGACGCAAAACCGGCAGGCACGCACCCGCGCCTTACACCCGGAAGATACTTCTTTTGCGCCACTAAAAGTTCTTTGTTGCCAGGAAGAAAGGATTGTAGCAGGGGGTTCAAAAGGCAGGCGAACAGATGGCGAAAGCGAGCTGCTTTCCTGGAGAGTCCGCTGACGGCGGAGAAAGACTCACTTCAGTGCTGCCTTGGGTTTAAGCAGGCGCCGGAGGGACCTCAACAAATCGGGAGCCTCCAGGCGAAGCTGGGAAAAGCTGTACTGCGCCACCTGCTCCAACATCTTGTCTCCTGTCCTTGTCAGCGAGAGCAACACCGCCCGGCGGTCGTGCGGGGAACGTCGCCGTCGCACCAACCCCCGCCTCTCCAGGCGACTGGCTAGTTCGACCGCGCTGTGATGCTTGAGCAGCAATTGCTGCGCGATCTGCTTAATATTCGGTTGCTCGCCATCGGGAAGTCCTTTGAGAGCCAGGAGGAATTCGTACTGCTGAGCCTCCAGTCCGGCGCTCTCCGCCGCCTGTCGCCGGCGCTTCAGAAAGGCCGACAGCTGACGGCGAAACTCGGAAAGGGTGCGATATTCGGACGAGGAAATCTCTGATTTCCGAGACGAGTTGCTCGAGCGCGAAGCCATGCTTGAAGAACCTGAGATCTGCGACCTGCGCCCTCTACTCCGAAGTGAAGTAGTCCACCGTCACCGGATTCTCGAACAAGGAGTAATCGCGTGTCACCACGGTGATGCCAGTATCCGTGACAAAATAGCGCTGGCGGTCGGCCTCAGTGTCGTATCCGATCGTCGTGCCTTCCGGAACGTGCACGTCACGATCGAGAATAGCTTTACGGATGCGGCAATGCCGTCCCACGTTCACGTGCGAGAAAAGGATGCTGGCATCAACCTCACTGTAAGAATTCACGCGCACGTCAGGTGAGAGCACGCTGTTGCGCACAGTGCTTCCAGAAACGATGCAGCCAGAGGAAACAATGGAGTCC
This sequence comes from Acidobacteriota bacterium, assembly GCA_003225055.1. Lineage (GTDB taxonomy): Bacteria > Acidobacteriota > Terriglobia > Terriglobales > Acidobacteriaceae > Gp1-AA122. Next base: position 6,134 of record QIAU01000141.1, read on the forward strand.
AGAGCCGTGCCCGTGCGTCCTGCCTCGGCGAACACGAACTTGGCGGGCGGGTACTGCCGCTGGTGAGTGCGGATCGGCCAGTCTTCGTCGTACAAGTTGAAGACCGGCGACACAGAAACGATGTCCATGTTCGCCTCGTAGTACGCCTCCAAGGTGCCGACATCGCGCCAGTAGAGCGCTTCCTTCTTATTCTCATCGATGAAGTTGAAAGCGTATACACGGTAATCGTCCACCATGCGGGGCAGGATATCGTGGCCGAAATCATGGCTCGACGTGTTGTCTTCCGCATCCTTGAGCAGCACGGGTATCAGCACGTCGGTGTTAAACAGGTAAACGCCCATCGAGGCAGATAACATCCGCGGGTTATAAGGCGATCGGAGATCGGTCTGCTTGGGCTTCTCCTGAAAACCCACCACCCGGCTGTCGCGGTCCACGTCGACGACTCCGAAGCGCGAACTCTCCGACGGATCAATGAGGATGGTAGCCAACGTGACGTCCGCGCCAGAATCGCGATGCTGGCGCAGCATGCGCCCGTAGTTCATCTTGTAAATGTGGTCGCCGGAGAGGATGAGCGCGTGCTTGGGCTGCTCCGAGCCGATGGAATAGATGTTCTGGTAAACCGCATCGGCCGTGCCCATGTACCAGTTTTCGCTCACCCGCTTCATGGGCGGAAGGATCTCGATGAACTCGCCCATCTCGCGACCCACGATGTTCCAACCTTCGCGAATATGCCGGTTCAGAGACAGCGCTTTGTACTGGGTAAGGATGAAGACGCGCCGCAGATCGGAATTGACGCAATTGGAGAGCGTGATATCGATGATCCGGTAGATCCCGCCGAAGGTAACGGCTGGCTTGGCTCGGTCACGGGTGAGGGGGTAGAGTCGCTCGCCCGCGCCTCCGGCCAGCAGGACTCCCAGCGTATCCTTCATTGTTCGCTCCGCTTTCTATGCTTTCCGGTCCTGGGATCGTTCTGGGCGTTAACTCGCCCACAACGCGCGAGCGCCGACGTGAACTTGAGATACTAGCACAGGGAAGAAAGATGAGCGCGACGGATGGGTTACGTAACGGGCGTGGATCAATCAGGCCGCGTCATCGTCGATCTTGATGCGCAGCGACTTCAGGAACTTCACGTCCTGGTCGCTAACCTTCAGTTCAGGCTTGCTGCTCAGGGTCGTCACCAGAGAAGCCTTCTCCGCAGCCTTCTCTCCCTGCTTGCTGAAACCAATCGTAGCCTCCAGCACGAGGAAAATGTCATAGCCGCCATCCTTGATGCGGGAGACAACTTCGGCGATCTGCTCGGAGTCCGCTAGTGATTCATTGATCGCCTCGCCTAGTTCCTTCATCAGCTTCTTGAGTTCCTGGTCCACAATGCCCCCTCTGCATTTTACTCTCGCTAGCAAGGCCTACTATAGTCTGTCACATTAGATGGTCTGCGCGGTCACCGGGTTTCGTGACCGGACTCCTTGGCGCGTTATTGTACCCCCGTACACTGCTAAAATCACTGGGTAATGAGAGTGTCGACGGCTCAGAAGTTGGGAATAGCGGCCCGGGTCGCCGCCCGGATGGCGGGTGCACGAGCCAGCAAAAGCCGGCTTTTAGGGGCAACCTGGCGCGGGGTAAGGGTTACAGCCACCCACCTCGGCCGGGTTCTCGGAGTTTTGTGGTTGGAGGTTACAGGCTTTGTTTTCCTATGCCTGGCAGGGATTGGCGGCTTCGCCTTTACCCGCGAGTATGCCAGGTATCAGGCGGGCAAAATCGGCTCAGGACGGGTCATTTTGGCGGTATGCGTCACCCTGATGTTCGCCTGGTTTGGCGCCAGTTCCTTCTGGCGTTCCCGCCGGAAATCGTGAGTGGATGAGCGACACGGTTAAATCCGAGACAGAAAATAAGGCAGAAGCGCCGAGCCCTCAGACTCCCGGCTTTCGCGCCGAGCAGGAAACCTCGTCCCATATTCCCGTCCGCCCGCTGTACACGCCTGCTGATCTTGAGGAATGGAACTACGACCAGCAAGCCGGCTATCCCGGAGAATTCCCGTTTACTCGCGGTGTGCAGGCCACCATGTACCGCGGCCGCCTCTGGACGATGCGCCAGTACGCTGGCATGGGCGATGCCGAGGAATCCAATAATCGTTACAAGTACCTGCTGGCCCAGGGGACAACTGGATTGTCGGTGGCCTTTGATCTGCCTACTCAGATCGGAATGGATTCCGATCACCCCATGGCTTTGGGCGAAGTCGGAAAGGTCGGCGTTGCTATCGACTCGGTCGAAGATATGGAGCGCCTGTTCAATGGCATCGACCTGACCAAAATCTCCACCTCGATGACCATCAACGCCACGGCGGCGATCTTGCTGGCGTTGTATGTCGCCGTTGCCCGGCGCCAGGGCGCCGACATTCGCAAGCTGTCTGGCACCGTACAGAACGATGTTCTGAAGGAATACATCGCGCGCGGCACCTACATCTATCCGCCAGAGCAGGCGCTGCGCATCATCACCGACGTGTTCGCCTGGACGAATGAGAGCGTCCCTGACTGGAACACGATTTCGATTTCCGGTTACCACATGCGTGAGGCAGGCTCGACCGCCGTCCAGGAAGTGGCGTTTACCTTGGGTAACGGAATGGCCTATGTTCAGGCGGCGATCAAAGCCGGCCTCGACGTGGACCGGTTCGCACCCCGGCTATCGTTCTTTTTCAACGCGCACAGCAATTTCTTGGAAGAAGTGGCCAAATTCCGCGCCGCGCGCCGCATGTGGGCGCGCATCATGCGCAACCATTTCAAGGCCAAGAACCCTCGCTCCTGGATGCTGCGTTTCCACACGCAGACTGCTGGTTCGACGCTCACTGCGCAGCAGCCTGAGAACAACATTGTGCGCACCGCCCTCGAAGCTTTGTCGGCGGTGCTGGGTGGAACGCAATCGCTACACACGAATTCGTTTGACGAGGCCCTGGCGCTGCCCACCGAAGAGGCCGCTCGCATCGCACTGCGGACTCAGCAGATCATCGCCTTCGAATCGGGCGTGCCCCAGACGATCGATCCCGTCGCCGGCTCGTATTACCTGGAGTCCCTGACCAGCGAGATAGAAAGGCGCGCCACCGAATACCTCGACAAGATTGACGGCTTAGGCGGCATGTTAAAGGCGATCGAACGCGGCTACGTGCAGCAGGAGATCCAGAACGCGGCTTACGAGTACCAGCAGAAAGTGGATCGGAGCGAAGCGGTAGTCGTCGGCGTGAACGGGTTTACGGTCGAAGAAGAAAGCGCGGTTCCCATCTTGCGTATTGACCCCGCCCTAGAACCCCGGCAGGTGGAACGCCTACGTGCGATGCGCCTCCGGCGCGACAAGAAACCCTGGGAGGCCGCGCTCGAGCGAATCGAGGAAGCCGCCCGCTCCGGCGACAATCTCATGCCGCGCATTATTGGGGCCGTCGAGGCCCACGCAACCGTGGGCGAAATCTCCGACACCCTGCGCAAGGTTTTCGGCGAGTACAAGGAAGCGGTGGTGATTTAGGAAAATGCTCCGGTTTTGCTGATAAGAGGCTTGCGAACGACGATGAAGCTTCGAAGGTGGCAATCGGTTCTCCTCATCTCTCTGGTCCTGCTCGCCTCCACGAGTTTGAAGTTATCATTCCCGTTCTTGTCGCCTCATCGGCCATTGAAGCCCAGTCAGCTCAGCTTGCGATTATTATTGCGGCTGTTCTCACTGCAGGCGCCTATAAATCTCTCGGAAGCTAGGCTAAGGCTACAGGGGTTGGCAAGTCGCCGAGATATACCTGGTCTGCCCCTTGCTAGGCTGCTGAGTGTCGAACATCTGATCTGTTCATGACTTCCGAAACTACTCGGGGGTTCAGAATCGTCTCGTAGTGCCTCGATCGTTCATCGAACCGCGAGAGCAGTTTACGCGCATATGGTGGAACGACGGCCACCTCGCAGTCCTCTCCGCCCAACGCGCGCCGTGTCCATCGAGTCGAAAAAGCTTGCAGTTAGGAATTCGACTTCCGTCCCCCATCTTTACGCAGCAAGAACGCGCCGTGATAGCCCTTGATCCGGCGAATTCCAGGCAGGATTTCCGAGAGTAGGAGCTTTTCGTACCCGTCCGCGTTGGCGGGAGTTGTCCAGCCATGCCAGAGCCGTGCAATCACCTGGTCGTCTCCTTCTCTTTTCAGGATCGTCATCCCGTCCAGCCCAGCGAGAGATCTGCATTTCGCAGCTTCCAACAAGAACCGCAGATTCCTCGCCAAACTCGGACGCTCGGAATGACAATTCATTCTTGACGGGGGGTGCCCAGCCTGCAGAGCGTGTTTTTTGGGGAGTGAGACCTCTGCGGCTAGCGGGGCTGTTCGGTCTTGTAGTCGCAGGCTTCGCGGCAAGCCGAGCAGTAGTAAAGGCCATCATGGCAGAGCCGCACGTCGATCTGGCCCTGGCACAAGCAGCAGTATTTCTCGCACTCACAGCGCTGTTCGCTCATCTCGCACTGGGCGCAGACGAATTTTGTCTTGGTTGCCATGAGCGAACTCTAGCGCAGGGCGTGGAAAGGCCAAAGTGCCCTTGGTAACCGGGAAACCGAGATTCCTCGCTGGCCTCGCTGGGGGCATTATTGAAGCCCTTAGCACGTGCGTGTTAGGGTATGAAGTCTCATATCCGGCAGCCCAGCCACTGCCCGTGAGGTTCGTCCGTGTCCGCTGTCGAGGCGACTACTCCGATCGTCCATAAGACTGCGCTCAATCCCGTCCACCGCCAGATGGGTGCGAAAATGGTCGAGTTCAACGGCTGGGACATGCCGGTTGAGTACCCCTCCAGCGGCGGCATCATTGCCGAGCACAATGCCGTGCGCAATGGCGTCGGCATCTTCGACGTCAGCCATATGGGCGACATCCGCCTGCACGGTCCCGAAGCCCTGTTTGCCGTCCAGCACATCACCATGAATGACGCGTCCAAGCTGTCCATCGGGCAGGCCCAGTACTCGGCCATGCTGTATCCGCAAGGCACCTTCGTGGACGATGTCATCGTGCATCGGCTCGCAGAGACCGATTACTTGCTGGTGATCAACGCCGGCACGCGCGAAAAGGATTTCCATTGGGTTCGCGACAACACGCACGAGTTCGATTGCTACGTCGAGAACCTAAGCGACGACTTCACTCAGATTGCCATTCAAGGTCCGAAAGGAGTGAACCTGCTCCAGAAGCTGACCGACACGGATCTGAGTGCGATCAAGTTTTATTGGCTCACGCGGGGAACTGTATGTGGCCTGCCCAACACGCTGATCGCCCGCACCGGCTACACCGGCGAGGACGGGTTCGAAATCTATGTGCCCGGGGATGAGCCAACCAGCGCGATGGCCTGGACGAGAGTTCTGGAAGCGGGCAAGGAGTTCGGCGTGGTGGCTTGCGGCCTGGGGGCGCGCAATACCTTGCGGCTCGAGTCCAAGCTGGCGCTCTATGAGCACGAAATTTCCGACCGCATCAACGTCTGGGAAGCGGGCCTCGACCGCTTCTGCAAGATGGAGAAGCTCAATTTTATGGGACGCGGCGCATTAGAAGAGGCCAAGGCAGAGGGCCTGAAGCGCACTCTGGTTGGCCTGGAAATGGTGGAGCGTGGAATTGCCCGCGACCGATACCGGGTCCTCGACGATTCCGGCCGGGAGATCGGTTACGTGACCAGCGGTTCTTATGCGCCGTTCCTGAAGAAGAACATTGCGCTTGCCTATGTGCCGCCGGAGTTTTCAAAAGTCGGTGGCACGGTCAAGGTCGAGATTCGCGGGCAGGGCGTGAAGGCGCAGGTAGTGCCCACGCCGTTCTACAAGCGGCCCAAAAAATTTTAGCCGTGACCCGAGACAGAGCTTTTTGCAGTCGTTTGCTAAAAGCTCAATGCTAGGAGCTGACAGCTACCATGGCCTATCCATCCGATTTCAAATACACCAAGGAACACGAGTGGATCAAAGCCGACGGCAAAACCGGCACGGTGGGAATCACCAACTACGCCCAGGAATCGCTCGGCGACATCGTTTTTGTCGAGTTGCCCAAGGTGGGCACAGAGATCACTGCGGGAAAGGCCTTCGGTAGTGTAGAGTCCGTGAAGGCTGTGTCTGATCTGTACGCACCGGCCTCAGGGACGGTGACCGAGGTCAACACCGAGTTGGCCACCGCGCCTGAAAGGATTAATAAAGATGCTCACGCCGCCTGGATGCTGAAAATCCGACTGAAAAATCCGGCAGAGCTCAATGGGCTGCTCTCTGCGCCTGACTATGAGAAGTTTGTCGCGGAGGAAGCGGGACACTGAACGAAATTGTCGATTGCCGATTGGAAATCAGATTCATTCGCTTCGTCATCTAATTAAGGTCTCCTATGCGCTATCTACCCAAATCTCCCACCGACCGCGAAGCCATGTTGAAGGCGATTGGCGCGCGCTCGATCCATGAGCTGTTCGAACCGATTCCGGCCCAATACCGCCTGAAACGCGATCTCAATGTGCCCCGGCAGATGGCGGAATCGGAAATTATGGATTGGTTCGACCAATGTTCGCGCGAAAACGGCGACGAGTACTCCATCTTTCTCGGCGCCGGCGCCTACTACCATTACCGGCCGGTGATCATCGACTCGCTGATCTCCCGTGGCGAGTTCCTGACCGCCTACACGCCTTACCAACCGGAGGTTTCGCAAGGCACGCTGCAGTCCATCTTTGAATTTCAGACGATGATTTCGGAACTGACCGGCATGGAGGTGGCGAACGCCTCCATGTACGACGGTTCGACGGCCTCCACCGAGGCGGTGCTGATGGCCACCCGGCTCACCGGCCGGCGCTCGGTCACCGTTGCGCGCAGCCTTCATCCCGAATACCGCGAGGTGCTCGCTACCTATGCCTGGCATCAGGGCATTCGGCTGAGCACCGCCTCCTTCGGTGAAAACGGCAGAATCAATCTCAAAGAATTCGATAAGTCCCTCACCCCGGACACCGCCTGCATCCTGATTCAATCCCCGAATTTCCTCGGGACGATTGAAGACGTAGCTGCAGTCGCTGACATTGCCCATAAGCATGGCGCCTTGCTGGTGGTGGCGATTGCCGAAGCCGTTTCGTTAGGAATCGTCGAACCTCCCAGACAGGCGGACATCATCGCCATGGAAGCGCAGTCATTCGGCGTTCCCCTTGGGTTTGGTGGTCCCTACTGCGGCGTGATTGCCACTCGCGAGCAATACGTCCGACAAATGCCGGGCCGCCTGGTTGGCCAGACAACCGACAGAAAAGGCAAGCGCGGTTTCGTGCTCACTCTGGCTACGCGCGAGCAGCATATCCGTCGCGAAAAGGCTACATCGAATATCTGTACCAATCAGGCCCTGGTGGCCTTGATGGCTAACATCTTTATGACCGTGTACGGCAAGGTCGGTCTGAAGGAACTGGCCAAGCAGAATCTGGCCAAAACCGCTTATGCTGCGAGCAAGTTCGGGAAACACGCCAGGATGCTCTTCGCCAGCGCTCCGCGATTCAATGAGTTCGTGGTCGAGACCAAGGAAGATCCCTATGCGATCAACCATCGTTTGCTCGGACACAAGATCGTGGGAGGCTTCCCTTTGAAGAAGTTCCTTCCGGAGTTGGGCAATGCGGCCCTATGGTGCTGCACCGAGATGACCAGCCGCACCGCAATTGACACCGCTGCCGGCGTGCTCCGAGAAAGCGAAGCCACTGAACCGGCACGAGAGACTGCGGAGGTGGCGCGATGACACGCATGACCCGCAAGGCCACGCGCCACACCAGCCAGAATGAAGGCTTGATTTTTGAGAAGTCGTCCCCCGGCAAAGCCGCTTTCAAGTTGCCGCCGCTCGATGTGCCTGAGGTGGACGCCGCTCAACTTCTTGGCTCATCCGAGCGCAAGGACCTGGGCAATATGCCGGAGGTGAGCGAGATCGAGATCATCCGCCACTTCACGCGGCTCTCGACCTGGAACTATGCCATCGATCTGGGCATGTACCCGCTCGGCTCCTGCACGATGAAGTACAACCCGCGTGTCAACGAGGTGGTCACGCGGCTGCCGGGACTGGCAAACGGACACCCTTATCAGCCGGAGAAAATTTCCCAGGGCGCCCTGCGCATTATCAAGACCTTGAGCGAGTGCCTGACCGAAATCACCGGTATGGAGGCCATCACTCTGCAGCCCGCGGCGGGAGCTCACGGTGAGTTGACCGGGTTGCTGCTGGTGCGCGGCTATCTCGAGTCAAAAGGAAATCCGCGCAAGAAGATTCTGATTCCCGACTCGGCGCACGGGACAAATCCTGCTACTGCCGCCACGGTGGGCTATGCCGTCGAGAACCTGAAATCGAACGCCCAAGGCATGGTGGACGTGCCTTCGCTGGTGGCGCAGATGAATGAGGATGTTGCCGCGCTCATGCTCACCAATCCCAACACCCTGGGAGTTTTCGAGCAGGAGATCCACAAGATCGCGGAAATCATGCATGCCAAGGGCGGCCTGCTTTACATGGATGGCGCCAACATGAATGCTTTGGTCGGCAAGGCTCGGCCCGGTGATTTCGGCGTGGATGTCATGCACTTGAACCTGCACAAGACCTTCTCCACGCCCCACGGTGGCGGAGGGCCTGGTTCAGGTCCGGTTGCGGTGAAGCAATTCCTCGAGCCTTTTCTGCCCAAGCCGGTGATCGTAACCAAGGCGGATGGAACCCTTGGCTTTGACTACAACCGTCCGCAGTCCGTCGGCCGCGTGCGCGCCTTCTACGGCAACTTCGGAATGTTTACGCGCGCTCTCGCCTACATCCTGGCCAATGGCCCTGACGGCCTGCGCCAGACCACCGAAGATGCCGTGCTTAATGCCAACTACATTCGCAAGGAACTGGAGGACGTCTACGATCTGCCGTACTCCACGCCCAGCATGCACGAGGTGGTATTCAGCGACAAGTTGCAGGCGAAACAAGGAGTGAAGACGGGCGATATTGCCAAGCGCCTGATCGATTACGGCTTCCATCCGTACACGGTGTCGTTCCCCTTAATCGTGCACGGCGCGCTGATGATCGAACCGACGGAGAGCGAATCGAAGCAAGAACTCGACTTGTTTATCGAGGCCATGCGCTCGATTGCCCAAGAAGTGCAGGAAGAGCCGCAAATGGTGCTGGAGGCTCCGCACCATACGCGCGTCTCACGACTAGACGAAGTGGCAGCCGCCCGCAACCCGGTGCTGCGCTGGAAACCGGCAGCGCAGTAAGAAATTGTCAATTTCCGATTGCCAGTTGTCGATTGGAAAGTGCTCGCAATCGGGCTTTGGAAATTGGCAATGGGAAACGGTCTTAGCTCTTTTTCGATGTAACCGCAAAGAACGCTGCCGCTTCCTGCTCCACGTTTTTGCTCCCGCAGTGCGGGCACTTGATTTGCTGGCGATCGTGTTCGCTTAGGGTGAGAACCGTTTCGAAGGTCTTGTGGCAATCGCTGCACGTGTAGTCGTAGACGGGCATGGGCACCTCCCGCTCAACGAGCCTGGTGTTGTCCTCGAGGAAATTGTAGCGCTTTCCCCGGTGCAAAAGTTGCTGATTTCTGATTGTTGATTGCTGACGGGAAATATTCCCAGCTCAGCTTTCAATCAGAAATCAGCAATCAGCAATTTTCACTTCTTCTCTGCGAACTCGACGGTCGATCGCGTGTTCTCCCAATCAAGCCGCAGGTTGCACGCATCGCCCATCTGGTCGAAACCGATGGTGAAGTTCTCAACCGGGACTGGGGTCTTTGAAACCTGCATGTCCACGCGCGCCAATTCATCGGCCTCGTATTTGTAGGGAATACCCCATTCGCCGGTCTTCTTGTTGATGATCAGAGTCCACTTGTCCGGGTTAGGAATCGTGAAAAGGGTGTAACTCCCGGCCGGAACTTCCTTGCCGCTGACCGTCAGGTCGGCATCCGTGACGAAACTCGTGGCCTCGTTGGCGCCGGTGCGCCACACTTTGCCGTAAGGTTCAAGGCCTCCAAAGATCTTGCGGCCCCTCATGCGGGGGCTGGAATAGTCCACCTTGATGGTTTTCCCGTCCGGAAACTTGCATTCCGCATTAGCCGGTGGGCTGGGACGTTGGCTTTTGTCCTGCTGCGCCGCAGCGAGAAGAGCGAGGCTCAGAAGGAAAACTGCGACAATCGCGATATTCTTCTTCATGGTTGCTCCTGGAAAAAGGCACTTAGATTGAGTCCTTAGCACCCAGCCCGCAACGGCCACCGGAACTCCCGCAAACAGAACGCCAGCCCGGCTCAGGGGCCAAATGCTAATTGCTAAATGCTAAGTGTTTTTGACGTAAAAACAAACCGAGAGATAGCAAGGTTCTTATGCCAGCACGTATTTGCCGGCTTCGATCATTTTCTGCGCGATCTTCTGCCCTGCTGCGATGGTGTTGAACGGCTCGTGCTTAGCCAGGCGACGCAGAATCGCCATTTGCGTGCGCAGCAGGTCGCCGTCGGCGACGGCCGCGATGACCTTTCTGGCCGCCGCCTCGATCTTCTCCATCGCCTGTGAAAGATACACCTGGGTCATGGCAATCGGAAGCTGGGAGGCACCTTCGCCGTTGGTCTCAATCAGTTTCTGAGTCCGCAGGACCCCGGTTTCGATCGCATAGGTTTCAATCACCATGTCGGCGATGGCGCCCATCACCTCCTGCTGGTCCTGAATCGCCTGCATGTATTTCTGCGTAGCCGCACCGGCCGCGAACAGGCCGAGTTTCTTGGCGTTGGCCACCAGCTTGCGCTCGTCCGCCAGTGGACCTTCCCTTTCCTCGCCCATGCCGGGACCGGCGAGCACTTCGTCCATCAGCTTCTTGACAGCCGGTAGGAGCGGCAGCTGTCCGCTCATTGCGCGCTTTAGCAGAAAGCCAGTGATGATGAGCCGATTGATCTCGTTGGTACCCTCGAAAATACGATTGATGCGGGCGTCACGATAGGCGCGCTCGGCCGGGTACTCCTCGACGAAGCCGTAGCCGCCATAAATCTGCACCGTCTCGTCGACCACGTAGTCGATCATCTCCGAGCCCCACACCTTAATGATCGAGCACTCGACCGCGTATTCCTCGATCGCCTTGCGTATCTGCTGCATGGCGTCGGCCGCCGATTTATCCACTTCAGACAGAGCTACATCCATCATTCCGACTGTACGATAAACTAGAGACTCACCGGTGTAGATCTCCACCGCCATGTTGGCGATCTTCTCGCGCACCAATCCGAAGTCGGCGATGACTTTGCCAAAAGCCTTGCGCTGCTTGGCATAGGCGATGGCGTTTTCCATTGAGACGCGAGCTCCGCCCACACACATGGCACCGAGTTTGAAGCGCCCCACGTTGAGAATATTGAAGGCGATCACGTGTCCCTTACCGGCTTCGCCCAGCAGGTTCTCTACCGGTACCTGGCAGTCATTGAGAATGATGGGACAGGTGGAAGATCCACGGATGCCCATCTTGTGCTCTTCAGCGCCGACAGAAAATCCGGGGAAGCTCTTTTCAACCAGAAACGCCGTGAACTTCTCGCCATTGATTTTGGCGAACACGGTGAACAGGTCCGCGAACCCGGCGTTGGTGATCCACATCTTTTCCCCGTTCAAGATGTAGTGCTTGCCGTCCTTCGAAAGCTCGGCGCGAGCCCGGCAGTTGAGCGCGTCCGATCCGGAAGACGCCTCGGAAAGAGCATAGGCTCCGACGATCTCGCCCGTTGCCAACCGGGGCAGGTACTTCTTCTTCTGTTCTTCCGTGCCGAAATAAACGATAGGCAGCGTGCCGATGCCAGTATGGCCGCCCCAGGTGGTGGCAAATCCCGCATACTTGGCCACGTGGTCCGCAATGATGGCCGAGGTGACCTTGTCCATTTCCACTCCGCCGTAGGCTTCCGGGATGTCGACCGAACTGAGGCCGAGCTCTCCTGCTTTCTTCAGCAGGTCACGGGTGATGGAAAAATCCTTGTGCTCGATTTTTTCAGCGTTCGGAATGATTTCGTTCACCGCAAAATCTTCCGCGGTCTGGGCTATGAGCTGGTGCTGTTCGGAAAAGTCCTCCGGCGTGAAAATCTCGCTGGGCTTGCGTTCCTCCAAGAGAAAGCTGCCGCCCAAAACCTTGCTCCTGGGAATTGCCGAAGTAGTCGCCATGTGAATTGACCCCCTTAGCCCAAAGTAGACACGAACCTTATCCCTTGGCCGTGTGGTTGGCAGATGCTTAGATAGCGATTTTCAGGTGAGCCACAACAAAGTTTACAGCCCTGGCCGTGATTTGTCAGTGCGGTGTGGAGGCAGGTCTCCGACCCCACCTGCATTCTCGAGGACTCTTGCCTGTCGGCGACTTACCCCGGTGGTTCGCATCTAAGTATGCTAGGCTTCTAAAGATAAGCTTGGGGTGTCGGCTCCACCTGAAGGATCGCGGATTTGATTAACACCTTACTAGGCAAGATCTTCGGGACCAAGAACGAGCGGGAAATCAAGCGTTTGATGCCCAATGTTGCGTCCATCAACGCGCTTGAGCCGCAGATGAATTCGCTCAGCGACGAACAGCTTCGCGCCAAGACCGACGAGTTCCGCCAGCGCATCCAGGAACGGCTCAGCAGGGTTCAGGATGAGCCGGACGCTGATCCCGACCGCGCCAAGCAAATCGAACAAGAGCGGGACCAGGCCTTGAAAGAAGCCCTCGACGAAATCCTGGTCGAAGCTTTCGCGGTGGTGCGCGAGGCCGGTCGCCGCGTCTTGGATATGCGCCATTTTGACGTGCAGCTGATCGGCGGCATGGTCCTGCACCAGGGCAAGATTTCCGAAATGAAGACCGGCGAAGGTAAGACGCTGGTCGCCACTCTTCCCGTCTACCTCAACGCCCTGAGCGGCCGAGGGGTCCACGTGATCACCGTGAATGATTACCTGGCCAAGCGCGACTCGGAGTGGATGGGCAGGCTCTATCGTTTCCTGGGGCTTTCGGTGGGAGTAATCGTCCACGACCTCGACGACGAAGAGCGTCGCGAAGCCTACGCAGCCGACGTCACCTACGGAACCAACAACGAATTCGGCTTTGACTACCTGCGTGACAACATGAAGTTCGACCTCAACGGTTGTGTTCAGCGAGGCTTCAACTACGCCATCGTTGACGAGGTCGACTCCATCCTGATCGATGAAGCCCGCACGCCGCTCATCATCAGCGGCTCGAGCGAAGAATCCACCGACAAGTACGAGCGCGTCAACCGCATCATCCCCAAGCTGGAGAAGGGCGAGGAGATCGATACGGCTCCCGGCGAACCCAAGCAGCTCACCGGCGACTTCGTGGTGGACGAGAAGCACAAGACGATCACGGTCAGCGACGAGGGCTGGGAAAAGGTCGAGAAGCTGCTCGGTATCGGCAATATCGCCGACCCCGAGAACTGGGATTTGAAACACCACGTCGAAACGGCGATCAAGGCGCATTCCCTCTACCGCCGCGATGTGGAGTACGTGGTCAAGCCGAAAGAAGAGAACCCGCGGGAGAAGGAAGTCATCATCGTCGATGAGTTTACCGGGCGTTTGATGCCCGGCCGTCGCTGGTCCGATGGCCTGCACCAGGCAGTCGAAGCCAAGGAAGCCGTCAAGATCGAGCGCGAGAATCAGACGCTGGCGACGATCACATTTCAAAATTATTTCCGCATGTACAGGAAGTTGGCCGGCATGACCGGTACGGCGGAAACGGAAGCGCCCGAATTTGAAAAAATTTACCGGCTGGAAGTGATTGTCATCCCTACCAACCGGCCCTTGCTCCGGGTGGAGAACTCAGACATCGTTTACCGCACCGAGAAGGAGAAGTACTTCGCGGCGGCGGATGAAATTCAGAAACTGAACCAGGGCGGGCAGCCTGTCCTTGTCGGCACCACGTCCATCGAGAAATCCGAGCGGCTTTCCGATTTGCTGAAGAAAAAAGGCATCAGGCATGTGGTATTGAACGCCAAGTTCCACGAGCGCGAAGCCGAGATCGTGGCTCAGGCGGGACGAAAGGGTTCGGTCACGATCGCCACCAACATGGCCGGCCGTGGTACCGACATTCTTTTGGGCGGCAACGCCGAATTCATGGCCAAGCAGGAATGCGTCAAGAAGGGAATTGCCCAGCCCGTCGGCGCGGCGCAGGGGAAAATTCAGCGCAAGGCGGAAGACGGCAAGAGCACCCTCTTCTACTATTCCGGACACGAGTTCGTCGCTCCGGCCGGTCAGTGGGAGCAGATTTTCCATCGCTATAAGTCCGAGACCGACAAAGAGCATGACGAAGTCACCGGGGTTGGCGGCCTGTTCATCCTGGGGACGGAACGCCACGAAGCGCGGCGTATTGATAACCAGTTGCGCGGTCGTGCCGGCCGCCAAGGCGATCCGGGAGCTTCGCGCTTTTATCTGTCTCTCGAAGATGACCTGATGCGCATCTTCGCCAAGGAGTGGGTTTCAAAACTCCTCCAGCGGCTGGGAATGGAAGAAGGCATTCCGATTGAGTCGCGGCTTATCACCAAGCGCATCGAGGCTGCTCAAAAGGCAGTCGAGGCGCAGAACTTCGAAGCTCGCAAACACCTGCTCGAATACGATGACGTCATGAACAAGCAGCGCGAGGCCGTCTATGGCCTCCGCCGCCAACTCTTGGAGGGGCTCGACCAGAAGCAGCTCATCCTCGAGGATTACGTTTCCGGCATTCTCAGCGACCTCATGGACCAGTTCGCCTCGCGCGATGTGCATGCCGAAGACTGGGACATCAAGGGCCTGAAGGATGGCGTCTTTACGCGATTCGGTGTGGATTTCCTGGCCGAAGGTGTCAAGCCCGAGAGCTTGAATCGCCAGGAGCTTGGCGACGCGATCTTCGACAGGCTGAAACAGCGTTACGACGCGAAAGAGAAGCTGATCGGGCCCGATGCCATGCGCCATCACGAGCGCATGATCATGTTGAGCGTACTCGACTCGCAGTGGAAAGACCACCTGCTCAACATGGACCACCTGAAAGAAGGCATCGGGCTGCGCGGCTACGGCCAGCACGACCCCCTGGTGGAATACAAGCGCGAGTCCTTCGACATGTTCGAAGAGATGATGAAGCGCTTCCAGGAAGATACGGTCCGCTACCTGTACTTGATGCAGGTCCTCGAACGTCCCAGCGAGCCGGTGGAAGCACAACCTGCAATGGCCGGGGGCGACGGAAACGGCCGCCGACCTCGCAATATTGCTACCTCGGTGGACGAACTGGAGGAAGCGTTCCAGCGCCGCAAGCGTCGCGAACTTCAAGAAGCCCGCATGGCCGGATCGGGCGAGTATCAACCCGTTCAGCAGGTGGTCCGCAGCGGAGCCAAAGTCGGCCGCAATGACCCCTGCCCCTGCGGATCGGGCAAGAAATACAAAAAGTGCTGCGGCGCGAAAGCCTGAGCAGCGTCTCAAGGAGAGTGGCGCCGGCATCTTGCCGGCCCGATGTGGGGGCGGGATGCCGGCGCGGCTGCCGCCGGGACGAGGGTCTTCCAGCGCAGTTAATTCAGGGTTGTCACCTTTAGCAAAGCGAAGGATCTTTGCCGCTGCGTGCTCGGTCGCTTCTGGACTCCGGCAAAGCCGGCAACGCGATTGCCTGCTGGTGCTCTCTCCCGGTCATTTTCTGATAATGCCCGATGTAATTATTTGTAATATCGTGTCACGATATGTTATTGTGAAGCCACAGATGCGGCGCATCTCGAGGGTCGCTGTCGGCATCCAAATGAGTAAAGCGGGGTGAACAAAAATAGGAATGATTGCGCTTCGTTTAGTGCGGCTTATTGAAGATCATTCCGACGAGTTGGCAGAGGGGTTGTTGAAGAAATTCCAGAACTCGCCTCGGACTAAGGATTTTGCCAAGGTGCCTGCCCATGAGTTGCGGGAGCGCGTATACGAAATTCTGCACAATCTGGGAGATTGGCTACTTTACAAGAAAGAGGGAGACGTCGAGCGTCGCTATCGTGAGTTGGGCGCACGCCGCGCCGCCCAGGATGTTTCCGTTTCCGACTACTGTTGGGCGATTGTTCTGACCAAAGAACATCTCTGGGACTTTCTCGAGAGGCAGGGAATGCTGCGCGGTCCGCTCGAAATTTACGGCGAGATGGAATTGCTGCGCCTGATGGACCAGTTCTTCGACCGTGCCCTGTGCTACGCCACAGAAGGTTACGAAAAAACGCGCGTGGCTGATACGGTGTAGAGGAGGGCACGCCTATGCGGTTGTGCTGCTGCCGTCATGGCAAGGTTCTATTGCGAGCGGGCTTCAACCGCGAAGCTTGGATTCTGCCAGAAACTTCTGGTCCCACTGCTTGATCATCGGCCACATCTGTTTCAACGGACGCTTTAACCCTCTACCGAGCAGCACGGGCCCATTCTCCCAGGGATTCGTATACGGGATGTACAACGCCGCGGCCACCGTGACCTCGCGGGACCGCTGCGCGCTCCTTGGGGGGCGATCGCCCAAAAATGATCAGGAGCTCGCCAGAGTAATCCCGCGGTCCCCATAGCCAGTAACTCTGGTGATTGCCGATGGCTTTTGGCAATCCGCACTTTGGCCCAAGCCGATCGATCGCTCCCGCCTCGCCGAAGTTCTTGCCGAAGATGGCGGCTTTGGCGCAGTCCTCCGGCCGCGGGCTGTAACAGAGACGCGCCATGGCTGCGGTCATCTCCTCCCAGCCGAACTCCCAGGCATTACGATGCGACAAGCGCGCCCTCAGGTGACCTTTTTCAGAGGCCGGCACAGAGAAGGGAAGCTTCGACTGATAGCGCAGGTAATTCTCAACCGACAGCACAGGAACGGCAATCGGCAGCATTATGACGGTGACGGCCAAGATCAGGGCTACGAGAGCCGGCTTCACCCAGACCTGAGGTCTGCCGAACCTCTTCGATTGCCACAGCCGTCTCCGGCGAAAACCATGGGATAAACCGGAGTCGCGTAATAGTCCTTGCCGTGAAGGACAACCAACGTCGCAAGCACAGCCATAAAAGCCCAGCCCAAGCCTGAAATCCTCGGCCCTCGCGTCCGAAAAGAAAATAGAACACTCCCGTCAGCCAGACCGGAAATGTCGCCGGAGTCACCAGGAAGATCTGGCGCCCGAGGTAATCCAAAGGCGCCCACTTCAATGTCGCGGCCGCTTGCCCGAATGTTGCGCATTAGCTCAACCAACGGCCCGTTGTGCTGAAGCTTCCAGATGAGATTGGGAAGAAAGATCAGCAAGGCAATTGGTCCGCCGATCCAGATCCCCTTGCTGGCAAAGACCCGCCGCTGCTCGGTCAGCAGCGGGCCGACGACAACGGCGAATCCGAACACTGCCATCGAGTACTTGTTCTCCAGCCCGATTCCGTACCGTACTGCAAACCACAGCCACAGCCTTTGCTCGCCCGTCTTGATGATCCGAAGTAGCAAGTAAGCGGATGGCGGACAGCGATGTCCCAAGGACGTGGCGGACGAACCAGGCAATGCATTATGAAAGAGCGCTATGAGCGAAGGTTGATCTACGTATCCCCAGGCGGGGCACTCGCCGCAGGCCATGTGATACAACTCGTCCCCGAAATAGCCGTGCGATTGCTGTCAGCAGATGCAACAGGAGCTTGGTTCCTGCCATGTACAGCACGAGCGCAGGTCCGCTGCTGAACCAGGGCTCCGATGGGCTGGTTTCGGCACCGCCTTGGCCGCAACTGCTTTTGGTGCTGTGGCACTCATGCTGTCGGCTCCTCGATCATCAATTCGTTGCTCAGCCATTAACGCTCAGCGCTTCCTATTCGCTCCCTCTTTCCGCAGCGCCTCAAAGGTCATCTCTTGAGCGCGACTCCCTGTTTGGCTCTTCCAATCAAGAAAGAGGCTCGCGTAATTTTGCGTGATGTAACGATCCGGCGCAACGCCCAGCGCCCGGGCGGTTTGATCAATCCAACGCGGCGGGCCTTCGATCTCGGCAAAGTTGCCGATCGGGGTTTCGTCGAGCACGACGCACCCGTTGCCATCATTCCACTCGGTGCGAAATTTCTCATAATGGAAACTCGGGTCGAACCCAAGAGCGCGCAGGATGGCTTCCATTTCTCTTCCATTTTCGACGCGGGTTTCGGTTTCCACCCGTGTTTTATGACGGCCTCGACTGCCCTTAGCTTTATGAGTCAAGACCCACTCCGGCCCAAATTTCCGCAATCGCAGCAGTTCCCCCCGACGCCGTAGGGGCTGGCCCGGGAGGTCGTATAGGGTGTTCATTTCGTGCGTGCGATGAGTTTTACGACGAAACCCCAATTTGCGGAGCTGAGCTGAAAGCGCCGGCAGATCTGCAGCGCGAAACTTGACTTCAACTTCTCTCGAGGACATCAGGAAAAGTATATGTGAGGGGAAGAAACTAGCGTGGGCTAACGACCAAGGACCAACCGCCGACGACTAAGTAAAGGTTGGCAGTTTAACCATGTCGTCACGGGGTACGTTTTCCAGCG
Organism: Acidobacteriota bacterium; assembly: GCA_003225055.1. GTDB lineage: Bacteria > Acidobacteriota > Terriglobia > Terriglobales > Acidobacteriaceae > Gp1-AA122. The sequence goes on from QIAU01000141.1 coordinate 24,524, forward strand.
CTTGTCCGGCTTTCCGCCAGGCGCCGAGGCCACCGACAATAACGAAAGCATTGAATCCTTTTTCCCGCAGCAGATGCGCCACCCGGGCGCTGGTAGCTTCGCGCGCTCAAGTGCAGTAGACATAGATATCTTTGTCCTTGGGCAGAGCCTTCAGTTCCTCGGGCAGATTGTTGGGTTCGATGCGAATCGAGCCGCGAATACGATCGGCGCCAGCATCGTAGTAGCCATGGCTACGCACGTCGACGATCAGGATCTTAGTTACCCCTTCCGATTCAAGCTTGCGTGCCAATTCTCCCACTTGCACCCGGGGAACAACCTGGTAAAGGCGGTGTCTGCTAAACAGGTAAACACGGTAGGCAATAAACCCGATTAAGGCGCCCAGCACCACGAACTCGACTACGTGCTGGGCAGTTTGAAATCCATGGGTGATCGACGCGACAAAGTCACGGAAAACATACCCGACGGTGCCGTAGGCGAGCGTATAGAGAGCTGCGCCCGCAAGGTCGAACCAGAGAAACTGTTCGTATCGCATCTTCATGCTCCCCGCCAGAGGGGGCGCCATGGTATTGACGCCTGGAACGAATTTCGCCAGCAGTAGCGTCGCCTTGCCTCGTTTGTAGAACGATTCTGCCGAGCGCAGGATGCAGCTCTCCGGGTTGGCCGACACCTTGCACAGGAAGCCCAGCAGCGCCCAGCCCATGCAGCGGCCCAGAATGTAGAGCAGCGAGTCGCCGAGGGCCAGCGCGATCAAAGCCACCGCAAATACCATGGGAGCACGCAGTGTGTGCGCGGCGGATGCGGCGCCGCCTGCTACCAGGGCGAGTGCCGCCGGCATGGGCAAGCCGATTGATTCTGCGAGCACTACCAGGAAGATGACCAGGTATCCGTGATGCGCGATCAGTGAGACGAAGTCGCTCATAGAGTTGAGCCGCTAGACTAAACAGGATTAGATTCGCGGTCTAGGGGAAAGCTTCAGGAAGGTCGGCCTTCCGGAGGTCTTGCGGGCCTCCGTTTTCCGATCGAATCGCGTGTGTCGGTGAGCAACCTCATTGTGGGCACCCATAAGTCGGCATTGAAAAACTCATCCGCCGGCCAAGAAATTGCTTGTTAAAGTTTTGCAAGCTGTATTGACCGGTGTAACCGAAAGGGATGATGCCGCCTGTTCGTGAGTGGGGTGGGGCCGGGCCGCTGTTCCCGGAGGTGTTTGCAGCAAAAACTCGTGCCCGCTCGGGCATGCGTCGGCTCGGGACCGCTCCTGAGAGAGGGCCGATTTGAGATGCTGGGAATTTCTGACAAGAAAAATTAACCGCAGTGGCGCAGAATACGCCGGGAGAGCCGAAAAATATCTCTGCGTACTCTGCACTAGGATCTCGGCGGCGAAAAATCACTTCTCTCGTGCCACCACAAACTCAGGCGCCCAAAGCAAAGCGCGTTTAATTTCAGAGTCGGGGAACTGACAGACGGCCTTGCGTGCCGATTCGGCATATTCCAAGGCACGGGCATTGGCGGCATCGAGCGATCCATAGCGGCTCAAGATATCCAGGATCTGGGGGTGGGTGACGCCGTTGAAAGCCCGATCGTGGAGGACGGTCTCGATCCTCCTCCTTTCTTCCGCAGTGCAGCGATCGAGCGCATGAATGACCGACATCGTGACCTTGCCCTCGCGTAAATCGCTGGCCACCGGCTTACCCAAGATGGTTTCCGAGGCCGTCAAATCGAGCACGTCATCGACAATCTGAAAAGCCATTCCCAGATCGCGTCCGTACTGCCCCAATTTCTCTTCCTGGTCAGGCGTTGCCCCACCCAGGATTCCGCCCAGCCGCATGCAAACCGAAAACAGGCAAGCCGTCTTGCGATAGATGAGATCGAAATGCTCCTCGAGTGAGATCAGCTTGCCTAATTTCTCCATCTGCAGCAGTTCGCCCTCGACCATCTGCTGGGTGAGTTCGATCAAGGTGTCGAGGATCCGGAAATTTCGTTCCTGCACGGCAATCTTGAAGGCCTGCATGTAAAGCCAGTCGCCCGCCAGCACGCATTTCGAGTTGCCCCACTGGGTGTTGGCCGCAGGCCGTCCCCGCCGGGTCTTGGCTTCATCAATGATGTCGTCGTGAACCAGGGTGGCGGTGTGAATGATCTCAACTACCGCTCCTAGCCGGATGGCCCCGCGGCCTTCGTAGTTAAACAGCTTGGACGAGAGCAACACCAACGCCGGGCGAATCCGCTTTCCTCCTCCACCGCGCAGGTATTCCCCGATATCGGTAATTGCCGCCACATTGGAGACAGTGTCGCGCCCGAACTCGCGTTCCATGACCGCGAGGTCGTGGCGCAGCAACTCGAAAATTTCTTTCCCGTTAATGGCGGCTGGCGTGCTCAAGATCACTGTCCTTCTGGTCAGAGGGGAGTATCGTTCTCTCCGTGCCTCCCTGGTAGATGTTCAGTTGGTTCGATAATTCGTGAACTGCATATCAATACCCAAATCCTGCTGCCGCAGCATAGCGATGATTTCCTGAAGCGAGTCGCGATCTTTGCCGCTGACACGCACCAGATCGCCCTGGATCGAAGCCTGTACCTTCTTCTTGGAATTCTTAATTAGCTTCACAATATCGCGCGCCTTCTCGATCGGGATCCCCTGCTGCATGGAGATCTTTTGCCGGACCGTGGAGCCCGCCGCGGGTTCCACCGCGCCGTAGGTGAGGCCTTTCAGCGGCACGCCGCGCTTGACCAGTTTCTGCTGGAAAACGTCATTGACCGCCTTCAGCTTGAACTCGTCCACCGACGAGAGAATAATGGCGTCTTTGCCCTCCAATGCGATGTCTGACTTCGAATCCTTCAGATCGAAGCGCGTATGGATTTCCTTTAGCGCCTGCTGAATGGCATTGCTGACCTCCTGCAGGTCGATTTTGCTCACGATATCGAAGCTGTTGTCGGGCATGGTCTTAGATAGTAACCGATAAGATTAACTTTCCCCTACTCAAGATGCACTCGCTAAGGGGAGTTCACTTTCTCACGAAGCGAAAAGAAACGATAGAAATTGCTGCTCGTCTCGTGCCCGATTTCTTCGGTCGAGAGTCCGCGCAATTCACCCAGTTGCCGCGCAACTTCTTTGACAAACGCGGGCTCATTGCGCTTGCCTCGATGCGGCACCGGTGCCAGATAAGGTGAGTCGGTCTCAATCAGAATGCGATCCAGGGGAACCGCTTTGCCCGCATCACGGATCCGTTGCGCTTTTGGGAATGTTACATTGCCGGCGAACGAGATCATAAATCCCATGTCGAGGGCGAGCTTGGCGTGGACGGTCATCCCCGTAAAGCAGTGCAAGATCCCGCCCAGCCCACTCGAACTCCAATGCTCCTTGATGAAACTCAGACAGTCATCCCAGGCGTCTTCACTGCCATTCGAAGGACGACAATGAATGACGATAGGCAGGTTTGCGGCGCGTGCCAGCTCCATCTGCCGCACAAAGACTTGCTGCTGCACATCGCGCGGCGAGTGGGCGTAGAAATAATCCAATCCGATTTCGCCCCAGGCAATTACTTTGGGATGCCTTGCCAGTCGCTCCAGTTCCTGGAAATCGCCATCGGTGGGCAACTTGGCCTCGTGAGGATGAATGCCAACCGTAGTGTGAAGAAACTCGTACTGCTCCGCGAGTCGAATGCCGCAATCGAGCGACCCCGGCCCATCTCCATTGCCGATCGCGACGATGTCGTCGATACCGGCTTCTCGCGCGCGCGCAATCACCTGCTCGCGATCCGCCTGGAACTGCTTGCCTTCGAGATGTGCGTGAGAATCAACGAACATAAATGAAGAGGCAAGGAACATGGGGAGACGGGTCTCTGACCCGTTCAGCCGAGCGAAGCTCGGCCTATTTCAGCCGTGTCCCCACGGGCACGTCTTCGAGAAAACTGCACAGCACCGGCTTACCGCCTTCGGCAGAAGCCGCCACAATCATTCCGTTCGATTCCAGGCCCCGAAGTTTGCGAGGAGCAAGGTTGGCCACGATGACGACCTTGCGTCCCACCAACGTCTCAGGGGCGTAGCTCTCGGCAATTCCGGCGACCACCTGGCGCACTTCCGATCCAATGTCCACTTCGAGCCGCAGCAACTTGTCCGCACCCTTCACTTTTTCCGCCACCTTCACCTGACCGACGCGCATCTCGACCTTAGCGAAATCATCGATGCTGATTCTGCCGTCGAGTGACGGGCCAGCAGCATTAGGCGGGGGCGCAGCCGCAGTCTCGACGGCAGGAGCGCTCGGCTTCTGTTCCGGTGCAGCCGGGCCCTCACGTTGCTGCTCTTCCATCTTCTGCATGCTTGCAATCGTGCTCTTGTCGGCGCGCGGGAACACCGGTTCGATAGTACCAAGCTTAGTGCCCAGTTTGAGTTGCCCCCAGTTGAGATCCGACAAACGAAACTGCTTGAGCTCCCCCAAGCCCAGTTGTGCCCAGATGCGCGCCGTCGAATCCGGAATTACAGGGTGCGCCAGTGCCGTGACGATCCGCAAAGCCTCCGCGCTGGTATACAGAATCGTCCCTAGGCGGGAGCGGCTCATTTCATCCTGCTGCTCGCCTAGCGTCCAAGGTTCCGTCTCCACGATGTATTTATTTACCGCCCCCACCAGCGACCAGGCTGATTCGAGAGCCCGCGAGAACTGGTACTGATCGAAGAGTGCGCTGAAATCGGCGATTGTCTTGCGCGCCCCTTCGGCGATTTCATTATCCAGCGCTTTGCGTGCCGCAGTTTGGGACGGATAGGGAACCTCGCCACGAAAATAGCGTGAGATCATGGTCAAGGTTCGGCTGGCCAGATTGCCCAGACCGTTTGCCAGATCGGCGTTGTAGCGTTGCACCAGCGCATCGAAGGAGAAAGATCCGTCCTGGCCAAAAACAACTTCGCGCAGAAGGAAATAGCGCAAGGCGTCGGAGCCCATTGCTTCAACAATGGTCTCGGCGCGCACGATGTTCCCGCGCGACTTCGACATCTTGTTTTCTTCGAACAGCAGCCAGCCATGCGCCACGATGGCCTTGGGCAGGGCAAGACCTGCCGCCATCAGGAACGCCGGCCAGTACACGCAATGAAAGCGCACGATTTCCTTACCGATCATGTGCAGATCGGCGGGCCAGTATTTCTCATACTGGCTCGTGTCGCCTGACCCGTAGCCCAAAGCGGTGATGTAGTTGGATAGCGCGTCCAGCCAGACGTAGACGACATGCCCGGGATCGTCGGGCACGGGCACACCCCATTTGAATGTCGAGCGGCTGACCGACAGGTCGCGCAGCCCGCTGCGCACAAACGACATCACCTCGTTGCGCCGCGTGTCCGGACGGATGAAGTCTGGTTGTTCGGTATAGAGACGGAGCAGCTTGTCCTGAAACGCAGAGAGCTTGAAGAAGTAGTTTTCTTCATGAACCGTTTCGGTGGGGCGCCCGCACTCCGGACAGGGCGCGCCGGGGCCGACCGCATCGACGTACAGCTCGTCGTAGATGCAATATTGTCCGGTGTACGAGCCCTTGTAGATATAACCATTATCGCGAATCTTCCGCCAAAGAGCTTGCACACCTTTCTTGTGCCGATCCGAAGTGGTGCGAATGTAGTCGTCGTAGGTCAGGCCGAGACGATCCCATAACTTGCGGAAGGCGGAAGAGACTTCGTCGGCCCACTGCTGCGGCGGCTTACCTGCGGCCACCGCGGCCCGCTCCACATGCACACCATGTTCATCGGTGCCAGTCAGAAAGAAAGTATCGGCTCCCAGCATGCGCTGGCGGCGAGCAATTGCGTCACAAGTTATGGTCGTGTAGGCGTGGCCGATGTGGGGCCGCGCATTGACGTAGTAGATTGGTGTCGTGAGATAAAACTTCCTGCTCATTTCTGGTCCCGGGTGCTGCCGAGGAAAACCTGTACCGCCTCTTCGATTACGCTCTTGAGAGGAACGCGATGCTCGAGGGCAATGCGACGGCAGTCTTCATATTCGGGCGCGTAGTTGGTGACGGTCCCATTCCTGCTGGCGATCTTCAGCCGCACGTCGCCCCAGCGGGTTGCTATGGTCAGCCACTTTCGCTCTAAGACCTGGCGGCGCTCATCGCGACGGCGCACGCCTAACGTCGTGGTCTCCGCGAAGATGAGTTGAGTCAATTTTGCAGCATCGTCTGGCCGGCAGAGCGCAGTCAGCAACATGCCGGGACGATTCTTCTTCATCTGCACCGGCATGCCGAACGCATCAAGCGCGCCTTCTTCCCGGAGCCGGTCCATCACGTAGCCGAAAACCTGTGGGTTCAAGTCGTCGAGGTTGGCTTCCAGAACCGTAATCGTCTCTTCGGAAGCTTTCACCCCTGCCCCCGTCTCTCCGATGGTTAACCGCAGGACGTTGGCGTGACCCTGAATGTCACGGGTACCGGCTCCGTAACCGATTCTCTCAATCTGCATCTCGGGGAAAGCGGCAAAGCGACTGGCCAGTGTCTTAACAATCGCCGCTCCCGTAGGCGTGACCAGCTCAAAATCTAGTCCGGAAGAGTAAACCGGAGCGCCTTTCAACAATTCCACCGTTGCCGGCGCCGGCACGGGGAAAGTGCCATGTGCGCATTTCACAGTACCGCCCCCGACATTGAGCGGCGACGAGACCCATTCGTCGATGTTCAAAGCTTCCGCTCCGACGGCGGCACACACAATGTCGACCATTGCATCCACCGCGCCGACCTCGTGAAAGTGAATCTTCTCTATCTCGGTGTTGTGGATCCGGGCTTCCGCCGCACCCAACGCCTGAAAAATAGCGACGCTCATTTGCTTCGCGCCCTCGCCGACGGCCGAGCGAGAAATGATGTCCTTAATTTCTCTCAATCCTCGATGCTCGTGTGGTGCGGGCGTACTCGCCCGGGAATGCCCAGGATCATGCTTATGCCCGTGGTCATGCTCGTGCTTGTGCCCTTTTTGTTCCCAATAGACTTCTCGCGGCAGTTCCTTCTCCCCATGCACGAGCACATTAATTTTCGTCGCCGAAATTCCACTGCGATTCACGCCGGATATTTCCAGCTTGGCGCCGATATTGAGAGCCGCTACCGTTTTTTCAAATAGCTCGGCCGGCACCCCGGCATCGACGAGCGCACCCAGAAACATGTCGCCGCTGATTCCCGAGAAGCAATCTAGATAGGCAATGCGCATTGTGCTTGTGAGTCTCGGCCTGGTCTCGGAACTCGGCGGTTAATTCTTTCAGCCGGGAGCATACATAGCTGGCCGCGATTCCAGAAACCCAGATGCCTAAGCTTGGCCACCCAAAACCTTCATCATAGGGAAGCGCCCCCTACCCGTCAAACCTCTCGGAGCCCGCGGGTTTGCTACAATCACTATTTTCTTCAACAGGTTAGAGAGACCCTGTGTACCGTCATCTACACCGCCGGCTGGCCCAGCACGTGCGCGATTTCCTGCGCCAAAACTATGGCGTTGACTTGCCCAGCATCGTCATTGAGCAGCCGCCCAAGGTCGAAATGGGTGAGTACGCGCTGCCGTTGGCCTTCGAACTCGCCAAGAGGCTCCGCCAGCCGCCCCGCAAGATTGCCGAGGAGATCGTTGCTGGGATCGGTCCGATTGAAGGCTTCGCAAAGCTGGAACTAGCCGGGGCCGGCTACATCAATGCCCGGGTCAACCGCGCCGCCCTGGCTGCGTCTCTGGCAGCCAGGGAGGAACCGCCAAGGGAAGTTCGGCCCGGCAAGATCCTGGTGGAGCATTCCAGCATTAACCCCAACAAGGCGGCGCATATCGGCCACCTGCGCAACGCCATTCTGGGCGACACCTTTGTTCGTCTCCTCGAATATGCCGGTAGCCAGGTCGATGTGCAGAATTACATCGACAACACTGGCGTGCAGGTAGCCGACGTGGTGGTTGGATTTCTGCATCTGGACAAGAAATCGAGAGCAGAGATCGAGCAACTCACCCGCCAGCCCCGCGTCGACTACTACTGCTGGGATCTGTATGCCCGTGTCTCGGAGTGGTATGGCGAGAGTAACGAGAATCTCAAGCGGCGTGCCGAGGTACTCCACGCGATCGAAGAGGGAAACAACCAGACCGCAGCCATTGCCGATATGATCTCCGTTGCCGTTCTGCGTCGCCATCTCGAGACGATGGATCGGGCTGATATCGAATATGACTTCCTGCCCCGCGAAAGCGAGATCCTGCAGCTCCATTTCTGGGATGCAGCGTTCGAGAAGCTCAAAACGGGTGGCGTGCTGTTCCACCAGACCGAGGGCAAGAACAAAGGCTGCTGGGTCATGCGACGCGCCGGCGCTAATTCAACCGCCGAGACCGCCGAACTCGCCGAGGAAGATCAGAAAGTCATTGTTCGTTCCAATGGAACGGTCGGCTATGTCGGAAAGGACATCGCTTATCATCTCTGGAAATTCGGACTGCTGGGGCGTGACTTCGGCTATCGAAAATTCTATCGTTACCCAAACGGGCATCCATGCTGGATATCAACTACCGACGGAGAGCCGGACCATCCCCACTTCGGCGAGGTGAGCGAGATCTATAACGTGATCGACGCGCGCCAGGCCGAAGCCCAGAATGCGGTCATTGAGGCCCTGCGCGGCCTCGGTTACAACCAACAGGCCGATCACTACACTCATTTTTCCTATGAAATGGTTGCGCTCACGCCACGCTGCGCTGCCGAATTGGGTTACCAGCTTTCCGAAGAAGACAAAACACGCACCTACATTGAGGTTTCCGGACGCAAGGGATTTGGTGTGAAGGCGGACGACCTGATTGACTCCCTGATCGCCTCCGCCAGAAAGGAAGTAGACGCCCGCCACGAACAGCTCAGCGATCGCGAGCGCGCTTCCGTTGCGAATCAGATTGCGGTTGGCGCGCTCCGTTATTTCATGCTGAAGTACACCAAGCCGTCGGTGATCGCCTTCGACTTCAAAGATGCCCTAAGCTTCGAAGGCGAAACCGGTCCTTACGTTCAATATGCGGTCGTGCGCGCAACCAATATCTTTCGCAAAGCTGGCCTCGATCCCGAAACTTTTGGTAAAGACGGGGCTTGCCCCGTCTCCATCGAGGATTTCGGCAAATTTCTAAACGACGACTCCGGCACCGAAATCTGGGAACTCTGGCTGGCCGCGTCCAAAACTTCCTACATCGTGGAGCAATCGATCGCGACTACCGAACCTGCCTATGCCGCCAAGCATGCCTTCCAGTTGGCGCAATGGTTCAATAACTTCTACCACCGCCATCACATTCTCACCGAGCCGGACGATGCGCGGAAGAAATTCCTGCTGGCCACGGTTGCGGTCGTTCGCCGCGAATTAATTCGCGTGCTGGCCTGCATGGGAATCAGCGTACCGCCGGTTATGTAAGCGTCCGGCTGTCTTCTTTTCGGCGCACTCATCCACCACCACATCCAGCTGTCGACCAGGGGCTGTACAGCAGCCTGTGCAACAAAATTCGCTTCCCGGCTCATCTAATCCATAGGGCAAGGAGGCATTCCATGAAACGAGCCTTAAGTGGGGTGCTCGTTTGGCTCATCGCTGCGGCCGTGGCAATGGCCGCGCCCGAGACTAGGGATCAGCCTTTCCCAGGCACGCTGATCAACGCGAAATATGTTTACGTCACCGCCTATGACACCAATCAGTTTGATCCCAATCGGTTGCCGGAAGATCGCCAGGCGATCGCGGCGGTCGAAGACGCGATCCAAAAATGGGGACACTATGTCTTGGTCTAGCGCCCAGAGGAGGCCGACATTGTGCTCATGGTCCAGTCGCGTCCCTCAGAGGACGTGCTGGCCGTGTACGACGCACACAGGTGGCCTGAACAGAATTACCTATGGCGCGTCATGGGACGTAACGGCTTCGAAGCGGGCGAAACTCCTTTAGTGAGCAAGCTCCAGAAGGCATTCGAGAAGGCAAGCAAGAGGGCATGTGGCCGTACTGTCTACCGAGTCAAGATCCGCGTTTGCGGCCGCCGGTGATCATTAACAGAACTCCGCCCGCAATCAGAACGGCGCTGACCAGCGGCGGAACTCGCTCGCTATGGTGGGTCTGGACCCCAATATCGATGTCGCCCGCCTTGATTCCTTGCCGCTCGGTTCGTGGAATGGCGACAAAGAGAGACGCGATTCCCAGGATCAATACCAATACTCCAACCCACAACAGAGCCTTCATCGACGCGTCTCCTGCAGCCCCGGATCTAGGAGCGGCTACCATCGCTAGCGAAATCTTTGGCAAACTCCACCAGCGACCGCACGCCGATTCCCGATGGCCCTTTAGCAATCCATGGCTTGTTCTCTTCCATCCAGGCGGTTCCGGCGATGTCGAGGTGCAGCCACGGTGTATCCTCGGCAAACTCTTTCAGGAACATGGCCGCTGTGACTGCTCCACCCCAACGTCCGCCGGAGTTGACGATATCGGCGATGTTGGAACGGATCACCTCTTTGTATTCCTCATCCAACGGCAAGCGCCACATTTTCTCGCCAGCCTTATCAAGCGCCCGGCTGAAGCGCTCATACATTTTGTCATCGTTGGCGAAGACACCGGCATTCACATATCCCAACGCCACGACGCACGCCCCGGTAAGGGTGGCGGCATCGATCAGATGGGTACAACCGAGTTGGCGCGCGTAGTAAAGACCGTCGGCCAGCACGAGCCGCCCTTCGGCGTCCGTGTTGATGATTTCGATAGACTTTCCCGACATGGCAATCTGCACGTCACCCGGTTTCTGCGCCTTTCCTGAAGGCATGTTCTCTGTCGCACACACAATCCCGATTACTTTGACCTTGGGCTGGAGCAGGGCAATGGCCCGCATGGTGCCGATCATGGCGGCGCCGCCGGCCATGTCGTATTTCATTTTCTCCATGCCGTCGGCGGGCTTGATCGAAATGCCGCCCGTGTCGAACGTAATGCCCTTGCCGACCAGACCCAGCACCGGCTTCTCCGGCGCCCCCGCCGCCTCATAGCGCATTATGATCAGAGCCGGCGGCTCATCGGAGCCTTGAGCCACGCTCCAAAATGCCCCCATCTTCAGCTCTTTTATTTTGTCCGCCCCATAGACTTCACACTTAATGCCGACCTCCGCGGCCATCTTTCGAGCCTGTTCTGCCAAGACAGTGGGCGTCATGCGATTGCTGGGCTCGTTTACCAGTTGACGAGTGAAGTTCTGGGATTCTCCGATGATGCGCGCCTCTTCGGCGGCCTGCTGCAGTTTGCCTTGCTCACCGCGCGTGACCAAGGTGAGGCCGTCGATCTTCTGGTCCTTGCGATCACTCTTGTAAGTGTCGGGATCGAAATTGCCGACAAACGCCCCTTCGACAATGGCTTTGACCGCGCCTTCCGCCTTGAGATTGTCGTCCGGGACCACGAATGCAAAGCTGCGAATGCTTTTGGACTTCAGCGAACGTACCGCCGCACCGGCTAAGCGGCGGAGTTCGTAAGCCGAGAAATTCTTCGCCTTGCCTCCTCCCAGCAACAATAGGCGCTTAGCCTTCAGCTTTGCCGGGTTGTGGATCAGCGTAGTTTCGAACATTTTACCGCTTACTTCGCCGGTCGAAACGACACCCGCGGCAGCCGACTTCACCGCTTCATCGGCGCTTTCCGCGCTCACCTGGGTTTTGTCCTTTTCCCCACGGTCGAGGGCGACCACCACCAGGCACTCCGTTTCAACTTCGGCAGGACGAGAGAAAGAAAGGTTGGTTTTCATAATTTTCGACCAATAGTATCGGGGCCGGGCAGGGAAATGTGCAAGGCCGTGCTGGTCAGCTAGCTTCTTTGCGGCCTCGAGCCATAGCCTCGCGGGCTTCGCGATCCGCCGTCTTGCGCCGCTCGGTTTCGCGCTTGTCCCAAAGCTGCTTGCCCTTGGCGAGCGCAAGTTCCACCTTGACTCGGCCATTCTTGAAGTACATGCGGGTCGGAATCAGCGTAAGCCCACGTTGCTGGGTTTTGCCGAGCAAGCGCCGCAATTCCTCTTTGTGGACAAGCAATTTGCGGGTCCGTAGAGGAGCGTGATTGAAGATATTGCCGTGCTCGTACGGCCCAATGTGGCAGTTCAACAGCCAGAGTTCGCCGTCTTTAATGAGCCCATAGGCGTCCTTGAGGTTGGCACGTCCGGCGCGCACGGATTTGACTTCGGTGCCGGTCAAAACGATGCCGGTCTCAAATTTTTCCAGCAAGAAATAGTTGTGGGCAGCGATCCTATTGACGGAGGCGTCCCGCTGGCCCGCCGCGGTAGGATCCCGCCGCGGATTTTTCTCCGGATTCGGGCGGGTCTGATGGGCGGGCGGGCGGGCCATAGGCTTGCTGGAAACTTATCACACTGCTCGGGGCTGGGTGCGAGTGCCGGGCGGCCTTAAAAACATCGGGAGATCCCCCTGGCGCGACCTTTGGCGCGAGTTTCTCTGGCTTTGATCCAGCTTTCGTACCCAATTTGGAGGGACTACGACCAACGTGTAAATGCCACCACCGCAGTCACTTCGGGTGAGATAAGTTGCGATGCTATAATCAGCCGCTGTTTACAATCAGCAACATTGGCATACCAAGCCCCTGGGGTATTCGTGTGCTCGGGGCAGACTGTGTTTACGAGGAAATGAGATGAGACGTTTGATCCGCCCGGCGGCATGGGCAGCCTTGCTCGTGATGCTCGCGACCTTGCCCGCCGCCGCCGATAAGGCCAAGTCCCTCTACAACAAAGGACGAGACGCCGAGGCCCGCCAGAACTACGAGTCGGCCTACGACCTGTATAAAGAGGCTTATGACCTGAAGCCCAAGGACATCCGGTACCGTGCGGCTTATGAGCGGATCCGTTTCCTGGCGGGGGCTTCCCACGTGCATCGCGGACAGTTGCTGCGTGACGCGGGCAAGCTGGACGAGTCTATGGTGGAATTTCAGAAGGCGGCGGCAATCGACCCCTCCAGTTACATCGCCCAACAGGAGATCCGGCGTACCCAGAGGATGATTGACACGGCCAAAGGTACTCCGCCGCAAGGCGCTGCCAACCGCCCCACCGATTCTTTTAAGAAGATGCTGGAGTCGGCCGGCGGTCCCATCGAACTGGCGCCGATTTCCAACGTACCCATCACGCTGAAGCTCACGGAAGATACCAAGGTGATCTATGACACGGTGGGCAAGCTGGCGGGCATCAACGTGCTCTTCGACCCCGACTACACTTCACGACGCGTACGCATCGAGCTGAATGGCGTTACCCTGAATGAGGCGCTTGAGATCGTTGCCCTTGAGTCGAAGACATTCTGGCGGCCGGTAACGCCAAACACTATTTTTGTGGCGGCCGAGACCGCGGCCAAGCGCAAGGAAATTGATCAGAACGTCATCAAGACTTTTTATCTTTCGAATGTTTCTACCCCCCAGGAACTGCAAGACCTGGTGAACGCCATGCGGCAGATTCTGGAGATCGCGCGCATCCAGCAACTGCCCACACAGAATGCCATCGTGGTGAGGGGAACCCCCGATCAGATTGCCCTGGCCGCCAAGTTGATCGACGATCTCGACAAGTCCAAGCCGGAAGTGATCGTGGAAGTGGCCGTCATGCAGGTAAACCGCGACAAGATGTATAACCTGGGTTTAAACCCGCCCACCGGCACGACCATTACCCTGCAGCCGAACGCAACTTCACCTGTAACTACCACCGGTGGTACGACTACGACGCCTGCCAGTTCCGGCGGCGGACTCAACCTGAACCGACTGGGTAATTTGAACGCCACCGATTTCACGATAACGATTTCGTCGGCGGCGGTGACGACGCTGTTCAGCAACAGCGACAGCAAGCTCCTGCAGAATCCTCAGATTCGCGCCGTCGATGGCCAAAAAGCTTCGCTCAAGATCGGCCAGCGCATCCCGGTGGCCACAGGTTCGTTTCAGCCTGGCATCGGCGGGGTGGGTATCAACCCCCTGGTTAATACGCAGTTTCAATACCAGGACGTCGGCGTCAACATCGACCTGACGCCTCACGTGCACGCTAACCGCGAGGTCACCTTGAAGTTGACGATGGACATCTCCGCGGTCGACTCCTTTCAGAACATCGGCGGCATCAGTCAACCGGTGATCGGGCAGCGCAAGATTGACCACGAGCTCAGGCTCAAGGAAGGCGAGATCAGCCTTCTGGGCGGGATGTTTGAGAACCAGGACTCCAAGTCCTTGAGCGGCCTTCCCGGGCTCTCGCAGATTCCCTTCTTGAAATACCTGTTTTCGACGACGAATACAGAGCACCGAGAGACCGAGCTGGTGTTCGTGATTATTCCTCACATCGTGCGCGGCCAGGAACTCAGTGACTTGAATGAAAAAGCCATCGACGTGGGCACGGCCAATACGCTCGAGTTGCGACAGGTCAGCCGGCCAGCCCCGCCCGCACCCCAGTCCAATCCCACGGCCGCGCCTCCGGTCCAGCAGCAAGCGCCACCGCCGCAACCGCAGATGACTGCGCCGCCACCTCAGCCTCAGGCCCCTGCGCCTACCGCTTCCCAGACCGGCGCGCAGGCTGCGTCGCCCGGCATGGCGAGCTTCATGTTTGATCCTGCCAGCATCACGGCCGCCTCAGGTGCAACCTTTGCGGTGAATATCCAGCTCTCGGGCGCCCAAAACGTTTATTCGGTTCCCGTACAGATCAACTACGACCCCAACAAGCTGCAGGTCATCAACGTGTCGAACGGCGGATTCCTATCCCAGGACGGACAGGCTGTGGCGCTGGCTCACCGCGACGACAACACTGCCGGTATCTTGCAGGTAACCGCGACTCGTCCTCCGGGGTCGGGCGGAATATCAGGGCAGGGCTCAGTGATTACTCTGACGTTCATGGCCAAAGCCGGTGGCCAATCGACGCTCTCCATCACCCGGGGCGGGGCGCGGGATGCGGGCATGCAGGCTATTCCGGTTTCGGGTGCGCAAGCGCTGGTGAACGTGCAATAGAGGGCATGTAAGCTAGTAAAATAGTTATATGCAGCAAAGCGACAAAGCAACATACCGCCGGGGAGTGCTATGCCTTCGAAGCGCAAAGGGCTTTACGCTGATCGAGTTGATCGTGGCCACTGCCATCTTGGCGCTTCTGACCACGATGGCGTTGCCGCTGGCGCGCCTCACCATCAAGCGCGAAAAAGAAAAAGAGCTCCGCTTCGATCTTTGGCAAATGCGGGATGCCATTGATCGCTACAAGGACGTCGCTGATCGTGGCGCCATCCAGATTAAGCTGGGAAGCCAGGGTTATCCACCTGATCTCGATACCCTGATGAACGGCGTAGACATTGGTGGCAAGAAGGTGCGCTTCCTGCGCAAAATTCCTGTAGATCCCATGACCGGAAAGGCGGAGTGGGGTCTACGCGCCGTCCAGGATGATCCCAACTCGGATTCCTGGAGTGGCGATGACGTGTTTGACGTCTACAGCAAGTCGGAAGGGACGGCGCTGGACGGGACCAAGTACAAAGAATGGTGACAAAGTTCAAAACCGAGCGGAGCCGGGGCTTCACTTTAATCGAGTTGATGATCGTGATTAGCTTGCTGCTGATCCTGATTTCGGTGGCGATTCCCGTCTACAACCAGTCGATTCTGCGCGCCAAGGAATCGGTGCTGAAACAGGACTTGTTTACCTTGCGGCAAGTCATCGATCAGTACACGCTCGACAAGCAACGCGCCCCGCAATCCCTGGAGGATTTAATTGCAGCGGGTTATTTAAAGCAGATCCCCGTCGATCCCTTTACCGCCCGCAACGATACTTGGGCGGTGGCGCAGGAAGACATCACGCAGAGTCCGGAGCAGACCGAGCCCGGCATTTCCGACGTCCACAGCGGCTCCAACCTGGTGGGAAGCGACGGCACTATGTATTCCACGTGGTGAATCAATCAGTCTCGACGGCCGGTTGATTGCTTGCGACTGCCGATAACGACTACCATGGACTCATGCCGGTAGACACCGAAATTATTCCGGCCATCCGTGCGCCGCGTGGCACAAGCCTTTCCTGCAAAGGCTGGCAGCAGGAAGCAGCCATGCGCATGCTCATGAACAACCTCGATGACGAGGTGGGGGAACGTCCCAGGGATCTGGTGGTTTACGGCGGAACAGGCAAAGCGGCGCGCAATTGGGACTGTTACCACGCCATGGTTGCGTCCCTCAAGAGCCTGGAAAACGACGAGACCTTGCTGGTCCAGTCCGGCAAGCCTGTCGGGATATTCAAGACTCACGACTACGCCCCACGCGTGCTGATCGCCAACTCCAACCTGGTGGGCCACTGGTCGAACTGGGAAAAGTTCAATGAACTGGACCGCGCCGGCTTGATGATGTACGGCCAGATGACCGCGGGCTCATGGATCTACATAGGCTCGCAGGGAATTGTCCAGGGGACCTTTGAAACCTTCTCGGCAGCGGGCGAGCAGCATTTCGCCGGCAATCTGGAAGGCAAGCTGATTATCTCCGGCGGCATGGGCGGCATGGGCGGAGCCCAGCCTCTGGCGGCCACCATGGCCGGCGCAGCATTTCTGGGAATTGAGATCGATCCGGAGCGCATCAAGAAGCGGCTGAAGACCGGCTACTGCGACTTTATGGTCAACACGCTCGACGAAGCGCTGCGCATCCTGAAGAACGCCATTCGCAAGAAGGAGAACGTCTCGGTGGGCTTGATAGGGAACTGCGCCGACGTTGTTCCCGAGTTGGCGGACCGTGGCGTAGTACCTGATATCTTGACCGACCAAACCTCCGCCCATGATCCGCTGAACGGATACGTGCCCAATGGAATGACCCTGGACCAGGCACTGGAACTGAGGAAACGCGATCCCGAGGCCTACCAGGAGAAGTCGCTGGACGCGATTGCTCGTCATGTCGAAGGCATGCTGCGGCTTCAGAAGATGGGCTCGGTGACTTTCGATTATGGCAACAACATCCGCACGTTTGCCTTTGAACGCGGGGTAAAGAAGGCCTACGATTTTCCGGGGTTTGTTCCCGCCTACATTCGTCCGCTGTTTTCGGAAGGACGCGGGCCTTTCCGATGGGTTGCGTTATCCGGCGACCCGTCTGACATTCATCGGACTGACGATCTGGTGCTGGAACTGTTTCCGGAGAATCGCATCCTGAAGCGCTGGATCGATCTGGCACGCAGGCGGATCAAGTTCCAGGGACTGCCGGCACGAATCTGCTGGCTGGGTTATGGCGAGCGCGCCGCTTTCGGTCTGGCCATGAACGATCTGGTGAAAAAAGGAAGGATCAAGGCTCCTATCGTAATTGGCCGCGATCACCTGGATTCGGGTTCGGTAGCCTCGCCCTTCCGCGAGACAGAATCTATGAAGGATGGCAGCGATGCGGTAGCCGACTGGCCGCTGCTGAACGCGATGCTGAACACGGCTGCCGGCGCCTCGTGGGTATCGATTCACAACGGTGGTGGCGTGGGTATTGGTTATTCCTTGCATGCCGGTCAGGTGACAGTCGCGGACGGCAGCGAAATGATGGCGAAGCGTATTGAGCGAGTCCTTACAACCGACCCAGGAATGGGCATCATCCGCCATGCGGATGCGGGCTACAAAGAAGCCGTCGATTTTGCCGGCCGCCAAGGCGTCAAGATCCCGATGCAAAACAAATGAACATCCGCCACCCAGACTAAGGAGGCACGGAGCTGTTTAGGTCTCACTGCCGAGCGGCCCCCTGATTAGCAATTTCCACCTCGCTTAGATCCGTCGTGGCATTATAAGTCGAGCCTTGTGATACGTAAGCTGCTCCGTGTCTCCCTGGTGGATTTCCGACGAAAGATAAATGGCGGACGAAAAAGCCTTATTCTTGGTCAACATCGGCCAACTACTTACGCTGCGATCCTCCTCCGCCGGCCCGCGCCGTGGGCCGGAACTGAAACAACTCGGCATGGTTAAAGAAGGCGCGATCCTGTGCGCCGGCGGGAAAATTGTCTCCGTGGGTACGACTAAAGACGCCTTGCGCGACCCCTGGCTTAAGAAAAACCGAAAAAAGATTACAGAACTCGACTGCTCCAACCATGTCGTGATGCCCGGCTTTGTCGATTCCCATACGCATCCTGCTTTTCTCGGACCCCGCTTGGGTGATTTCGAAAGGCGAATAGCAGGTGCAAGCTACCAAGCAATCGGGGATGGCGGGGGCGGCATTCGCTCCAGCGTGCATGCGGTGAGGGAAGCTACCAAGGCTGAACTCGCTGGCCAAGTTCTTTCCGCGCTCAACCAAATGGCCGGCCAGGGCACGACCACTGTCGAAGCAAAATCCGGCTATGGATTGAACTTGGAATCTGAGTTGAAGTCGCTCGAGGCGATTCGCCAGGCATCCTTCGAATGGCCTGGAACTGTAATCGCAACCTGCTTGGGTGCGCATGTTGTTCCCCAGGAATACCAGGGACGCTCACATAAATATGTCGAACTCGTCTGTAAGAAGATGATTCCGGAAGTCGCCAGGCGGAACCTGGCGGTCTTCGTCGACGTATTTGCGGACCGCGGCGGGTTTACGACCGAGGACACAGAAAAAATATTCGAAAGCGCAACAAAACACGGTCTCGGTGTGAGAGCCCATGTTTGCCAGTTCGCGGAATGCGTTCTGTGGCCGCTCCTCGAATATCATCCGGCCTCGTTTGACCACATGGATCACGTGATGGCAGAAGACATCCCACAACTCGCCAAACATGACACGGTTGCAACCCTGGTGCCGGGAGCCAACTATTTTTTGGGATTGGAAGAGTTTCCGCCGGCGCGCACGCTGATCGATCGAGGAGTTCCCGTGGCCTTGGCCACCGACTATAACCCCGGCAGTTCGCCGACGCTCAGCATGCCGTTTATTCTGTCGCTGGCCTGCACGCAGATGAAGATGTCACCGGCAGAAGCGATCGCCACCGCGACGATCAACGGAGCTCACGCCCTCCGCCTTGCCGATCGAAAGGGAAGCATCGAGCCCGGCAAAGATGCGGATCTCGCCATCTTCGACGTAGATGATTTTCGCGAAATACCTTACTGGTTCGCAGCCAATCGCTGTGCTTTCACGATTCTCAACGGAGCTGTTAGCGTAAACACTTACAGGATGGCATTTGGAGCGCCGAGACCTGCTTGAAGAAATTGATTCGCAAGGTCAAGAACCTGTCCTGATCCAGCAGAAACATGCCAATTCGTCAAAGGGGACCCAATGAAAAAAATCACTCTCTTGTTGCCTGTCGTCGTTCTGGCTTTCCACCTCGTTGGTTTGGCTCAGCGTCTACCCGATCTGGCAGAACCCGACAACTATCGCATCACCTTCGCGCCGAACTTCGACCAAGACAACTTCTCCGGAGACGAAACTATTCAGGTCCGGGTTCTCAAGCCGGCATCGAGTATGGTCCTCAACTCGTTGGAAATCGATTTCCAGGAAGCCAGCGTGACAACTGGCAATCTGACTCAGATCGCCAAAGTTGTCTCCGACAAAGAAAAAGAAACCGCGACACTCTCGCTCGACAAGCCGCTCCAGCCCGGGCGCGCGACCATTCACATCCGCTACACCGGCATCCTGAACGGTCAGTTGCGCGGCTTGTATCTGAGCAAGGCCAACGGTCGCAAGTATGCGGTCACGCAATTCGAAGCCACCGACGCCCGCCGTGCTTTCCCGTCCTTTGACGAACCGGCGTACAAGGCGACTTTCGACATCTCCGTCGTCGCGGACAAAGGCGATACTGCCATTTCGAACGGCAAAATTATTGCCGACACTCCGGGACCCACTGACGGAAAGCACACCATCGAGTTCTCGACGACTCCCAAAATGTCGTCTTATCTGGTGGCCCTAGCTGTGGGCGATTTCGAATACGTCGAAGGTTCGGCCGATGGCATCCCGATCCGTGTTTGGGCCACTCCCGGCAAGAAGGAAATCAGCAATTATGCACTGCAGGTTGCCGAGCAGTGCATGCACTACTTCAACAGCTACTTCGGCATCAGGTACCCATTCGAAAAGTTGGATCTCATTGGCCTGCCGGACTTCGCAGCCGGAGCTATGGAAAACACCGCCGCAATCACCTTCCGTGATGCCTTGCTCCTACTGAATGAGAAGAACGCCCCCGCCTGGGCGTACAAGGAGATCGGCTCGGTGATTTCCCACGAAATGGCGCACCAATGGTTCGGAGATCTGGTCACGATGGCGTGGTGGGACGACATCTGGCTGAACGAAGGCTTTGCCACCTGGATGGAGTCCAAGCCGTTGGAAGCCTGGAAGCCCGGGTGGCACATGGAACTAAGCGACGTGCTCGAATCCGGCAACGCTCTCTATGTGGACTCGTTGCAGAATACTCGTCCCATTCACCAGGCGGCAGAAACTCCTGCCGAAATTCAGGAACTGTTTGATGGGATTGCATACGACAAAGCAGCCGCCGTGCTGCGCATGTTGGAGGCCTATCTGGGAGCGGAGACTTTCCGCAAGGGGGTTAACGAGTACCTGAAGGCGCACGCTTATAGCAACGCCACCGACGTAGATTTCTGGAACGCTCTGGCGGCCGCTTCCCATAAGCCGGTCGATAAAATGATGGCCACATTTGTCAACCAGCCCGGCGCTCCCCTGGTGAACGTCCACACCGAAGTGCAAGGTAACCAAACCAAAGTCACCCTCTCCCAGCGACGATACTACTTCGATCGTTCGCTGTTGCAGTCGCCGTCCCAGGAGCTATGGATCGTTCCGGTCTGTTTGAAAGAGGCGAGCAACAAGGCTGCTCAACAATGCGAGTTGCTGAGCAGCAAAGAACAGAGTTTCGAACTTCCCGGACCGAGTCCTTGGGTGTTTGCCAACGCCGGAGCCAGCGGTTACTACCGCACAGGCTACGACTCTGCAGGCTTTCACGCGATCAGTCATAGCGCCGAGAAAGATCTCACTCCGGCGGAACGCATCGCTCTAGTACGCGATGCCTGGGCGGCGGTTCGGGCCGGGCAACAGCCGATCGGCGATTTTCTCCAACTGGCGGAAGGTTTGCGCTCAGAGCGGACTAGCACGGTCGTTCAACAATTGGACAGCACGTTGGATTACATCGGCACCTATTTGGTGACAGATTCCGATCAGCTTCAGTATCGAGCGTGGGTGTGCGGGCTGCTCAGCCCCATCCTGGCAGAGTTAGGCTGGCAGCCAGCCTCCAGTGAAGACGATAATCAAAAGGCTCTTCGCGCCTACGTGATCTACACCCTCGGGTACACCGCCCGAGACCCTCAAGTCCTGGAAAAGGCGAAGACTTTGGTGACCAAAGCCATCCAGAACCCCAGCGCGGTTGATCCCTCACTCCTGGACACCGTCTTCCATTTGGCCGCCGTGAACGGGGACGCCGCTCTCTACGATCAGATCCTGGCGCGGGTCAAACAGAACGACGATCCCGAACAGTATTACAGGTACCTATTTACTCTTGCGCGGTTTAGCCAGCCTGCGCTGCTGGAAAAGACTCTGGAGTTTTCGCTGAGTCCGGCTGTCCGCACCCAGGATTCACTTCGTCTCATATCAACGGTCATGGACAACCCTGCGGGCGAGCGGCTTGCCTGGGAGTTCGTGAAGGCACATTGGGCGCAGATCGAAAAAATCATGGGCGGATACAACACCGGTGGGTTAGTGGCTACCACCGGTTCCTTCTGCGACGCGGGCATGCGAGATGAAGTGAGAAATTTCTTTTCTCAGCACCCGGTTCCCGCTGCCGAAAGATCGCTGCGGCAAGCGCAGGAGCGAGTCAACTACTGCATTGATCTGAAGGCGCAAGCCTCACCCGCATTAGCGTCTTGGCTGCAACGAAGCGAGATGTCATCAGGCGCTGGTCAGTGATTCGCGCCGGCGTTCTCGAAAGGATAAGCAAGGCTACTGTTCCTGGACTGATGGTGCTTGCACCTTATGTTGCTGCTCCATCATTGCCCGCCGGGCGCCATACATGCCTTGCAGAACTTGTATGGGAGTCGTCTGCTCGGGTGTGGTGGAACCCTGCTGCTGCACAGGCTGCGCATCGCTTGTGTTTACAGGCTCCGGAACACTCGAATTGTTGCTGCCCATCGTTTGAGGTGGCGCGACTAGGTTGTTGCTGCCGGCAGTTTGAGCTGCTGGTTCGGGCACTTCAGTTTCTGAAGCAGCAACTGGGGCCAACGCAGGGGTGACTGTCCCCGTTGCAGTGTTTTCCGAGAACTCCGGTTGTGCTTGTGCCGCCTGTGGCTGGTAAGGCAACGTGCGAGGTCTCAGTTGTTCCAGCAGCACACGCGACGCAGTAGGTTGACCTGCGGCGAACCCGGAGCCGGTTGCCGCGGGCCCACGGCCCGGCACTCCGGCTACAGCTGTGGTCTCGGTGGCGCCGCTGGTCCCTGCTTTAGGCGTGAGGACAAGCTTGGCAAACGAATGGGGAGCCGTCTCCGTTCCGAGCATTACGTAATTAAAACGCGAGCCGTTCAGCAGGGATGCCAGCACTTCGCGAGCTGCTCCGGGGCCGATCTTACCGACCACTCGCTCGCTGTCGGCTCCTGCAGGAATCTCGATCTCCGCCCCAGTTTTAATGCGCACCGCCTCCAGGATCGCACTCAGTGTCGAGTTCGGAGCCATGATGGTCAAATCGCCATTCTGGTAGTCGACCGTCGGTGGCATGGCCGACATGTCTTCCAGTTTTGGCGGTCCGGAGGGCGTTGCCGGCTCTGGGCTGTTGTCGACCGTATAACCGGTCTGCGTCTTTACACCGGCGATTGCTCCGCAGTCGCCGGTCAACTTGACCGTTTTCTTGCCTGGATCTCTAGTGAAAACGCACGTTCCTTGGGCAACAGCAAAGAGGCTTCCAACCGAAAAGCAGAGGCAAAGGATTGCTGACCTAGGGATGAGATTCATACTTCCTTCCAAGCGCTTACAGTGCGTTGCCAGCTAGTGCCTGGGGGGGAAGCCGATTCAAGCAACGCTACACCGGGGGAATTGAATAATACTACGATTTTCAGGGACGAGCAACACTCGACCGGAGTCCATTTTTGAAGTCCATTTCGGAGTCCAACCGGGGTCCGACAAAGTCCAACCAGTTCAATATTGCGCGCCTGGAAATCTTGTGGGGGAAGGAACTTTTTGAGCAAGCTCCCGGCGCCAGCCCGCGCTCCGTGCCTGGTTGCAGGCGAAGGAGGCGAAAAGAACGGTTGCGGCACCCCATGGTTAGTGTAGAATATAAGTCCCTCCAGAATTGTGGCCCAGAAAGGTGACTTTTTGTTCTCGCCGGCCTACTTGCAGGCCTTCCGCTCGCGGCAAATTCCGCTAGATTTTGCGGAGACCGTCGTTAGCAGCGTTTTGCAATGTAATTGCCGGCCCAATATTTATGGCTGACGATTCGCTATCTCCGCTGGATGCGTATCAACCAACTGCGGCTGACGTAGAGCCTGCGCCAACGGCTAATACGCAAGCAGGCGAACGTTCTGTGGCCCAGTGGTCCGGCGCTGCAAATACGGCTTCGAACCAGAAACCCACAGCCTCGCCTCTCGATATCGCATTAAGCCTTGTTTTTAAAGAGATTGCCGAGCAAGCTCGGTTGGCGACCACCGCCACCGGGGCGGCCATTGGTCTGGCCTACGGATCACGAATCGTCTGCCGCGCCACGACGGGCGCCACCGCCCCCGATGTTGCCGCCTGTCTGAATAACGGTTCCGGAATTTCGGAGGCTTGCGTCCGCACCGGACGGGTGCAGGTCTCGGAGGATGTGGAGAGCGATTCCCGGATCGATGCAGCCACCTGCCGACGGTTTGGAGTGCGGTCCGTCCTGATGGTTCCAATCCAGCAGCAAGAAGAACGGCTGGGGGTAATGGCCATATTCTCACCCCGCGTAAACGCCTTTTGCGATCGCGATGTCGTAACACTACAGGCATTTTCGCGGCGGGTGGCTGCCAATATTGAGCTGGCCAAGCATAGTCTTGCTCTGCCTTCCGGTGGTGTCACGAGCGCCACCGGTGCCACCCGTGCGTCATCGAAGTCGCCCAAATTTCGCGTCAATCTCTTGCCCAAGGTCCGAACCGCTGGCTGGCTCCGCAGCTGGAATTCGTTCTTGATGGTGTTAGTGATTGGTCTTTCTCTAACGGTGGGATGGATGCTGGGCCGCTCGAGCCGGAAACCGATTAGAGCGGCAAGTCACGCTAGCGCAGCCGTGGCGCCGTCCACCCCCGAGGTGCAGAAGGATGCAGCAGCACTGGTCCCGACCGAGCAGCCGGCGCCAGCCGCAGTGGCGCCGCCAACCTCCGAGTCTCCAATTAAGGCCAGCGAGCTGCCGGCTGGCTCAAACCCCGAAGCTTCCTTCGCGCAGGTGACTATTGAAGATAGGCGACCGGTTTCCAGATCGACTCGGGAAAAAATGGAGTCGAATGCAGAGACACCAGGCTTGCCGGTTAATGCCCAGCCAGCGTCAAACGCGACAAAGGCGTCCACAATCAAGGCTAAGGATGGAAATTCAGCGGAGAGCTTGGTCGTTTTCGAGAATCGGAAACTGACTTCCCAATCGAGCGGATCGCAGTCATTGCCCCAACCAGCAGGGGATTCTGGAAGAAAAATTACGATTTCAGCAGCCGGTGCCAAGCGAAGTGCCGATACCTCCCAGCCTGTCGTGCTTCCGGAAGAAACGGCCAAACAGTATCTGGTTCGAAGGGTTGAGCCGGCGTTTCCGGGTGCAGCCAGACAACAGCGCATTCATGGCCGCGTGGATGTGAATGTGATCGTTGGCAAGGACGGCTCCGTTGAAGGTATCGGCCAAGTCAGCGGAGATCCCCAACTCATGCGCGCTGCCGCGGACGCAATCAGGCAATGGCATTTCAAACCGTATCTTCAGAATGGCCAACCGGTGAAATTTCAGAGCCGCATCACTCTGAATTTTGCGCTGCCGTGATCGTTCCATGAAATGGGTGTCAGGTATGGGTCCCAAACTCGTAATGCTTTCGGCTCTTGCCCTTTCCGGGCTTGTTTTTGCCCAGGCTCAGTCCAGGCCACAATCCCGCACCACGCAGCCTCGCCCGCCGGAGCCCGCCGCTATTTCCCGCGTCAAGATCCTGCTAGAGAAGGATTCGCCGGCCGTAGAAATTCTTGCCACGCGGGCGGTAGTTCCGAGCATCACCAAGCTGCAGAACCCACCCCGCCTGGTCATTGACCTGCCCAACTGCAATGTGTCGGGAGAGAAAAAGCGAATAGCGGTCAACCGCGGTGACATTCTCGCCGTTCGCTTGGGCCAGTTCCAAAACAAGCCGCCTGTAGTTCGCGTGGTTGTGGACCTGGCCAAGCCGCATAGCTATACCTGGGACTCAGCCGGCAATCGGCTCGTGGTGCGTTTGCACTTGGAGGGGAAAGAAGTGACGGCAAAGGCGCCCACACTCCCCGTTTTGAGTAAAGCCCCGCAGCCGGTCGCCATTCCCGTCGCGGCGCCGCCAGGCGCTGGTACGCCGATTTGGGCGGATAAGCTGGCGGCTGGCTCCTCCATGTCAACTACCGACGACACCACCGTGCTGCGCTTGACCCGAGGCGGTGAAATCCATGTTTGTCCCGGAACGACCGTCTCCATCGCCCACTCAAAAGATGGTCCCGACTTGCTGCTTGGTATGGGCGTGGGTGCCGTGGAAACGCATTACGCCTTGGAAAATTCGGCTGACTCCATCGTGACCCCAGATTTCCGTATTCTCCTGCGCGGTCCGGGCGAGTTCCACTATGCAATCGCTGCCGATTCTCACGGCAACACCTGCGTGCGCCCGCTGCCCGGCGATACGGCCCCCATCATTGTCTCGGAACTTATAGGAGATGCCGTATTCAGAGTGCCGACCGGCGAGCAATATGTTTTTCATGGGGGACGTTTGAATCCTGCTGATATAAGTCCGCGGGGAGCTCGCCCGACCAACGTCGACTTTGCATTTCCGCTCGGTTGCGGCTGTCCGGCAGCCTCCACACCGCCAGTGATGCTAGCTTCTTTGCCGCCTACCCCCGTAATGCCGCAACCGAATTCCTCAGCGGTCCGCCTGGCGCAAGCCGGTGACCTGGCAAGCCCCTTACTTCCTCGTGCCGGGGGCGCGCCGCCTTCGCAATTGAAGACGCCACAAACGGCAACGGTACGGGACTCTCACGCAAGGGACATGCACATACAAGTGGAGGCCCGCGTGGTATACCCAGCCCCAAATCAGCCAGCAACCGGGCAGCCGGGCGCTACTCTACAATCGAATCTCAAATCCGTAGGCCCGGCCCCAGCCGAGTCGCCCTCGACCCTTATCTTAGGACCTCCTTCTTCGGCGGACGCAAAGGAGTTCTCCCCTGATAAGAAACGGACACGGAAAACGAACAAGGGTGTATTCGGCAAGATCAAGGGTTTCTTCGGGAAGGTTTTCCGCTAAGCGACACCCGGCACAAAGCTCGCCGGCAGTCTCCTGCAAATCGGGAGCCTCCCACAAAACAGGTACCTTGCTTTTGGGCGCCCCAGTTCCTGGACGGCGGCAAGAGTAATTCTTAATTAACCGCCGAGACGGCAGAGTTCGCAGAGATATTTTGGTTTTTCTCGGCCTACTCTAGGCTCAGTCTTTTTTGGCTGCCCCGTCGTTTCATAAGGAGAGCGGTCCCAATTGACGAGACTCTTCCGGGCGAGAGAATACCCTCACTTTTGCTTGATGGTTTGCGAGAGATCAATGAGTTTCTGGGGATCGCGAATCATAACTGCCTTGCGCAGGGTTTGGACGATCCCGCGCTGTTCCCACTCGCAAAGCAACCGGCTGACCGTAAACAGCGTAGTTCCGGTCATCTGCGCCAGTTCTTCGTGGGAGAGATCGATGCGGCTGGGATGGCTGCCATGATTTCCCTGCTCGAGCAGGCGGAACAACATCCTGGCCAGGCGGGGAGCTACTTGCTCGGTGGCCAACTCGAGGAAACGCTCCTCAAGCATGCGCAGACGATCCGACAAGATGCCTACTGCGTTGCGCCTTATGGCCGGAATGCGCTCTTCCAGGCTGAGAAAGGCGCGTGCATCCCAGCTCAGCACGTGGCACCGCTCGAGCGTTTGCGCCGTTAGTCGCTGCGCGCTGTTCGGCGTCAGACCGAGTCCACCCAGCACGTCTCCAGTTCTCCCGACACTAAAAATGACTTCCGTGCCGAAGCGGCTGAGTTGCGTCAGCTTCACCCGCCCCGAGACCAGCACCAGGACAAAGCGTACCGGGTCGCCTTCGCGAAAGATGGTCTGACGATCCGCGAACTGACGTTCCTGCGCCATCGAAGCCACTTCTGCGCACTCCGCAAGGGTTAGCCCGCGGAAGAGATTGATCTGCTGGATGCAGGAGACTCGGGCATTTAACGGTAGCACCCGGGAAGAGACAGGCGCGGCTATCGAAAGCTCGCGCACGAACATTTTCTCCGGAAGGACCTCAGGAGCATTACTACTTGGCATGCTGTTTTTCCCCACAAACAACTCTATTTGGACGGCAACTGCCTTACTGAGACGTCCGAAGCTGCCTTCGCAGCTGACGTCCGTTCCGTTCAAGCACCCTTAACGGGTCCAGATAACCGAACTTCAAGGTTGAGTGGGGAGGGCCTACCAGCTACATAAACCGATTGCTACATAAAAACCCTGTTCACAAACCCTGTTTACTCTCGCTTCGCGAGTACCTTTGATTCATCGCTCTGGCTTTCGTTCCTGACTGCTTTGGCATGGTGATTACGCTTGGAGCCTTTGTAGTCTTTGGCCGTGGCGACGTAGCAGGGCAAAGATGAGGACGGCTTTAACACCCTTATTTGTGGCGCATCGCTGCTGTACTGCAACGGGTGCGCGGCAAGCTGTGCCGCGCTGGCGTCGCAGTCGCGATCTCGAGTTGCTCGAAACGTAAGCACGATTTCGTAATCGCGAAGCTCTTCCGGGATGGGCGATTCATAGGGCAAAAAACGAAACGAAAGACGCGCCAGATGCTCATCCCCATGCTTGTCCACGAGTTCGACTAAATAGGAATCGACGTTTTGGCTAAAAGCGCTCGCCGCTGCCGGGGCCTCGCGGGCGATCAGCCGGACATGAATGGTTTCTTGCTGTTTCTTGATGTAAAGGGATTCCGAGAAAGCAGGAAGCGCAGAACAGATAAGCGCGGCAGATACCAGGAGAAAGTTGTTCGTGCTCAGAGCAAACCGCATGGCTAGTGCCTCTCTATTTCTCAGCGGAACTCTCAGACGGAAGGGGGATGACCGTCCCGGAGGATGAATAACATTTCTATCTGGCTAACTGGGCCTGCACGCTCGATTCCAATTGCAAGGTTCTAATCAAACTCCAAAATCTCAACAGCTTGCTGTCATTCCTGAGTAAATCACCTACAAACCATGTGCAACTAGTTTCCCCAAAAAAGACGGGGAATATTCTCAAAACTCAAGCAGTGGGGGAGTCAGCAGAGGTGGGTGAATATTAGCACGAACTCGGTCGAGCGCCAAGAGCCTAGTTTTGGCCTAGTTTTGGCTTGTTTTGGCCTAGTTTCAGCCAGAGCATAGTTTTGGCCCCTACCAGGCGCTGGGGGACGTACGAAAGTCGATCACGACAATCACGACAGTACCGGGTTGCTATTCTCTTGAATAGAGGAGGAAAATTGTCTGCCAGCCATGACGAAAGGATGTGATATTCTAATGCTCCCAACGCGCTGCCAGGTAAAGCGGGCAGGAGTAGCGTCCCCCTGATGAAAGTCCCCCTCGTCGTGCACTCAACCTGCTTTGGACGTATAAAGCCTGGCAGCAAGCGAATTTAAAGCGACGCCGAGCGCTATTGGCTCAAAGTTAACGCAGACACCCAGTCTTGCAGCAGTGGAGTAGAAGATCATGAATAAACCGGCGACAGTCGGTTCCGTAGTTGTGCTGTCCTTGGCTGCGTTCGTGGCCGGCCGCTATAGTGGCACTCCCAAGAGCACCGGCCATCCGAGTTCGAAACGCGTTCTTTACTACGTCGATCCCATGCATCCGGCATATCGCTCCGACAAGCCCGGGATCGCTCCCGACTGCGGAATGGCCCTGGAGCCGGTGTACGAGGGCGACGACCCGGCCGGCAAACTCCAGTTGGCGGCGGGCGCGGTCTCCATCAGTTCTGACAAACAGCAACTGATCGGTCTTCGCGTGGAAGCCGTGGAGAAGAACTCCGGAACCCGTCTCACTCGCACCACCGGGAGGGTAGAAGCCGATGACAATCGCGTGTACCGTTTGACGGCTGCCACGGAAGGTTGGGTGCAGTCTCTGGAGAATAATCCCGCCGGCACGATGGTCAAAAAGAACGAGCTGCTGGCGACGTTTTACAGCAGAGAGTTCCGCAATGCGCAGCAGGCCTATCTGGGTTCTTTGGCCAGCGTCGAAAGGCTGAGGTCCACTCGCCGCGAGGAGGACCCAAACAAGTCGAATGACGCCAATTTAAAGCTGAATGAGGAACAATTACGCGCTCTCGGAATGGGAGAGCCGCAGATTAAGGAACTGGTCAACACTCGGCAGACCACGCGCGACATTGCCGTAGTCTCGCCCACTGACGGCATTGTTTTAGCCCGCAACATTTCTCCCCAACAGAGATTCGATAAAGGAACCGAATTCTATCGCATAGGGGATCTCAGCAAAATATGGATCATTGCCGATATCTTCGGCGAAAGCGAATTGTACGGGCTTCGCCCCGGCACGCGGGTCCGGGTCACGGTGCGCGAACTCGGGAAGACCATTTACGCGACGGTCAGTGATAACCCACCGTTGTTTGATCCCGCATCCCGCACTCTCAAGCTGCGCCTGGAGGCGAATAATCCGGGTTACCAGCTTCGGCCTGACATGTTCGTAGACGTGGAGTTCACGGCCAAGGCGCCGGCCGGGATCTCCATTCCCGAAGAAGCGGTCCTGGACAGCGGCATGCACAAAATCGTGTATGTCGAAACCAGCGACGGCGTCTTTGAGCCTCGCGCCGTGGAAATAGGGACCACGTACGGCGATCGGGTTACGATCACACGCGGGCTGGCCGAAGGCGAGCGCGTCGTAACCTCAGGAAATTTTCTGATCGACTCGGAAAGCCGCATGCGCTCCTCTGCAGTGGTTTCTTCTGGCGTGAAGCAGGAGGCGAGGCAGCACTCGACTAACCGGGCGGTCGCGACGCGTGATCCCGTCTGCGGCATGCCACTGGATTCCGGCAAGCTCCATTCGAGTTTCCGCCGGGAAACGTACCGGGGAGAAACTTACGTCTTCTGTTCGGAAAAATGCCAGAAGAAGTTCCAGCAGGACCCGGCCAAATACGTCGGGGAGAAATTGGGAAGCACTGCCAGCCTCCAGCCAGAGATCGAGGCGGCTCGATGATCAATCGCATCATCAGCTTTTCCGCGAAAAATAAGTTTCTCGTCTTCGCGATGGTGGCGGCCGCTTGTTTCTGGGGTGCCTGGTCGATCGTACGTCTTCCACTCGATGCAACTCCGGATTTAAGCGAGATCCAGGTCATTATTCTTTCCCGCTGGGACCGCAGCCCCGACATCATTGAAGACCAGGTGACCTACCCGATCATTACGGCCATGACGGGCGCGCCGAAAGTTAAGACGGTGCGCGGCATCTCCGATTTCGGCTTCTCCTATGTCTACGTAATCTTCGAGGAAGGAACCGACATCTACTGGGCGCGTTCCAGGACACTCGAATATCTTTCCGGAGTTACTGCGCGGCTGCCGCAGGATGTCCGAACCGAGATCGGGCCCGATGCCACCGCGCTTGGCTGGGTCTTTCAATACGTTCTTAAGGACGAGTCGGGAAAACACAACCTGGGCGAACTGCGTTCCTACCAGGACTGGTATTTGAAGTACTACCTCAAGGCTGTGCCCGGGGTTTCAGAGGTAGCTTCGCTGGGTGGATTCACACAGCAATACCAAGTGAATGTCGATCCCAACCGCCTGCGCTCTTATGGCATCCCGATCTCGCGCGTAGCGGATGCCGTCCGCGCCGGCAACAGCGAGGCGGGAGCTCGCCTTTTGGAATTCGGGGGTGCCGAGTACATGATTCGCGGCCGCGGCTACATGCGGTCCCCACAAGACCTGGAAGAAACCGTTCTCGCGTCCGTCGATGGCACGCCCATCCGTATTAAAGATGTGGGTAGAGTCGTTGTGGGCCCGGACATCCGGCGCGGTACCGCCGACTTCGATGGTAGCGGCGAAGTGGTGTCCGGAATTGTCATCATGCGCGAGGGTAGCAATGCTCTCGAGGTGATTAGGCGGGTTAAGGCTCGTCTCAAGGAAATCGAGCCGGGTCTGCCGGCAGGCGTGAAGGTCGTGCCCGTATACGATCGCTCGGAACTGATTGAGCGCTCCATCTCCAGCGCAAGCCGCACCTTGCTCGAGGTGATTCTCACCGTCGTCATCGTCATCCTGATTTTCCTCTGGCATTTTCCCAGTGCGGTCATTCCCGTCGTTACGATCCCGGTTTCCGTTTTGCTTACCTTCATCCCGCTGCACTATGCGGGCGTGAGCATCAACATCATGTCGCTGGCCGGCCTGGCTATCGCCTGTGGTGAACTGGTGGACGCGGCGATCGTGGTGGTCGAGCAAACGCACAAGAAGTTAGAAATTTACCAGCGCTCCGGCCAGGCCTTCTCGCATAGCGAAGTGATTCTCGAAGCCGTGAAGGAAGTGACCGGCCCGACATTCTTTGCCTTGCTGGTGATCGCGGTCTCCTTTCTGCCCGTGCTTGTGCTCGAAGGCCAGGAAGGGAAGCTCTTCCGGCCTCTTGCGTACACCAAGAATTTCGCCATGCTGGTGGCGGCGGTGCTGGCCATCACTTTGAATCCGGCCCTTCGTCTGCTGCTGGTTCGGCATCGTCCGGCACTTGCTGTCAAAGATAAGTTTCAGCGTGTTTTGGATTCGCTGCTGGGCGGCCGCGTCCGCGCTCAGGAAGATCATCCCATCACAGGGCCTCTGATGCGGCTCTACGATCCCATTGTGCGCTGGACGCTCCGTTGGAAAACCCAGGTGATCGTAGGCGCGCTGCTAATCGTAACTTTGACGATTCCGCTGTTCTGGCGAATTGGCTCGGAATTCATGCCAACCCTGGAGGAGGGCTCGCTTCTTTACATGCCTTCGACCATGCCGGGTATTTCCATAGCCGAGTCTCAAAAACTTCTACAGGCGACGGATCAGATCTTGAGAGCTTTCCCTGAGGTCGATCACGTTTTGGGGAAGGCCGGTCGCGCCGATACGGCCACCGATCCCGCGCCGCTCTCGATGCTCGAAACCGTGATTGTCCTTAAGCCCCACTCGCGGTGGCCTAAGGCGCATGTGTGGTATTCCTCGTGGGCTCCGGTCTGGTTGCTTCCCGTGCTGCGGCACATTACTCCGGATCACTTCTCGCAACAGCAGTTGGTGGCCGAGATGAACGAAGCCCTTCAGATTCCCGGTGTATCGAATTCCTGGACGATGCCCATCCGCGGCCGCATCGAGATGCTAAGTACGGGCATTCGAACGCCCATCGGCCTGAAGATCCAGGGCGATGACGTGCAACAGATTCAGGAAGTCGGCCACCAGGTGGAAAAAGTTCTTGACAGCATCGCCGGAACCCGCAGCGTATTCGCGGAGCGCACCGGGCAAGGGTACTTTCTCGACGTGGTTTGGGATCGTCCGGCGCTCGCCCGCTATGGTCTCTCGGTTGAAGATGCCCAGAATGTTCTCTCGACGGCTGTAGGTGGCGACAATGTCAGCACAATGATTGAAGGCCGCGAGCGTTATCCCATTAATGTCCGCTACTTGCGCGATTTTCGCTCCGACATTGAGTCGCTGAGTAAAGTGTTGGTTTCCACGAGCGGAGAAAAACAAATTCCCCTCTCCGAGTTGGCCACCATTCGCACGCTTACCGGCCCGGCGATGATTCGCAACGAAAACGGATTGCTTACGGGATACGTATTCGTTGATGTCGCGGGCCTGGCGCCCGGGGATTACGTCGAGCATGCACGACGCGAGCTAAGCACCCGGGTAAAGCTTCCGGCTGGCTACACCATCCAATGGAGCGGCCAGTTCGAATCGGCCGAGCGTGTACGCCATCGCTTGCTGCTCATCGTGCCGGTGACGATTGCCATCATCCTTTTTCTGCTGTACTCGAATACCCGCTCCTTCGTGAAGACCATGATCGTTACCCTGGCCGTGCCATTCTCGGCTGTGGGGGCTCTATGGACGGTTTATGCCATGGGCTACAACATGAGCATCGCGGTCTGGGTAGGCATCATCGCGTTGCTCGGCATCGATGCTGAAACCGGCGTGTTCATGCTGCTCTATCTTGACCTTGCCTATGAGAAGGCAAAGGGCGAGCACTCCCATCTCACGCGGCCGCAGCTTTACGAAGCCATTGTGGAAGGCGCGGCCAAGCGCCTCCGTCCCAAGTTCATGACTTTCGCCACCATGAGCATCGGACTGATTCCGATTCTCTGGTCCAACGGCACTGGATCGGAGATCATGAAGCGAATTGCGGCGCCCATGGTTGGCGGGATTGTGACTTCGTTTATTCTCGAACTGCTGGTATATCCCGCCATTTACGCGGTATGGAGGGAAAAGGCTCTGGCGAAGGAGCCTGCTGCAAGCGAGCTGGTGACAAGCTATCTGGGATCTTCGGAAGGGAAACGAGATGATCTGGTAACTCTGTCGCTGCCGCGATAGTGACCATCGGAATCGCGAGATCACGTTCACGCACCCAAGCGGCGGCTGCACTTCAAATGTAACAGCATCGATTTCGTCATTTTAGGAGAGCCAAACCATGCGTTTTGCCTGCATTCCAGTCCTGCTGGTCGCGTCCCTTGCCTTAGCACAGACACCGGCCAACACCACGGCCACGCCGGCTCCAAAGCCGTTTCCTACGTCAGTCAATGCGGGGACCGCCTTGCGACGCCCAAAGCCATCTTCCGTCGCGCCGGATACGCCGGTAATCACCATTATGGGCCTGTGCGAGGCTGCCTCCCGGCCCAAGACCGGCACAACGCCCGCCAAGCGGGCGGCCGGCTCGGATTGCAAGACCGTCGTCACCCGAGCTCAATTCGACGCTTTGGCCGAGGCGATCCAGCCCAACCTCCCCTCCGCGGCTAAATTCCAGCTCGCTAACATCTATCCAAAGCTTCTGCTGATGCAGCGCGAATTCCGCAAGTACGGTCTGGAAAAAGATCCAAAAGTCCAACGGGCGCTGGCCTTCACCAGAGTGCGGTCCGAGGCGGAAGAGATGGCCAAGGCATTGAAGGAGAAGGCAGA
The DNA here is from genome assembly GCA_003225055.1 of Acidobacteriota bacterium. GTDB lineage: Bacteria > Acidobacteriota > Terriglobia > Terriglobales > Acidobacteriaceae > Gp1-AA122. The sequence goes on from QIAU01000141.1 coordinate 58,620, forward strand.
CGACGTTCCAAACGCCGAGATCGAGAAGTATTACACGAACAACCCTTCGGAGTTCGAACAGTTTGAATTGCAGCGCATTTTCGTGCCCAAGGAAAGGAAACAGGAAGCCAAGGACAATAAACCGGAGCCCAAACAGGAGTCGGCGAAGTCCTCCGAGGCGGAAAAGGACAGTAAAGAGGAATCCACGGAAGCGGCCGAAAAAGCAAAAGCCGACAACGCAAAAGCCGACGATGACCGCATGAAAGAACTGGCGGATGCACTGCACGCCCAGGCCGTCGCTGGGGAGGACTTCGAGAAACTGCAGAAACAAGCCATCGAACTTGCGGGTTTGCAGGCTGGTGCCTCTGCTAATCTCGGAAAGCTGACAGCCCATCAATTACCGCCGGCTCACCTAGTCGTGACTTCGATGAAGCCGGGCGAAGTCTCGCAAGTCTTTGTAGACCCCAACGGTTATTACATCTACAAGATTGTATCCAAGAGCACAAAGCCGCTCGAACAGGTGCGCGCAGATATCAAAACGAACTTGGCGCAGCGCCGGTTCGCTGATGCCATGCAGAGCGTCGAGCAATCAGCCAAGACGGTGCTGAACGAGACTTATTTCCCCACGCCGAACGCCGCGAGAGGCTTTGGGGGCAGAGACCAACATGGCATAAGACAGATCACCATACCCCCTCCGACGCCAGAGCCCGTGGCGGCCCATCCAGCTGCCCCAAGCCCGGAGGCTCCCAAGAACTAAAGCTTGCCAGCGTTGGGGCACACGGGCTTTGACTTGGGAAAAACTGTAAACGGCTATCGCGAGCTTACGCAGCGGCTTTCGAATAATTAAGAGGAGGGCCGCTGCGCTTGCGCTGCTTGCGCCCGCCGCGTTGAGCAAATTCCTGCAGGTTGTTATAATCGCGCTGTTCCGCACGCTCCCAGCGTTGTTGGTTGTCCGCGATAACCGACAAGCCTACCTATGTTCCAGCGTGTCCCGAACGCATCGCCAGGGAGCCTGTCCCTGCGAGGAAAGCAGAGGCGTGGCCAGGTAGCTCAGGTGGTAGAGCGCAGCCCTGAAAAGGCTGGCGTCGGCGGTTCAACTCCGTCCCTGGCCACCATGTTCTCAACAACTTAGACGTCCTCCCAAACGTCAAAATGTTCCAAAATGTTCCAATTCGTCACTGAATTGTCGTCGTTCGTCTCAGAGTTCCGAGCCGGTCCACTGCCCGGCGTTGGTCCTTTTCGACGAATTGTTGGTAGATGTCGAGCGTTGTGCTGGCTCGCGAATGACGCATCTGCGCCTGGGCGTCCTTGACGTCGGCGCCGGCCATCTTGAGCCAGGTCGCGTGCGATGTGCGCAGACACCGCCAGTTCACCCACCCCATCCCCAGCTTCCTTCCGGCCGGCTTGATGAACCGGCTGAGGATGTTGTTGTCCCTCATAGGTGCACCACTCCTGACCGACTGGAAAACTAAGTCCTCGGGAGAAGCAGACTTCACCACACGATACCTGCGAACGGCACATCCCGCGCGGACATGCACGACAAGATTCTTGAGGCCGAGCAACCGCTCGATGACGATT
>QIAU01000298.1:0-2168 GCA_003225055.1 Acidobacteriota bacterium
AAACCAAGCGTTCCGATAGCGTCGGTCTGGCCAAACACTCTGCGATCACATAAGGATCGTTGTCCAGCGCTTCGAAGAGTTCGCGCAACACCTCGGGCTGCTTCGTGTGTTTGGCCATGCGCTCCATCTCTGCCTGCAATTGCTCAGCAGTAAGCGGCTCTTCCCAGTAATCCTCCACCGCTTGAGAATTGCGCAAATAGTCTTCAACTTTCTTTTTCAGCTGCGCAGGAGGCATGACTTCATCCAGTGAAGGCTTGGGATCGAGACGCTCCTTTGGCCAGATGCGGTGGCGCCAGTAAACTTCTTCAATTGCTTGTTGATAAGCGACCCGATCGGCGAATGTCAGCGCAGTGCGTTGTTGCGTAAGCTTTGTGGCCGTGCGGACGGAGCCCAATCGCGACGCCAGATCCGGCGATCTGTTGGGCAACTTAAAAGCCGATGTAAGAGTGACGAGGCAGACGAGAAAAAGGCAAAAATCGCGGGCCGCTGGTAGCGTTGGTCAACTATTAGTTGGGCAATCCACGGGACGAAGGCCAACCGCGGTTTAGTCGCAACTTTTGGGACAAGATTGAGCTCGTCGATTCGATCGTTTGCTTGGTAAAACGCTACCAGATTGGTTTCGGATCAAACGAAACACATTTACGAAGTCCGACCGCGCAAGGATAAGCGCGGCGTCGATTTAATCTCCGACGTGTTGCCACGTTGTGGTATGGCGAACGTGACGGTGTCAGCAACGCGATTGGCTACGCGAAATTTCGCAGCCGCTCACATGATGCTGTAATTCGCGTTTTCGATGAAGCTGGCAACGTGATCGAAACGCACGAGCACGGCGGGAGTTTTCAGGAGCCGTGAACACGGGCGGCATCGGCGAAGTGAAATACTGGGAAGTCATCGCTAACAAGATCGCTGCGTTTGGTTGGATGTGGGGCTACTGCCGCACGGCGACGTAACACGGCCGGCATTACATCGTTGACACCCACTGCGGCGACGGACGCCGATTCATCGTCGAATCTGACGAGCTTTTGACCACGTTCCTCGAATTAGAAGCAACCTTGTTGTGAACCAGATTTACACGAGGGCAACGCTGGGCCAACGTGAGGCCGAGGTTTTTCGGCTCCTTGGTGATGGCAAAACAATCTCGGAGATCGCTGCGAAGTTGAAGATTTCCCTGAAAACCGTTAATCAGTATTGCGCCCGGCTCAAAAAGAGGCTGGACGCAGCTAAGTTCAACCAACTCTTACGAATCGCGGTTTTGTGGTGTGCGGGCATTAGTGAAATTGTCGTAAGAGGCGTTCGCGGGAATGAAGAAATTTACCAGGAGAGCTTTTCCGACAACTGCAAGCCAAGCTGATGGGCAATTGCGCTGCAATTGGCTCATAAGCGGTAGTGGGCATATGTGAGAACGCATCTTCGGCGCGGACTGAACAAGCCCGTGCGGCTGAATCTACGCTGGGACCGCCGCTTTACGCGATCTCCAGATCCAACTGGAGCCCCGAGTCAGCCGAAGTTAGGCCGCTGTTCAAAGCGCCTCGTGCGGATGGTTCCCCGGTTCCGCGAGGAACTGGATAGCAGTTCATGCAGTGAACGATCCAACTTCAACAAAAAATGAAAACAACAAAAACGTTGCTTTCGGAGAAGATTGCTACGTTGGAGCACGAGAAATCGCTTCTGCAAACGGAGAATACGAACCTCAAAAAGCAGATAGAAAACCTTAAGCAACAACTTGCCAGCCTTAGTCCAGAGCAACAAGGGCTCGACGAAACCGCGATTAAGTTTCTCAAGATTCTTTTCGACCGTGGTGGCGAGACTGGCTTGGAATATATTGCAGGATCGCTTGGTATTTCGAAGAATGTTCTCAAAAAATGATTTTCCGCGGTCGCTGGCACGGCGCTGGCAAATCGCGGAGCAGGTTTGACGATACCGCGCGCCAGCGAACCGATATTGATCACGGTTTTAGGCTTGTCCGATTTAGGCTTTGGAGGGCAGCCAACGCCTTTTGGAAGCAAACCAGCGCCCTGAACAAGCTCGATTCGATTATTCAGGAGGTGGCACGGGGCAACCGGGCAGGCCAGGCGGCTTAAATTTTAGCTCCAGCTGGCTAAGATCGCGTAGTTTGGCGGTTTCTCAGACCAATTCGATCCGTCGGATTTCATTACTGTCTTGCAATT
>QIAU01000298.1:2242-3807 GCA_003225055.1 Acidobacteriota bacterium
GTCGGCTTAGTTTACAATTGCTCGCATCTAGTAAAAAGTAGGACCCAAAACTTTTGAGACTTAATAGGCTGTCAATCAGAAACTTAGGAGTCGAAATCATAAACGGCCCTTTGGTTGGCACATCACTAGCTAGCTGCTTGGCGTGCAACACCTTTAACGGAACTGATCAGTGCCAACGTCTTCGGGCGGATCTTCGGTGGTGATGCGCACGATTTCCAAATATGTTTCGGGAAGTAACATTACCAGCCCTCCAGGCAAAGTCCCAGACACGGTCTTGCTTCAGGGTCTTGGCCTGGCCTTCCTGGCTAAACCGAAGAAAAAATTCAATTCTTAAAGTCCGCCGTGATTCTGTTCTACGAGCAGCCGGTCCGCGGACAGGCTGCTTTTGCGTACCACTCATTTAATGAATCGTAAAGCTTCAGTGATTTGGGAAGGAAACCTGCGTGAGGGAACAGGCACACTGAGCACGGAAAGTGGCGCGCTTCGCGACACGAAGTACTCTTTTCGGACGCGATTTGAAAGAGCGAACGGAAAAGAAAAGAACGGAAAAGAAAGGAAATGGACTAACCTGGAAGAACTGATTGCCGCCTCACTGGGAGGATGTTTTTCCATGACCCTCTCCGATGAGTTGGAGCGCTCGGGACTCCATCCCGAGCGGATCGAGACAACGGCAGTCGCTACGCTGGAAGAATCAAAAGGCAGATGGACACTCACCCGGATCGAGCTCGAGGTTTGCGCCAAAATTCCAAACGCCACTCAAAATCACTTTATCGATGCGGCGCTGGCGGCGAAAACAAATTGCTCCATAGCTCAGCTGCTTAATACGAACATTTTGATGATCGCCCATCTCGAAGCGTGAAACCGAAGAGTAAAACGAATCATATCAGCGCTTTCTCGTCGCGAGAGCACTGACGGTCTGTAGGTAGGCTTTGAGCGCCGCCGAAGCGTTCTTTTTTTTCCAGGCAATGCACGATTCGGACACAACCAGCGGGCTGATGGGGCGGAACGAGACATTCTCACCGGAGAGTTTCTTAATCTGATCGGGCAAGAGAGCGACGCCCAATCCCGATTCTACCGCGTCGATCAGTGTTCGTTCCGCATTGGCCTCCTGCAGAATTTTGGGCTTAAAGCCGGCTTCCCGGCAGGTTGCGATCAACCACCCGCGATAACCAGGATAACTTGCCTCCGACAGGCTAATAAAAAACATCGGCTTTAGGTTTCTCAGTTTGATTACTTTTTTTTTGGCGAAAGGATTATTTTTTGCCAGCGCCGCGACCGTTTTGTACGAGGCAATCTGCCGAAACTCCAAATTGGATTCCTCATTCGGTTCTTGGAATCCGACGAAACCGACATCAATTTTGCCATCTTCCAGCGCACGAAACTGGTCGCCGCACGTCATGTCGAAGAGATTGATCGAGACCGTGGGAAACAAGTGTTCGAATGCGTCGAGGCTGCCCGGAAGCACGCTGTAGAAAAGATTGGCGACGTAGCCGATATTAAGACGAAGCATCTCGCGGCCGTTTAAACGCTGGACGGCTTGGATGATCTCGGTGCTGTGCGCGAGA
>QIAU01000047.1 GCA_003225055.1 Acidobacteriota bacterium
AAGCGGTATGGACTGGTATACGGCTGGAACCATTTTGGAAAAGCAGCGAGCGGCTGGAGTGGACACCTCGCAGATCGCGCCCATACCGTTCTTTGAGAACCTCCTTCCTCCTAACGCGGTTCAGATCTTCAACGACCCGAACTTTCTCGATGCGGGCTTTGATCCAAGCTGGACCAATACTCAGGCGTTTTACGCCTTCAACAGCCGGACACCCTCTAACCCTGTGGCATTCTTCGGCGGCAATGACTGGACGGATACGGAAGCGATTGTCGATCAAGCCCTAGCTTTTGCGGGACAGCCCACACTGTTTATGCAGCCGCAATACGGCGCTCTGTCCACGTGGAGCACGATCGGGAATTCGAACTATCACGCGCTGACAGCTTCGCTCAGGACGCGTCTCAACAACCTGACCTTCGACTTCAATTACACATGGTCCCATTCTCTGGACGATGCCTCTGGATTACAGTCGGAGATGGGCTATGGTAACAACAATAGCAATGGCGCGTTCATTGTCAATCCGATTCGGCAACACGACAACTACGCCAGCTCCGATTTCGACACGCGGCACAACATCAACGTTGACGGCGTCTGGCAACTGCCATTTGGCAAGGGCAAGCCGCTCCTTGGAGGTGCTCCGGGAGGGCTCGACGCGATTCTGGGTGGCTGGCAGATCTCTGGGATTTTCCGGTGGAACACGGGACTGCCGGAGCCCTCGCCCTACGACGATACGCGTTGGGCAACCAACTGGAACGTTCAAGCGTATGTAACTCCAACTCGCCCGCTCGAGAGTTGTCCAAATCGTCCCACGAATGGCACACCCAAGCTCTTCGGCGGCTGCGATCTCACACAGGTTTACCAGAGTTTCCGGAACGCCTATCCGGGCGAGACTGGTCCGCGGAATTTCCTCCGTTTGCCCGGATACGTTGATGCCGACCTGGGTCTCGGAAAGACTTGGGAGATGCCGTGGAGCGAAGGTCACCAACTCCAATTTCGCTGGGACGTCTTCAACGTTACTAATACTCAGCATTTCGGGTTGATTGACACCAGCCGTACCGGTTTTGGTGTGGTTCGCGACCCTGCCCGCCGCGGTTCGAGACCTCCGGATAATTGGTCGAACTTCATCCAAACCCAGGGGCAGCCGCGCATCATGCAGGTCGGGGTGCGGTATTCGTTCTAGAGTTGTAATAGGCAAGTACTGAAGAGGAGGCGGGTTTGCCTCCTCTTACTTATTTGCAATGAACCGCTGAGGACAACGGTGAAGATGGAAACCCGGATTCCTCGCAGCGGAAGCCGCTTCCAATGACAAAGGCCACTCAATGCGAATCAATACGGTCTTTGGACTTGTCATTCCAGTCTTAACCTTCGTCGCGGGTCAGCGGCTCAGACTGACAAGATAAGTTTCGGAGGCGATTCTTACGCCAATGGCGAGTCGCTCATACGGAAGCGGGTTCGGACGTGCTCCGAGATCAGCTCAATGGCGGCGCGGTTGGCGAGCGGATCAGACTGGGCCAGATATTTCATGGCTTCGACCAACAGGCGCTGTCCTTCTACGTAGCGTGGGTCGGAGGTGCGTTCACGTTTTTTTCGGTTGATGTTGGGTGGGACTGGGATCGTAAATACCTTGGCCATTAAGTCACTCGCTTTGCGTCGACAAAGCTCCGGGTAAAAGTGCTCAGGAATTATCGACTGGACTGGGGAGCAGTATATCGCCTCACGTTCTAATTTTCAGCTCTTATTCTCGGTGGGAAAACCTTATCCCTGCGGCGACACGACTTTGGTCTTGCCGGTCGTCTTCAGTTTGAAAATATTATCGGGAAGTTTCTGATTCAATTGGATATCCGAGTACTTGGCCAAGCGGAAGTCGCCGCTCGGCTCAAATACCTGCTGCTGAACCGAGACCCCGCGCGCGGGATCAACCCACATCAGAATATGGTCAAACATGTTGCGCACGCGGGGGGACTTGGGGAGCAAATCCAGCTTTGTGGTTTGCACGCCGCCTACGTTTTCGCTGCCTTCGTATTTCACGTCAAAAGACTTCAGCAGGTCGTGGCCTCCGCCACCGAAACCCAGCACCAGGAAGCTCTCGACATCAGCGCGGTTCTTGCCGGGGGCGTATACGGTCACCTGATCGATAGTAGGCTGATAAACTTGCACCTTGCCATCACTGTAGAGGACATTCTTCTGGGTAGGATCTTGGATGTTGGCCATCATCTGCAAGTCCTTCGTCGCCCACCGGAAGTACACTTTCCCCTTTTGTGTGTCGGTTTCCTTGACCACGCTTTGAAACTGTTCCCACACAAAGTCGGCCTGCGCAGCGCGAAATTTGGCGGCGGTTTCGTCCATCCGATTCAGAATCTTTTCCAGAGCGGGGCTGGCCTGGGCTTTGGGCGCGGCTTGTGCGAGCAGAGCGCCGGCCGCTGCCAGCACGAGTGTGAGGCCAATCAGGATTGAGCGCTTCAATGCACGGGCCTTTCCAGGTGGATTACATACTGCGTTGCACCCACACCTTGTAGGCTAAGATGCGGCCTGTGTGGTCCCGGACTGTCTCATATTTTGTGATAGTCACTGCGCCGCCTGCGATCGGTTCGATGACACCCATCAATTGCTCGCGGATCTCGTCATCCTCTTTGGCGGTAACCGCCCGGCCCTCAATTTGGTACAAAAATCCACCCTGGGCGTCGGGAAGCACGCTGACGCCGATTGGATGCGGGTTGCGCTCAATCGGCTTGTCCTTGTAGTTGATCCGGTAGGGGGTGAGAAAAACGAACAACAGAATAAGCGTCACCATAATGTCGTAATGGATGGTGCCGCGCTCATAGGACCAGAGAACGTAGCCGCGAATTGTGCGCCACACGGCGTTCATCGGCACGGTGGGGGCATCCGGGATTGTTCTGGTTATGTTCGTAGGTTTCAAGTCTACTCCATGGATCGGAAAAACGAGCGCTTGGTTGCCGGCGCGAGGCCGGTGCTAGATCTTCGTGATCCGGTCGGCTCCCATATACGGACGCAAGGCCTCCGGAACGACGACGGAACCATCGGACTGCTGGTAATTCTCGACAATGGCTACCCAGGTTCGGCCAATCGCCAGGCCGCTGCCGTTCAAAGTGTGCACGAACGCGGTCTTGCTCTTCCCTTCCGGCTTGTAGCGGATGTTGGCGCGGCGCGCCTGGAACGACTCAAAATTCGAGCAGGACGAAATTTCACGAAATAGATGCTGTCCGGGAAGCCAGACTTCGATGTCGTAAGTCTTCGCGGAAGAAAACCCCATGTCGCCTGTGCACAAGGTTACGACTCGGTAGTGAATCCCCAGCTTTTGCAGCACAGTTTCCGCGTTGCGGGTCAGCTTCTCCAGTTCTCCGTAAGAGTTCTCGGGGCGCGCGAATTTCACCAGCTCTACCTTCTGAAACTGGTGCTGCCGGATAATGCCGCGGACGTCTTTGCCATAGGAACCCGCCTCGCTGCGAAAGCAGGGAGTGTAGGCAGTCAGCGAAATCGGCAGGCGGGCGGCGTCGAGGACCTCGTCTCGGTAGAGATTTGTCACCGGAACTTCTGCGGTGGGAACTAGCCACAATTCTTTCTCGCCATGCGGCACGCGAAAGAGGTCGGCGGCAAATTTGGGAAGCTGCCCAGTGCCGTACATGGAGTCGGAATTCACCATGTAAGGCGGCAGCACTTCCGTATACCCGTTCTCACGGGTGTGCAGATCGAGCATGAAGTTGGCGAGGGCCCGCTCCAGACGCGCTCCGAGATCCCAATAGACGGCAAAGCGGGCGCCGGAAAGTTTGGCAGCGCGCTCCAGGTCCAGGACCCCGAGTTGTTCCCCTAGTTCCCAATGTGGTTTAGGGGTGAAATCAAATGCCGGAGCCGTGCCCCAGCGCCGGACTTCAACGTTCTCGTCGGATGTTTTCCCAATGGGAACGCTCTGATGCGGGATGTTAGGGATTCCCGCAAGCAGTTGCCGCAGCCGGTTGTCGTAATCCTCGGCAGCCTTTTCCTGCTCCTGAATTTTCTCGCGCTGGTCCTTGGTCTCAGCAATCAGGGCGCCGGCGTCCTGGCCGCTCTTTTTCAGCTTGGCGATGTCCTCCGAGGCCCGATTTCGCCGCGCTTTCAGGGTCTCGGTTTCGGTAATGAGCTGGCGGCGTTGGGTGTCGATCTGGCGGAAATCCCTGAGGACCTCGGCTGGATCCATTCCCCGTTGCCGAAGCTTCTCTTCCACCAAGGGCAGGTTGTCACGGACGAACGCGAGGTCGAGCATGGAATTAACAAATGTACCGGAAAGCGGGCGCAGAATGCATCTCGCGGAAGGGACCTCGTAGAAACAGCCGTCTCGGCCTGTCCTTCAGCGAAACCAGACGGACCAGACTACATCCACCAGGGTGTGTGTGATTATCGAGGCCAGCAGCTGATGGTTGGCGCGCCACGCCCTTCCGTAAAAAATTCCAGCGATCGCGGCCAGTAGGAGGTAGCGCCAGTCGAAGGTGCCTCCGCGATGGTAATGCGAGAGTCCGAACAGCACGGCTGTCAATGCCAGCGCGCCTCGCCGGCCAAGTCTGGTTTCCAGCAGGTTCTGGAGAATTCCGCGGAAGAACAGTTCTTCCGGCATTGCAATGAAGAGAAATGTGAGCACGGCTCCTGTGACGAAGGGGCCGGCTGCCGGCCAGCGTGGGTGAAAGCGCGTGAAGTCGAGGAGTGTTCCGAGAACGATGCCCAAGGGAAGAAAGAAGAGCCATTCCCGCAGGCCGATTCTGACGGCGCCGGCGGTCGGTACCAGGGAATAGCCGATGCCATCGAGATTGCGAATCACGACGTAGAGATACAAGACGATGTCGACAAGCAGCAGCTTGGGTAAGGCGGCCAGACCGGGATAGGGCCATGCCGGCTCGAGCAGGCGCAAGAGATGGACTCCGAGCAGAACGGCAAGGGCGGCGATGTCTTGCCAAGTGAGATGTGCTTCCAGCTGCGAGCGTCCTAGCAACGTAGCCAGGCCGAGACTGAGGGCGACGATAGCCGCCCCTATCGTCCAGTGGAATTGCCCCGTGGGCAAGGCGAAGACCACGTAGGGAGTTGCCAGCAATCCGGTGAGAAGGATTTGTAGAATTGGAGAGTTGATCTTGTGGCAGATCGATTGACCGGCCCCAAAACCGAAAAACCAAAGCGGCGCCAATAGCAGGGCGGAGCTGGCAAAGGTTGGCGCAAATGGGACTGTCGCTGGCAGCAAAGCGCTCGCCGCTTGCCAGAAAGCGAACAGCAGAGCCAGATAGACCAGAATCGCGCCGATAAGGCGGCAACCCTTCAAGCACTCTCCGAGGGTGCAATTGTAGATGTTCGGTTGGGTGCCTGCGGGACTCGCACATTATGGTATTGCTGTCCCGGCACTTCGGTGTCGGTCTCTCCCATGCCACCGCCCATGCCACCGCTGCGCGGCTTAGTTAGATGGCCATCCGGGCATCTTTGGCTGATTTGACCTCTGGCCTGTAAACTACCAGCGCGATGAAAGCCTCCCCTATTCGCAGCGCTGCCGCCTTATTTGCTCTAGCTTCGCTTTTTGTCGGAGCCGCTTTTGGCTCCGCCTACAACGGGCACCCGAAGCTGGTCGTGGTAGTCGTCATTGACCAGTTTCGCGGCGACTACCTGGAGCGCAACCGCGACCAGTTTGGAGATGGCGGCTTCCGCCTGTTCTTGGACCACGGCGCCTACTTCACCGACTGCAATTTCGACTACGCCAACACCCACACTGCGCCCGGCCACGCCACTTTGTTCACCGGAAGTTACAGCAGCGGGCATGGGATTTTGGCTAATGAGTGGTGGGATCCCACGAAACGCCGCATGGTCACCTCCGTACAGGACGATGACTCGAAAATCGTAGGCGTCACCACCGGCGTGCCCGGGGCGTCGCCGCATAATCTGCTGTCCAGCACGCTGGGTGACGAGCTCAAGCTGGCTACTCAAGGCAAAGCCCGGGTGTTTGGAATTTCTCTGAAAGACCGGGCTGCAATTCTCCCGGCGGGATTTGCCGCAGATGGGGCCTACTGGTCTGATGCGAAGACCGGCAATTGGGTGACATCCACCTACTACCGCAGCGATCTGCCGGAATGGGTGCAGAACTTCAATGCGCGCATCAGCAAATACTTTGCGAACTCAGGAAAATCGCCTGGTGCAAATGCCATACAAGACATGGCCGCCACTCCGCTGGCGAATGCCTGGGAATTGGATTTTGCCCGGGAATTGATTCTCTACGAACATTTGGGCACCGGGCCGGCCACTGATCTGCTCGCCATCAGCCTTTCCGCAAACGACATCCTGGGCCATCGTGTGGGGCCGGATTCGCCTGACATCCAGGCCATGACCGTAGCTTTGGACAAGCAACTGTCCGATTTTTTCAACTTTCTGGGACATCAGATCGGTCTGGCTAACGTCTGGCTCACGCTCTCTGCGGATCACGGCATCGCCCCGCTTCCGACTGTAGCCGCAAAGCTGCGCATCCCAGCGGCTGGCCTGGATGGTGGAAAATTGCAGTTTCAGATCAACTCTCTGCTGAACGCGAGATTTTCTCCGGGGCGGAAGACGGAATTTGTGAAAGCCTTCTCTTACCCATTGGCCTGGCTTGACAATCAGGCTTTTGGAACCCTGAAAATCAAAGAAGAGGACGCGGAGCAAGCGGCAGGCGAGGCGCTCAAGCAGATTGGACTGCGTGGATATTTTACTCGCTCCCAACTGGCTGACGGCGTGGTTCCGGACACCGCCATGGGACACAAGTATTTGCATAGTTACTCGCCGGAGGGCGGGTGGTATGTGATGGGAATCCCGGCGCCCTATAACGTCGGAAACCCCTTGGGCACAGATCACGCTTCGCCGTACACCTACGACACTCACGTGCCGCTCGCTTTCTATGGTCCGCCCTTTCAGCCCGGGACGTATCGCGGGCATTGTGAACCCGTCGACCTGGCAGTCACCCTGGCTTCGCTTCTGGGGATCAACGCCCCAACTCATGCGATCGGCAGAGTATTGACCGAGGCTCTAGTCGCCTCTCATGATGGCTCCGGACGAACCCCGGCTTCTCCCACTCCGATGCCGCCCAAGCCGCTCGGCGACGGGCTCCAGCCCGCGGCTCTGGGGGGGGTTGGCCAATGACCAAGCCCTCCAAGGCGCTGGAGACCCCCAAGCCGGATCTGAGCGTTAGCTTCGCCGGGATTCAACTAAAGAATCCGGTCATTGCCGCCAGCGGCACCTTTGGATACGGCGTCGAGTTCGATGATGTGGTCCCCCTCGACAAGCTCGGCGGCTTCGTCGTGAAAGGGCTCTCACGAGAACCGATGAGCGGGAATCCGCCTCCGCGACTTTTTGAAACCGCCGCCGGCATGTTGAATGCCATTGGGCTGCAGAACATCGGCGCGCGTGCCTTCGTCGACGAAAAGCTTCCCCTTCTGCGGGAGATCAAGAACATCGTCGTCATCGCCAACGTTTTCGGTTACACCCGTGAGGAGTACGAGCGAACCATTCAAATCCTGAATGAGGGCGAAGGAATAGCCGCTTACGAATTAAATGTCTCTTGTCCGAACACGGCCCACGGGGGAACCGTTTTTGGCACCGCGCCCCGGATGCTGGAAGAAGTGGTCGTCACCGCCAAGCGAGTGGCAGAACATCCTCTGATTGTAAAGCTTTCCCCCAACGTGACCAGCATCGCGCAGATGGCGCAAGTCGCCGAGTCAGGCGGGGCGGATGCCATCTCTCTTGTCAACACGTTCGTGGCCATGGCGATTGACGTTGAAACCCGCAAGCCACGGATCTCGAATGTCACAGCCGGACTCTCCGGGCCGGCGATTAAGCCCATTGCGGTGCGCATGGTGTATGACGCAGCCCGGGCGGTAAAAATTCCAGTGCTCGGCATGGGTGGAATCTCAACCGCCGCCGACGTCGCCGAGTTCATGCTCGCAGGCGCAACCGCGGTGCAGGTGGGCACGGCCAGTTATTGGGATCCGTGTGCGACGGAAAAGATTGTCGACGAAGTGGAAGCATGGTGTTGGGAGCATCGGGTGGAGCGGATCCGGGAGCTTACAGGGGCCGTTCTCAGCGAGTAGTCTGCAACATGGGCGTATGGGCGCGCGTCTCTGAGCCGCGCAACAACGGGTCGAAGCCCGTCTCCACCGCTATTGCCAGACCGCCAGGATGGCTCCCATCACGGCGTAGCAAACCAGCTGGTAACCTGTATTAATCAAGTACCGCTTGGTCGGCTTCTTTTCGAACAGCGCTGTCGTCAATTGGATGGTAGTGACAAATCCCAGCCAGATCGCGAAGCCTACTTTCATGCCATAACGGACGCTGTTCACGGTTCGGTGGTGAGCTCAACAATTTTGGCCAGCACGCAGGCAGCCAGGAAAAGGCAATCGCATAAGTTTTGCCGGCTCCCTGGCGCATCTCATCGAGCTTGGACTTGTGGTTGGGATCGTAACCCATTGCCAACATCGAGGGGCGGGCAAATAATATCGGGGAGTACCACAAGCAGCCGATCACCATGGTGGCGATGGCGGCAACCAGAACCGGCAGCAGCCTCATACCCAGGATTTCCAGGGGGCAGCAGCGTCGGGGCGGGCATGCGGCTGTCACTTTCGATATCGTCCGGCATCTAATACTCGGATTCTGAACTGGAGCACTCCATGGCGAAAGCTACCTTTGCCGCAGGATGTTTTTGGGGCGTTGAAGCAACATTCCGTCAATTGCCGGGCGTGGCATCGACCCGGGTTGGCTACACCGGAGGGAAGCTACCGAATCCAACCTATAAGGACGTCTGCACAGACCAGACCGGCCATGCGGAAGCGGTCGAAATCGAATACGACTCGGCAAAGCTTTCTTACCAGCAGTTGCTCCAGGTTTTCTGGGACAATCACGATCCTACCCAGTTGAACCGGCAGGGACCGGACTGGGGTACGCAGTATCGTTCGGCAATCTTCTTTCACAACCCGGAGCAGGAAGCGGCCGCAAAGGCTTCAAAAGAAGCACTCGAGAAATCAGGAAAATTCACCAGGAAAATTGTGACGCAGATCGTCCCGGCGACGACGTTCTATCCAGCCGAAGACTATCACCAGCAATATCTGGAAAAACGCGGGCTAACCACCTGTCACGTCAAATCTTAAGAGAGCGCGGGCTTCAGCCCGAGTCGAAGGATTCCTACCCTACCCTGCTGGTGCGACCTGTGCTCTAACTACTAACCAAGCGTTCTCGCCAACCATCACCTGGGTAGTGCTTGTTACCAGCGGGTATCGGAATCGTCCGACTGGTCGTCGTGCTTGAATTGATGGCGTTTGCGGTAGGCCAGAATCGTAATGCCGGCGTACAAGAACAGCGGAGGAATGATGAGCACCAGGATGCCGCTGCGCAGCGCCTGAACGAAGCGAGCCGTTGCCGATGCCGCCTGCGTGTAGCACAGGGAGCAGCTCTGCGCCAAAGCCGGCCCCGGCACAAGCAAAGTCAGCCCTGCCAGCACGAGGCCGAGTAAGCTAAGCGACTTTGTCGAAGGTCTCGCCACTTCCCTTTAATGCGCCGAGGGCTGATAGCTCGAATTTGGAGCAGCCCCCAGCATCATGCGAAAGCTATCGGTCCATCCATATTGCATAGCCGCCAGCACAAACAGCGTGAACACGGCAACAAAGATGACAAAGCCCCGCTTCTCCGATCCAAGGTGCATGAAGAACATTGCCGCCAGGCCTGCCTCGACCAGGGCAATGGCCAGCATTCGGCCAAACATCTGCCAGGTGTCAACGTGTTCATAGGCAACCACAAACTGTAAACCGGCGAGCGCCAGGATGACCGCATACACAATCAGAATCTTGGCTAAACCACCTGTGTAGCTGGTCGCTCCCTTATCGGTACTCAACGTGTCATCGCCTCCGATCTAACGCGCCACATTCATGAGGTAGACAAAAGGCACCACGAACATCCACACCAGGTCCACGAAGTGCCAGTACAGGCCGAGGACCTCAATGTCATCGGCATTGTAGCGGCCTCGGTTGTAACGGCTACCTACAGCGACCAGAGCCACCACCCCTGAAACAACGTGCAGCAGGTGTAATCCCGTGACGCTGAAGAACGCCGCCCCGAACAATCCGGAACCCCAGGGGTTCTGGAACAGCCGCACTCCTGCGTGAATCATGCCCAGCCATTCCCGGAGGTGGAGCAGGGCGAAAACAGCGCCCAGCAGAGCCGTTAAGTACACCCAGCGCAGCGCCATTTTCTTGTCTGTTGATTTGGCTGCCCGAACGCCCAAAAACATGGTCAAGCCGCTGGTGATGAGAACGAACGTCATCGCCATAGCGTTGAGTACGGTAGGCGAAAACTTGAAAGGTGTGGGCCAGTTCGGGGTGCCGTTGCGGAGAAACCCGTAGGCCACCAGGCAAGCGGCGAACGTCGCTGCATCGGAGACGATGAACAGCCACATCGCCAGCTTCTTGGTGGGTATCGCAAACGGCGATGATCTTTCCGTGTGTTCCGCCGGGTTCACGGCTACCACATTAGCTTGGCTCACAGCGTGCGCCTCCCTGATAACACTGCAGACTCGGGTGACATCAGAGCCTCATCCAAAGCAGCCACAGCAGGTAAAGCCAAAGCACATCCATAAAGTGCCAGTAGTAAGAGGCTGTATCCAGTGTGCTGCGGCGCAAAGTTGGAACCCGCCTGCTGAGCCTGGTGATCACCAGAGTCAAGCCGCCCAGCCCGCCCAGCATGTGCAGGAGATGGACAGCAGTGAGCACATAAAAAAAGGAACTGCTCGGATTAGTAGCCAGGTATAGCCCCTGCGCTTTCAGTTGCGACCAGGCCACGCACTGCCCGCCGACAAACATCAGACCCAGCCCCAGGGTCAGGTATAGCCAGCACAGGGGAACACCGACCCGATCCTCCAGATCCCGGGCGAAGGCAGCCACGCGCCGGCGCGCAATTTCCAGCGTGACGCTGCTCGCTAACAACACTGCCGTATTCAGGTAAAGCACCGGCGGCAGAACCAAATGCCGCCAATCCATCGCCGAACCCTGGCGCACGATCAGCGCGCTGGTGAAAGCGGCAAACATCATCGTGATGCCCGCCAGCCCCACCCAAATTCCGGTTCGGGACGCAGCCGACGAATGATCGTGTACCCCGCGCACCTTCCCCGCAGCCGGAACCCAATTTCCTCGTCCCCCATTCCCTGAGGCTCCATGCCTCGGCGGATGTCCCGAGTCGATTACCGGCGGTTCGTGAACCGTGGTCGCCATAACTACAAACCCCTTCCTGAGTAACCTAGTATCCTGTAACCCTATGTCGTCATTCCTGAGAGTTTGTGGCCTTTTTCGTTTTCTCGCACGGAGTGATGCTGAAAACAAGCAGCTTACGTGCCGGAAAAATCGCTTCAATCAAAGAAATCACAAACTCTGAGGAGAGCGTCAGCTCTCCGAAGGATCTTGCAGCAGAACCGATGCCTCACGCTGCATCAGCGCCTGCACCTCACTTTTCATCCCGCACCGACTGAGTCTGTTCGGGCGAATCCTGCATAACATAGTCGTCCGACGCCCCATCCACCCCATACTGGTACGGGTCGTGGTACACCACCGGAATCCTGTCGCCGAAGTTGTTAAACGGCGGCGGCGAAGGGATGGTCCACTCCAGCGAAGTCGCCTGCCATGGGTTCTCGGAAGCCGGCTGGCCGCGGAACCGGCTATAAATAAGGTTGTAAAGGAACAGAATCTGGGCTCCTCCGGTAACCAGCGCCGCCACTGTAATGAACTTGTGCACGGGGATGAACGGCTGCATGAAATCGTCTACAAACGCCTGATAGCGACGCACATTGCCTGCCATACCCAGGTAGTGGAAGGGCATGAAGATGCAATAGGCGCCCACGAAGGTGAACCAGAAATGGATCTTTCCCAGAGTCTCGTTCATCATCCTCCCGGTGATTTTGGGGAACCAGAAGTAGGTTCCGGCGAAAATTCCGAAGGTCGCAGCCAGGGCCATAACCAGGTGAAAGTGCCCTACCACGAAGTAGGTCGCGTGCAGGATGATGTCAATCGAGGGTTGCGCCAGGAAGAAGCCGCTCACCCCGCCGCTGACAAACAGCGAGATGAATCCCAGAGCAAACAGCGAGGGTGAGTTGATGCGCAGTTTCGACCCGTAGAGGCTTCCAATCCAGATCAGCACAATGATGGTTGAGGGAATCGTAATCGCCAGGGTGGGGAAGGAAAACGCCAGCGACGAAAATGGATTCATGCCGCTGACAAACATGTGGTGCCCGTAGACCATGTAACTCAGGAAAGCCAAGGCGCCCATGGAGTAAATCAACACGCGGTGGCTCAGCATGGGCCGGCGCATGTTGGTGATCAGAACGTGGGAAACGATCCCCATTCCGGGCACAATCGCGATGTACACCTCCGGATGTCCGAAGAACCAGAACAGGTGCTGCCACAGAAGGGTGGAACCGCCCGCGTGCGGCTGCAGCGTATCGCTGACGACAAGATCACCGGGAATAAAGAAGCTGGTCCCCGCCACATGATCCAGGAATAACAGAATGCATGCGGGCAGCAGCACCGCGAATGCCGTCAAACCCATGCAGGAGGTGATGAACCACGCCCAGACTGTGAGTGGAAGGCGCATCAAGCTCATACCCTTGCAACGCATGTCCAGCGTAGTGGTGATGAAGTTCAGGGCTCCCAGCAACTGGCCAACGCAGAAGATTGCGATCGAAACTGCCCATAAGACTTGGCCCATCCCCTGTCCAGGTCCGGCAATCGCCCCCAAGGCGCTGAGGGGCGCATAGGCAGTCCATCCGGAAAGGGGAGGGCCATCGGGAACGAAAAAAGCCGCTACCGCGACGCAGAACGATACGAACGTCACCCAAAACGACATCATGTTGAAACGGGGGAAGGGCATGTCCTCCGCGCCAACCTGGATGGGCAGGAAATAATTCCCGAAAGCGGCAAATGGAGCCGTGGTGAGCACGAAGAACACCATGATGGTGCCGTGCATAGTCATCAATTGCAGGTAATATTCGGGAGTGAGAACGCCCCCCGGGGCGCCGTTCTTCGATAAGAGCTGCAAGCCCGGAATATGGACGTCGGGCCATGCCAGGTGTAGTCGCATGATCCAGGAAAGCACCATTCCGATGAGCACGGCCAGCAGGGCCAGTCCGTAGTACTGCTCGCCGATCACTTTGTGGTCTAAGCTGAAAATATGCTTGCGGACGAAGCCGGGCGGGGGTGCGTGGTGTTGAAGCGCGTGCGCCGACATATCATGCATGGTGCTGGCCTCCCAGGCGGACTCGATTCGCAGGCATCTTTGTGGACGCCTCGCCTATTGCATCGTGGCTTGCTGCTTCAGCCAAGTGTCGTAATCCGGTTGCGATAGAACACTGAGATACGCCTTCATGTTGTAATGACCCAGCCCGCAAAGCTGGGTGCAGACGATCTCGAACCTCCCCGTTTTGTTTGCCGTGAAGTGCACCGACACATCCAACCCAGGAACAAAATCCTGCTGGATGCGCAATTCTCTGACGAAGAAGGAATGGCCGACATCTTTGGCGTGCATTAACAAGTGCACTTCTCGGTTCACCGGCACGGCGAGCTCGGCGGTCACAATGTCGTCCTTGGAGTCGGGATCGTGGTCGGGATCGAGTCCGAAGAAGTTCTGCGTGCCTTCATTGATCAAATCGGGGTGAATGGGGCCAAACCTGCCGTCGGGGCCGGGATAGCGGAAATAGAAGGCAAACTGTCCTGCCTGCGCCTGGATCTTCAGAGCATCGGGTTTGGGTGGCGTGAAATAGACACTGGCCCAGGCTTTCGCCCCAAAGATCCCCAGCGCCATAGCCTCCAGGCCGACGAGTAGAACAGCCGCGGTAACCAGACCAGTCGCCCCGCCGGGGAAGTTCCGGATCTTCGCGCTCTTGGGCGTATTCGAGTATTTCCAGACGAACAAGCCCAGGATGAACTGTGCCGCCAGGAATGAGATGCCAGCCTCCACCATCGTCTCAGACAGCTGCTCATCGATCAGCGGGCCATGGGTCGAGATGTCCACCGGCGGCACCCATTTGTGCATCAGGATGGGTATAGCCGAACCGATCGCGATCAGAATCACCGTCACCGCAAAAACTTTGGCCATATTGCCTCGCTGCCCGCCTGGAGTCCGGATCTTGGAACGAACGGCGAGTCCCGCCGCCCCCCGGCGGCGGCAACCGCGATCAATCGCTACTTCGCTTTGAAGGTGAAGTCAGCGGTCGCCGGCTTGCCCGCCGCCACTGTCACCTTCTGCGTTTGAGCGCCGTAAGTCTCTTGCCAGGCGGTAAGCGTGTAGTTACCCGGAGGAACGTTGTCGAGAGTAAAAGAGCCGTTCCCGTCGGAAACCGCAGTAGGGCCTTTTACCACTGCCATCCAGCCATGCATCCAAGGATGGATATTGCACTTCACCGGGATTGAGACTTCTTCATTCGC
The DNA here is from genome assembly GCA_003225055.1 of Acidobacteriota bacterium. Lineage (GTDB taxonomy): Bacteria > Acidobacteriota > Terriglobia > Terriglobales > Acidobacteriaceae > Gp1-AA122. The sequence continues at coordinate 14,445 of QIAU01000047.1, forward strand.
CCAGGATACGTCGAACGGTTGCGCCCCTGGGGGCTGTGACTTGTTCCACTGCGGGTTCTTGGTGGGTATGGGGTGGATGTTGTGTGAAGTGGGGTCGCTGTTGGTCACCAGGAAATGTTGATTGATATCCAGGGCCACCACGTGGGGAATGTATTGACAACCTTTCTGGTCCCACTTGGGCTTCTCCGAAGGCACTTGGCCCCCGGCGGAAGCCGGCAAGCCCTCGGAAACATAGACGACCACATTCTGCAAGCCGCCATTGGAGCCCACCACGACGTTTTCCAGGGTCACGGGATGGTCGGCGTGCAGTTTCTGGCAGTAGGGCTCCTTCGACATGTCAATCGCTCTTTGATGGGGCGCGGTGCCCGCCAGCTTGACTGTGCCCGTGATCTTGCCCTCTCCGGCGGCGCTCACATTTCGACTCAGCATTAACGCTCCCACAGCCGCAAGCACCAAGGCTGATAGCATTCCTGCGAGTTTGTTCCGAGTTTTCATCAGTTGGGTTCTCCTACTTTCTTTCTCCGAATGCTCATTTGTTTTCAGGATTGGCAGGTGGCTGCGCAGGAGCGCCTGCCGGATTGATCGGTTTTAAACCGAGCTGCTTGGCGATCAGTTTTGCCTTAGTCTTCATGGGCTGCAGGGTACGCAGATAGAACACCAGGTCCCAGGCCTCGTCGGGTTTCACGTTGTCCGCGAACGACGGCATAGGTGAACCATCCAGCCCAGTCATGAAAATCTTGTACAGGTCCCGGTCGGTGGAACCGCACTTGAACCGCGTTCCATCATGGAAGTTGAACGCCTGGATGGGACGATTCTGGTCATCGGTAAGCGTGTCGGCCGAAGGCCCGTTGCCCCGGCCTTCGACACCGTGACACTTCCAACACTCCAACTTCTGGAACAGGGCCTCTCCGGCTTTGACTCTTTCCGGCGTCACTTCGGGCTCCGCCGGAATTTCGATGGGAGTTCCTGGCTTCTCGGTTTTCCAGCGAGGAGAAAATGTCTTGATATAGGCGACCAGATCCTTGCGGTCGTATGGCGTGGTCGGCCGCCAGGAGGGCATGTTGGAGTTCACCAGCCCCCGCTCCAGCGAGTTTTCCAGGTCCTGGTCCGTGGGCAATGTCCCGGTTGACGTGGAGCGGCAGCGGAAGGTCGCAAGGATAAAGTTGCGGGGCCGGGGATCGATATAGGGCGCATTCTCCCCCTCGCCGTCCCCGAGAACCCCATGGCATCCAACACAGTAGCGAAGGTAGAGCCCATGGCCACGCTGTTCCGAGGCCGTGAAATCATTCTTCGGAGTGGGGAAGCCCGAGCTTGCCCCCCCGTTTTGTGCGACGGCTACACCCAATCCGAGACTTAGCAGGAGCATACTGAGAAATGTCGTCTTGTGTATGGTCGGCATTCGTTTTTCCTCGCTGTCCTCAGAACGCAAAGTCAAAACCCATGAAGTAGCTGCTGGTCCGCTGATCCAGGCCGGTATCGGAAGTATGCTTGGTCAGCTCGGTGGCGAATTCCTGGTGCCAAGCCAGTCCCGCCCGGCTGTGCATGAACGGGTAGTAGCGATAGCCTACTGTAATTACATCAGCGTCCCCAAGGTCGCTGGGAGCAAACCCAGCCACCGACTGGCGCGTGATCCGAGCCAGCTCGTATCGCGTCAGGAAAAATAATTTTGGAGAATAGGTGTAATGGGCCTCTATCGTCCCTGTATCCCAGCGCACCCCTTGCGCCCCGATCGGCAGCCCGCCCCCGTTGTTGGCCGCCACCCCGTTGGCCAGAAACACGTTGTCCGAAGCGCGCTGATACACGCCCGTCACATCAAAACGTCCCAGATAGATGCTGGCATAAGCTCCCGCCCGATAGAACGAGCGGTTCCCCTGCCCCGTCCCCGGGAGGGGCGTCGATACGCCCCCTACGGTCGTAGTCAGGAAGAACGTGGGCCGGAAGCCGGAAAAGAAGTACGCTCCCACCCGCTGCAACCCCAGTTTGCCAGCCATGAAACCTTGACTGACATGGATGTAGCCGTCATAACTGCGGCCTCCCACCAAGCCCAGGTTGCCATTGGTGCTGCTCACCATGGACAGCGCATAACGGGTATGGTCGTCGAGAGAGTGTCCCATCAACTCCACTCCCAACTGGTTCTCTCCGAAAGTGAAGTCATTGACGTCACCCCCCGGCACGAAGTGGTATAGCTGGTAGGCACCGCCCACCCCCGACAACGCCATGATACGCTTCTCTGACACCGGTCCATCCAACTCGAATTTGCCAAACTTCAGGTTCAGCCACGGCGAACCATGAATGTTATCCAAGCGGACGTTGGCCGACTCAAATCCAACCGTGCCGTCAGCGGAACTGATGGAAGGCACCAGCAGGAAGGAGATGTTCTTGGCCAGGGTGCCGCCGGTCAGAATGTCGATGCCGGTCAGGTCGAAACCGGAGGTGTTGATGGTCTTCTCGATGGGAGGACTGGTCGGATCGTTTGGAATCGAGTCCACCGTCTGGCGCCCGGCGCTTTCATAATGCCAGTGCGGCGTGATTCGCATAGAGACCGGCCAGTAGGAAGGATTCTGCCAGATGGGCTCATCCCGATCGTTCATTAGTTGATAGCCCGTGTCTTTGAAGGTCTGACCGAAGCTGTTCAGTTTCGGCCAAGCTTCGTGGCATGCCGAACACGGCAGCCCGTACTTGCGGGCAAAGGCGGGAATAGCAGCCGCATTTCTCAAAGACCCAACTACCACGAACGCCAGCAAAATAGCAGCCCAAACGCTTCTCGGAAATCGTGACGCCATCCTGTACGCTCCTGAGAAAAATCACCTTGTTTCTGACTGTGTGGGGCGCAAGCTCGGCGTGGGCTTGCCACAAGCCTTTGGCAATTATTCTACTTTATCAGTCATTCAGGTTTATCAGTCATTCAGGGGAGACTTGTATGCAGTAAACACTTGATCGATAAAATTCAGAAGTACTCCCACGTACTCCCTCCGATCAGCGGTGTATGGACATACTTACTTGCTAGGTCCTTAAGATACTTTGCGCGGGCGCAATTATGATGTTCGGTATCTGTAAATTTGTTGCAAGCTGGTTGTAAACGCGCCCTAAGCGAAAATTTCGCCCTAGTCCATTACGACTCGACGTTTTGCAATTCGTGGGCCAGACATCTACGCCGATCGATAACGCCGCATAATGCAGCGCTTACTTTAATCTCGGCTTGCTCTGAAGTTTTTCCACAGCTGCCTCGTGCTTCCCAAGTAAACAACCTTGTGCTGCGCGAATTGCCTCTATGGGTCGAAGATGGGTCTCAAAAAGATACTGCCTGTTGTTTTCTGGGTGACACTCGTATTGCCGATAACCTGCGCCGGGCAGGTTACGATCGCTCAGATCAGCGATACACATATTGGTGCATGTTGGTGAGAAGCGGGCACCCCACGCGGCGGACAATTTGCGCAAAGCCATCGAGATGATCAATGCCCGTCACGTTGACGTCGTGATTCTCACCGGCGACATTGGAGAAAATCCGCAGATTCGGAAGCAGGCTAAGGAAATCCTGAAAGCGGCGCTCTATTACGTCCCCGGAAATCACGACGTGCACATCCACGACGTGACGCAATACCGCGCAGAATTCGGCAAAGACTATTACCGCTTCCGAGTAAAGAGCGTGGACTTTGTCGTGATCGATTCACAGCTGCTGGGCAACCACGACAAATACGAAGCTGCTTCGCCTCCGCCTCTGCCTCCCGACACCTCGGCGGAATCGGAAAAAATGCTGGCCTGGCTTTGCTCAGCAACCCAACGCGGCAGGCCGAATTATGATCGGCGCACAACACATTCCGGCAGTCCGCGATGATGGGCTTTCGGATGAAGCCTGACCACGCGGCATCGCGTGTACGGACTTGGCAAGCGTACCCCCCGCCAAGCCTTGGAGGTTCAAATCCTCCACGGCGATGATGCCGTAGTTATTCACCAGTTCACGAGACAGCTTGTGTTGGAAATCATTGCGTTGCTGGAACCCATGGCGATCGAGTTTAGCAACGGTGCGGCAGGCACGTTGCCAGCCGCTCGACCGCTTCGTGCATCGGGAAACGTGGCGCTGCTTGCGCCGAAGTTCTTTCTCGGCTGCGCGGAACCATCGCGGATTGTCTACGATTTCGGCATCACTGGTTACCGCGAAGGCTTCCAAGCCAACGTCGATGCCAATGGCATCGTGGTTCTCCGGCAAAGGTTCGCTATCCAGGATCGAGGAAAAGCAGGCGTACCACTTGCCGTTTTCATTCTTGAGAGTGAGCGTTTTAACTTCGCCTTGGAGCGAACGATGCAACTTGATTTTAACGTTGCCAATTTTGGACAACGATAGTTGTCCGCCGTTCACTCGGAATCCGGCCTGGGGATACGTGAACGAGTCATACCAGCCTTGGCCCTTGAAGCGCGGAAATCCCCGGCCGCGCCGAAAGAATGCCTGGTACGTCTTATCTACACGGTGCAGCACATCTTGCAGCACCTGCGAATACACCTTGCCCAGCGCAGGGTCGGCTTCCTTGCAGGCGGGCAACTGCGCCGATTGCATGGAGAAAGATACGCAGGTGCGGCACAACTCCCAAGCCTCGCGCCGCTCTTTGAGAGCATCGTTGTACAACTGGCGGCACACTTCCAGCGTCGAAAACAGGACTTCCCGCTGTTTGCGGTTTGGCCACAGCCGATATTTATACGTTCTTCTGACTTTCGACATATTGTTGGATGACCGCCAGCGGCGCCCCCCCGACGGTGGACACGAAATAGCGGTTCGTCCACAGCGTCGGCAACCGTGATTT
>QIAU01000048.1 GCA_003225055.1 Acidobacteriota bacterium
TTACGGCGCTTCTCGGTAAAGGAGGTGAGCCGGCCGTGAGTCGAGCTGGGCTCGAGAGCCCAAACGAGGGCGTCTCGGGCCTAGGTAGTGACTGCTCGCCCCGCATTATTCTCCGAACAGTTGCACCTGCCGAACATCCTCTGCGGCAGCCTTACGTCGGCGATTGGTTCCGCCGATGACCGCCAGCACCGTTAGTGAGTCAAGCGCGCTTCGGGGCACGAAGATTCTTTGCGTGTTGGAACGCAGGTCGGGTGGGTTAATCAGGAAGCCGTCAGCGGTGGTCTGGCTGAGGTCATT
>QIAU01000049.1 GCA_003225055.1 Acidobacteriota bacterium
TCCAGGAAAGACGTCGGATATCGGATTTTCTTTCCCAAATTTGACCGCGCGACCCAATTTGAGCGCGCATTGCTGCCGGGAAACACGCGGGGTATCCTGGATGGCCGTGAAATGTGGGTTATGGGGCTTGTAAGAAAAGTGTCGGGAGCTGGGGTTCTGGTCTTGTTGGCTGTGGGCCTATTCGCCCAGGCTCACAAGCAAGCTGCATCGGACGCTCCAAACCGGTTCGATTCACTTCTTCATCAAGGGTTCGAGCTCCACCAGAAACAGGATTACGCCCATTCACTCCCGCTCCTCGAGCGGGCGCGGAAGCTGCAGCCTCAAAACTACTTTGTAAACCTGCTGCTGGGTATGGATCTTCTGCGCACGGGCAAACCTGCCGATGCGCTTGCCCCATTACGAATCGCCTCGCGAGCGCGGCCGAAGGAGGATTTCCCGCACGGCTACCTGGGCGAAGCTTATGCCCGGATGGGGCGCTACGCGGAGGCCGTGAGCGAGTATCAGCGTGCAGTCGACCTGGCGCCGGATTCTCCGCAAGCATCGATCGCATTTGTAGATTTCAGCGTCGCGCGGTTTTCCACATTGTCGGGCAGACTGCGTGCTTCGCGCAGCGGTTTGGCGGCGGAGTACAGGATTGAGGCCATGGCCCATCCGCTGACCGACCCGCAGCGTCGCAACCTTTTGCAGCGGTCGGTTGAGCTAGATGGGGATGCGCCGGGAGTCTGGAGTGACCTCTCACTGGCCGAGATTGCCGCCGGGGACACGCATGCGGCTGAACAAGATCTCGAGCGATCGCGTGAATGCGACCCTAATGATCTCCGTGGCTGGGAGGCAGAGGCATTGCTCGCGGCCCGGAAGAACGACTGGAATAGCGCCACGGAGCGCCTGAACGCGATGGCCCGTCGCTCGCCCGGAGCCTTGGCGCAGGCTCTGGGGGATTGGCCGCCGGCACTCGAGCCACAGAAAAGAATTTCGGCAGCCGCAGGCATTTTTCTGGAGTGCGCGCACGCGCGTGGCGGTGACTGTACCGCGCAGGTTCTTCTCGCCCGGCTGCCGGCTCCTGAGGGCCCCGGCAAATCGCCATCGCTCCTCTTTAGAGAACAGCGATGGGAACAGATTGCCAAGCTGCCCGCGCCTGCGGCGAGCGACAAATCAGGCTGGTTCCAGCGGGGCACGGCTTTGGCGCACGGCGGTCGTTGCGACGACGCGCTTGCGCCGCTGGAACGCGGCCTCGGAAATCCTTCGACCAATGTTCATAACTCTTACTTGCTTGCCCTCTGCTATGCGCGACAGGCCGGGATCGTAGCCGACCGTCTCGCCCGGTCAGGCAAGCGACAAGATGCGGCGGTCCACATGATGCGCGGCGATGTGCTGTTGCGTCTGCAGGCGAATCATGCCGCCGCTCTGGAGGAATACAAAGCTGCGCTCGAAGTGCATCCAAACGATCCTGCGGTTTTGGAACGAATCGGGGAAGCCCAGCTTCGATCCGGCCAGATGGAGGCGGCTCGCGATTCTGCGCTGGCTGCTCTTAAGGTCGATTCGCACCAGGTAGGCAGCAAGCGCACACTGGCTAAGATTGCCATGGATCAGCGGGACTACGCATCCGCGCTGCCGTACCTTCGCGAGTTAGTGGAACAGGACCCGCAGGATGTGACCGCGCGCGTAGAGTTGGGTACGGTCTGCGCGCAGACCGGGGCGCTGGACGAAGCTCTGCGACGTCTGGGTCCGGCACTTGCGGCTGGTTATCCCGACCAGAAAGGCAGTTTGCACTACCTCTTAGGAACGGTGCTGCGGAAAATGGGCCGCGCCGATGATGCAGAACGCGCCTTTGCCGCGGCTCGTGAGCTCTCCGACGAGTTTCAGCAAACTTCGCACCAGGACCAGAATGAGCAGCCATAAGCGAAGCTATCTGACGAGGCGGGATTTTGTGCGGCTCGCCAGTGCGGGGTTTTGCTTCGGCCGACAACTGCTCCGGTCTCAGGGTGGCCAGCCGGGTCCAATTCGCATGGAAAACGTTGCGCCAGGGTGCGGCATCGATTTCGTGTTGCGCAACGATGCGAGAGGGCGAAAGTACCAGGTCGAAACCGTCCTGGGAGGGCTTGGCGTCATCGATTTCGATCACGACGGCTGGCCCGACCTGTATTGCGTGAACGGCGCAGCGTTGCCGTCGCTCCAGAAGAACGATCCGCGCTTCTACAACCGCCTATATCGCAACAACCACAACGGCATTTTCACGGACGTCACCGAGAAAGCTGGCCTCCAGGGACACGGTTACGAAATGGGCGCGGCGGTGGGCGACTACAACAATGACGGCCTAGAAGATCTTTACCTCGTCGGCGTTCACGGCAACACGCTGTACAGGAACAATGGCGACGGAACGTTTTCCGATGTGACGGAAACGGCAGGAGTCAGCGGCCATCGCACAAAAGGTGACAAGCTCTGGTCAGTGGCGGCGGCGTGGATCGACTACGACAATGACGGTCACCTGGATCTGCTCATTTCTAATTACTGCGATTGGACGGCGGGGACCGATCCTGTATGCGGCGGGCTGAATGGGGCCGCTCGCGCCTATTGCCATCCCGACAAGTATCGTGCCGAGCCGCTCCTCGTCTATCACAATAATGGGAATGGAACCTTCACCGAAGTGTCGCAGGAAATTGGGTTGGGAAAGATACTCGGCAAGGGCATGGGCGTCGCGGTCGCGGACTTCGACGCTGATGGGTTCGCCGACGCCTTTATCGCCAATGACAATGCGCGCAATCTCCTGATTCACAACCTGGCAGGGAAAATGAAGGAGATTGGACTCGAAGCCGGGGTTGCCTATAACGGCGATGGCCGGCAAATTTCCGGCATGGGCGCGGACTTTGGTGACATCGATGGGGACGGGCGTCTCGATATCGTGATGACCGGCTTGCGTGGCGAAACCTACGAGCTGTTTCGTAATCGCGGCGACGGAACTTTCGAGGACGCCAGCGCGCCTACGGGTCTCGTGGGCCTGAGTCGTGGTTGGAGCGGTTGGGGTTGTGGTCTGGTCGATCTCGACAACGACGGTTGGCTCGATCTTTTTGTCGCCTGCGGTGGACTGGATACCAACGAACCTCAAGGCAATCGCATTTTCCGCAATCAGAACGGACATTTCACCGACGTGTCTTCGGGTGTGGGACCGGACTTCCGAACGGCGCGTTTGCATCGGGGCGTCGCCTTTGCTGATTTCGACAATGACGGCCGCATCGATGCCGCCGTGACCGCGATCAACGAACCATTCGAGCTGTGGATGAACCGCAGTCCGGTCCAGCACTGGCTTCAACTCAGGTTGAGCGGCACTCGCAGCAACCGGTCGGCAATTGGTGCGCGCGTCGTCTGCCGAACCTCCCAGGGGACACAAGTGCGCATGGTTACCAGCAGTGTCGGTTACGCATCCGCGAGCGACTTGCGCGTGCACTTCGGGTTGGGAGCCAGCCCAGCTGCTTCGCTGGAAATCCATTGGCCTTCCGGCCGCGTGCAGAAGCTAGAGCAAGTCGCTGCGGATCAGCGACTTGACATTGAAGAACCCGGGCAGGTAGTGCTCCCGCCGCCATTTCGCCTGAAGTAGGCCTGTCGGTTAAACACAAGAAAAATCCTGATCTCACATAGATGTTTCCGCTTTCGCCGAGGCAATATTATTCCGACTTCGCACGCTGTTTTCGGCCGTGGGGACCGTCGCTTTCAATTTGTTCGAGGGAGACGCTTCAATGCGCAGGGGGATAAGTGTGTCTCGGAGAGGGATGGGAGACGTGAGCAATTTCTGGCCTGTCGCCATTTTGGTGCTGCTGGGGGCTATATACGTTCAGGCCCAATCTACCAACGGACAAGTCAGCGGCATTGTAAATGACAGCAGCGGCGCCGCCGTGGTTGGGGCGGAAATCACCGCCACGAATACCGCGACCGGCGTCAGCTACTCCAATAGGACCAACGACTCCGGCGTATACGTTCTGCCCCAATTGTTACCTGGACAGTACACGATCACCGTTGCCAAGGAAGGTTTTTCGACCGTGAGGCGAAGCGGCCTGACAGTGCGTACCGGCGATCACCTCTCGCTGAACTTTGAGCTGAAGCCCGGGGTGGTGCAGGAGTCGGTGACCGTCACCGAGACCGCCCCTCTGATGAATGCGGACCAGTCGGCCAGCGCCTCGGTGCTGGACAACAAGATGATCACCGAGCTGCCCCAATTGAACCGGAATACGCTTGATCTCACAGCGGTAACGCCCGCGATTCAAGGACAGGGACCGCTCAGCGATCAGATCGCATCGCTGGGGGCGAACGGCTATCTGATCGCCAACAATGGGAACTCGTACTCAGTTGCCGGTGGCCAGGTAAATGGCACGAACATTTCGGTGGACGGAAATCAGGTCCAGGATCAGGAATTTAATGCAACAAACCGATCTGTGCCAACGCCGGATGCCGTGGGCGAGTTCCGCGTGGAAAGTGGCATTCTTACCGCCGATCGCGGACGTTACTCAGGTGGGATCATCTCCATCAACACCCAGAGCGGCACGAATCAATTTCACGGGCGGGCGTTCGAATACTTCCGCAACCAGATCATGAACGCCAATTCGTGGACCAATAACGCGGCTAATCCGATCGTTCCCCGCGAGCCCTTCCACCAGAACAACTATGGACTGTCGATCGGCGGGCCACTGACCATTCCCCACGTCTACTCCGGACGGAACCGCACGTTCTTCTTCTTTGCTTGGGAAGGGGAGCGCTTCTCAGAAGGCGTGCTGACAAAGAATTCTGTTCCTACCGTTCTGAACCGACAGGGAGATTTCTCTCAAACCGTCATCAACCACGACACCAATGGAAACCCGATCTTCGCGCAAATTTTCGACCCTTTCCACGGTTCCATGGTGGGTGGTAACTGGGACCGTCCGCAATACGCAGGATCGAAGATTTGTTCGCAAACCGACATCAGTGGAGGGACCTGCCCGGCTGCGAATGTCGGTCTATCAACCCAGAGTACGCTTTTCGCGAATTACCTTGCTCTGTGGCCTTTGCCGAACCACGCTCCGGACGCAGGAAGTGACCACGCGAACAACTACTGGTCGTCCATTAACACCACGCGGCCTACTGATCGTTTTTTTGGCCGCATTGATGAAAATCTCTCCAACAGCCACCGAGTCAACTTCAGTCTGAGCCGCTCCAACTTGACGAACCGGATCCCGGCGCCATTCCTCAATGGCGGGGGATCGACGACAACGGACTACGACTGGAGCGGCAGTATGCAATACAACTGGGTGGTTTCTCCGACCTCCATCGTGGATGCCCATCTCGGCTTCAGCACGGCCAAGCTTTACAGTGATGGCGTGTCCGGCTACGGGGCAGCATCGAACCCGAACATTGACACCAATACGTGGCCATTTGATCCCCTAATTCTCAACAATCCGTCGCGCGAGACCAACCACATTGCACCTGCACTTAACATCAAAGGTTATAGCCCCGTAGGCGGTTCGGAGTACGACACGTTTGTCAACCAAGACGTGAATGGTTCGGTCGCTTTTACCAAAGTTCTAAAGCGGCACACCATTAAGACTGGCTACGAGCACTACCTTTTACGCTTCCGCGAAAAAGGCGGCGATCACACCGGGGTTGCCTGGATTAATCCGGGCGGCGGTTCGAATCAATTCTGGAACAACAATGACGGTTTGACCGGTAGCCCGCTGGCGGAACTCATGATGGGCTCCTCCAATTTCTTCCAGTGGGGTAACTGGGACATTCAACCGTACGGGTGGAACGAATCCGCCTACCTGATGGACGACTGGAAGGTCAACGACAAACTCACCGTGCAGATGGGATTGCGCTGGGACCATGATGGCGGTCGACAGCCCCAGAACGCACATTCCAGTTCGCCAATCATGTACGACATCAACGCCAAGAACGTTCTTACGCCCAATTCAGGCTGGGATTGGAGTCAGGTGACTGGCGCGGTTCCCCAGCTTGCCGGACTGCCGCAACCGGCGTGGTTGTCACAGGGAGCTACCGGCCGCGTAGTGCTGCTGAATACACCCGAGTATCCCCAGAAGAATCTCTACCGAACCGACTGGCTGAATTTCCAGCCTCGGCTTGGTATCGCCTATGCGATCAACAACGACACGGTTCTGCATGCCAGCGCAGGCATCATCTACCAGGGCCTCGGAGGTCTTTCGACCGACTGGTTCAGCTTTTACTACAACTCGGTGACCTTCAACCAGGTTTCAACCCTGGACGGGCAGCATTGGGTCAGCGAGTTCGGAAACGACCACGGGCTTGGCACCTTCCCGCTACAAGCTTCCGGCACGAATCTCGGCTACTTCCCGCCGATCCGAACCAACAAGGACTACGGCTTTCAGACCTTCGGCGCGGCCGCTAGTCTGGACCAGGCCGGTACCACCATCGGTCATTTCAATAGCCCCGAAGATTACAGCTGGGACATTAGCGTCCAGCGCCAGCTCGGGCGCAATTGGGTGGCGACGGCGGACTACACCGGCATCAGGGGCATTCACCTGCTGACGCCAGTTTGGGGCTGGAGCTTAAACAATATTCCGCTCGAGTATTATCAACTTGGCTCCCACCTGAATGACCAGGTACCGAACCCTTTCTTTGGACAATCCCAGGTATTTGCCAGCCAGCCGACCGTATCGCTGAGCCAGTTGTTGGGGCTATCGCCGCAGTATTCCCAGGTGTCGCCGGGACAGGCGACTTGGGGGCGGTCGATGTCAAACTTCCTCAGTCTTCAGGTGCAATCGAGGGGATATCACGGTTTGACCCTGCTGGGTTCCTACTCGATTCGCAAGACGCTGACCAACACCGCCGGAAAGGACATCCAGCACGGCGGCCCGGCTGGTATGGGTCTTCTGCAGAACCCGCACAACTTGATGGAAGCTTATGGGGTTGCTTTATATGAAATGCCGCAAACCGTGTTGTTGAATTACTCCTACGAACTGCCGTTTGGCCGTGGCCGCAAATTCCTGAGCGGAACAACTAACTGGGCGCAACGCGTGTTGGACGGCATCGTTGGAGGATGGGCTGTGGCCGGCGTCAGTACTTGGAACTCGAAGGGAACCCCGGTGCTTGTGCATAACATGGACACCGGAGCTACCGCCCCGGGAGCAGCACTTCGTTGGTCGTTGGCGCCAGGTGCCGGGGTCAAGAACTCCAACAGCTACTCGGGCGCGCTGGTCGCCAATGGCGGGTTTGTCCACCAGAATGCCCAAGGAGTCCTGAATTCCACGGCTTTTGTCCCGACTCCTGATTACGGATTAAGCAATGCGCCGTTCGTCTTTCCGCATGTTCGCAATCCGGGCAGCTTCTTTACCGATGCCACGTTGCTGAAGAGATTCCATTGGTCAGAAAACGCGGCTCGGTACTTCGAACTACGTATGGAAGCGATCAACGTCTTCAACCACGCCAATTTTGGATCGATCGACAATGATCCTTCATCGCCGACTTTCGGCGGCATATTAGGGAAGGGAGTGTGCAGCTGCAATCTTCCCCGCACTATGCAGATCGGCGCTCGCTTGTTCTTCTAGTCCCATCAAAATGGAGCCGGGTCATAGACCGGCTCCAACTATGCTCGGAGTGTGTGCATGAGCTTTCGCTTTGCCCAGGAAGTTGCAGTGTTGTTGCTGCTGGCGACTCTCCCAGCCTCGGGCCAAACCGCGGTACGGTTACAGACTTCGGACACTTCTCTCGAATTCGAAGCCGGCGCCACCGCTCCGAGACTCCTGACCATCCAGTCGGGCGAAAGTACGTGGAACAACCAATCCCCCGAACGCCTGATCGAGTCGGTTTACATTCAGGGTCGCGCCGTTCCTCTTCATTGGCAGTTAAAACCGGCAGCAGGCGCGGTTGATTCTCGCCAGGTGACTCTCATTTATGAGAACGAGACGCCGCGTCTGCGTCTCACGTGGGAATGGCAGGCGCGGGCGGCTTTCGGTCCGATTGAGCACCAGATTCGCATCGAGAATCTGGATGATCGCGAGATCTGGCTCCCGCTCGAGGACAGCTTTCAGTTCGATTGGAAGATCGATCCCCATAGCCTGCTCCAACAGGTCTTCATCGAAAAAGGCGCAGGCACGCCGTCCAACGTTGGCACGCACCGCGTCTCGATTAGCGATGGCTATGAATGGCAGGGAACATCCAGCACCTACGCCCACCCCAGAGCCAACGAGCCACGTGAAATCATCCCCTGGTTTCTCGTGCAACAGACTACGGGTGCGCAGAACGGCTGGTACGTTGGCATCGAATTCAGCGGACGTACGCAGTTGTCGCTCGAACGACAGGGCAATTCTCTTAAAGGATCGGCAGGGCTGAATCCTGATCCCGGACCGTTTCGCACCCGGTTGCCGCCGAACGAAATTTTCGACACTCCGACTGTTTTTTTAGGTGCGTTTCACGGCGGAGCCGATGCGGCAGGCAACATCCTGCGGCCGTGGGTTCGCACTGTGCTCGGCAATCCGTTGGCGTGGCAAAGCCCCAACTACCCGCTGACCGTGAATAACAGTTGGGGCGGCGGGATGAAAATCGACGAACAAATCGCTAAGAACATGATCCGCGACTCGGCTGAGCTCGGGCTGGAGATGTTCCACGTCGATGCGGGGTGGTTTCGCGGAGTGGGAGACTGGTACCCCAACCCCCAAAAGTTCCCGCACGGCTTGGCGGTTATCGCGGACGACGCCCATCAGCACGGATTGAAGTTTGGCCTGTGGGTGGACTGGACGCAGGCCGCGCTGGATACCGAGCCTGGTGCGCTCAACGTGAACGATCCCAAGGTCCGCGACTGGATGGTCACCGATCTTCCTCCCGGTTGGCAGCCGGAGGAATTCAAAGGGCAGACCATCGATCTGGGTGTTCCGGCCGCCAAAGAATGGGCACAACACGAAGTCGAACGCTTGGTTACCGACTACCATCTCGACATGCTGGAGCATGACGGGTACCTGGTTGCGCAGGGATGCGATCGCAGCGACCATCCTCATGCTGCGCCGGATAACTGGAACAAATGCGTTTCCCGGGCGGCGAGTTCGTACTGGGTAGAGAGCCCCAACTCCTCCGATGTGAGCTACCACGCAGTCCGCGCCTACTACGATATCTACCGCAAGCTGCGCCAAGATCATCCCGGTCTTTTGCTCGAGGTGTGCAATGATGGCGGGCGCATGGTCGATTTCGGAAGCGCCGCCCACGCGGACTATTTCTCGATTACCGACACTTACGATCCGCTCTCGAACCGGCGCGCCTTTTACGACACCAGCCACGTGCTGCCTAGCGCCATGCTGGAGAGCTACGTCGAGAAGTGGGCGACGCCACGCATCGAGAACTTTCGCTACATGTTGCGCAGCGGGATGATGGGCTGGCTCACGATCATGCTCGACACCAATGCCTGGACCGCCGAGCAGCACGCCGTCGCTAGGGACGAAATTCAACTATATAAGAAGGAGTTGCGGCCACTCATTCGAGACGGCGACCTGTACCACATTTCAGAACGTCCAGACCGAGTTCACTGGGACGCCATCGAGTACTTCGATCCCCGCACTGGGCGGGGAGTGGTGTACGCGTTCCGCGGCTCTGACGAAAACGAGTCAACCCACACCTTCCTCCTCAAGGGTTTGAATGCCGCTGAAAAGTACCGCCTGAGGTTTCACGATCACACCGCCCCCGACCAGACCGCAAGCGGTAAAGATTTGTCGAGTAGCGGTCTGAAAATGAACTTGGCTCTGCCAAACAGTTCCGAGTTGATTTTCATCGAAGCAATGAGGGAGCGGTGAAGCGGCAGAGGCACGCGTGAGCATGAATTCGCATGAAAAATCAGGAAAACTTGCTGGCCGAGTGGGACTCATCACCGGCGGTGCGCAAGGTATCGGCCGGGCAATCGCCGAACGTTTTCAATCCGAGGGCGCCTACGTCGTGTTGATGGACCGCGACGGAGCGACAGCCAGCGAAACGGTTCGCCAACTTACCGAGCATCGGCCCTCGGCACCCACAATCTTCCTGCAAGCTGATCTCAGCGATCCCGACCAAGTCCACCGCGCCATCGATGATCTGAAGAACCGGTACGGTCGGATCGATGTTCTAGTCAACAATGCAGGCATTGAATTGGATAAGCCGATCGGCCAGATCTCAGCTTGCGAGTGGGACAGGATCCTCAATGTGAACTTGCGGGGAGCCTTCTTGCTGGTTCAACACGCCCTGTCGCTGTTTCCGGAGTCAGGTGGAACGATCGTGAACATCAGCTCGATTCATGCTACGCACGCCTTTCCTCATTCCATTCCCTACGCCTGCTCCAAGGCGGGTTTGCTCGCTTTGACCCGCAATCTAGCGCTCGAGTTGGCGCCTCGCAGAATTCGGGTCAACGCGATCTGTCCGGGTTACATCGATACGCGTCTGTGGGAGGAATACCTCCGGCACACTCCCGATCCGGACGCTGTAGCTTCCCAAACGACCGCGCTCCATCCGGTGGGCCGCCGGGGTCTACCG
The DNA here is from genome assembly GCA_003225055.1 of Acidobacteriota bacterium. Taxonomy (GTDB): domain Bacteria; phylum Acidobacteriota; class Terriglobia; order Terriglobales; family Acidobacteriaceae; genus Gp1-AA122. Next base: position 10,486 of record QIAU01000049.1, read on the forward strand.
GCGGACGTCGCCGAAGCTGCCTTGTTCCTGGCGTCGGACGGCGCCTCCTTCATTACCGGGACGAATCTCGTTATCGACGGCGGATTGACCATCCGGGCGCACGCCTAGAAGGCGTCGGATAAACAGCCTGAAACCATCAAATTTCTGATGCGGAGCAGCTGGTCATGTACTACAATTCCGCGCCGTTCAAGAGATTGGGGTGAGATGTGAAGAGATCACAAGTTGCCCTATCCGGGGCTCTCAGGCGGGAATTCCAAAAGGACCTTGAACTTTTTAAGCATTTTCTGCTGCTCATCAACAACACCGGCCCGATCCGGAACGTTGAGCTGATGTGGAATGAAGAACTCGACCCGACCAAGCCGAAGTACAAGAATCGCATCGGCACCGGCGACGCGCTCGTGCAATTGCAGCCGGCCGGCGGCGACGCTTCCAACCGCAATTCGCCCAGCACCCTGTTCTGTGATTTGGTGCACGGCTTCGGGGAACACGAGGAAGAAACCTGCGCTCACTCCGACGTGCCCGCACAACTGCGCTGTCGCGCGACGGGCTGCACCCAGGTGTACTCCTGCCACGTTGGCCTGACTGACATCGCGGTACCTGTCATGTGCGATGACCAGTACCTGGGAACCCTTTTCTCCGGGCAGGTGCTTACCCATCCGCCGACCCCCGAAGGTTTCAAACTCGTGCGCGAGACCCTCAAGAAGCAGCGTCACATCAATTGGGAGAAGTTGGAAAACGCCTACTACCGGGTCCCGGTTGTGGAACCCGCGCAGGTGGCCGAGATGGTACGCGTCTTGGAACTCTTTGCCCGTTACATTGCGAACTCCTGGAAGCGCCTGCAGATTATGGCTGAATTCCAGCGCCGCCATGACCGTGAGTTGGCTCTGGATCGCCGAGAGTTGGCCACTATTCTCCTCTCCGGGCAGATAGGCGATCGCCACGAATTGAATGAACTGGCCCGCCGCGCCGGGCTGCAGAAACTGCCGGATCGCGTGATGGTCCTGCAGCTGAAAGGTCCCGGCAGTTCTGTCGGTGCGCCGAGCACTAACCAGGTCACCCTAAACCGCTTGTCGCACGTAGTGGAGGACCTGTGCCAGAGCGGGCCGAATAGTCTGGCCATAGTGGTCAGGCCAGGCGAACTCTGCGTGTTTACCAGTCACGAAGTTCGCAATCCCAGTCACGAACGCATCTCGCTGCAGGAAATGGCGCATTCGATTCTGTCGGAGATTGGCGAACGTTCCGGCGCATCGGCTCGGGCCGGCATCAGCCAGGCCCATGCGCAACCGGAGGAACTCGTGCAGGCTTATAACGAAGGGTGTGCGGCCTTGGATGCGAGTGACGACTCGGTGTGCTTTTTTGATGACCCTGGGAGCAGGGCGGTACGGCCGCTGGAAGCGCTTGAGCACCTGGTGAAAGTGGTTCAGCGGTGCAAGGGCGTTGGGTCCGTTTTGCGGGAGTTCCTCGCACAGGCTCTGCCCGCGGACCATTCTTCTGCCAAGACGCAGCAGTCACGCGCACTCCTGACCTGGGCAGCAGAGCACCTGGCCTTAGAGGCAATCAGTGTCGGCGCCGACGCCGCCCGAGTGCGGGCTGCCAAAGAGCATGCGATCACTGGTATTCTGTACGCCCCCACTCCGTTTGCCGCCTGTGAATCTTTTCGCCGTTTCGCCGAAGTGGTAGCCCAGAATGTCGCGTCAGCGTTTAGCGAGCGCGAGCAAAAGATCGTGTTGGCGGTCCGTGAGCTAGTCGAAGACCGTGGCGTGGCAACTGTAACCATCCGGGAATTGGCGACAGCTTTACACCTTTCCTCGGGACACTTGAGCAGGGTTTTTCGTCGCACCACGGGTGTGACGCTAGAAGGATTTCTCATTCAGCAGCGGGTGGAGCTGGCTAAGCGAACTCTGATGGATCCGCGTCTGAATGTGGCCGAAGTCGCGGAACGTTGCGGATTCTGCAATCCCGCGTACTTCGCCTCGGTGTTTAAGAAATATGTGAAATGCACGCCGCGAGAATTTGCCAGCCAGCCACACCGTTGGAGTCCCTTACCTTCACTTCCCGAGCCTGTATCTCCTCTCAACTGATTGCGATCGGCAATCCGCAAAGTGATGCGATGTCCTTGCGGAAGCGATACAGAAGATTGAGCGACAGCTCGGGCAGAAATCATTAGGTGGTTGACCACCTTCGTTGGCAACCCGGCTTCTACGAGGTCTACGATCTCTTGCTCAGATTCAGCACGCGTTCCAAGCCAATCCTGAAGATATTCATTCAGCATTTTGGCCGTTGTCACCGTTGTCGCCGCCGTCCGTATCATGAGTACATTATGCCACATAACCATCGGCAATGTGTACCTCCCTCGAAGTACCTTTTCTAATCGATACATCCGTCCCCCCGATGAGTGGCCAGAAGTGCCGCCATGGAAGCGAGGTCCTGGTTGTATTGACAGCATTGTCGTTGATACGTGGCGCGAGTCTTCGAGCAGACCAGTGTTTGTGGCGATCCGGTGCGTTCAGTCACGTGCGTCATGTCCAGGCGATGATGGTCGATCTGTTGGTGCAAATGCTGACGGCGCTCCTTCCCTGCGGGTCCGCAGCGACCCCCGACATCGAAAAGCTTTGGCGCTTTCTCGCTTCTGAACTCGATCGTCAGCGCTGGCTTCCATTACCCGAGGGCGGCTGGAGGCGCGCAGAATAATCTCTCCGCACTCCGAATCTTTGGATTCCATGGTTTCAGTCGCGCCTGCCGTCACTCGGTATGTGCCGGCCGGGGAAACTCCGCAGGCGGGTCTAGCGAGCATCGTTTGATGAAAGCATCGTCGGGCAGGCCGCCTCCCATCCACTGCCGAATGTCGGTTAAAGTTGCGGCCGCGATGGCGCCTCGGCCTCCTACAAAGATCACTACCACACCTTGGAATGAATTCGGCGAGTGCATCGCGACCTCATAACTGTCGGCGAAGACTCTCTTGAGAAACAAGACCTTCCGCTCATCCGGGACCATATCAGAAAGCAAACCGCGCGGCTTGGCAAAGACGAAGAGCGCGCTCTTTCCTTTCAACCGTGACCATTCCCCGTCAAAGGGGTGCACTTCCTGGCGTATGACCCAATATCGCAGGTCCTGATCCTGGCCGTCCTTCTCTTCAGATGCTGCGGCCGCTTCTGTTTTAGCTTTTTTCGAAGCCACGTCAGCCGGAGCAGTGGAAACAGGCGCGGGGAGTGATAGTGACGACGGAAGCGCACTGTGCTTTGGGGCTGAATCGCTTGTCAGCGTGGACTTTTCGACTTGCAACGCGTCTTGGACCCGGGCCAACAAATCCCCTTCCAGACGACCATTGGACGGCAAAGAACGATAGCCTGATTGCGACGGGTTGGGATCATTGAACCAGGCGCTGAGGTTTGCCGTGACATTCACGATGGTATGAGCCGTATCGATTGCTTTTACTTCCACGCGATATCGATAGAAAGGACGCTCATATCGCTCCAACTGCTCGATATCCGGGCGCGCGAAACCGTCCACCGTAGGAAGGTGGCCCCCTGAATAAGCGCCCAAATGCCGTAACGCCTGTTTGACTCGGTCCGCAGAGGCAGTATAGTCCTGAGAACTCCCCTGGATTCGCGGCGCAAGCCGAGGTACCGGCCTGGAGGCCGAGACGTGCGGAACATTCCCCGCCTTCGCAGCTCCCAGCGTATCACCCAGCTTCACAATCACCGTATTGCCAGACGGGGAAACCTGATACTTACTGGGGGCAGTGAGATCGAGCACCACGCGCGTGATAGGAGGTGTGGCTTCGAAGAGACCTACCCGCACACGCTTTATTCCGCAGCAGTTGACAGCCATGCTTCTTACCTGGTCGCCGGGTAGCGCTCCCGGAAAGTCAATTACCACGCGGTCGGGCCCGGTGAGCACTTTGAGCTGGGGTGTAATCGGCTCGCTAGACGTGATCGCCACCTCCGGAGCTTGTTTGCTGCCTTGAATCGCCACCCGCCGAACAATTGCTGTCCGAGATAGTTGTGAATAACCAAATGCCGGAAGCAGCAGCATAGCCAACAGGAGCAGAACCGTTTGCAATACGAAACCGAGTTTGGAGCGGTTATTCATCCTCACAGGTTGTGCAGAGCAAGAATCAACGAACTCGGCTGAGAATGTCGATGTGGTTTTGCATCTCCTTGCTAGGGTACGCGATTTAGGAGGGCTCGATTCGCGCGATCTGACATGTTATAGGCATCCTCGCCGTGATGCCGTTTTAGCTCTTTGCTTTGGCGCAACTATGATGTTTGCTGGTTGTAAATTTCTTGCAAGGTAGTTGTAAAGTTCTGCGTGGCTCCGTGACGATCTCCTATTCTTGACGCGGAACCGCGCACTGTTGGGGCTCGCCGAAATGTCATCCACTCTACCGCGAGTACCATCCGCGGCCCACAGAAAACGGCTTCTACCCAGCGGTGCCAAACAGTCCTGCCGCGACGAGCGCGCCATGCCAGGAACCTCGGCATGCGGGCTTACGCCGCCCAGTGGGAGCCTCCAGCATGTCTAAGTGGGAAACACGCCTCGAACCAAGCTTAGAAAGAAAGGCAAGTTCCCAAAGCCGTGGCCGACGACGCCAGGCCAGTGCTTTTTGTCCGCTGTGCGACAAAGGAGAGTGCGACCCCGCTGATTTCCATCCGGACCGCGTCCCAAAGACTAGGCTGCATGAAAAGGTGAAAGACGGACCACAACAGGCCATGAACAACCCAAGTGATCATGCCGAAAGCGAGTTCTTGTCGTGGCAGCACATAGCCGCGCCACCACAGCTCCTCGCCACCTATGTTGAACACGAGCATCCAAAGGACGTACGGAATCAGAATCCACCATGCCCCGAAGAGGCAGGCCCATGAAGTCGATAGGCCCAAAATGGCTCAAGAACTGGCTGTGGAACGCGGAAGGATCAAAAAACCTAACCGCCTCGCGGGACATGGTTGCCAATCCGCAAAGGAGCGTTAATCATGAGCCTCGTCAACACGAATCACCTGGAAAACGGCACTGGCGGGGGGCTAGCGGTGCCAAAACGAGGAACCTTGCCGGTGTTGAGTCGAATTTGCGGCCAACGCCATCGCTTCTGAGTCCTGAAATGCCGTAAGCTGTACGGGGTAGGTTGCAAATGCTCAGTCTGAGTCTGAACGATGTGCTCGATTATACCGACTGGGAGCGACAGAAGTGGTATGAGTGGCTCGGGTAGCACGGTGATCAAGTTCTGAAGACCAGTGCGGGGCCGCATGACGATGTCCGCTTTGAAACCGTCGGCGAGTTGGTGAGGCATATCTTTTCTGCCGAGAAGCGGTACGTTGAAAGGCTCTCTGGCCGAAGGTTGAGCGATCCGGCTTCTATTCCAAGCGACAACGTCGAAGCGCTCTTTGAATTCAGTCAAACAAGCCGGAAGCAATTAAGGAAATTCATCGAGACGTTCCCCGCGCAGGAGTGGGATGTCCCGCAGGATTTCAAGCTCCTAAATAACTCTTTGAGAGCAACACCAAGGAAAATTGTGGTCCACATTCTTATGCATGAGATCCGACACTGGGCGCAGATTGCCACGGTGTTGCGCTTGAGCGGTTTGACGGGTGAGTTTCACGATTTTCTGTTTAGCCCGGTCATGGGTGGCGAGTTTAGACGTGAACAAGACAAAGCATCCTCAGCTTGATACAAGCCGCCTGTGACGCGAGTGCGGTCTCCAGTGAACCCAACCAAGCACGAATGTGGTTACCTTCTTGCTCGAGACGAAAGTTGATTGCCTCAATCGTGTCCGAATCCATCGGGTGGCGCCGACGCTCATAATCCTCGACGAGGGCCACGCGGAGATCCAGTTCCCCGCACGGTGCCCTGGGCTACCCCCCACAGTTCCTCGATCCGGTGAAGTGCCTCTTCGCAATCAGCTTCGTTCTTGATCGGCTTAACTTCCATATTTCGCCATCTTCACATCAATCTTGTCGTAAGCGGCATGCGTGCCGACTCGGCGTGCCAATCGTTGTGCAACCAGGTTGCACAAACTTCGGCCTCAGTTCCCGACGATGATGATCGGACAAGAAGTTACCACTCAAGCCTTCGGATCCCTGCCACGGCGTCAAAGTGCCGGTCGCGGCTTAGAAGAGGCAGCGAATGCTGGCGGCACAACGCTGCAATCCAAACATCATTGGAAGGAATCGGCGTTCCAGCCTCTTCAGTTCGGTGCGGACGGCACTGTAGGACAGGGTGGTCGCTCATCCACGTCGAGGATTCGAAATGTGGGCAGGTATTCGGCCAACCATCGCTCGTAGTGTTTTCGGTTGCGCGACTGCGAAATCCCATATCGGTATTCACCCAGGACAATGACAGGAATGGCGATTTGAGCGGCCTTGCGAAGGATCGGTTCGAGCGCCGATTCCCCCTCTGCCACAGCTGAGAGTCCATTCGTGTCCAAAATCACAACCCGTCCTCGGCTTCGATCTGCTCGAATTCTTCTTCCATGATGCGGTTGATTTTGGCGGTTTCCCTGCGCAGGTGCCGGAGCTTGCCGAAGGCAGCCATCCACGGCTTGCCGCTGCCGTTGTCCGCCCGGAGCTTTTCCGCAAGGGCCTCGGAGACAAGAGCCCGGAGCGGAATTCCGCGTTGGGCAGCCACGGACTTGGCGCGGCGGAAGATGGAGTCGGGAATTTCGAGAGTCCTCTTCACACTCTTAGGTTCCCATATTTATGGGTCAACGTCAAATTTTGCCTCTCTGCGATAGGAATCAACCTAGATATCATAGTGCGGCGTGGCGTACTCCGCTTTGGCTTGTTTCAGGATGGGGATGTCGGGATCGACGTTTTCATCGTGTCTCCCGACAAAGCATAGGCCCTGCCCACTCCCAAGCGAGCCAGTGCGCCCGATGTGCCCACTTCAGACGACGCGGGGTGGGTCGAGAATCTTCTGAAACTCAGTGGTAGCGGCGGTGACTTGCTTCGCTGTACTCACCAGAGCCGAACTCTGCCTCTGTTGCTACGAATCTCCTGAATCCCAGCTACCGTGCCTGCGACGGCGGCTTTCCCCTGTTGCTCACAGTACTCCAGCCCGCTCGCCAGGTGATGCACGGTCACCAGCTCGTAACATTTTCCACGCTACATTCGCGTGCCCAGCCTGGAGGCGGACCTAGCTGAGATCTCACTCACTGAATTCCAGCGCCTTTTGGAGCGGCGCGATCTCGCTGCCTACGGCCTGGTCGACATGGTCAACACCGGATCCACCGCAGCCATGTTAGCCGAACCACGAGCAGATCGTTTGTGCTCAGCTTAGGCCTTGAACAGTGACTCAACGAATGAGGTGTGGCGCTAGCACACTGAGAAATTCGCTGGGAGTGATGATCTTTGGTGTTCTTCCAGAACTTGGGGAAATGACGTTGGTTGCCCGTCTCTAGGTAGTCGGCGCGTGCGGCATCAGCACATTCAATGAATATATTATCTGCCAGGTCGGAAGTGACCTGGGCCAGGCACGAGGGTGTGACGACGCGAGTGTAATTCTTGATCAATTGCAGCAATTGCTGCCGTAAGCTTCTGCGAATCTTGAGCTCAGGACGGGCTAGAGCCGTTGCATACTCCGACACGATCGGATCGGAAACATACCAGCGAGCAGGCCTGGTCATCGCGAGCAAGACGACCGTTCGCTCGAGGCCTTCCGGTTTGAGCGCGGCGGACACAACCACATTCGTGTCAATTACCAGCCGAAGCGGAATCATCGGCGCTTGGATTTGCGAGCAGCCTTGATGATCTGGTCGACCTGCTTGGCGCCCAAGCGGCTTGTGCCCTTTCGTTTGGACTCCTGCCCGAGGATTCGAAGCACCTCGGGCTCAGGAACCGCGAGTCGCACATAGTCCCTGATGCTGAGTAACACTGCGCGTGGGCTACCCCGCTTCTCTATGACAAGGGATCGGCCTTCGACTTCGACCCGGCGAGTGCTCCGCCTCTATATAAGGAGAACCGAACTGGTTGGATTCGCAGCGCGCAAAGAAGATGACGCGCCACGCCTTCTCCCGATAGCGTTCAAACATAAATACGAACTGATCTTTGTTTCCCGGTTTCTAGATCTTTTCGAAGAAGTGCGCGATTTTCTTGCCGGCGCTCTGCGTGGAGTAAACCACGGCCTTGGTACCTTTCTCCGTGCCCGCCGCCACCTCTTTGCCGCCGTCTGCAGCCGCGTGGCCGGTAAGGGCAAATGCGTGCTCGGTGCCGTCGGCGGATTTGATGACCAGCTTCTTTCCGCCGCGATCTATCTGCTTGATCGTTCCTTCGGTTTTCGTTAGACCGGCGTCTCCGACCTTGTCGACTTCAACTGCTGTATCTTCCGTCCCCCGCTTCGTGGAGTGCGCCACGACTTCGGACCCCTCTTTTAGGCCGTGCCACGAATCCCTCGCAGCGACATCGGAGGCTCGCACTCCATGAACGGCAGTGTCCTTGGTCCAGTGGAATACATGCTCGGTACCCTCCGCAGTCTTGATGACTACGGTCTTAGCTGCTCTATCGATCTTCGTGATTATGCCATGGGTCGCCGCGACCTCCTCCACGGCAAAGGCGAGCGAGGCAAGCGACATAGCGAGAACTGCGATTCCGATAATTCTCATTTGCGACTTTCTCCTGCGTGAAGTTGGATTAAAGTATAGACGACTTCAACAACCCGGTTCATCAAGCTGTTTCACCCGTATCACCGCCCTGGTTTAGAGGCCCCCGTCCCGGTTCCGCGCAAGTGCCGCTCGCCGCACTTTACCAAGAAGCGCCGTAAAGCCCCGCCCTAAGGGCTGGGGATATAAGGCGTGATTTTGCCTTGTCTTAGATTGCTTCATTAGGTACAAGAATCAGTATGGCCCTGGAAGGGTACAGATCAAACCACAACGTGGTCTATTCGAGCAAGTACCATTGTGTGTGGACACCTAAGTATCGGCGAGCTGTGCGGGTCGGACCCAGCGCTAAACGATGCGAACAGGTGCTTAGGCAAGTGGCAAACAAATATCGTGCCGAAATCATGGCTCTGGAAATCATGCCCGACCACGTACACGTGCTGGTAGAAGTGGACCCGCAGTTGGGTATCCATCGGTTGGTTAA
>QIAU01000142.1 GCA_003225055.1 Acidobacteriota bacterium
TTAACCGGTGCCGAAGCCGTACTCCGTTTACGCGCGCTGCGCTCCAGTGATGACTTCGATGCTTATTTGGCAGTTTCACGAACAGCAGGAATACAAACGCAACCACGCGGCGCACTACGCCAACCATGACGTGCCAAAGGTTGTCTCCGCAGCCCTCTTATCCCAGCCCAGTCGTCGCGGTACTCTGAAAATCGTCAAGAAATAAGGAGAATCGTAAGGGCGCTCGCATCAGCGAGGCTGCCTCATTCCCGCAGAAATAAGAAAATCTAAAAGAGCCGCAATAGAAATCGGGGCAACGATGGGTCGGCTCTAGGTGCAAGAAATTAAAGCAGTAGCTTTCGACCCAAGGGGGTTCCTCACTTCTCCGCCCGTGACTTAGGCAGACCCAGAATTTCCAGATTCAGAACAGGCGCAAGGGGCGCGCCGGTTGGTACTTGGTTCTCGCGCGTTATATCCTCGCCTGGTGCCACGCTCGGCTGCCCTAGAACGCTCGCCCACCGCGGGGCTAATCCTGGGACTCGTCATCACGCTGGGAGCAGTGGTGGCCTATTCCTCCTACATTACCGTGCAGATCTCCGGACTGCGCGAGCTGCAGCACGATCTTGCCGACCGCAACCGCAAAGACTCACTGCAGCTTCTGCGTATTCAGAACGATTTGAATTTATTGGCGCTGGCCATGCGAGACATGCTGGATAACGACGAGCCCTATCCGCTCACCGCGTGGTCGGCGCAGTTCCAACGAATCCGGGAGGACCTTGACGATGCTCTTCATCGCGAGGAGCAGGTTGCGGTCGCCCACCGCACACCCGAGCAGCGGGAATTTCTTGGCAAGGCTCTGGCTCAGTTCTGGGATGCCGTCGATCGCATCTTTGCTCTGGCGCGCGAGGGCAAGCCGAAAAAGGCACAAACCGAGATCAGGGACTCATTGCAGGCCCGGCAAGCAGGGCTGAGCACCGCGGTGGCCCGCCTGCTGGTCGAGAACAACGAGAGTGAGGAACAGGCGGCACTCCGTATCGGCGGGATTTACGATCGGGTGCAGCGGCAGGTTTACATCTTCCTCATGGCCATTCTACTGGCAATTCTGTTCACGAGCTTGTACCTGATCCGCTCCAATCGGCGGCTATTTGCGCAACTGGCCGCCTTGTCCGAGCAACGCAGCGAACTGGCGCAGACGCTGATTTCGAGCCAGGAGTCTACGCTGCTTTACATCTCCAGGGAGTTGCACGATGAATTCGGCCAGATTCTCACTGCCGTAGGCTCCATGCTGAGCCGGGCGGGGAATCACGCAGCGGAGGGCTCGCCCTTGCGCGCGGAAATCCGCGAGGTCACCGAGATCGCGCAATCGACTCTGGAGAAGGTTCGCAGCCTGTCGCAGGCACTGCATCCGGTCATGCTGGACGAGGCGGGCCTGGAGAGCACCATTGACTGGTATATTCCCGTGGTGGAAAGGCAAACGGGGGTTGACATATCCTATGAGAAATCCGGGAACTCCCGTCCCGTGGATGGCAGCGTTGGAGTTCACATTTATCGGGTCTTGCAGGAAGCGCTGAACAACGTCGCGCGCCACTCCGGGGCCCATGGCGCGTGGGTGCGGCTACGGTTTTTGCCGAATGGCCTCGAACTCGAAGTGGAAGATCATGGGAGAGGTTTTGTATCGCAACCGGCAAAGGCGGGCATTGGACTGGTAGCCATGCGGGAGAGAGCCGAACTGCTCGGCGGAAAAATTGAATTTCTCGAGCCACCGGAGGGCGGGACCCTGGTTCGCTTAAAGGTTCCCCTGGAGAAGTCAGAGCCGCATGTCCAATAAGATTTCCGTCCTGCTCGTGGATGATCACAGCCTGGTGCGCCGGGGGTTTCGCCGCATTCTTGAGGACGCGCCCGATATTACTGTCGTCGGCGAGGCGGGGGACGGAGAAGAGGCGGTCCGGCTGGCGCAGCAACTGAAACCTCGTCTGATTGTAATGGACTGTGCCCTGCCCGGCATCAATGGATTGGTCGCCACCCGGCGCATTCTCGAGAAATCTCCCGACATTGCCGTTCTCATGTTGAGCATGCATTCGGAAGACACCTGGGTGCGCCAGGCACTCGATGCCGGGGCGCGGGGTTACATTCTGAAAAGCGCGGTGGATATGGAATTGGTGACCGCGATCCGGCGCGTGGCGGAAGGCGAGACGGTGCTTGATCCCCAGGTGGCGCGTCCCGCTGCGCTAAAAGGCGAGCGGAATTACGGCCTGACGGTTCGCGAGCTGGAAATCCTGCAACTCATCGTGGACGGAAAGTCGAACAAGGAGATTGCCGCGCAACTCGCTCTCAGCGCCAACACCGTCGCCGTGCACCGCGCCAATATTATGGATGCGCTTGGCATTCACAAGACCGCTGAACTGGTGGTGTATGCCATCCGCAACGGGTTGGTGAACATTCCGTGAATCGCAGGTCCTTCCTCCTGGGGCTGGCTGGACTGGCTTCCGCTTCCGCACTGCCACTTGAGCTATTCAGCGCACCCCAAACCTCGCCCCTCGGATTTCGGCTGGCAGACGTCACGGGTGCGGCTGGGATCCGGTTTCAACATAATAGCGGTGCTTACGGCGGCAAGTTCCTGCCCGAGACCCTTGGTGCCGGCTGCGCATTTCTCGATTACGACCAGGATGGCTGGCTGGACATTCTCCTGATCAACGGCATGGACTGGCCCGGCCACAAGCGGGGGCGGACGACGCTCAAGCTGTATCGCAACAACCGCAACGGCACGTTCACCGATGTGACGCGAAAGGCCGGTCTCGATGCCGAAATGTACGGTATGGGCGTCGCGGTCGGCGATTACAACAACGACGGCTTTCCCGATCTCCTGATTACATGCGTGGGACAGAATCGCCTGTTCAAGAACACCGGCCAGGGCAGCTTTGTCGACGTGACTCAGTCCAGTGGCCTGGCGGGGCGCCAGGCGCTCAGCACTTCAGCTTTGTGGTTCGACTTCGATCGCGATGGCCTGCTCGATCTATTCGTCTGCAACTACGTGAAGTGGTCGCCCAATCACGATGTGTTTTGCAGCCTTGATGGCAAGCACAAGTCCTACTGCACGCCCGAAGCGTATCGTGGCGAGACTTGCTGGCTCTTCCATAATCGCGGCAACGGAACGTTCGAGGACGTGACGGCTTCGAGCGGCATTTTCGATAGCAGTTCAAAGTCGCTCGGCGTCGCCCTGTTCGACTACGACCAGGATGGCTGGCCCGACCTCGTCGTCGCCAACGACACTCAGCCGAACAAACTCTACCGCAACCGGCATAACGGCGCCTTCCAGGATGTGGCCGTGGAAGCGGGGATCGCCTTCAGCGCTGATGGGAAAGCCCGCGCCGGGATGGGAGTGGATGCAGGCGACTTCGATAACTCCGGCGTTCCGGGGGTGGCAATCACCAATTTCGATAACGAGATGATCGGGCTTTACCGCGCCCAGGCCAAGGGTGGGTATGAAGACATCGCCACAAAGTCTGGAGTCGGGTTGCCTTCCAAGACGACTCTGGGATTTGGTTGCCTGTTTTTCGATGCTGACCTGGATGGCAATCTCGACCTGGCCGCGGCCAATGGGCACATTGACGACACGGTGCGCAACATCCGCGGCAACGTGGGCTACGCGCAGCCGCCCCAGTTTTTCCTAAACACCGGAGGTCGCACCTTTCGCGACGTGAGTTCAGAGATCGGCGACGACTTCCGCCAGCCGAAGGTCGGGCGCGGGCTGGCGTATGGTGACTTCGATCGCGATGGCGATCTGGATCTACTTATGACCACCAATCAAGGGCCGGCGTTTCTTTATCGCAACGACCAACTCGCGGGCCATCGCAGCATTCGGTTCCGGCTGGTGGGGACGCAATCTAATCGCGACGCCATTGGCGGGGTAGTACGCATTTATCACAGCGGCGCAACCCAGTCGCGATTGGTTAAGAGTGGATCGAGCTACCTGTCGCAGTCCGAGCTGCCGCTTACGTTCGGGGTGGGACAGCGCGACCGAATCGATCGGGTCGTTATTCAATGGCCGAACGGCAGAACTGAGGAGTACAGGAATCTGGCGGCAGGCCGGGCGTACAAGTGTGTTGAGGGTGAGGGGATCAGTTCGGAGAGCGGGTTCTAGAGGAGCCTCCGACCGCGTAGCTGAAGCGTGCCGGTGAAAACTTCTGTCGTCGCTCGGAAACAGCAGGTCCCTCGACTCGCGCAAAGTACGCGCTCGCCGGGGGTGACAAGCGTGCGGTGGCCTAACGCCTCTAGTACTTTTTCACCATTGTCCCGATCGGCGAGGACCTCTAGATTCCTTCCCATCATCGTCCTCATGCAGCGCATCGGAACCGCCACCTGACGGACCCCACGATGCGAGTACACTGCCGGGAGCAGCCGGTGGCAGACAGCTAAACGCTGATCTGGGCTGCAACCGGTAGTGAGCTGAAGAATTTTGGGCCAAATCCCAGTTCTCCGCTTCCAAACCCGCACCATTTTTGTTGCACAATTTTTGTTGCTGCATTCGCCAGGCAATTTGCGCTACCATGCCACCCTTGCTTACGACATTTTTGCGTGGCAGCCTGGGAAAACCGGGCCCGATGGTGTGATTGGACTTGAGGGGGTGCGATGGCGGACCAGGCAACAAATCACTGGCGGGCACTCTACGTCGCTGCTTACATGGAGCGAGATCCGGGAAAAGTCATGGGGCGGATTGAAGAGGCCGAGCAGGCCATGACCCAATGGCAAAAAGAAATGGGAAGTAATCTCCGCAGCCGGAATGTTGAGGCCGAACGCCGAACCCTGGCTCTCTGCCGGCAAGATCTGCGCATGCTCCGGCAAAGAGGTTCCTGTCGTGGCCGAGCCAGCAAATAGTCGCCCAGATTTCGAGTTAGGAAGACCTCAGTGGCCACCTGATTCATCCGCCGGAGGACTCAGGCGGGTCAAAGGGCACCCAACCCGCTCGCTAATACTTTTCTACTATTGTTGCCTGCCTGGTTGATCACTAGATTGCTCACCATCTTTTGGCTCGACTCTTGGCCGGGATCGGGCCAAGCGGGTTCCCGTCGCAAATCTGAAATCTAATGTTCTATGGGGGGGATTTGAAACGCTTACTGCTGCTGTTTCTCCTGTCATTCGGGTTCTCGGCTTTGGCTCAAAGTCATTACGCGGTGCTGAGCGGCAGTGTCAGCGATCCCGCGCAACGTGCTATCGCTGGGGCGGCCGTCCAACTGAAAGCGGTCAATACGGGCGCGACTCGGCACGTGGTCACGAATGAGCAAGGGCTTTTCGAGGTTCCGGGGCTTCCGCCGGGAGACTACCAGCTCACCACGCAGGCCCAAGGATTTGCCCCGGCCCACGAAGCGCTGGGTTTGGAGGTCGGACAGCGGTTAACGGTCGCGATCCGGCTGAAGCTGGCTTCGGTCACCGAGACGGTAGAAGTGGGTGCCCCGGTTGAAGTCCTGCGCAGCCAGGATGCCAGCGTTGGCGAAGTCATCGAGCCGCAATCGATCCGCGAGCTTCCGCTCAATGGCCGCATGTTGATTGACCTGGTGCTGACCGTACCTGGCGCGCATGTGGGTCACGGGGCGCAGACCGGTGACAGGAATCCTCTATATTGGCGGCCAGGACAACGCTCCGCGGTGAGTATTGCGGGCAGCCGTCCCAACGGAAATTACTTTCTGCTCGACGGCGCTACCAACACCGATCCGACGTTCAACACCCTGAATCTAAGCCCCTCGCCGGACGCGGTCGAGGAATTCAAGGTTCAGACGGGCAGCTACTCGGCCGAGATGGGCGGCGCCGGTGGCGGTCAGATCAACATTGTCACGCGGTCCGGCTCGAACCAGTTCCACGGCACAGCCTACGAATTTCTGCGCAACGGGGCGATGGATGCCACGCCGTTTGCCGCCATGGGCAACAATCATCTCGCCCAGAACAATTTCGGCGCCTCCTTGGGGGGACCCATGGTTCACAACAAGACTTTCTTTTTCGTGAACTATGAGGGCTTCCGTCACGCCATGGCGGACGCCATGATTGACACTGTCCCTTCGGCCATGGAAGCGATGGGCGACTTCAGCCTGAGCGGGACAAATATCTATAACCCGTTCAGCGCGTATCCCAACCCGAACTTCGATCCCAGCAAGCCGGTCGGCCCCAAGAACCCCGAGATCATTCGCGATCCCTTTCCCGGCAACGTGATCCCTCAGAAGCTGATCAACCCGGCCGCCCAACTATTCCTCAAGAAGAACGTGCCCTTGCCGAATGCAGGTATGGGAATGGGCATGAGTGCTATTGGGTGCGGCATGACGATGATGGGCTCGCCCACCGTGCTCGGCGCGGGCCCAGACTGCAACAACTACCTTGATGATGGCAACGAACTCCACAGCAACAACCAGGGCACGGTACGGATGGATCACACCTTTGCCAATTCGGACAGTCTGACTGGGCGTTACTCTCTGAGTAGCGAAAATGGGTTCATGCCGGAGAACCTGCCGGGCTTCGGTTCTTTTCACGACAATTTCTCCCAGCATGGCAGCGTCGCCTGGACACGCGTGGTCGGCCCGCGCATGGTCAATGTCGCCAGCATCACCCTTTCCCGGCTGGTGATGCGCCGGAACCAACAGAATGCCAACCTCAACGACATTGTCGGCCAGCTTGGCATTCAGGGCATCGGGTTCGGCGGTCCGGGAGCGTGGGGAGCTCCCTGGTTTAACGTGCAGGGCTACTCCGGGATGGGCGACACCTTTGCTGCCACTCCCATGCACGCCTGGGACACGCTGCTGGAAGGGCGCGACCACCTGAGCTGGCAGCGCGGCCGGCACAGCCTTAAATTCGGCGGCAGCTATCGCCGGTTCATCTGGCCGATGTGGGGTTTCTTCCAGAACCGCGGCTATTATCAGTTCACGAACGGTTTCACCACGCAAACGGCTACGGCCGACGGCACAGGCTCGGCGCTGGCCAGCTTTCTGCTGGGATTACCAGCTGTGAAACAGCGCCAGGCCGGCATTCCGCAGATGCAACTGCGGCAGTGGTACGCGGACGGTTTCGTCCAGGACAGTTTTCAACTGACGCACACCACCACGGTGGAGATGGGCGTTCGTTACGATTACATGAATCCGCTGGTGGACATCAGTTACACCAACTCCAATCTTATTTTTCAAAACGGCGTGCCATCGGTCTTCATCGGCGGAAAAAATGGCTATCCGAAAGGCTTGAAGTATCCCAACCCTCGCAACATCGCCCCCCGGTTCGGCATATCTCAGGCGATTCCGAAATACGGCGTGGTGGTCCACAGTGCCTTTGGCATCTTCTATACGCCGGTGGACATGAATACGTGGTGCAATCAGCGCCACAATGTGCCGTTCGTTTTCCCCGAAACACAGCAGAGCGACAACTTCACTCCGTCGGCCTCTCTGATCTCGTCAGGTTTCAACTTCGGACAACCGGTGCTGGGCGAGACCACGGTCAGCTTCACGGCCATGGATCCGCATGCGCCGTCGCAGTACATCGAGCAGTGGAGCCTTTCGGCGGAGAAGAGCCTGGATCGGGTAACTGCGCTGGAACTGGGATATCTCGGTTCGCATGGCGTGCACCTGCAGCGGGCGCACCTGATGAATAACGCTCCTCCGGGTCCGGGCCCCATCGGTCCGCGCCGTCCGTTCAAAACCATCGGCTTCGTGCCGAATACGGTCCTGCCGGCCAACCTCAACCTGGTAAGCACAATCTTCCCGGTCAGTACCATCAACCTGCTGGAGAACACGGCACAAAGCTGGTACGACGCCGGGTACGTCAATGTCCGCCGCCGCTTCACGCATGGTTTGACCTTCCTCGGCAACTACACCTGGTCGAAGAACCTGAGCAACGCGCCTGATTTCCGGTCGCCTATGTTTGAGGCTTCCATTCCGCAAAACAATAACGACCTGGCCGCGGAAAAAGGCCCCGGGTGCGACGTTCGTCATCGCTTTGTACTCAGCGCGGTGTATTCGTTGCCTGCTCTTCCCTACGCCGGTCGTCTGCGCGCTGCGACGAAAGATTGGAGCATCTCGAGCGTTTACCAGATCCAGACCGGCTTTCCGTTCACGATCTCGGTATTCGGCGACACGGCGAACTCCGGGACGGTGCTCGGCGAGAATCCCATTCGCGCCAACTACACCGGTCAGCCGATCTTCCCCTCCGGCACGCACACTCGGAATCGCTGGTTTAACACCTCTGCCTTCCGAGCCCCTGCAGCATTCACTTTCGGGGACGTCGGGCGCAATTCGATTTACGGCCCCGGCATCGAGACCCTCGACCTCGCATTAGTGCGCGATTTTGGGTTGACGGAGCGGATGAAATTCCAATTCCGCGGAGAGTTCTTCAACGTGCTCAACCACACCAACCTGGGCACGCCTGACCGCTTCGTGAACACGCCCCAGTTCGGCACGATCGCCCAAGCTACCACTCCCGGCCGTGAGGTCCAGTTGAGCGCGCGGCTGTCTTTTTAGGGGGCCGGAGCAGCGCCGGTTTCAGGTGTTAGGCCTCAACTATCAGGTCTCAGCTCGCAGGAGCCTTGGGGCAGCCCGCGGGGAAGAGGTGGGCGGGTGGCATGACGACAGCCCGCGTTACAAATACCCATTCGACATGCCTGAGACCTCGGACCTAACGTTGGGGAGCTGAGGCACTGCCCTGCGACCTGCTCCCGGCCACCTGCCTTTCAATTACACTGAACAGGTGCGTCTTAACATTCCCTACTTACGGCGCTGGTTTGCCACGGGTGCGATCCTAATCGCGGTGGTCGTGCTGGGCGCTTACCTGCTTGCGCGTTGGCGTTTCCGTCACACGGCAAAAAGCATTCCACAGAAGCTCAATTTCCAAGTCCAGCAGACGGCGGAAGGGTTCACGATTTCGAAATCCGAGGAAGGCCGAACCCTCTTTACCGTCCGGGCCGGAAAAGCAATCCAATATAAGGAAGGGGGGCAGGCTGAACTCCACGATGTAAGCGTCACGATCTACGGCCGCGACTCGAGCCGTTTCGATCAGATCTATGGTTCCGATTTCGATTACAACCCGCAGTCGGGAACCATAACGGCTAAGGGCGAAGTCCAAATTGACCTGCAATCAAATCCTGCCGGCGCCGTCCAACCGGACCAGGCGAGCCCGAGAGAACTCAAGAACCCAGTGCACATTAAGACCAGCGGGCTGATCTTTAATCAGAAGACCGGGGACGCCTACACCCCGGAAAAGGTTCAATTCGGCGTGCCCCAGGCTGCCGGGTCGGCGATTGGGGCGACTTACACCGCTAAAGACGGGCAGCTCGACATGCATTCCGAGGTCAATCTTGTCCTGACTGGGCCGACACCAGGCACCTTGACCGCGAGACGCGGAACCATTCGCAAAGAGCCCCGGCAGATCGATCTCGATCAGCCTCACATGGTGCACGGTCCCGAGCAGTATGAATCGGATCATGTGACGGTTTTCCTGCGCGAGGACGACACGGTAGACCACATGCTCGGTACGGAGAACGTGCGTATCCAAGTGGCAGGCCGTTCTCCGCTGCAGGCGCGCTCGGAGCGCGCCGAGCTGTTCATGAGCGACCAGCAGGGCAACATTCGCACGGCGGTGCTCTCCGGCAAGGTGCAGATGGAGAGCTCGGGTGTGCAGCCAGTGCATGGCAGCGCGGGGCGGGTCACCCTGAATTTTTCCGGCAAGAATCTACTGACTATGGCTCGGGCAGAAGAAAATGTGAAGCTGGTCCAGGAACAGGTTCATGGAACGCAGGTTGTGCAGAACAGTTCTGGCCAGCCGAGCAACGCTCAGGACATTGAAATCACCGCGCCGATTATTAATTTCTTTGTCGACCAGGGCCGGCGGCTTAAACGTGCGATAACCTCAGGCGCGGCTCAGATCGCGATACTCCCAGCCGGGGGTCAGCGTACCTGGGTGACGGCGGGGAAGTTTGACGCGAAGTTCGACCAGCGCAGCCGGCTGCACTCCGTGCACGGCGAACCTGATGCCAAAATCGTGAACAACGCTCCCGGCGAAGCTGACCGGGTAAGCACCAGCCGCATGCTGGATGCGGTCTTCTGGCCGACGGGCGGAATTGAGTCCCTTGTACAACTTGGAACCGTCGCTTACGTTGACGCTAACCTCAAAGCCTGGGGGGAGCGCGCCCGCTACACCCCTTCCGACCAGATGCTGTACGTGACCGGCTCGCCGCGCGTGATCGACGGCGGCATGACCACCACGGCTCGCACCATGCGCATGAACCGGGCAACGGGAGACGCTTTCGCGGACGGCGACGTCAAGAGCACGTATAGCGATCTCCAACCGCAACCGAACGGGGCGCTGCTGGCATCCTCCAGCCCGGTCCATGTTACGGCGCGGAACATGGTTACGCATCAAAATCCGGGAGTGGCCAGCTACACCGGGAAGGCACGCCTCTGGCAGGATGCGAACATCGTTGAGGCTCCCGGCATCGTATTCGATCGCGAGCGCCGGTCGGTGACCGCCTATGGAAGCGCCACCACCCCGGTGTCAACTGCCCTGGTCCAAACCGACAAGAATGGCAAGCAGACTCCGGTCAACATTACTTCCAAGAACCTCATTTATGTCGACAGCGAACGGAAGGCACACTTCGAAGGCACCGTGGTGGCGAAAAGCGCTGATGCCACGATGACCGGCAACCAGGTGGATGTCTATCTTCAAGCACGAGGCGAAGGTGCTAGCCCTCCAAAATCAGCACCGCCGGTTCGAGGCGCGAGTCAGATCGAAAAGATCATTGCTGATAGCCAGGTTGTAATCGTGCAACCTACCCGCCGGGCGCAAGGGGATCACCTGGTCTACACGGCCGCGGACGACAAATTTGTGCTCACCGGCGGCCCGCCTAGCATTTTTGATGCCGAACGCGGCAAAGTTACCGGGGATTCGTTGACTTTCTTTAGACGCGATGATAGGGTGCTGGTGGAAGGCGAAGCGAAGTCCCCCACGGTGACCCAAACGCGAGTGGCAAGATAAATGCACACGCTGGCAACCGACGGAATTGGAAAGACTTATCGTGGGCGCCGGGTTGTAAATGGGGTGAGCCTTCAGGTTCTGCAAGGTGAAGTCGTTGGCCTGCTTGGCCCTAATGGCGCGGGCAAAACCACATCGTTTTACGCCATAGTCGGCCTGATACCCCCCGACACAGGCCGGGTGCTAATCGACGACGAGGATATTACCGATGTGCCCATGTATCTGCGGGCACGAGAGTACGGGATCAGTTATCTCCCGCAGGAGCCGTCGGTGTTTCGCAAGCTGACGGTGGAGGAGAACATCCTGGCCGTGCTGGAGGCGCAGCCCATCTCCTGGCACGAGCGCCGGGAGAAAATGGAGAAGCTGATCGAACAGCTCGGTTTGCAGCACATCCGCAAAAACCGCGGGTGGGCCTTGTCCGGGGGTGAACGCCGGCGTGTGGAAATTGCCCGCTGCTTGTGCATCAACCCGAAATTTATCTTGCTCGACGAGCCGTTCTCGGGAATTGACCCGATTGCCGTGCTCGACTTGCAAAAGATCATTTCGGATTTAAAGGCGAGCGGGATCGGACTGCTGATCACCGATCACAACGTTCGCGAGACGCTTTCCGTCACCGACCGGGCATACATCATTAATGAAGGACGAATCTTCCGCGCCGGTACGCCGGAAGAACTGGGCAGCGACCCGGAAGTCCGGCGGGTGTACCTGGGCGAGAGTTTTTCGCTGGTGTAAGAAGAGTTCTCAGTTGAAGCGGGACAGATGGTTGGCCATCTTCAACGAAGAACTGAGAACTAGTAACTAAGAACTAGTAACTAAGAGCTCGCCAAAAAGAGCTATGACCGAAGTCACATTCGTCTTGTCTAGGTACGAGAGATAATTGAGACGGCCATGGTCTTGCTGCAACACAGATTGAGCCTGAAGGTCTCGCAAAGACAGATCCTGACCCCAGGCCTCGTGCAGATGGTCAGCGTGCTTGCGCTCAACAAACTTGAGCTCAAGGACATGATCAACTCCGAGATGGTGGAAAATCCGGTTCTGGAAGAACTGGAAGATAGCGTCCCGCTGGTCGACGACGTTAGCCGCCGTGAAGAAGAACGCGAACATCCCGCTGCCGCCGAAGAGAACCCGATCACGGCCGTCGAAAAGAAAGACCCGTTCGAAGAGATTGATTTCGGCTCTTTCTTCCAGGAGTATCTGGATCCGGGCTACCGCAGCCCGGGAGAAATGGAAGAAATCGAACGGCCTTCGTTCGAGAATTTCCTCTCCAAGCCCAGCAACCTGACCGACCACCTGATGTGGCAGCTAGGTTCCATTGCTACCCGGCCTGATGTACGGGAGGCTGCCGAACAAGTCATAGGCAACTTGAATGAGGACGGGTATCTGATCGCAACCGATGAGGAATTGCTGGGAGTCCTGCCTCCGTCTTCTCCGGAAGCCGATGCGGCCAAATCCGGCAGCCTGGTTGCCGAGGCCGCTGCCCTGGGTCTGGGAGGAGCCGAGGAGTCGGGTGAAACTGGCGAGCCCGCCGATCCCTCGGGGGCGGAGAATTCAAGGGATTGGAGCCTGCCTGGGGGAACGGGTATGGCTTCAGCAACTGCGGTTGCCACCGCTCCTGTCGTCACGGCGCGTTCCAGCGTCGAAGCGCCGGCGCCGCCAGCGGCGCATGCTCCCATTAAGCCTAATTTCGATCGGACAGCCCTCGAGGAAAGCATCGAGATTGTTCGCCAGATGGATCCGCCGGGCGTCGCCTGTCGAGACCTCCGCGAGTGCCTGCTCTACCAACTGCGGTTCCATGAGCGGAACCTCGAGCAGCACAAGAATGGCATTCACAACGGAAACACCGCGCAACTGATCGCGGACGCGATCGCAGTCGTTGACCAGCACCTCAGGGCGCTTCAACTAAAGCAGTACAAGGAAATCGGCAAGGCTCTGGGGCGTCCCATTGAAGCCGTCACCGGCGCGCTGGAATTCATCAAGACGCTCGATCCGCGACCCGGCCTCCGCTACAACAAGGTCCAGCCGCGCCTGATCGAGCCGGATGTGGCTTTCGTGAAGCACGGCGACGAGTGGCTGGTCGTGATGAACGACGATGACCTACCTACGCTGCGGCTCAATCCGGCGTATCGGCGTCTGCTCAGTAAGGACACCAACGACAAGGACACACGTAATTACGTAAAGGAGCGCTACAAGAGCGCCATCCAGCTCATCAAGAATATCGAGCAGCGGAAGCAGACCATCATGAAAGTCTGCTACGCCATTGTGGGGCGGCAGCAGGATTTCCTGGAAAAAGGTATTGATCAGTTAAAACCCATGATGATCAAGGAGGTGGCCGAAGAAATCGGCGTGCATCCATCCACCGTCAGCCGTGCAGTGGCCAACAAGTACGCTCACACTCCCCAGGGGGTATTTGAGTTGCGTTACTTCTTCAGCGAGAGCGTGAACGGGCCGGAAGGCGGCGCGACTTCGTTGCTGATCCTGAAACGGCGCGTCAAGAAGCTCATCGAGGAAGAAGACCCCACCCGGCCGTTAACCGACGAGCAGATCACCCGCATCCTCCAGTCGCAGGGTATCCAGGTCACTCGCCGAACGGTTGCGAAGTACCGGGAAGACATGCGCATCCCCAGCACCCACCAGCGCAGAGTGAAAAAATGAAATTTCTGATGGTTGATTTCTGATTGTTGATTGGAGCTTACCACCAGGGATCGGACGGTCAGCAAACCAACGATTAACCGGTTGTGCCCAAGCAGTTCAGTTTAGGACCCCGGGAGGGCGCACGATGAACGTCGAATACACCGGAAGACAGTATGAAATCATTCCTGCCATTCGTAAGCAAGTTGAAACCGGCCTTACTAAAATCAAAAAAATATTAGGCGACAAGTTCGATACCAAGGTCATTCTTGCCGTAGAGAAGCATCGGCACAAGGCAGAAATCACCGTCAGCCCGCGGAAGGGACCCATTGTTGGTCTAGCCCAGGCCGGCGACATGCTATCGGCTGTCAACGAGGCTCTTGAGCACCTGGAAAAACAGACGGTGAAATACAAGACTCGCTGGCGGACCAAGAAGCGCCAGCCGCGCAAGGGCTGGGACGGCGAAGGCAAAGAGGTGGCGCGGCAGGCAGCGGTGGGCACGACGGGAACAATCGCGGTTCCCATCGTCGCGCGCAAATTCCTACAAGTCTCGCGGACGACCGAAGCTCATCTGGTGCGCTCCACGGAGTCGGTTGCGCTGCGTCCTCTGACCCTGGAAGAGGCAATCAAGGAAGCGCAGTTCCGTGACCGCGACGTTTTCGTCTTCCGCGATCCCGAAGGCAGTGTGATGGTTCTACACCGCACCCGCGAGGGGAAGATGGAATTGATCGAAGCGCCGTAATAGTCCAAAAGTAAATCGGAAAAAGGGGCACCCCGAGTGCCCTTTGTCGACCTTCCATTTAACCCGCGCACGCCGGGACAGGCAGGCACAATGGCTGCATTGGAAGGCGGAATTCCCAAAACTGACGGAAGCTGGAACTCGGCATCTATCTGGACGACGCTTACTGACCGAGTAGGCATGGGCGAAGGCCTAAGGTCAGCGATGGCTGGTGTTTCTCTAAGGAGTCGGACACGGGCAGGCGATTGGGCGCGACCATCACCCATAGCGGCGGCACGATTTTCTATTGTGACACGAGCCTGAACACGCCCGGATGGAACAACAACTCCTATTACAAAATCAGCATGCAGGAATTGAGTTATTAGGCTCGAAGCCAAGCAACCTGCCCTTCCGCCACGATTCGCATCGTGTCGCGTTATCATGCATTCCGTGGGAGGGCGCGATGCTCGAGCTTGAATCCGTGCGCATGGAATTCCCTTCGGACACCAACATCATTGTTGGACAATCCCACTTCATCAAGACGGTAGAAGACCTCTACGAAGCGGTTGTCGCGGCGGTTCCCCAGCCGAGGTTTGGCCTCGCTTTCAACGAAGCTTCCGGTCCGTGCCTGGTGCGGTCCGACGGCAACGATGACGAACTCACAGGGGTAGCGATCCGCAATGCGCAAGCCGTGGGCGCGGGACATGTATTTGTGCTGGTGGTCCGCAACGCCTATCCCATTAACCTTCTGAAAGCCATCCGCAACGTGGACGAGGTCTGTTCCATCTTCTGCGCAACCGCCAATCCGCTCGAGGTGGTGGTCGCTCGCAGTGAGCAGGGCCGCGGGGTCATGGGGGTGATCGACGGCAACTCGCCCAAGGGAATCGAGTCAGCCGCCGACGTCAACGCGCGCAGGGAACTGCTGCGGAAATTCGGCTATAAGCGCTAGGACTGGCTTGCGGCGCCGCAAGAGTCATGCGGCCGCCTGCCTCACCTCTTCGAGGAGGCGCAGCAGGGAACGTAAGCCCGAGGGGCCCACAGGGCCCAGCATTTTCACGTTCAGTTGTTCAACCGGGCGGTCCAGTTTCTTTAGCAGCTCCAGCCCCTTCGGAGTGATGCGAGCAACAATCACCCGGCGATCATCGGGATCTCCGCTGCGGCTGCACCAGCCTGCCCCTTCCGTGCGGTCCAATAAACGGGTGATATCCGGGTCGCGCTTGATCATGCGGGCGGCGATTTCGCGGCAGGCCAGACCTGCTTTTCCAGCTCCGCGCAGGATGCGAAGTACGTTGTATTGCGTGGCCGTCAGTCCGTGAGCCTTGAAGAGTTCGTCGCAATGACGCGCCAGCTGATCCGCCGTACGCGCCAGGGCAATCGCGGTCTCTTCTTCCAAGCCAGTGAACGGTTGGGTCTGCTTGATCTCGGTTTGGATGCCCTTGGGCACAGCCATCAACATTAGTCGTTATAACGACTAATGTCAATTTTCCTGCATCGCAAAACTGAACGGCAATCTACAGGCGGTTGATCAGAGAAGCCACATATCCCGCGCCAAAGCCATTGTCAATGTTGACCACGCTGACATTGGAGGCACACGAGTTCATCATTCCCAGCAAGGCTGCGACACCTTTGAACGCCGCGCCGTAGCCAACGCTGGTGGGAACTGCGATGACGGGGACGCCGACCAATCCCCCCACGACGCTGGGGAGCGCCCCTTCCATGCCCGCGCAGACAATCACGACGCGCGCGGCAGTCAGAGAGTTGCGGTTGGCCAGCAGACGGTGAATGCCGGCTACGCCGACATCGGAGAGGTGTTCGACATCGTTGCCCATAACCTCAGCCGTGACCACAGCCTCTTCGGCAACAGGGATGTCGCTCGTGCCCGCCGAGACCACCGCGATTTTTCCCTTGCCGTACTTTTTGCGGTCGCGTTTCAGCAGGATGGCGCGGGCCAGGGCGCGGTACTCGACTTTTGGCGCCTCTTTCTTAACCGAGGCAAGTTGTTGCTCGTCGGCGCGCGTGACCAGGACGTTGCCATTATGTTGAGCCAGCCGGGCAAAGATTCCGGCAACCTGCGCGGGGGTCTTCCCTTGCCCAAAGATGACCTCCGGCATGCCCGCGCGCAGCACGCGATGGTGATCGACCTTGGCGTAACCGAGGTCTTCGAACGGCAGGTGGCGCAGGCGATCGACGGCATCATCGGGAGAGAGCCTCCCGTTGCGAACTTCGTCGAAGAGTTTGCGGATGGAATGGGCGTTCAAGAATATAGATTAGCTCCCGGTGTCGTCCCTGGCGGGACTCGATTTCCTATTACTCTGCTTACCCCGGCACCGACGTGCAGGGCTTCCCCATGATGTGCCCTCGGCACTAAGCACGGCCATGCCCCGGTTTAACGCTCGCTTCTTACCTTATCGCGAGAAACTGACGGAAACTACATCATCGCCGAGGAAGCTGAAGGTAATTCGCGTTTCCGCCTCGACCGCATGACCATTGAGTTCGTAAGGACGATATCGCCAAAGCTTCACGGCTCGCGCGGCGGCCCCGGCGAGGGCGCGATTACCGCTTAGAATATTGACTTCTCTTACAGCACCATCTTCGCCGATCACTGCTTCGAGGCTGACTTTGCCAGTCAGGGTTCTATTCGCTGCCACCGGATACTTGAGGCCGCTCTCCGGCGCCTCTGCAATGTGCAGGCGTTCCGGCGGAGCCGGGGGAGCAGCGGTTGGGGCAGCAGTTGGGGCAGCAGCAGTTGAGACAGGAGTAGTCGAATCAGCAGCAGGAACTGCCGGCAGCACATGAATAACCGAGGAAGAGGGCTGGCTTTCCAGCTGTTTGGCGGCAGCCAGCTGCAAAGGCGGCCTCGGAGCAGGCCTCACTGCGGGTGTCTTGGCGGCCAACCTAGGGGATGGCAGAACGGTTTCCGGCGGAGCGGGCAGCCGGGTCGGGACAGGAGCTTCGTGAACCGCCGCCATTGCCGGCGCAACCATTGCAGCCGGCACATGCCGGACGCTGCGAAAATGGACCAAAAGACCCAGGGCTGCCATGGTGCATCCGGCAACCAGCACCCACCCCACCGTTCTTCGACCTACAGGTGTCGCGGTTTCTGGATCCGAGAGTGCCAGACGCGTTTCCTCGTCATTACTCGGCTCCCTAGGCTCTTCCTTGGCCGATGGCAGGTCCACCACGTTGGCGACGTATCGGGCCAAAGTCCCAAGAAACGGTTGATTCTGAGCCGGGCTGGCCGCGCGAAGCGAAATCTCTCCGGCAGCAACAGCTCGCGGCATGTCTAGCTCGGCCCTGGTTGCAGCCATCTCGACTACGTTGCTCGCGGCTGGCAGGGCCTGCGTTTTCGCAATTAGTACCGGGGCGGCATTTTCGATGACTCCGATAATGGGAAACCGGATGATCGGCCCCCTCACCGTGAAATCGACGCTGTGACACAACTTGTCGGCCAGTCGCCTTTGGCGGGAATTCAGCACTTCTTTAGGCAGTGCGTGAAAATTACGGAACGTCCAAACCAAATAGAGTCGTTCCCAAGGGGATGGTCTAGCGTAAAACGAGCCGGCCTTGCTTCTTAACTCTACGATACCTGTGCGGATCATCTGCGACACTGCTGCCATAGTTGCTTCACCGAGGAGTGGTTTGAAGGGCCTGATACCTTCCGGGGGGAGGAAGGCATTATACCCCGAAACCGCCTCATTTTATCAGCCTCTCAACGCCGCCAGCTCAACTTGTTTGGACCGCCTGATTGGGGACAATCTGAATCCGTCACGACGCATGACAGATCCCTGAATACCGGTAAAGACATGGCATCGGCCATATGGAGCTCCTAACCGGGACCCAGACCGTCGCTTTCAGGATTCTCGGCAACTACTTCAACCAGCACACCCTTCTGTCGCGAAGGCGGCCAGACTCGGGCCAGGAAAATGGGTCTCCAAACCGCGCCGGATATTCGCCCCCCGTAGTAGAGTCCGAGCTTCAGGATGGCACCAAAGCCAGCACTACAGCCAGAGAAACTGACATCCCTCTGCCGGGCCAGGATGGCTTTGGGAAGGCGAAAAAGCACCTGGGCCTGATATTGAATGCCTATCCTAAGGTGATGCCCAAGCCGCCAAGGAGCTGGGTTTTGCAGAAACGTGCCCCCCGCAGAAGGACAAAGCTCAACCCGCCGAAAAGGGTTCCCTCGTCCTCTGCACCGGCAGCCAGACCCATTTCGAGCCGGAGATCAGTCAAAAGGATTCGTCCTCCTGAAGTTAACCTGACTTTCGCGCTGGTTACGGTGCGGGATTTCGTGGTCATGACCTGAGGCTTGCTGCCCTGCTTTCACACGCCGGCAGCGCCTTCTTCTCCGAGCATCGCGTAGATGGCGGGATTGGAGCACACCTCGTAATACGCGCGGTCGGTCCAGCCCTTAAAGGAGGAATTGCGAGGATCGATTTGCGGTATCTGACTTTCCCGCACCACGATTTTGCGGAAGATATCGCTGCCCACCGCAACCAGCCCGCTATGCAGGCGATAGCGCTCGCTGCCCCACAACGCGGGCGCATCCAGGTGGCGCGGCTCCAGGGAAATCTCTTTCTGCAGCTTAGCGAAAGCGGCCGGGCTGATGCGTATCCCGTTCAGGTTGTAACTCATCATGAAATCGTCGGCGTTCTCGCCGGCATCGGCGTCGCTGACCGTCTGGAATGCATAGACGTTGAACAGGCTCTCCAGCCGTTCCACCGCCTTGCGCGCCCGTTTGTTGCACGACGACAGGCGATCGCTTTCATTCAGCGCATCGGAGATCATGATGCGTTGCTCGCCAGCCATCAGATACAGCGGCGCAGAATCCTGATAAGAAATCCCAATGCCCAGCTCCAGCGGCGGCAACCCGGCGCGCTCGAGGAGATGGTTGTACCCGCGGACGATGTCGAGCATTTCCCGCGCCAGCACACAAGCGCGGCTGACCGCGAGTTCCGGCTCGCCTTCCTTCTCAAGCAGCGCAAGAATCATGGCGTCCCCTTCGAGGAAGACCTTCATCGCTTTATACTTGGGCAACAGCTTGTAGACAGGCTCGAAGAAGTTGAGGCTGAAGTAAGAAGCCGGATTCAGACCTCGGTCCATTAGCGAGCGCGTCAGGCGAGTAGAATCGCGGATGTCCGCCTTGATGATCACGTGGTGAAGAACTTTTTCTTCCGTAGGCCGCTGTTCATCCGGCAGGAGAAATTCGTAGAGAGTACCATTGACCGAAGACAGCTCCCGCAATTTCTCGTTGCCGATAAGGTTGACGCTATCGAGCGCCGAGTTGAGGGCCTCCAGGCGGCGCAGGTCGCGATGATAGCGCAGGAAGTCGCGCAGAAAGCGTCCCGCAATTTTTGCCCGGTCCGGACCGTGGCAGCCGGAAACGCGTCCCACGGCGGCAAACAGGCTGTCGGCGGAAAGACGTCCGTGCTGCCGGATGAGCTTCTCGACACGATTGCACTCTTCGCGCGAGACCAAGCCGTTCTTCAACTGCTGCGCATTGATGCGCGGCGAGTACTCCGACAAAAGCGGCATCACTTCGTAAGAAGCGATGACGTGTTCCATTACCCTGGCCTCTTCCAACAATTTCACCCAGAGCGCTAATCGTGCCTCCTGCGCAAGTCCGTGGCCGGTAGAGGGGTCAGGCGCTCCCCCGGCAACCAATTCCTGGGCGTTGTCCGGGGAATTGAGCCAGCCGTCGACGGCGCCAGGATCTTTGGCGGCTGGACCGAGGTCGAGCGACTGCAGGAAGCTGCCGGCGACCTCACGCATTTGGGGGAAGCGGTCGGGGTCGCGATCCCAGTTACCCAGCATTACGTAATGATCGGCGTTGATGTAATCATCGCGCCCGTCGTCGGTGAAAACCAGGCGATTGATAAACAGCCGGTAGTCCGTACCGGGCGTGTCCCCAAACAGAGAGCGCCTCATGCGGGCCAGAGTTTCCTTTTCGATCTCCTGCAAACTTTGGAACAGGTCCTGTCCAGCCTTGCGCAAAACAGCTTTTTTGCCGACCTGGAAAGCTGCCACGCGCTCGCGAAGCTCAAGCCCAGTATGCTGGCGTATCCCTTCATAACTCCTCAGCGTGATGCGACAACGTTCCAGCACTTGCGCGAATTGGCCGACCAACTCGGCCCGCAGGAACTTAATCACGGCCAGGCGTGCCAGCAGGTCTACAGAAATATTGTGTTCCGCCTTGGCGCGGCTCAGAGCAGCTACCTGCAACTTAGTCAAAAGGGTTTTTATTTCCGCGGGCTCTGACTTCATGCGTGCCTGCGCAGGCTTGAGGTTGCCGAAGGCCCTGCCCGCCGTCGCGAACGTAGGTGTATCGCTCGTAAGCACACGTTCGACGTCGCCATGACGCGCAATTAGACGCGCAATCTGGAGGCGCATCTGCTCAACAAACTTGGGGCTGAGGTACACATCGTGGCGCAGATTGTCGACGCCGGCAGACAAGCCCTCCAGCGTGAGCTGGGGCGTGTAACTTGAGAGCACAGGCCGGTCAAACTGATCGGGACCATGTCCGAGTTTGAAGATAGGAATCCGTGGCATGCGGGCTCGTTGCGGCGTACCTTGCAAGCGCTCGATTTCCAAAGAAAAAACATGGCGGCAGGGTGGCGCCAGGCATGCACTCTCTTCGGAAGCTGCTGATTTAGCAGCCGATAGGTCGAGCGTAGCACCCGGGGTGGGAGGACAAAAGGTTACTCAAGTTACCGGCGGAGAAGTAAGCAAAGACCGAAATGCGGGTTTCTGCTAGGGCCCGCTCTGGCTCTTGAGCCGTGCCGGTTCGAACTCGTCGCCGCGTTCCCAGCCAACTTCCTGCGGCCAGCTGGCAGCCTTCCATCCGAGGGCGAAGCCGAAGCGAGCGATTACCGCATCGCCCATGAAATCCATGCCGGGGTGATATTCATCACTGGGCTGGTGATAACGCTTGGCCGTAAAGTCCTCGGCTTGCTGAATCCCCCAGGCCGCGTCATGCCCTTTGTACTTCATGCCTTCATTGATCGAGAACGATGGGATGCCTACTCGGGCCAGGCTGAAATGATCGGAACGATAGTAATGCCCTGCCTCCGGGCGCGCGTCAGGACGGATAGCCAGCCTGAAGTCCTTGGCAGTGGATTCAACTACCGGATAAAACGTGGTCCTTTCCGAGCCGGAGACTTCTGTTTCTTCGGGAGCGCCTAGGGGCGGAACATCGTCGAAGTTTAGATCCAGGGTGATCTTCCCTGCCGGAATCGGTGGGTGTTGGCCCAGATACTCGGAGCCCAGCAAGCCTCTTTCTTCTCCGGTGACGGAAGCGAAAATGATCGAGCGGGGAGGCTTCTGGACGGCGCTGGCGTAGGCTCGGGCGATCTCCAGCAGGATGCCGCATCCCGTGGCATTGTCATCGGCGCCGTTATAGATGTTGTCGCCGGGGCGCCCCGAAACGATGCCCAGGTGGTCGTAATGGGCGGTATAAATCACCGCCTGCTCCTTCAGCCTGGGATGCGACCCGGGAATGATTCCGACCACATTGTTGGAATCGAACGGCCGAACCTGGCTCACGATACGCGCTTCCAACCTCACCGGAAGAGGAACGGGGCGGAAGTCGCGCGCCTGGGCGTCGGCCATCATCTTGTCCATATCCATGCCCACGCTGCTGGCCAGCTTGCGGGCGACGTCCAATTGAATCCAGGAAGCGGCGGTGAGCTTGGGGCTGCCCTCCGATCTCAAATAAGCCTGCTCGCCCGACCAGGAATTGCGCACCACCTCCCAGCCGTAGCTTGCCATGTCGGTTTTGTGGACCAAGATGACCCCCGAGGCTCCTTGGCGGGCTGCCTCTTCATATTTGTAGGTCCATCGCCCGTAGTAGGTCAGCGCCTTGCCTTTGAAAAAATTCGGATTATCCGAGGGTGGCTCGTTCACCAGCATGAGCAGAACCTTGCCCTTGACATCGGCGCCCTTGTAGTCGTCCCAATGGTACTCCGGGGCCACAATGCCGTAGCCGACGTAGACAATTTCGGCAATCAGATCGGACTGCGTCTGCTCCGTCTGGTTGGAGACAACGTAGTCATCGAGGAGCCGCAGATTGAGGGCTTGCCCATTCTCCGGAACCAGAGAAAAAGTACTATCCGGTTGAGTCGCAACACCCACCATCGGAACCCTTTGCATGTAAGTCCCGCCGTCCCCAGCCGGGTTCAGACCGTACAGCGCGAACTGCGTGGCCATGTATTCCGCGGCCAGATCACCGCCCCGCTGCCCGGTCCCGCGTCCCTCCAGCAGATCGCTAGCTAAAAATCGTACATGCGCGCGGATGTGCTCGGGATTGATGCTTTCCAAAGCAGCAAAAGCCGCCCCGGGCAGGCGCGGCGAAGCCACCTGAAGGTTCCTGCGGGCCGGGGCCGCATACAGAAAACCACACACTAAAGACAACACCAACAGAACGTTAGCCGTGCGCATGATCACTCCTGAAGGGATTTGGGCACTATTGTACGCAAAGCCGACGGATGGGGGGAGAAGGCGAGCCCGGGCGGGGACGCGCCGGGCCCCCGGCTGACGACACGATTCGATGTTTTCGTCCCGCGACCGCGGGATCAGTTCTTCGATCCTCAACCCGCGCGAAAGTCGCGCACGTCCTCGCCGGGCTTGAACAGAGGCACGACGCCGGCGCCAATCTCCTCAGCCGCCTTGCGGTGAATCCCCTCCACATCCTTGCGCGACCAGCCCACACTGGAGATTTCAATTTCGCCGTCCTCGGCAATCCAGAAAATGGTGGGTACGTTGGTGAGGCCGAAAGCGTTGGAAACCGGGTAGGAAACGGTGTCGTCGAGCAGCACCGGAAACGTTATTCCGTACTCCTGAATAAATGCCAGAGTATCGCGCTGCTGGTCCTGCGAGACGCCAACGATGGCCACCTTCTTGTTGCCATATGCCTTGTAAATGCGCTCCAAGTAAGGCAAGGCGTACTGGCAAACCGGACAGGAAATCTTGAAGAATGCAAGCACAACTGGACCCCGCGCCAATCCGTCCTTCAAAGTAAACTGCTTGCCTTCGGTGTTCCGCAACGTGAAATCGGGAGCCGCAGTTCCGGCAGCTAAAGCAGCCATCTGTTTCCCTCCGAAGATTTTACGAAGCCAATTCATGGGCTTCAAAAGCCTTTCTATTGGATGACCTGAATCGCCTGAAGGATTTTCCGGGCCAACCCGGTGAGCGGGAGGGCCGCCAATCGGGAACGGCGTACCCACCGCCCCTGAACCGAATCTGACACCGGCCCCCGGGCTACCCGTACCGTGTAATCGGTAATTGTGATCGAGTGTTTGAGGGTCAGCGCAGTTTGGTGATTGCCATTGGGCTCTCGTATCTCGGGAAGTTCCCACATTCCCGGCATCAGCGATGAGCTTTTCGGACGATACACCAACCATACGGCATCATCGCGCAGATTGAGTCCATAGCAAATTTCGCGTTTGTGCCGAACTTCAACTTTTGCGCGAGACAACTCGCCACGGGTCGTGCAGTGCTTCGAGACTGGGCAGAGCAGGCACTGCGGCTGGCGGGGCAGGCAGATCGTAGCCCCCAGTTCCATCATGGCCTGATTGAAATCTCCCGGGCGCTTCCGGCTCAACAAGCTATGCGCCGACTCCCACCGTTCTTGGTTCGAGAGATTCTTCCCGGTTACGCGCTGGAGCACGCGTTCGACATTCCCGTCCACAACAGCGATCGGCTCGCCGAACGCGATGCTGGCGACCGCTGCGGCGGTGTATCGTCCAATTCCCGGCAAACTTCGCAATTGGTCGGCGGTGGAGGGAAACGCGCCGTCCTTCACAATCTTTTTTGCAGCTTGATGCAGTGCTCGCGCCCGCCGGTAATATCCCAATCCGCTCCACGCCGCCAACACCGACGAGAGCCGTGCCGCTGCCAGCGCCTGCACGGTAGGAAAGCGCCTTAAGAATTTCGCATAGTACTCCACCACGGCGGCCACGCGCGTCTGTTGCAACATGATTTCGGCCAGCCACACGCGGTAGGGGTCGTAATTCGTGCGCCACGGCAAATCACGCTTATGGGTGTCGTACCAGCGTAGAACCCGCTGACGAAACCAGCGGACATCGAACGTCGCCGTGTGGACTAGCCGGGAAGACATCATTGGACGGGCATTCTACGTGAGTCATGGAAGGTCATTCAATCACGGTCAACTTATCCGGCAGCGATTCAGACATGGACTGGGAAATAACCTTCAATCAGTCCATATTCACAGGCTTCACCCCACGCGGGCACTAATTCGGTCGCCGCAATTTCGGCGGCTAGTGTTTGGGCCTAATAACTACTTGGGTTGAGTCGAGCTGGTCGCAGGAGCCGCGGAATGAGCAATTGCGTACCAGTCGCGCGCCAAATGTTGCCAGACAGTCATGGCCCGCATGGGTGTGTTAGGCAGAGGCTGCCCCGCCAGTTTCCCGCGAAGGATAAGGGTGTAAGCAACCACATAGGTGTTGCCATTCGGTTGTACGTTGAAGTCGCCCAGCGAGTACTCGCGGACGTCGAGTTGCTTCCAATGTTCGAGCGCGGCCGCGCGCTCGAAACTTCTCTCCGGGGTAACTAGAACATACGTAGCGGCCAGGTGCGGCTCCAGTTCCGTCCACTTCTTGTTCTTCACTTGCTCCCAAAAAACTCGTTCCAGGGATTCGCCGCCCGTGACTTCGGTCCAGGCGTGAGGCTTGTGTTCGCCCCAGATGGTGCAGCCCGCCAACCACAGCATCAATGACAACACCAGAGTTGTCAAGCGTTTGCGCACCATGGCGCGATTCTACAGCAAACCTTCCGGCAGATACTTGCGTCCTACTACCGCGCCCCGTGGCAGTCTGGATGCGACGGGCTTGACCCTCGTCCTGGAGCAGGAAATAATGAGCGAGCCTGGTATCCGCGACGCAGAAGTGCACGTGTTTAGGTTCCCACATCGAATCCATGAGGGACTTCAACCGCAAGGTCGAAGAAGCCGGTGCGCGAGTGAACAAATCAGTAGCCGACTTCGCCGCGCGCCTGGAAAAGGACAGCGCGGAGGTTATCGCCTACCTGAACAACGAAGTGGTGCCGGCGGTTCGCTCTCGCTCGACCAAGGCCATCCGCGCGGCTGCCGAGAAGCTGTCCAAACTCGCCGATTATCTCGATCAACACAAGCCGACGTGATCGCCCGCTTTTTCCCGGTCTTCATTCTGGGGGCCGCTTTGGTTCTAACCGGCTGCGGCGGCCGCAAGCAAGCAAGGGTGGTCGTACCTCCGCCGCCTCCCATCGTGCAACCGGAACCTGAGCCTGTTCCCCTGCCCCCAGTGACCCAGCCGAAAATCAAAGCTCCGGAGGAAGATCGGGAGGTCATCAGCCTCCCACCGGATGCCAAACCGATCTACACAGAAACCGGAATCGCGAGCTGGTATGGAGCCCCGTACCATAACCGGCGCGGCTCGAATGGCGAAGTCTACAATATGAACGCCTTCACGGCGGCGCATCGCACCTTGCCGTTGGGGTCGATTGTGCGGGTGACGAACGTAAAGACCGGCAACTGCACGTTGGTGCGCGTCACCGATCGCGGGCCGTTCATTGAAGGCCGAATTCTGGATCTTTCTCTGGCCGCCGCCAAGAAACTGGATGTCTGGCAACCGGGCCTCGCGACGGTAAAAATCGAGTTGATGCAAACTCCCGCTCCGCTCGATTCCGGCGGACGCTGGGCGGTGCAGATTGGGGCTTTTGACGACAAGCAGGCGGCTGGCGACTTGGCCGGGCACCTCTCCCGCCGTTATCACACCGCCAAAGTGGTCCAGTTCCTCAGCCCCACAGGCGCCTGGTGGGTGCAAGTACGAGTCAAAGATGACGACCGCCACCGCGCCGAAGAGCTTGCCCACGCAACCCAGACCAGCGAAGGAGCGGTTTTCGTGGTTAGGCTTGATTGAAGCGTTCTATCTTTCTTGCTCGAAACTAGAAACTTGAAACGGCTCTTGAAACTCGAAACCGGAAACTAGAAACTGTTTTTCATGCCCGACTACGAACCCGGCTGTCTTTTTTGCCGCATTATTCGAGGTGAGGCTCCGTCCAAGAAAGTCTACGAGGACGAGCACACCTTCGCCTTTGAAGACATCAGGCCGCAAGCGCCTACGCACGTGCTGGTTGTCCCCAAGAGGCACATTCGAGGATTAAAAGAAGCCAAGCCAGAAGATTCCGAGACCATCGGCCATTGCCACCTAGCGGCAGCGCAAATCGCCCGCGAGCGCGCCATCGAAGACGGATACCGGACGGTGCTAAACGTCGGCCCGGGCGCCGGCCAGAGCGTCTTCCATCTCCACGTTCACCTGATCGGTGGCAGACACCTGAAGTGGCCGCCGGGATGAGACGTTCTCTGTCGTGGAGGCGCATCGGCACGAGAGAGGGCACGACTTGGTTTCGTGACCCACCTGAGAGCACCTCGGTCGCGCCGAGAGGCGTCGAATAGAGGAACTCTCTTTAGTCCCGAGAGGAATTTTCGCCGCCCAAGCGAGCCCGGAGCTATGCACTCAAGTTAGGTGGTAGGGCCTTGGCCCTGCATAAGTCATCCCCTAAAGGAACCGGCTTTAGCCGCTAAGGGACTTTACTTTATGAGCTCCCAGCGACCAAAGCATGTTTCCCATTATTGAGCGCAAGGCAGGGCCGAAGGCCCTGCGCCACCCAAAATCAGACTGTTCCCGCAGGCTGTGAAGTCAAGCCCTCCCGGGAGAACTACCGCAATAGGTCTGGGACAACCGAACATCGACAACGTGCCAAGCTATCCCCGCGTGCGATCTAGGAATTCGGTATGCCATGCCATCTGGATCGCCTCCAGCTTGCCCTCATTGGACTTTTTGGGATCGTCCTTGAAGCCGGGCAACTGAATGACGTAGCGGTGCAGGTCGGTGAAGCGCACTTCAAGAGGATTGATCTCAGGATGGGTCTCGGAGAGCAGGATGCCGATATCGTCGGCGTCGTCCCAGGTCAGGTTTTTGGGCATAGCGTGCTCCCAGGCAGTTAGGTAGCATTTACGAGCTGGCATTTGGCCCCTGAGCGAGAGTACCGACAGTGGATGGCCAAATGCCAAGTGCTAATTGCTAAGAGCTGCTTTCTGAAACGTAGTTCCGATTCCAGGACGGAATTTCCACTACAACTTTACCTGGTTTGGTAATCACCGTTTGGCAGCCGAGACGGGAGTTTAGCTGGAGGTCGGCAGCCAATCACGTTGGTCTGCGGCTTGACCTTGATCTCTAGCTTCATGACGTCGCCGCACTCCCGGCGCGCCCACCAGTCCCACGCCCACGTCGGGGCTCTTTTTTATCCAGCAAACCTACGTTTCGTGGACTTGAGTAATGGTCAACCTTGTCGGTGTAAGCCATAATCGACGAGCTCCAAACCCTCAGGTTCGAAAGTTCCAGGTTTCAACGTTTCAAAAGCCGCGTCTTCTATAAGACTTCCCACTGAAACCTTGGCATCTTGAAACCTTACTTTGCTGCCCACTTCACGTTCTTCAAATCGACACCGTCTTTGGCCATCTCGTAGAGCGGCGAAAGCTCTCTCAGACGCTCCACTGTCTCGCATACGCGATCGGCCACGTAATCGACCTCGGCTTCGGTATTGAACCGTCCCAGGCCGAAGCGGATCGAGCTATGCGCCAACTCGTCTCCCGTGCCCAGGGCCTTTAGCACGTAGGACGGCTCCAGTGTTGCCGAGGTGCAGGCC
The DNA here is from genome assembly GCA_003225055.1 of Acidobacteriota bacterium. GTDB lineage: Bacteria > Acidobacteriota > Terriglobia > Terriglobales > Acidobacteriaceae > Gp1-AA122. The sequence goes on from QIAU01000142.1 coordinate 28,016, forward strand.
GATCCACTGGACACCGCCACGTCGTGAATACCCATTAGCAGCGATTCGCCTTCTACATAAGCGAAGCTGATGTTCAGATTGCCGGGCAGGCGATGCTCCATCGACCCGTTGATGTACACCTGATCGAGGCGAGCCACAATCTTGTCCTTCAGCCGATTGCGCAATCCCGCCAAGTGACAGGCTTCCTTCGGCATATCGTCTGTGGCGATCGCACACGCCTTACCGAGGCCAACAATTCCAGGCACGTTCAGCGTTCCCGAGCGCATGCCGCGCTCGTGGCCGCCGCCATCGATGACGGGCGCCAACTGGACTCGTGGATTCCTGCGCCGGACGTAAAGTGCTCCCACGCCCTTCGGCCCATACATTTTGTGCGCCGAAATCGACATGAGATCGATGCCCTGCTGGTTGACATCAACCGGCATTTTGCCCACCGCTTGAGTAGCATCGCTATGCAAGATCACGCCGCGCTCCCGGCACAGCTGGCCGATTTCTTCCATCGGCTGCAGCACGCCAATCTCGTTGTTGGCGGCCATGACCGTCACCAGAATCGTCTTGTCATCGAAGGCGCGCTTCAGATCATCAAGATCAAGCAAGCCATCCTTCTCGACCGGCAGATAGGTCACGCGGCACCCGTACTTCTCCAGCCGCTTGCAGGTATCGAGCACCGCCTTGTGCTCAGTCACCGCGGTGATGATGTGGTTGCCCTTCTCCCTGTACATCTCGGCGACACCTTTAATGGCCAGGTTGTTGCTCTCGGTAGCGCCTGAGGTAAAGATGATCTCCTTGCTGGTAGCCCCGATCAGTTTGGCGATGCGTTCGCGCGCCGTTTCCACTGCCTCTTCTGCCACCCAGCCGAAGGCATGGTTGCGGCTGGCCGCATTGCCGAACCTGTCGGCGAAGTACGGCATCATCTCTTCGAGCACCCGTGGATCGACCGGAGTGGTGGCATGGTTATCCATGTAAATGGGCAGCTTGATTCCGTTGGGTCCTTCGCGCACTTCCCAAGCTGCAGCCTTCGCCTTGGTGCTCATAATTGCTCTCCTGCTTCGATCACAACCCTCCGAGCGTGCCCAGCTGGAGCGGCTTCTTTCGAGTTCCACCCCGTCGGACTTCGTTCAACTGTGAAATCCTGGTGTTCTTTTAGGAGGTCTTCGATGCTGCTGCTGACTTTGCGCAGCGGCTGGCGCACGGTGCAGCGCTCGGTCTGCCCGCAGGTGCCACGCACCGTGGCGCAAGAGGTGACAAACAGCGGCCCGTCAATGGCTCGGATTACCCCGAAAGCAGAAATCGTGCGCGCATCCGGCGCCAGCCGGTAGCCGCCATTGATCCCATGCCGGGCGGGCAGCAAGCCGGACTTCACCAATCGCTGCGGGATCTTGGCTAAAGCTTCCTGAGGCAGGCCGTAGCTGTCGGCGACGTCCTTGGCACGGCAGGCACCTGCGTGAGTGCGCTCGGCCAGATGCTTCATGGCCATCAGCCGGTAATCGGCTTTCTTGGTGAGCTTCAGCATGGCTGGCGGGATTGCGCTAAATCCGACCTTCTCAGTCGTATTTCATTGTAGTTAGCCGGAAGAGGCAAAAGCAATGAAAACGAGCCAACCACGGGAGGTGCCAAGACATATGTAAGTTACGGTTTGTTAACAGCTTGGATTCGCTCACCGGCCCGCAGGCGTGGGCTAGCATGCGCGCCCGAGCTTTTGTCCATCAGGTCTCCCCGGGGGGAACAGGTGACATTGGAGGGTGACTTCTGAGCACTTGACAAGCCCATCGGCGGGGCTACAATACCCGCAATTCGGGAGCAAAAAGTCCCTCACCCGCCCCGGGTAGGGTTCGTGACCGGATTTATGAAGCCAACCTGCGTCCTCACCAGTTCCCGACATGAGATCGATCATGGATCAGTGTAAGCATCCGCGCGTGCAGATCGTGGCCCGTGAAGCCGACGCCGAATTCGTGGAATGCCTCGAATGCGGCGAAATCTTTGAGTCCAGTGAATTCAAAGACATGGCCATCGAAGACGGCTCTGCCACCGCCGACTCCTGAAACCCCCTCGACATCGCCTGCAGGTGAGAGTTCACGCTTTAGTGTGTCACGACCGCACTAAGGTAACCCGCGCCGGCATTAGTCCTATAGCGGACCCAGCAGGAACTCTGCTATCTTGCGCGCGGGGACTACTTTTCTTTGAGGGGCTTTGCCGTGACGCGATCGGCTCTAGTCGTTGATGATTCCATGCTCGCACGGCACTCTGTCTCCCGCCTGCTTGAAACCCGTGGCTTCAAAGTGGAGTCGGTCTCCAGTGGACAGGAGGCCTTAGACCGGCTGGAGAATTACCGCCCCAGCCTCATCGTCACCGACATGAAAATGCCCGGCATGAGCGGCAACGAGTTGATTGCAGCTTTGAAAGCCAACCGGCGAACTGCGGGTATCCCCATTATCATCGTGGCCGCTCGCCAGAGCGGCATGGATGTTGACTCCGAGGCACGCGCCGACTACGCGATCTACAAGGACATCGATGTCGAATCGCAGCTGGACAAAGCCCTGAAGGCGTTGTTCGGAAGCGGCAGATAGAATTGCGGATTCCGAATTTCCAATCGCACAAACTTTGTATCGAGATAGGGGCTTTTAATGGCCAATTGAAGATCGCCATTGTCTTAAGCTTCCTTTAGCGCCAACCCAGCCTCAGCCGAGAAGTCTGCCGGCGCGAAGTCTCCCGCAAGAAATTTCGGATACGCCGCCGCGGCGATCATAGCGGCGTTGTCTGTAGACAGGGAGCGAGAGGGAAAAAATACCGGCAGTCCTTCCATGGCGGCATCGCGTTCGAAACGCTGCCGCAACTCGTTATTGGCCGCGACGCCACCCGTCACGAACAGCGTGGCCACATCGTAAGCACGAGCTGCCGCCAGGGTTTTGCTCACCAGGTCCTCAACCATGGCCCGCTGAAAGGACGCCACCAGGTCTAGCGTGTCCCTGTCGCATAGGCGCACGTGGTCCTCCAGCTTGGGCCTCACAATGGCAGCTAGGGCCTTTCGCCGAGCCTCAATGTGCTCTTGCATCTTGTGAGTCTCTACATAGCGCAGCGCTGCGGTCTTGATTCCGCTGTACGAAAAGTCAAAGCGCGGGCGCTCTTCTTGCGGCTGGTCGCGATCCTTGCGGTCGCGGTGCTTGATCTGTAGAGGAGGAAACTTCACCTTATCCGAATCACCGTGAGTGGAAAGCCGGTCGATGATCGGCCCGCCTGGATAACCGAGACCCAGCAACTTGGCCACCTTGTCGAAGGCTTCGCCGGCCGCATCATCCCGTGTGTGCCCGACATTCTGGTAAGACCAGCCCTGCCCTTTTTGCTCCGCCAAATAGAGGTGGGTGTGTCCACCCGAGACCACTAACGCCAGGACCGGAAATCCAACTTCGTGATGGCCTTTTTGTCGCTCCTCCAGCAGCACCGCATGGATGTGACCTTCCAGGTGATTGACGGCTATCAGCGGTTTGTCGAGCGCAAACCCCAGCGCCTTGGCGTAGCTGATGCCAACCAGCAGCGCACCCGCCAGACCCGGTCCCTGTGTGACGGCCAGTGCATCCAGGGACTGGTAGCTCTGTCCGGCATCTGCCAACGCCTTTCGCACTACGGGAACGATTGCCCGCAGATGCTCTCGCGAGGCCAGTTCCGGAACTACGCCGCCGTAAGGCTGGTGGGTGGCGATCTGCGAGAAGACTACGTTCGAGACCACCTGCTCTCCCGAGCGGACCACGGCTGCCCCGGTTTCGTCGCAGGAACTCTCGATGCCCAGGATGTGAACAGACGACATATGCTTATATTATCTGAGCAACATCTAAACCGTTTTGCTGAAAGACTACGCCATCTCGATCGTGCGCAAGTTGCGCGACTCCGGGCACCAGGCCTATCTGGTGGGCGGGTGTGTGCGCGATCTGTTGCTCGGCCGCGAACCGGCCGACTACGACGTGACCACCGACGCTAAGCCCGACCAGGTCATGCGGCTTTTTTCGGAAACCTATGCCGTGGGCGCGCAATTTGGAGTAGTGCTGGTACCACTCCCGAAAAAAAATGGTGGAGGCCCGGCTCGACCCGTCTCCTCACCCGAACCAGACGCGGGAAGGCGCGTCTCCACTGAGCATCCCGGCGTCGTTGAGGTGGCAACTTTCCGCAGCGACATTGGCTACAGCGACGGCCGCCATCCCGACCAAGTTCGCTATAGCCGAGATCCCCGCGAAGACGTCGAGCGCCGGGATTTCACCATCAACGGCCTTCTTTTCGATCCCGTGAAGAATGAGGTGCTTGATTTTGTCGGCGGACGCAAGGACCTTGATGCGGGAATCATTCGCACCATCGGCGACCCGGAACGCCGTTTTGCCGAAGACAAGCTGCGTATGTTGCGAGCCCTGCGCTTCGCCGCTCGTTTCGGCTACTCCGTTGAGCCGGTCACGTTCGCTGCAATTGAGGAGTTCGCGCACGAAATTGGGCAGGTTTCCCGCGAGCGTGTACGCGACGAACTGACCAAGATGCTCACCGAAGGCCGTGCTGGTAGCGCTCTTCTGCTCCTTGACCAGAGCGGACTCCTGCCGGAAGTTTTACCTGAAATTTCCGCCCTGAAGGGCGTGGAGCAACCGCCTCAATTTCATCCTGAGGGCGACGTTTTCGTGCACACGCTGCTGCTGCTCGAAAAACTCCCGCAGCCCTGTCCGCGAACGCTCGCCTGGGGTGCATTGTTACACGACGTGGGGAAGCCTCCCACGTTCCGCGTCGCGCCCGACCGCATCCGTTTTGACGGTCACGTTGAGGTAGGCGTCAGAATGGCGCAGGAGATTTGCCATCGCCTGCGTTTTTCCAACCAAGATACCGAGCAGATCCTTGCCCTGATCGCCAACCACATGCGCTTTGCCCAGGTCGATCGGATGAAGGAATCCACCCTCAAAAGATTCATGCGTCTGCCCCGCTTTGAGGAGCACCTGGAACTGCATCGCATTGATTGCCAGTCCAGTCACGGTGATCTGACCTCCTACCACTTCACGCGTGAAAAGCTGGCGGCCACGCCACCAGAAACCATGCGCCCCAAGCCGCTTTTGACCGGACACGATTTGATCGCCACCGGCTACGTCCCGGGCCCGCGTTTCAAAGAAATTCTTTCTGCGGTCGAAGATTCCCAGCTGGAGGGAAGACTGCGGAATAAAGATGACGCGTTGGAGTTTGTCCGGCGCGAGTTTCCGCAGTAGTTGTTCACCGTCGAGAGCCCCGAGTTCGCCGAGTATTTCAAAAATGTCGTCTCCTGGGCAGCCGGCAGGCGGCGAAGGATCTCGGGCGCAGAACTGGCGGCCCTAAAGACTACCGTCGACAGGCAAGATCCTTCGGGAACCGCGGTCCCTCCCGATGACGACCCTGTGACATGGCCGGCGTGCCCGGCGGTCTCAGCGATCTCAGCAGTGAAATCGGTGTTAGAATCTGTGCTTCAGCAAAATCCTGGAGGAGCATTATGGAGCACGCAGCCGCTGGCCTTCAGAAGATTGTCGCCGACGCTTTGCGGCGCACGCCTCCCGGTCAGGCCCCGATCCTGGCGTGGCCGCTGGCCTGCGGCACCGCGGTTGCCGAACGCACCCGCGTTCTCGATTTCACACAGGGGGTGTTGCGCGTGGAAGTCCCGGATTCCGGCTGGCGAACCGAGCTCCAGGCTCTCGCGTCCCAATATTTGGCGGTCATCAATCGCTATAGCGGTGAGAGCGTGCAGCGAATCCAGTTTGTGGTCGGCGAAAGAGCTGGGCCGCGCTGATCCATCCGCGGGCGTGGGCGCCGCGCCACACGACCATGAAAGTTGCAGAAAAAGACGTCCTATATGTCGCCGACCTGGCCAACCTTGAGCTCAGCCCGGATGAGCGCCCCCGCATGGTGCGCGATTTGAACTCGATTCTCGATTACATCGACCGGCTCAACCAGCTCGATACCTCCGACGTGGCGGCGATGGCGCAGACTTCCGATCGCTTTGGGGTTGACCAATCCAAGCGGGGCAGCGAGCGATTTGCTTATGCCAGCCGCGACGATATCCATAATGGCCTGCGCGAGTCTTTGCCGCGCGACGAAGCGCTCGCCAACGCACCGGAGTCGGACGGAAACTTCTTCCAAGTTCCGAAAGTGATTGAGCGCTGATCGCCCAAGACCAACGTGGACTTGAACACCCTCACCATCGATGCTGTCCGTTGCGCCATCGCGGAGGGCAAGACGACTGCGACTCGGCTGGCGGAATCCTTCTACGCCAAGATAGAGAAGGAAGACCAGGCCATCGGCGCTTACCTGACGATCTCCAAAGACCGCGCCATGGCAAAGGCGGCGCAGATTGACGCGATGGCTGCCAAGGGAGAAAAACTTCAACCGCTGGGCGGCGTTCCCGTGGGCATCAAGGACGTGATGGTTACACGCGGCGTGCGCACCACGGCCGGCTCGAAGGTTCTCAAGAATTTCGTCCCCCCTTATGACTGCACCGCGGTTGCCCGCATGGAAGCCGCAGGAGCAGTCGTGCTCGGCAAGATGAATTGCGACGAGTTCGCCATGGGCTCGTCCAACGAAAACTCCGCGTACAAGCCAGTGCATAACCCGCGAGATTTGACCCGCGTGCCGGGAGGTTCCTCCGGAGGGTCGGCTGCGGCCGTGGCATCCGGCATGGCCGTGGTCACACTCGGCTCCGATACTGGAGGCTCCATTCGCCAGCCGGCTTCCTTCTGCGGCGTTGTCGGATTGATGCCCACCTACGGCCGCGTTTCCCGGTACGGCTTGATTGCCTTCGCGTCCTCGCTCGACCACATTGGTCCGCTGGCCAAGACCGTGAAAGACGCCGCCATCGTGCTCGGCACCATTGCCGGCCGCGACCCGATGGATTCGACCTCTGCCGATCTTCCGGTTCCCGATTATGTTGCGGAACTCGAAAAACCGGTGCGCAGCCTGAAGCTGGGTGTAGCCAAAGAATATTTCGGCGAAGGTCTCGACCGAGAAGTACGTGCAGCGATCGAATTTGCTATCCAGAAACTGGCCACCCTGGGATGCGAGATCGTACCGGTTTCTCTTCCTCATACCGAGTACGCGATTCCAACTTATTATTTGGTGGCGACCGCGGAGGCTTCTTCCAACCTGGCTCGTTACGACGGCGTGCGCTATGGCCACCGTGCGCAGAGTGTGCGCTCACTTTCCGACATGTACGAACGCACGCGCGATCAAGGTTTCGGGGCGGAGGTGAAGCGCCGCATCATGCTGGGAACGTATGCCCTGAGTGCCGGCTATTACGATGCCTACTACCTCAAGGCGCAGCGGGTAAGAACGCTGCTGACTCGAGACTTCGAAGAGGCCTTCAAGATGGTGGATGCGATTGTCACGCCCACGAGTCCTACCGCCGCGTTCAAGCTGGGAGAGAAAACCGGCAACCCCCTGGCCATGTACCTGGCTGACATCTACACGGTGACCGCTGACCTGGTGGGTGTTCCCGGTATTTCAATTCCGTGTGGAGAGACTCGCGAAAAGCTGCCAATTGGTTTGCAGATTCTCGGCCGCCACTTCGACGAGGCGACCATCCTGCGCCTGGCTCACGCCTACGAACAAGCGCGCAAGAACTGAGTTCCCATTCTTGTCATTCCCAGGAGGAATTCCCCTCCGACCAGGAATCGGCTGTTGACAACCGACGGATTCCCTTACTCCGCCCCGAAGCTAGCCTCTTCCGGCGCGCCGTGACGTCGTAGCAACTGCGGTAGATTCTGGGAAAAAGCCGAGCGCGGCAACACCATGTCGCAGCCCGCTTCATGAGCTTTCTGCTTCAAGTCACCCTGCACATGCGACAGGAACCCGATGATGGAGGTCCCTTTCTTCAGCTTGGCTTTTAGCTTAGGAATGATAGTGAGCGGCTTGGCACTGGCGTTGTTCAGATCGAAGATCAACAAGGAAGGTGGCCCCTCGCCGTTCTCCTTCATACGCTCCGCCAAGTCCTTTTCGTTCTTCATGAATTCGACCTTGACGTTGAGCTTGCGCGCGGTTTCCTGAATTTTGGCCAGAAAGAAAAGGTCGTCGACAAAAGCAAAAATGCGCGGCGCTGCCTCCAGATGCTCAGGCGGCAACGGCTCCGGTTCGGCCGGGCGGTAAGGGGCAGCGAAACCGGGACGCCCTCCGCGCGCGTTTCTCCCGCCATGCTTGCCGTTCTGGCCATCCATTGCAGCACGGTAGCTATGGTCCATCGGGGCGGTGTAGATACCGTCTTTGTTGTGGTGATCGCGGCCGCCATGGCCGCGTCCGTGTTGCTGTCCACGGTGGTTGGACGGACGCCGTCCACGACGTCGCCTGCCTCTCCCTCCCTGGCCGGAGGGACGATCGGGTCCTGCGTTCATAGGTCTCTTTTCTGGCAGTCTGGCTTTTCCGTTGGGGAAGGTGACTGCTCGCTTCTTGCTTAGTTCACTGTTCTTCGGGTAGCACTCGCGTCGCGCACTTGACCCAGCGTGTGGAAAACCCGGTGCGGCTAAAACTTCACTCGTGAATGATCTTTGCCATCAAAGCGCCTGGAGCTAGTCGGCGCGGGAGCCTGCGCAGGAGCGCGGCCGCTAAGAACATGTTCGATGTTACCTAGGTCCGCCGCGAAGCGCAAGTACCAAGTGGCCGGGTTTTTACACAGGACCAAAGTACTCCCCCGCCCGTTATCAGAAAGCGGGAGGGGCCGAGGCCCGCCCTCACACCAACGACTTGTCATCATCAGAAGGACCGGCCTTTTCTTCAGCCGTAGTCGCCTCGAACTCAGTCCAATTTCGAAAAAACCAGTCCTAAACCCAGGCCGCTTCCACCATGTCAGACGACGCTCAACATGGATCCCGAGAACCTCCGCATGAGTCTGGTTCCGGAACCTCAGCGGACTCCGGCCCGCAAGTTGACTGCGCATCCTGTTGGATGGGAGGCAGCGGCCTTTGAAGTCGATTCCGATCATCGTGCTGGGCGTTTTGATCGGGCTCACGGTTGGACTCGGTCTTTATGCCTGCGTCTAGGCCAAAGGTTCGGGATAGAACTCCGGCGCGCCGGCTGTAGGTGGAGGGTTACCAAGCCCGTTCATTCGATTGCGAGTTGGGTTCACAATTCCACCATGGCCGCGTTTCCGGAGGCCACCCAATAATCCCGGACGGCCGGATTTCCCGGTTCGACGCCTGGGAAAAATCCGGGCAGCGTTGAGTAGCATTTCCCGGACTCAGAGAACTCGATGGGATTCCACGGGACCAATACAGTAAAGTCGCTGGAGGAGGCCATCAACTTCTGCCGCGAGGGACACCTGGCTTTGCGCCGAAACATCGATGTGAAGAGAGCCGGGCTGAAGCCGGTTTCACCAGCATTGCTGGTCGCAAGTTCGTGCGACCGCGTGATGTGATTGCAGCCCTGAATCGGCCCCCACGGCTCCCGCTTTGTTAGAATAAAAGCGCTCCTCGGAAGGGCGCTTAGCTCAGTTGGTTAGAGCGCGTGCTTCACACGCACGAGGTCGCAGGTTCGAGTCCTGCAGTGCCCACCATTCAATCTTTTGCCCTTGGGACTATGCCGTCTATTCTCAGGTACCGGCAGGTCCCGAAGAATATCGGGTGCAGTACCGAGCCTGTTTCTCGGTCCCTGCTTTTGGACTCGTGGCCGTCGTGTTAGCCTTCTCAGTGACGGCTTAAGGCATCTGTTTTATAAGAGCCGTTCACGGCGATGATAAAGCCTCCCAATACCCCGGCAAATCGTTCTGCTGACGAGAGTTCCAAGGACAGGCCCGGGCCTCGCCAACCGCAACTTTCTGCTCCGCAAAGGGTTCAATCCGATGTGAGCAGTGTAGCCCTAGATCAGGGTCTCCTCTCTATGGCTGGCGTTCCGCCTGCGCGGGCGGGAATGTCGCCGAGCGGGTTGACCGATGCCGAGGTCATGCTGCGGGTCAAGGCGGGCGATGAGCCGGCCTTCGATTACCTGGTACAGAAATACCGCCGCCCGATGGTGAGTTTCATGTACCGTATGGCCCACAACGCAGCCGCTGCAGAAGATCTGGCACAGGAAGTTTTCCTGAGGGTCTACCGTTCACGGGCGAGCTACGAGGCGAGCGCGAAGTTCACGACTTGGCTGTATCGCATCGCGACTAACCTGGCGGTGAATCACGCGCGTGACACGCGCCATGAGCGCCCGGAGAACATGGCCAGCCTGGACGAGCCAGACGAACAAACCGGCACTACGATGGATGTGGCCGACACTTCTCCGAATGTGGAGGAGAGGTTGGTAAGGCAGGAGCGCCTGAAAGCGATCCGCCAGAGTGTGGAGAACCTGCCCGAACGGCAGCGTCTGGCGGTGCTCATGCATAAATATCAGCAAATGGATTACAAGCAGATTGGCGAGGTTCTGAAGCTGAGCGAGTCGGCGACCAAGTCGTTGCTCTTCCGCGCCTATGAGACTTTGCGCCAGCAGCTGAAAGAGTTTATCTAGGGGACGCTTTATGACGTGCAAGGAATTTGGCGAGTTGATGCCGGATCTTACGTTGGGGTTGAGCCCGCCCTCGTCCGCGGCAGGCGAGCATCTCCTCAGTTGCGCAAGCTGCGCGAGGAAGCTGGATGAGATCCGCAAAACGATGTCGCTATTGGACGAGTGGCAGGCTCCTGAACCCTCAGCCTATTTCGACACGCGGCTGCAGGCACGCCTCCGCGAGGAGAAGGCCAAGGCGCCGGCTGGGTGGCTGGTGTGGATCCGCCGCCCTGCCATCGCGCTGGTGGCAACGATCCTGCTGGCAGTTGGCGTTACGATGTTCCGAGGCGATTTCAACAAGAAAGATTCAGGACAGATTGCAGCGCTTCCGGGTACAGCGGTAGGCGACCTGCAGCAGTTGGACAAGAACCACGATTTGTATTCCGATTTTGACGTACTCGATGATCTGGCAGCGCAACAACAAGAAGACCAGACAGCGAATCCGTAGTGGATGTTTGGCGAGTGGCCGGGGAATAGAGCGTTGCAGGGACAATCCAAATCGTTGCGGGCGCTGGCTGTCGGCCTGGTTCTGGCAGCTAGCGTTCCCCTCTCCTATTCGCAAGCGCGCCGTCAGGCCCCGAAAAAAGTTGAAAACCGTCGCCCGGAAGCTCGCCCCAATCGCCCCGCGGAGACTCAGGAAGAACGGCGCAGCGGACAGCATGCCGGGGCCTGGCTGCGGGAACACAAAAACTTGTCTCCCGACCAACAGCAGCGCTCCCTGGAGAGCGATCCTCAGTTCCGTAAGCTGCCGCCGGAGCGTCAGGAGCAACTACGCAAGCGGCTGCAGCACTTCAGCACCCTGCCGCCGCAACAGCAGGATCGCATTCTTAACCGGATGGATGCCTGGGAGCACCTGACTCTCGAGCAGCGCCAGCAGGCTCGTGGCCTTGCCCAGCAGATGCGGCAACTTGCTCCCGACCGCCGCCGGATGATGCAGACCGCGATCCTCAATCTGCGTCAGATGCCTCCCGACCAGCGCCAGCAGGTTCTTGATTCGCCCCGCTTCAAGAGCATGTTCTCGCCACAAGAACAGGACATGCTGAAGGGCATCACTCAGCTTCCGCTCGCGCCCGCCGAACCCGGAGAAGACGGCGAGCAGCCAAAGTAAGTTTGTAACCTTCGACCAGTTTTCCCTCAAGCCGCTTCCGCGTGAGCTTCGGACCAGCTGCAACAAAATTCTACCGGATTTTCGTGTCCTCCCCGATAACGGACAACTCGGCGCCTTTGCGCGGCAACCAACTGCAAGGGTGATTCATGCAGAACCCATCCGCAGTCTTGGCGACAACCAGTTTGCTTCCCGCTCTGCTTTGCTCCCTAGCCCTTAGCCAGACTGACGCTCCCGAACTCACTTCCATCGTGCAGCAGGTGGAAAAAGCCCAGCCGGAAAATCGGCCGAAAGCTTCCTACCAGGTCATTCGCCGATATCGCGCATTCGGGTCCAACAATGGCAAAATCACTTCCGAGGTCGTTGCCGAAGTCGATTTCCAGCCCCCCAGCAGCAAGTCCTATGTCATCCAGCAGTGGACCGGCAGCCGTCACGGCGAAAATGTGGTCCGCCATATCCTGGACCACGAAGTGGAATCGCAAACTAAGGCGGCCGGCTCCGTCGCGGTGACGCACGACAATTATCAGTTCACCTACCTGGGCGAGAGCGCGGCCGAAGGCCAGCCCTGCTTTCTGCTCGGCCTGACCCCGAAGCGGAAAGACAAGGGTTTGGTTTCGGGCCGAGCCTGGGTCGACAAGTCCTCCTACCTGATACGCCAGATTGAGGGCGAACTGGTCAAGAGTCCTTCATTCTGGATCAAGAAAGTCCACGTGACGCTGGATTTTGGAGACGTTAGAGGGACATGGCTGCAAACCGCGATGGAAGCTGTCGCGGACATCCGCCTCCTGGGCAGTCAGACTCTGAAGTCGGAACTGGTGGACTATCGCAGCGATGCGGTTGTCGCGGAGCGAACACCGACACTGTCCCGCATCCGATAATCCTTCCAATCCTTCATGAATAGAAGGACGACATGGATCAGGATAACGATATGAAGTGATGAGACTCCCACCTAAGTAAACTAATTTCAGGTAGTGTCGTCAGCAGCATTCTTTTCAAGAACCCCTGAAAAGCCGCGCTCCAGGCCGGAAACGCCTGGTTCACGAAGGTTGATTACCTTGGTCCAGCCCTGGACCCACATGCTGTTCATGTACCGATGAGACTTGCCACTGATACTGTCTTCCCGGTACTTTGCCTTCAACGTATTTCCACTCGTCACTCTGGCAAGCAACAACAAAGCAAATGCTAGGAAGATGTGTGTGTCGCTCCGGTCGGTCCGCCCGTCCGGAAATCATCCACCTCCTTCGTCCCCCTCGGCCTCGTGTGCGCCAAGCGATGCCGAAGAAAGGAAGCCACCGTGGAGAATCCAATAAAGTATCTTTCCGCACCGTTGTTCGCGGTCGGATGTAATGGAATACCAACCCCGTCCCGTCTGTCCAAAAAACAATCGAGAGCCAAGAGCCGGTTTCAATTATTTCTGGGCCTGATCGCGTTGGCCATTATTTATCTGCCGCATTCAGCGAACGCCACCGGCAATGGCATCGCAGGTTATTCAGGAAAAAGCGTGTCAACATGCACCAAGTGCCACAGCACGGGTGCCAATCCCACGGTCACGCTCAGCGGCCCGACCTCGGTTACATCTGGTTCGACCAATACCTACACCCTGACGGTCGGTGGCACGGGCAACAGCGGAATGGACGTCGCCTCAGGCGCGGGAACTTTCACCGCCGGTACTGGTTCAAAAGTTCTGAACGGCGAAGTCGTGCATAGTTCGCCCAGCAGCAGTCACAGCTGGACCTTCACCTGGACCGCGCCCACTGTGACCGGGAATACCAGCGCAATCCTCTACGGCGCAGCGATCAATAGCTTCAATGGCGGAACTGGCACTGCCACACTGACAGCGACTGTCATGGCGACGGCGCCGCCCCCGCCCGCGCATCCAAACCTGACAGCCAGCCCTAGCTCCCTGGCTTTCTCATCCACCATGGGTGGAGCTAGTCCCACGGCCAAGACGATCTCGGTAGGATCCAGCGGGTCGGCCATCAGTTACACCGTCGCCTCCTCGGGCAGCTGGTTGTCTGCTACCGGCAGCGGCAACACGCCGGGAAGCGTAAGTGTCTCGGTGAATCCCGCGAGTCTGGCGGCCGGCACTTACAATGGCAGTGTCAGCATCAGTTCTTCCGGCGCAGCTAACAGTCCGCTGACCGTGCCGGTGACGCTAACGGTGGCTGCGGCACCGCCGCCGACAACTGCGAATCTGACCGCTACTCCCGCCTCCTTGGCCTTCTCGTATACGGCCGGCGGTGCCAGTCCTGCGGGCAAGACGATCTCGGTCGGATCAAGTGGCGGGGCTCTCACCTACACGGTCGCGTCCACCGGCACCTGGCTGTCCGCTAGCGGCGGGGGAAGCACGCCGGGTAACGTGAACCTCTCGGTGAATCCCGCCAACATGGCTGCCGGCACCTACAACGGCTCGGTCACCCTCTCTGCCTCCGGCGCGTCGAACAGCCCGCTGATGGTACCGGTCACATTGACCGTAACTTCGACGACGCCTCCACCTCCGCCGCCTACCACCGGTGGCACTCTGTCGGTCAGCCCGACACGCCTGGTGTTCTACGCGGAAGGCACGGATACGCCCTCGCCGCAGAACCTCTCCGTCACTGGCAGCAGTGCGGCGATGAGCTTCACTGCGGAAGCATTTGGCGGCTCGTGGATCTCGGTCACTCCGTCGGCCAGCACCACGCCGGGGAAGGTCAGCGTCTCCGCGTATTCGACCGGATTACCGGCAGGCACGTACTCCTGCGTTGTACAAATCAAGTCCGGCAGTTCGGCCCGGAACCTGGAAGTCGTCCTCGTAGTGGGCAGGAGCGGCTGGGGTGGTGAGCGTAACGACTCCGTGGTACGGCCGTTCAGCTTTGAACCCAGCGGCAGCGACACCACCAGCGCTAGCTGGCGCAGGGGCGCGGGCGCCATGCGCACCAGCACCGACCCTGCCAACCAAGGCTTAGTGCTGGTGAAGAACCGCTTGGGTTCCCGGACCGCCATCGCTGGTGTTGTGGTCACCGGCGCCGCCGGCTCGCCACTCAGCCAGCTGAGCTTCGATCTGCGCACCGACAGCGAGTGTTCCGCACAAGCCCCTCAATTCGTGGTCATCACGAACGACAACGTGGTCCACTCGGCAGGTTGTGCGAGTGGCCGCGCTCGCGCTCTGACCGCGACCGGCTGGAAGCGGGTCAGTTTCAACCCCGGGGACGGCTCTCAGATTACCCCTGCAGTCAAGCCTGGGACGACGGTGAAAACCATCGCCCTGGTCATGGACAAAATTGCCGGGAACGGTTACGCCGTCCTCGACAATATCAACCTCAACGGCACATTCATCGGCAAGCAGTAGCCGAGCGACTGCCACCCCCAGGCTGGCCTGCGCCCCCCCAGGCCAGCCTGGTTTCTTTAGGGGAAGTGCGGGCGTCCGCGCCCATACGGATCGCGCCCGCGCCGGTAAAAATCTGAAATCACCCAGCTTTTTTTACCTTTTCCCAAAGACCGAAGCTCTCACCTTGAACTGTGACCCACGTCACCATGGTTCGCGCTAACCCAGCTACTCTGGCACTGAGCAGTTCTTGGGGAAAAGCTGTTCCACCGAGCGTCCTCCATCTCGTCCAGAGTCAGGACGCTTTTGCTGTTATGCCAATTCGAGAGTAGTGAGGCGTCATTCCAGTTCTTACTGTAAGTTGGCCCATGAGGCTCGCCCAAGTCCACCTTTTGTCTTCTTGTCTTCTTGAGAGAGACATGGGCCGGAAGGTTCAAGCCTCGCGAGAACTCATGCAGCGCGACGGTCTCGATTGGCATCTATTTGCTGAATGCCAGGAAAGGAGACCCCCATGGCTGACGATCAGAGAATTACAGTGGACGAGTTGCGCAAGCGCCTTGACGCTGGTGAACCGTTTCTGTTCCTCGACACGCGCAACCCGAAAGCCTGGGGCGAATCGGACGTGAAGGTGCCCGGCGCCATCCGCGTTCCGGTGGGCCATTTCGAGGACTACCTTGCCGAGCTTCCCAAGGACCGCCCGATCGTCACCTACTGCACCTGACCGAACGAAGCATCCAGCGCCAGTTTGGCGCAAAAGCTTCGCCAGCGCGGCTACCAGCAGGTCTGGGCACTCAAGGACGGACTCGACGCCTGGAAGAATGCCGGTCTGCCGCTGGAACGAAAACAGAAGGCGGCGTGAGGTGGATTATCCCTCCCCTCGGCCATCCCCGGAGTCAAAGACTTAGAAACAAGTCCAGCAAATCGAATGTTCAACGTGCCCTGATGCGAAGGCCTCTCCCAATCAGGCTCGCAACAAATTTTTCAGAATGAAGAACACATTGGCGGGGCGCTCGGCTAAGCGGCGCATCAAGTAAGGATACCACTCGGTGCCGAACGGGATGTAAACCCTCATGCGCCAGCCCTCCCGCACCAGGCTTTGTTGCAGATCGCGGCGGATGCCGTGCAGCATCTGGAATTCAAAGGCGTCACGGGCAATGTTTTCGCGCAGAGCAAACCTCTTGGCCTCGTTGATGATGCTTTCGTCATGCGTAGCCAGGCCGTGATAGATCCCGCTCTTCACCAGGATCTTCATCAGCTTGACATAGTTGCCATCCACATCCGACTTTTTTTGAAAGGCGATTTCAGGCGGCTCCTGGTAGGCTCCCTTGCAGAGTCGAATGCGGATACCGTCACCGAGCAGGTTATATACGTCGGCTTCGCTGCGGTACAGGTAAGACTGGATCACGGTTCCCACCACGCCCCGGTTCCCCGGCTGACCATGAAGTTTGCGAACAAAATCCAGCGTGCGTTGGGTGTAGGGCGAGCCTTCCATGTCGACGCGCACGAAACTCTTCAGCGCGGCTGCCTTTGCCACCAGGCCGCTGACCAGTTCGCGGGCAAGGCTTTCGTCGACGTCTAGACCCATGTGGGTCAGCTTCAGACTGATGTTGCCGTTGAGCCCTTGCGACGCGATGTCATCGAGCAGACGGTGGTAGAGTGCGGCGCTGGCGCGAGCTTCTTCAGCATTGGTGACGTTCTCGCCCAGGTTGTCGATCGAGACGCTCTGGCCCAGCTGGTTGACGGCCCGGGTGGCGCGCAACACATCTTCCACTTGCGTGCCGGCTACAAAACGGGCGGAAACGCGCTGTCCGAGGGACGATCTTTCGGCAACGGCGCGCAAAGAGCGGCTCTCCGACAAATAAATGAGGAGCGCTCTCAGCACAAGTATCCTTGCAGGACGCTAGCAGTGCGCAGCATGAGAACGCTATGTTTTATCACATGGAGCGATGGCGGCGGATATGACGGCGCGGTCACAGAAGAGAGTGGGCAGCGGCCCGTGGCCAGTGGTCAGTCGGAAAGCATTTTTGATTGCTGCTTTCCGGTTTTCATGACCTGCAACTCTTCTCCCCGAACGCCGCGATCTCTGCGGTAAAACTCGCGTTATAGCCCAGTCCGCAGCGCGCGGAGATACGGATCATCCCTCCAGAGCTTACGAACCGCATCTGCTTGCTCTTTCGGGATTGGCGCACTTTCCGCCGCGGAGGTGTTCTTCTCCGCCTGCTGCGCGTTGCGGGCCCCGGGAATCACGGTCGAAATCGCGGGGTGCGAAAGGATGAATTTGAGTGACCATTGCGCGAAGGCATTGGAGTCGCCGGACGCGATGCCCGCCAGTTCACGCAAGCGCTCCGCGCGCGGAACCAGTTCGCGCATGGTTGGCGCGGGGAGCGTATGCGAGCGGTGGTCGTCTTTGGGAAACGTGGTGTCGGCGCGGAATTTGCCGGCCAGAATGCCGTAGTACAACGGCACCCGGGCAATGATGCCGAGGTTCTTCTTCTGGGCAAGCGGCAGAACCTGCTCCTCCATCTCCAGCCGCAGCGGATTATAGGCAAGCTGAATGCTGTATCCCTTGCCGCGGGCAAGCACCGCCATAGCCTCTTCGGGCAAGAACACGGAAACCCCGTAATAGCGGATTTTGCCGTGCTTCTGCAGCAGTTCCATGGTCTCGGGCCAGTCGGCGTGGCGAATGTCGTAGACGTCGGGATTGTGGAGCTGGTAGAGATCGATGACATCCTTCTTCAGCCGCTTGAGGCTGGCTTCGCAGGAACGCACGAGGTGCTCGCGGCTCCAGTCCTTCGCGGCACGCTCGTGACGAATGACATTGCCGACCTTGGAGGCGACAAAGACGTCCTTCCATTCAGGGCCGAGCGCCTTGCCGAGAATTTCCTCGCTTCGGCCGTTGCCATAGACGTCGGCTGTATCGAAGAAGTTGACGCCCAACTCGCGGGCACGCTGGACAGCGGCGATGGCATCGGCCTCGGGCGCTGCGCCCCAGCCCCAGTGCGTTCCGGCAGCCTCGCTGGTGCCGCCAATCGCCCACGCGCCAAAGCCGATCTCGCTGACCTGGAGGCCCGTGGAGCCTAGCGTGCGGCAGTTCATGAGTCAGTTCCCAGTCGGCAGTTCTCAGTTTCTCGGTTGCCGGTAGGCTAGTCTAATCTATCGAGCGAGTTCGTGGTGGGGAAAGCAGACAGGGCGTCGCGGGCGAGGGCGCCACACCCTCAGGTTTGATGGGAACTGAAAAATGACAACCGGGAACTACCCTCCGTGCTCTTCCAGGAACTTCTCAGCTTCCAGCGCTGCCATGCAACCGGTTCCGGCGGCGGTGATGGCTTGGCGGTAGCGGCGATCTTGAACGTCACCGCAGGCATAGACGCCCGGCACTTGCGTGAAGACGTAGTGAGTCGTCTTCAGGTAACCGTCCTGGTCCATGTCAAGCTGTCCTTCGAACATCTTGGCGTTGGGGATGTGGCCGATTCCGAGGAACATAGCGCTGGTGGGGAAATCCCAGATCTTGCTGTTCTTCAGGTTGCGCAGCTTCAGAGCCGTGACTTCCTTCTTCTCAGCGTCGAGCACGTCTTCCACAATCGTGTCGGTCAGGAACTTGATCCTCTCGTTCTTCTGGGCGCGCTCCAGCATGATCTTGGAGGCACGGAACTCGGAGCGCCGATGAATGATCGTGACCTTGGTGGCAAAGCGCGTCAGGAAGGTGGCCTCCTCCATGGCGGAATCGCCGCCGCCGATTACAGTGATCTCCTTCCCCGAGAAGAAGAAGCCGTCACAGGTGGCGCACGAGGAAACCCCGTGCCCAATCAGGGCCTGTTCATTCGGGAGGCCGAGCCAGCGGGCTGAGGCTCCACTGGCGATAATCAGCGTGCGGGCCTGCACGGTGTCTTTGCCCAGGCTCAGTGTGAAAGGACGTCTGGTGAGATCGGCTTCGTTGACGTGACCCATTATGTATTCGGCGCCAAAGCGCGTCGCCTGCTTGCGCATGTTTTCGACCAGCTCGGGCCCCTGAACGCCTTCCGGGAACCCGGGGAAGTTCTCGACTAGAGTGGTAAGCGAAAGCTGGCCGCCGGGCTCATGACCTTCGATCACTAACGGATTCAGTTTGGCGCGGGCGGTGTAGAGAGCGGCGGTGTGGCCGGCGCATCCGGAGCCCACCACGACCACGTTGCGAATCGAATCGTTCATAGGATACGAGTTTAGATTGCTGGCGGCTGATTTGGGTTCAAGAGCATGGCTCACCGCCGAGATCGCCGAGAAAACAGGTCATTTGCTTTTGGGGACGAGTTTCTTACCGGTGGGCTTCCGGATAGACCGGGATTTCGCGGGACTCTGAGCGACCACTTTCGCCAACTCGTCGGGAACCGTGCGGCGCGCTCCCAGCAGTTCGCGATAGCGGCCAAGCACAGCAGAGGCATCGCGAAAGAGCGGTTCGTAGGCACTCTGGTCGGGCGGCGGTCCGCCTTCGGCGCGCTTGCAGCGAGCTAGTACCACCGAAGACTTACCGAAGCGCTCCAGCTTGATACGATCCACCGGGGTATTCGTGGCCAACATGCCGGCCGGATTGGTCACGGCGGAGGCACTGTCCTCGATGGAAAGTTGTATCAGATCCTTGGGCTCGCGCGCGTGCAGGACTAAGGTCTCGATCATGCGCTTGGTATCCGCGCTGAAGGAATACTGCACGTTGCTGTAAAGAGACTGCACCGAGAACTCGCGGCGGATTCGAACCCAGGCAGCGGTTATGGGCTCGGAAGACAGTTCGGACCCTTGTCCTGCCTGGATAAGCTGCGCCTTGTCGGAAAGGCTGGAGCGACCGCGGGCAACTTCGAAGTCCGGGCTAAACAGCGGCTGCTGGGGAACGTGGGATAACGCGGAGGCGATCTCCTTCTGTTCGTCCGCGGAGGGGGTGCACACGTTCAGAACATTGACCTTAACCGGGGGGCCGCCTTGTTGCGGCTCCCGCGCAAGCGAGGAAGCCACTAACAGTGTAATGGTCAGAATTTTGGGAAACACGGCGGCCATTCTAAATGACGCAGGAGTGGATTTCGAAAAAGATTCACCCCCCAGAGCGCAGAGTAGCGCGCGCGGGATCGCTTCGACTCCCCTGGCTGGGCCCGGATCGCTCAGGATGACACGCATCTGCGTACGACAGACATCCTGGGACGAGCATCTTGGGCCAGGATTTGGGCGGTTATAATCGGGACTGGAGTTCATGGACCGCCTCCTTTATTTACGTGCCCGGTTGACGCATGCCGGATGGCCGCCTCGTACGCGGGTCGGACGCGTGGCCTTCTTCGTTCTCGGTCTCGACATCCTCCTTTTTGCACTCCAGAAGTTGGCCGTACTGCTGAGGATTTCGTCGGGAGAGACCTTGGGCGGCTGGGTCAGCTTTCTGGCATTTGTCTGTTTTGTCTTGTTCAGTTGGCTTCTGTTTCGCTGGTTGCGTAACCAGCTGCTGTGGCGTCTGCGTAACCGCCTGATTGTCACCTATGTTTTTATCGGAGTGATCCCGGTCGTTCTGCTGGTCACGCTGGCGGGGACGGCGTTTTATCTGTTCGCAGGACAGTTCGCAACGTTTATCGTGACCAGCGGCTTGAATTCGGACTTGAAAAGCTTGGGGGCAGCCAATTCAGCCATCGCGCATGAACTTGCGGCCAGCTTCCAGCGCGGCGGCCCTGCGGACTCCTCGGCGCTGGAAGGCTTGCGGAAATCCGACCAGGCGTGGGCGGACCGGCAAATCTGCGTTTGGATGGATTCGAAGCTGGTCTTGAACAGCGTGCCTCCGGGCGTCACATCGGAGCCGCCCAGGTGGCCCAGCTTTGTGAAACCACCTTTGAGAGATGTGGTGCGAGATCACGATCGCCTCTTCTTGCGCGCCGCAGATACGGTCCAGGCGGGTGGGGCAAAATTGAATATGCTTTCCAGTGAGCCTCTCGACCAGCATCTGCTGGAGAACCTGGCCGTCAACCTGGGAGAGATCACGCTGTATGCCAAAGGGTTGACCCTGCGCAAAGTCGACCAGCAAAGCACCAAAGCGACTCCTGAAGGCGACAGTTCTGTTCGGGTTCGCAAGCCGGATGGCCAATATGTGCTCGACACCGGTAAAGAGCCGCTGGTGCCGACTTTCAGTGCGGGCACAGTTCCTCCCGCGCAACGGACTGGCGACCGCTTGGTGACGTTCGCGACGTCTCTGTTCGTGGTGAATTGGGAGTCGGGCGACATGAACAGCCCGGCGGCGGTCAGCGTTCAAACGCGATTGTCCGTGCTGTACGACCGCTTGTTTGCGGCGCTTGGCGAATTTGCTCCCGCGATTGAGTTTGCGCTGGTGGCCATGGTGATCGTGTTCGCGGTCATTGAGCTATTTGCGCTGATGATCGGCGTGGGATTGACGCGCACAATCACCCGGGCCGTGGCAAATCTGTACCACGCCACCCAACGGGTGAACCGCGGTGACTTTTCTCATCGCATCGCCGTGAAGTCGAAAGACCAGCTGGCTGCTCTGGAGACTTCGTTCAATTCCATGACTGAGTCTCTGCAAAAGCTGCTGGCGGAGCAGAAAGAGAAGCAGCGCCTCGAGAGCGAGCTAGCCATCGCTCAGGAAGTACAGGCGCAGTTGTTCCCGAAAGAAATTTCACAGTTGGAGTCGCTCGAGGTCCATGGCTTCTGCCGTCCGGCGCGAACCGTTAGTGGCGACTACTACGACTTTCTTACCCTGAACTCGCATAGGCTGACGCTTGCGGTGGGCGACATCAGCGGGAAGGGTATTTCGGCGGCCTTGCTGATGGCAACCATTCACTCGGCGGTGCGAGCCTATAGCCTGGAAAGCATCCCGGTGCAGAGTATGCCGGCGGCCGTGGGAGCGGTTGTTGGATCAGGAATGATGTTGGGATCCAGTTTGACGGGGCCCGAGGTTTCGCCGGGAGCGCTGCTGTCGCTGTTGAACCACCAGTTGTACGAGAGCACGCCATCGGAAAAATACGCGACGCTATTCCTCGGCATCTATGACGGTGAATCGCGCACAATTACCTACAGCAACGGCGGGCACCTGCCGCCGATCATCATCGGTGAAAATGGCGGGATCAGGCGATTGGAGGCGGGGGGCACGGTTGTCGGTCTGTTCGACAACATGGCGTACGACGAGGGCTCTGCCCAGCTCAAGGCAGGAGATATTTTTCTGGCTTACAGCGACGGTGTGACCGAGCCAGAGAATGATTTTGGCGAGTTTGGCGAGCAGCGCTTGATTGAGTTGGTGCGCGAGAACCAGCATCTCTCGCTGGTGCGGATCAGCGAGATTGTCACCGCGGCGGTGGATGATTGGATCGGGGCGAATGAGCAGCCGGACGACATCACGCTGGTGCTGGCAAGGGCGCGTTGATTTTTTTTACTCGTAAACGTGCGTCGTCCCCCCGGGACTCGGCTCCAATTTTGGCCGACACTCCCAGCGCTTACCTGCCGGGCTAATGAATCTCGCCGCTAACGCGGCTTTAACCACAAACTCTGTTGTACTGGGGGGCGTGTTCTCGTGTGGTGGCCAGTCCAGGCGATGGATACAAAAATTGCCGCCTCGCAATTCCAAAACAAATGCCGATCCCACTTTGGCAGCCGATAACTAACGAGAACTACGCGAAGGAATCTTTACAGACTCATGAACGCGCCATAGCTCAGTTGCATAGGCTAACCATGGCAATGGGGGAGGGTGACCAAATCTTCTTGCGCGGAGGACGTTTTATGGAGGCAACCATCGAAGAACTCAAAAGAGCTGAAGTTTACCCATCTGCGCAGCGCATTTCTTTGCATCAACCCGGAGATCATCGCGAATGAAACCCGGCACGGCTGCTGTGCGGCGTGCGGCAGCACCGCCGTAATAATAATAAGCCTTACGCGTCTTCTCGGCGGAACTGTCATGCCGATGCCCGGAGAGGAGATGGTTTCGCAGGCTGCGCGACACTGAGGGATTTGCGCCCCTGGCCACCGGAAGCAGGCAATTGCTTCGCTAGGTTGAAATTAGTCTTTTGTGGATCCGAGTAGAACGTCCCAGAGAGGAAGAAAGATGTTGTATCTCGAGTTGGGACGCTCGTGGTGCGCGAGGTGATAGGCCCTTGCCGGATCGCAGATCGCCGGCAGCCATTCGCCGAGGTGAAGCCGCCAATGAACCTCTTCGACCACGATGAAGTAGACCGCAAAGGCAGCGAATAGCCCGGACACGACGGCGAGATGAAGCAGCCGGTCGAGAATCACTAGCGGGCCTCCATTAATCACAAACAGAAGAACTACCCACATGGGCGAGCCGCCAAGGTTAAGATGTTCGGCTTCGCTTGGCGTGTTCACCGACATGTGATGGCGCAGGTGTTCTTTGGCAAAGAAGGTTCCGGGCCAGTGCAGCAGGTATCGGTGATAGGCGTATTCAAACCAGTTGGCCCAGATCAGGCCGAAGAGGAACCCGAGCAGCCATCTTGCCGGGGTGGTCGGAAATATCAGGAGGAACAAGGCAGCCGGTAGGCCGCCGCAGGCCGCCGCGGCGAGTGCGTTCAGTTTCTTGATTTCGCGGCCGCGAACTATGGCTGGTAGCGCTCCCGTGCTCGTCCCCATGGGCCTGCTCTCCGCTACTGTAGGATGTAAAGATCGCCGCCCAGGTTATCCGGAGGAGGCTCAAAACCGCGTCCGGCAGTCGAGGCCGGATTCTTCGGGACCTGTCGGCCCCTCCGAAGCAGGTTGTGATCGAGGCCTTTAAGACAAGGTGCTTTCCACGAGTTCGAGCGGCATTCGCGTGTGGGCATGGTCCACGGAAGGTGGATTCCCTGAAACGCGTTGAAGAACTGTGTAAGGCAGGCGCTCGCTGGATCACCCTCAAGACAGGGGCTTACCGGCCGGTCGACCTAAGCTTGCCAGCGCGGGCGGTGACGTTGGCGTCAGCTGGCCAAGCTTGATCTGCTCACTGTAGACGCAGTTGGCGGCGGCACCGCCCTGAGCCCGGGGCGCAGGATGAAAGAGGGGGCATCCCGTTGCGGCGGTATTTGGATAAGCTGGCCGCCCAGGGCGAGTACATTCCTGCGATTGCTCTGGGGGGAGGGTTCACCTTCAAAGATCAGATCTTCAAGGGCTTCGCGCTTTGCGCGTCTTATGTCAAGCTGATGGCCGGGCACGCAGTCCGCTGGCTGCGGCGAGGGTTGCCAAGAACCTGGGCAAAGCGATCGGGGCTCAGATCTGCCCATCTTGGTCGAGCGTTTCGGAACGACGGTGGATGAGATCTTTGTGACCTCGACCGAGTTGCGGGAAAAGTAAGGCGATCGCCTCAACAAGCTTCCGCTAGGCGCGATCAGCTTCTACACTTACTACCAGCGCGTGGCGCAGGGCCTGCGGCAGTTGATGGCCGGAGCGCGGAAGGTTTTCGACTAAATACATTGACCGAACGGATATCGCGGCGTTGACGGCAGAGGCGCACCGCATCAGGGATATCGAATTGGTCAACGATGTTGCCAGGGACGAAGCCCAAGCAATCCTGGCTCAGTAGTTCCCTATAATAGAATTGCCCCGCTAGTCACGGCGGGTGGACTTAAACCAGGACCCCGCCCTTCGATCTATTTTTTAAGTTCCAGAACGGGAGGGTTGAATTGTTAAGTCGTCACTGCTAAGGTATCGCGCATCGGAAGAATCAAGAGTCATGAGATCGATTTGAAGACTTAAAGTTTGAAAACCCACCTGACGAGGTGTGCCATGAACGACAGCGTCTTCTTTGGTACCTTCGATCCACTTTGCGTAGATGCTCCGGATGTATGCAACCTGTGCATCGCCGAACCGCCCATGTACGAATTTGAGAGTTGCCTGGAAGGAGAAAAAGGCCGTCAAGTTCAAAAAGGTTTCTGCTGTGCCTCGTGTGCACGCACACTATTGAAGAACCTGGAGGGTAAAGAAGCTAAGGAATGGGCCGAAGAGGAGGCTGAGTTGGAAGCCGAGCATGTGGACGTAACCGAATATCAGAAACGCCGGCTGGCCACGTTTGGTGATCTGAGAGGGCCGTAAGAAGAAAGTTCCCAGTTCTCGGTTCTCAGCCTGTTGGACTGAGAACGGGGAACGGAGAACTGACAGCTATTAAGAGGCGGGCTATGTCGGACCGCCCTCTTATTTTTTCTCTTTGAGCGGCATGACTGCGACTCGCGCTGTCACCTTCTGCCCAGCTTCCATTCCCCCGATTCTGACCAGACCGTCGGAGGTGACCAGCAGGCCACGATTGTCCAACGTTGGATTCGGGGTTTTGTCGTTGACGACCTCCCATTTGCTGGTGCGCAGGTTCCAGGCGAAGGTCACCGGAGACGGTTGGGCGGCGTGGCCGTCGGAGCCAAGCCCCTGGTAGTCGTGCAATTCCTCAGCACCACCGGAAAAATATATTTTCTGATCGTGTTCGGACCCGCCCGCTGCCATGCGATAGCGGGGCTTGCCGGGATGAGTGGCGATCTTCGTCCACTGGATCTTGGTGGGGTCGTGATGGTCGATCTTTCCCCTCCAGCACTCCCCGGAAAGCAGGTATTGCGGGTTGTCGGCGGACGTGCTCTTGAGCGCGCCGTCAGCGTAGATAATGGTGTCGCCAACTATTGACCCCGCGTGGCCGAAAACTGGCGGGCCGGCAAGGGGCGTAGCTTGTTTCCAGACATTCTTCTCACTGTCATATAGCTGGACACTCTTGACCGCCTGAGTCTGTGACCAGCCGCTGATCGCATAGATGTAGCGGTCGTGGTAAACACCGATCACGGAGTTGTCCAGCGGGACTGGCATGTCGGTGCCGCGGTACCAGATGCCTCGGCTGGGAAGCAGAACTTCCACGCTGTGCACAGATGTTTCCTCTCCCCGGGAATCGACGGTGTATCCGCCGAGCAAGTAGATGACGCCCTTCACGGTTGCGGCCGAGGCAGCAAGGCGTCCGGCCGGGCCCGGAACCGGACGTATCTCGCTCCATTTGCCTGTCTCCGTATTTAGGGCAAAGGCGCGATTGGTGATCGCGTCCCAGGTCTTCTTCTCGCCGATCCCCATGAAGGAATAGAGAAAGAGACGCTTATCAACCTTCGCGGCGGCCACTACATTGTTGGAGATTGAGAGTGGCAGCCTGTCCCATTTGTGCTCGGCCGCAGGCAGGGCGAGAGAAAAAAGTATCAGAAACATTAGCGCGGATGTTTTCTTCATCAGTTCTTTGGAAGAGAGTCCATCGGGGATTCCGGTGGGGGTGCGGTTTCAACAACAGGGGCAGCTGCAGGTACAGCAAGCGCACGGCGCTGATACCAGGCCATTTCGGAAGCGCGCTGCCAAAGACGAGTGCCGATCCACCCCAGCAGCACAAGTTCGCATACTAGAAAAGATAATCCCGAGTGCTGGCCGGGAATCTGCGTCCATAGCCACACGCCCAGGGCCAAGCCGACCCACGCCCGGAGGCTGATGCGGAGATACAGCCAGAACAGAAGGCCGAAGTTGGAGGAGGTGAGGCGGAACGCCTGCGCCGCCGGGCGGCGCATGACCCATTCATCTTCGACTGCCGTCCGGACTTGCGCCATATCGAACCAGAGGCAGGGGGACATCAAGACGAACGTTGTCGGCAAAAGCGCGCCGAACCTCAACCAGTAGCCCGTCTTTTCTGGACCACCTCTGTCCAAAACCACCCGGAGCTTGACCTGGAAGACAGTGCGATCATCAGGGTTGCCATCATCGGGCGAGATAAATTGGACCTGCGAGCTCAGATCGCCGACCACTTCCAGGGAGTTGATTTCGCTAGACGCCCGGTACTTTTCCTTCCACTCGAAAGATGGGCGGCTTCCCCGCATCTCGGTCATGAAAGTGGACTTCGGTTGAAAGGCATTCTGATAAAGGGGAAAGGGGAATGTGTTCTGGGATTTTCCGGTCAGGTTGCGATAGGTGAGCGTTTCGAAGCCGTCGATGGTGTGGTGCCGGGTATCAACGCGGGCGTCGATGTCATGGGCAACCAGACGTTCGGACAGAGGCTTGTCAGAGTTTGTGGCGCCGAGGGGAATAGAAGATTGATGACTGGCTGAGAGCGCGAGGCACAGTACAGGCGAAACCGGCGACCAGCTGGGCATGAGGGCATTCTCGGCGCGAGGTAAGGAGGAAGCTTACACCGTCGGGGTGGAATTGGGAAAGTTCGCGGGCAAGAGGGGCAAGAGGGCCCGCGGCATACCGGTCAGAACCAGGTTTTGCTCCGGTATTCGCGGTAGGCGTCGCCGAATTTCTGTTCGAGAACCCGGGCTTCCTGATGAGCGCGCATTATCTGGATCGGTAGCAAGACTAGCAGCAGGAGAAGAAGATATGGCTTTTGCAGTGCCAGGAGAAAACCGAAGACCAGCAGGAAGCTGAACACGTACATAGGGTTGCGGATTTTCAAGTAGAGACCGGTGGTGACTAATTTCCGGGCCTGCGGCGTCACTGAGAACGAACGTCCAAGGTGAAAACGCGCGATGAAAAGCAAGATGAAAGAGGGCAGGGCGACGATGAGGCCTACGACTCGTAGCGTAGTCCACGGACCAATGTAAACGATGATGAACAGGAGCAGCGCGAGAGCCGCCGAAAGCTGCAGGGTGCAGAGGATTCGGAATTTCAGCTTATCCAATCTAGCCCACCAATTTTTGCCTGACACCGTGAATGAAGTCAGTGTAGGCGGGAGTATAACCGGCGGCGCGCATGTCGGCGGCAATTTGGCCGCGGTGATAGGCAGAGTGCATCACCACGTGCACGAGGATGTCCTCGACTGAACTCGTCCAGCGTTCCCCTTTACTATTGGTGTATGTCGCTGGACGGGAGAGTTGTTCTAGCGTTAAGTTGTCGAGGTAGCCCGACCAGACTTGGGAAAGCCGGCCGGCGTATTCTTCGCAATGTGACAAGTCCAGATCCGGCCAAACCGCGAGAGGAGACTTTCCGCCTTCGATTCGAGAGAACCAGACACATTCTGTCCCGAGTACATGGGCGATTAATTTCAGCGATCGCGGGAGTGGGTTTGAGGCTGCCTTGAATGAGGCAAGAACTTCGCGGTTGGCCCATTGGTCATAGCGAAACAGGCGCCGAAGATGATCGAGCATGGTCATGATTTGTTCTCCCAAGGAAAACCCATAATTGGCGTTGGCACAATCGCGCTGCGCCGTCCTTCCTTGGTTACGTTATACAATTTCTCCCCAAGAGGCGTAGAGCTGGTTTATGAATGTATCCGGCGGGTTGCGAGAGACCTTGGCGACGAAAGCCGCCGGTTTTAGCGACCTCATGGGCACGGCTGAAGCCGTGCCTCCCCCAAAACTCCTTTTGAAACCAGTTCTAGGTGATCGACGTCCGTGGAGGCATTCGGTGTTCATACTACGAAATAGAATTTTGCAAGCCTCGTTGCTTGCGGCTGCGATTCTCTGGCTGACGGGATGTCCTCCTCGCGCCTCGATTGCCGAAATCAATCGCGATCGCGGGCGTTATCTGGGCAAAGAATTGACCATAGCCGGACGCGTCTCTGACTCTTTCGGAGCACTCAGCACGGGCGTCTTTCAAGTGGACGACGGCACCGGAACGATGTGGGTGTACAGCCAGAACTACGGCGTACCAAGTAACGGAGCCAAAGTGTCGGTTACGGGCAAGCTTGAGCAGGGATTCAATTTTGGCGGGCGCACGTTTGCCGCGATCCTGCGCGAAACGCAGGCTCGGCATTGATGGTGGCCTGTTCTGGCCTTACGGGATCTCAGCGGGCCTGGGTAATCGCTCGCCGGTATTCGTCTGCCGTCGTGCGATAGCAAGGCAACAGACTGTTTCGATCGGCGGTGGAAGGCACGGGTGGTGTCGCCGGGGACTGCGCTCCTGAGGGATCCTGGTCCGGCCAGGTCATTTGCATCAGGCTTTCGTCACAAGACTCGTCCCGCGTGACGCGAAGCTTGTAAACTTTGGCTTTCTTGTCCTGGACATACTCGGAAAGCCGCTTCTGATAAGGAAGAAATTTATAAACCAGCTTGATGAGCTGGAACTCACCTTTTCGCAGCCGCCTTTCGGCGAGATAGACCTCGTAGTTGGAAAAATAGGAAGAACCCGGCAAGGCCAAGGGGACGCCAATCAGGCGGAGCGGCACATCTTCGCTAGGCGGGGCGGCAGGCGTTTCGACTGTAGGTGGAACCGACGGCGGAGGGTTAGGTGGAATGTCCATGGGGGGCAGGGAAACGCCCGCCAGAGAGTTTTTTGCGCTCAGAACTGGTGAAGGAGAAGCCGCGGTTGGTGCGCCGAGTCCGGCCGATGCCATGCCCCCATTCCCTCGAGAATCGCCCAGTCCCTGAACGGACGGAGGCGGCGGAATAACGGATGAACCAGCGCCGGACAACGTGCCCGCGCGTCCGCTTCCGCCAGAACCGCCTGCCGACTGAACCGTTGGAGGAGGCGGCACCACCTGGGAACCGGCGCCGGCTAGCGAACTTATGCGTCCGGTTCCCGCAGCACTACCCATCCCCCGACCTGACGGGGGCGGTGGCACAATCTGTGCACCTGCGCCGGACAGCGAGCCTGCCCGTCGACCTCCACTCGAATTTCCCATACCCTCGACAGATGGAGGAGGAGGCACGATCTCGGAACCTGTACCGGAGAGTGAGCCTACACGTCGGCCGCTGGCGGAATTGCCCACACCGTCAAACGACGGAGGCGGTGGCACAACCTGTGAACCGGTGCCGGACACCGGGCCAAACCGTCGGGTGATAGCCGAGTTGCCGACGCCCTGAAACGATGGAGGGGGCGGCACAACCTGCGAGCCTGTGCCGGACAGCGAGCCTGTGCGTCGACTGGCGATGGTTCCCGAGTGGGCGAAAGATGGCGGAGGAGGTACAATCGATGCGCCCACGCCACTTACTGCCGACTGCACTCCCGAGCCTCCCCGCCCCTCATGCATGGGTAATGCCGGTGGCGGAGTGACGACCTCGGATTGAGCCCCGTCCAGGTCCCCAAACTTGCGCATCGAGCCCTGTACGGTGGGGGGCGGAGCGACCACGCCTGCTCCGGGGCCACTCATCGCACGTTGTCCGTATAGTGATGGGGCGTCCGGAGGAGGAGCAACGACAGGAGCCTGGGGCAATCCCCCGCGGCGAGCGGTGGTCTGATAGACCTCAGGAGGTGGAGCCACGATCGACGTCGGGCTCCCCGGCACCGTGAGTTGAGAGCGCGCTGTAGCGGATAACGGCATCGCGGGATCGGGCGAATTCGCGGCCGCCAGGTTGGGCGCCGACATGCCGGACTTGATATTCGGCGGCACAACGACGCTGGGTGCGCGCTCACGCGCTACCGACCACGCCTGACGCGCCGATCCGGACGGAGCTTTCTGCCGTGCTTGAACACGTGGCGGACTGGACTTCCTGGCCGGGAAAGATTCTGAAGGCGTGTAATACACGACGTACGAACCCTGGAAGCCGTGCCGCTGCGGAAAGGTTTGCAACTTCGGCCCTTGGTTTAAGCTCCAGACGGCCACCACAACCACTACATGCCAGAGGATTGACTCGGCAAATGATCGCCACGGAACCCCGGAATCGATAAACACATCCTGCCAGAACGGCGCCAGCCTGGACGTGGCAGGAACCCGAGGAGCTGACCGGAACAGCAAGGTATCAACCAGGTTACGGAAAAAGACGCGGTGGGCAGGCTCTACTTCCAGCAGGAGTTGGAGGCGGGGCTCGGCCGCGACGTGAGCACCTGTTTTCGAAAGTAAAAAGGCTGCGCCTTTGTCCATGGATCTACGCCGGAAGGGGGAGAGAAAAGTGCCCTCATTATAGCCCAGACCGGCATAAATGTGGCGAGCTCCCTGAACTTTAAATCGAACTTAAATGCCGTCCCGGAACGCGTCTCCACATCATACCTCTCATCGGGCTTTTTCCCATTCGGAATCTTAGCCTTAGCGTTACGTCGGTCGCAAGGTCCCGGTTGGCCCGCAATAAGGCATGTGATTCTAGAGACGCGGCTTGCCGCGCCTCGGCATAGTTTGCAAGGGTACGGAGAGGCGCTTTGCCTTGCCGCCCGAGGACGGGGCAAGCCCCGTCTCTGCCTTGCCGGTTGCGCCGGCTGGCGTGCTTACCGTCCACGCCCCAGCAACCCGGTGTAGAATGACGCCCCGTGGGCTTTCCGCCCAAGCGGAATTCTGAGTTATGGGGAAGACCTTTGCTCTCGTATTTTTCGTCTCGATTGCGCTCGGATTCAGTCAAGCCGAAGTTTGCCAAGGCAAGGGTCACCCGGGAGTGGCGGCTCTATATCTG
Organism: Acidobacteriota bacterium; assembly: GCA_003225055.1. Lineage (GTDB taxonomy): Bacteria > Acidobacteriota > Terriglobia > Terriglobales > Acidobacteriaceae > Gp1-AA122. The sequence continues at coordinate 59,163 of QIAU01000142.1, forward strand.
GCTGAATCAACCGGCGGCTACAGCTCCGCCAAGGAATGGGCGTCGCATTTCCGCGACCTGATTCAAAAATCGCCGTCCTACTGCCTGGTCAGTCAAAAAGAAAATGCGGTTGTGATTGTGAGCATGCTAGGCACGGATGCGGACCTTAACGGCGTCAGCACAGCCATCAGCATTGCGGTGTATAGCACGAAAGAATCGATATTTCTTGCCCACTGGCTGTATGTCTCGGGAAAAGAGTCGCTGGACTCTTCTGCCGAGAAAGCGGTTGCCGCCCTGGAGCACGAAGTAAGAGAACTCAAGAGATTGCGGCTGGTCAGGTGACTTACGCCCCATAGCTAAAGCTAGGGGCTTCAAGGGCCACGCCAGCTATCGCAGGCGTTTCGGTCCTTAGGCGCAGTCCGCGCCTTAAAATCTCCAATGCCGAGGCGTGGTCGCGGATGGTCTTGAAACCGCAAGCCGAACAATGGTGCTTCCTGTCCCACAACGTCTTGGGCAC
>QIAU01000050.1 GCA_003225055.1 Acidobacteriota bacterium
GCCCGAAATATCCGGGGCGTCATAAACGTTGATGCTGAGGACGTCGTCCGGACTAATAATGTACTCAGGGAGCGTCACTGAGGAGGCAAACTGAGAAGGCGAATTAAATCCCGATAAGGCTTCTGAGCTAGAGCTAGTTGTTGAAGAGGTTTGGGCGGCCAGGGACAAACACGCAGCGGATAGAAGCAGACAGGCAGCGACAAGGCTCTTTCCATGGAGCTTGCTCAGAGGGTCACACTTTACGCCAGCAGACATCATCATTTCGGTACTCCGTTATCTTGGCTCAAGAAGATTAAGAAGATTTGGTCGGCATTTGCATCGTCAAGAGTCCAACCCTTGAGGTGTAAGCACGAATTTTTACTGATGCAATGCAATAACCCATGCTGGTGTCGGTACGCGCTCGACCACCGCGCATTGATTGTGTGTCTTAAGGTTTGGCACTGACTTAAGATTCTGATTCTGAGATGTATGAAGCGGCTTTAGACTGAGAAAATGGGCTGTGTCTTGAATTGGATGATTGCTCCCCTGTAGTTGCCAACCCGGCCAGGCTTGCAAACCACGCTGCATTGGCCGGGATATGTAAATTGAAATCGAAAAAGCTATGCACGAGTAGCCCACAGCACCCTATTGCGGCACCCAAACGAATCCAACCACCTTCAGATCTTAACCGGTGACGCAGATCTTGAAATGCCAGACGAAAAAACAGCGCCAGGGCTGACAGAATGAGTACTGCACCTACCAGCCCCGTCTCAGCTGCTGCTTCCAAATAGTCGTCATGCGCGTGGTCGATCCACAAGTCGGTGGGAAGGCTCTGATAGCCCGGATAAGCGGTCTCAAAATTCCCCAAGCCAACGCCTAACACAAGGTGATCGCGCCACATTCGCAGCGAATCGAGCGCCATGCTCTTGCGGGAGCTCCCAACCCAATCTGGACTCTCGATGTTGAAGATCAGTGCCAGGTGTTTTGAGGCTCGGCCGGAGTCGACCCAGGAGAATAGCAGTATTGCCGCTAGGATTGTGGCCGCTACAGTCTTGGCCAAGCTCCGTTTCTCAGCGGTCCTAGCGCTCCACCCGAGCAGGGCAACCACAATGGCCGTCTCCGCAAGCAGCGCGATCAAGCGCGACCGTAGCAATAACAGCCAGCGACACCAGGGCCGCAACGGAAGATCGTCGATGCCGTCCCACAATGTAGAGGATCGCAACCGGGATCAGCATTTCCATGAGCCCGGCGAAGTGGTCGGGGTTAACGTAGGGCCCAAAGTGGACATCACCGGGAGTGTCCACCATGCCATAAATCTGGGCGGTCCCCGAAACAATCTGCAGAATCGCAAACAATCCCAACGAGCCGGCAAAGAGCAGCACGGTGGGACCAAACAAGCGCCACGTCCGGCTGTCAGCGCTTGCCAATAGGTGGACGGCGAGGAAAAAGAACGACAGGTCCGCCCCCAGCAACACCAAAGCCTGGCGGGTCTCGAACCGATCGAGTGGAAGCCGCCCCCAATACTGGGCGAGTCCCAGAAGAAGAAACGTCGCCAAGGGTATGTAAAGCGGCGACCAGACGAATTCGAGCCTCCCTTGCCAAACGCTGCCTGTGGCCCACAAGATGAGCGAGAGGCTAGCCACAATCCCCAGCGCAACCCAGGCCCCGGTAATCACGCCGCCAAAGGCCAATGGCGCGCCGATCAACGCGGCGACGAGCAAGACCCGAGCAACGGAGAACGCGAGCGGATCTGGCTCCGCCGCCAACTCACTCTGTCGGCGCGGAGCAACGTCGATCGATTCCACCGAGGCAACTGCTAGATTGGGCGCGATCCGGACGGAAGTCATTTCTCGACGGCGCAATCCTTGCATTCGAGGGTTACCGCGTCCAACCAGAAACTTCCGGTGATTTCCATGGGGAAAATCCGGCCACGAGGTCGCCATAGGGAGAGCCGCACAGACTCTGTTTCAGGCCCGGTCGAAAAAGACAGACTCACCGGGTGCCACTCGGTCGTTCCCACGGTCGTCTCGCTAATAGCGTCTTCGAATCCTCGTTGTTGGGCGTCACTCACGCGCAAGCAAGGGCCGCTAGTCGAGGTGATGTCCTGCGAGCGAACGTAGGCCTTCAGCGAGTACGTACGATTGGAATGGACTGGCACAATCTGATTTACCAGCTCATATTCATTGTTAGAACCAACTGTAAAGTCCACACGAAGGCAATGCGCACCGTGGTAAGCTCCGGGAGCCGCGAAATCAAGAGCAAGATAATTTGTCGGGCCGGTCCGCCAATCAAACCCCGCACTTAAAGGCGCTTGTTCAAAATCTCCGTTGAAGACCAAGTTGTCCTTTTCCTCGACGTCGGGACCTTTAACAATGGCCAGGCGCTGTAGGTCCTGCCAGACATGTGCAGCTTCCTCGATTCTGCCCAGACTGATCAGACGTTCGAGGTAGGGCTGAACCGAAGACAAGGAAAAACGCCCAGGGTTTGCTGCGACAAACCCCCAAATACGGTAGGCTGCGTCGTTGTCGCCTTCGGCACTCAAGAAATCCACGTAGCCCACCTGGACACCTGAATCAACGCTAGTAGCCAACACCTTTTGAAAAATAAGGTCGGGATCGAACACAGATCCAAGAGCGGCCCAAGCGTCTGTAGCGTATGTCGGGTCAAGTACCAATAAGCGCCGGAATTGCGCCAGAGATTCATCAAGCCGATTCTTGCGCAGATAAGACTCGGCCGCGAGCTGATGGTAATAGGGCACCATGGGGCAAAGCTTCAACAGATGTTCCGTAGCCTGGTCGGCGCATTGCGTGTCGCCAACTAATTGACACGCTGAGGCTAGGTCTGACCAGTAGAGCCGACTGTAGCGGCTTAGCTCGGTGGCCCTGCGCAGGCATCGGACACTTTCGGCCGGATCGATGTCTTTATAGACTTGCCCGAGCCTGTGCTGGAGCTGAGGGTCATTTGAGTCCAGGGCCAAGAGCAGTCGACCCGTTGAAGGTCTTTCGAATGAGGAAGCGATCCCAACCACCCACACTTGTGCCGCGAGGAACAAGCTCACGGCACCAACTGCCAACAAGAAAGGCAGCGACCGAGAACGCCCCCGAAGGGAGACTTCGATGCGCGCAACGTCCAGCTGCCGCAAGATCATTTACCCTGTGCAGTTGATTTGGGTTCTCCTTGTCCGACGGAGACAAGCATCTTCCTGCGGCTTGGATTACGAGCACTTACTCGACCCGGTGCAAGGAGTGCTTGGGGACGGCCCGGCCTTGCAGCACAGGCCGCCGCAGCACACTTTGTCCGGCGTACAGCACTTCCCATTCCCGCAGCAAGTCTGACTGTGGGGGCAGCAATGGCTGCCGCAGGCGGTCTGGCCCTTGGGACAGGTGACCAAGGCTTGTGCGGGTCCGGCAGCCCCACCTAAACCCAAGGATGCTAATAGGGTGCCACCAACTGCTCCGCAGACTAGCCTGAGCGTTTGTCGTCGGGAAATTGGGCTGGCGATGATTCGCGAGACATCATCAAGAAATGCGCTCATAGGATCCCTCCTCCGATCGACCCACCCCGTTACGGGCGAGGGCCAAAATAGCTTCCGCACCAACTGCCACGTCTTTAGCAATCACACCGTCTTCTTGAATCAGAAAAGCTACCGGGGTCGCGAAAATCCCGTACTCCTTCGAAAGCTTCCACTCCTTCTGAAGGACGATTGGGAACTGAAACCCGTGCTGCTCCGCCTTACGGCGGTTCTCCTCTGGGTCGCCACGTCCAACAAGGATTAACGCCAAGCCGTTATTGGAGTGGTTTCGGTGCAGGCGGACCAAATGGGGCCCGAGTTCGTCACAAGGCTGGCAATGAGGATCGCTGAAGACGAGGAGCACCCGCCGGCCTCTATATTCTTCCAACGAAACCATACGACCTTGGAGGTCGGGAAGGCGAAAAGCTGGCGCGCGAGTCCCGACCTTCAGCCCGTCCCGCTCAATCTGACTTGCGGAGAGTGGCCGCTCCCCAGGAAGTCTCCTTCGCTGAATTTGACGTTTGCCGACCTCAAAAATACTGGACTCACAGGTAGCAGAGTGCTGGGCCAGTGCGACGACCCGATCTGCACCACTTACGAATGGCCCGGCCACTTGCCCCTGCTCATCTAACAAATACGCTGCCGGTGTGCCCTGATTAGCAAAAGGCGCGGGCCTGTCCTCATCGGTGATGAGAAGGACAGGGCACTTCAGGCCATGTTCTGCCACTCGTTCTTGATTAGATCCGGACTTACCATAGGTCAGCAGAACCAATTGGACGTTCCGCTCCTGGAGACTGGTATCGAGCTGGCCCAACTCTCGAGCAATGGACTCACAGAACCCGCATTCGAAATTCCAGTGGACCAGCAAGACACGCTTGCCGCGAAAGTCCCCAAGCGCGACGGTTCTTCCCCTAAGGTCGGGAAACTTAAACGCGGGAAATGGGCTGTTGAGAGGAAGTCCATCCGGTTCAGTTTGGTCACTGAGATTCTCTGGCCCGGTTCCCGCGACTTTCGCCCTATCCTCGATTTGGTCCAAACGCAGCAGGATTCGCCCCTGTTGCTTTGCGAGGGCGTAAAAGCCTATCCAAATACTGATCAGGATTAACCCAGCGACTACGCTTATCATTAGCATGCTCTGTTACTTGCAAGCCGCCACTGCAGAGAAGAAGTTGTTCCGCCTATGCGGGCGAAAAAATCAGCACGCCTTAGTAAAACGGGCTGTGGTGCGGAGAGCGGAAGCCTGTTGTGCCTGCGTCGGAACCGCATTTACAATTTATTTATTTCTAAGCGGCGTAGGCGGTTTGTGATTGGCAGTAAGGGCGATCAACCTTCGAGGGCGCGCCGTTCAGTCTCTCAACCAGAAAGGCATCAATGTCGACGCAAGCTGCTTTTCCTAACATCTCGACGGAAAGTACCAGCCGATAAAGATTTTTCTTCCGCACGAGAATTCCTTGAATTCCCTCCAAGGGACCACATTTGACTCTTACCCATTCGCCGCATTTCAAGAGGGGATGCGGTTCGACGGGGGCACCGCTTTCGATAGCTCGCCGGATGGCCTCGATCTCGGCGTTTGGAATAGCTGTTGGCTGACCAGCGGTCGATACTAGGGCATGTATCCCTGGTGTCGTCATTATGTCCAGGCGGCGCTCAGAACCTCCCTTAATAAATACATAACAAGGAAACAGAGGTAAAGAGAGGAGTTTTGTCCTGTCCTTCCAGCGGTGCACAGCAGAGTAGAGCGGCAGCAGGGTCTCGAATCCCTTGCTTGTGAGAATCCGAGCGACCGTCTTCTCATGTTGATGACGCGTGTAAATCGCGTACCAATCGAGCCGAGAGTCGAGAGGACTTCCGTGCGAGTTCGATCTACAAAGCATAAAGCTCCGCCCTGTGACTTACAGGGCCACTCTTCCCTGTAATCCGGTAAAGGAAATTTGCCTTCTGCTGCCCACAGTTGCGTTGCGATCGAAGGATGAAATGCACCTCGGTCGCCGCCAGATCCTGCACCGTGCTCCCCCCCACGTCACGGTGTCTCGAGGTACTGCACGTGCATGAGACAAACTAACTCGCGAGCACTCCTAAGCTTGTCCAGTGGCTTCTCGTTGCCCCTCATTGGCGATTTCTCTGGCTGACACCCAGAACATTCGCGCCTTCACCTAGGTTCAGCTCTTCAAGAACAACTGCGAAGCCTTCGTTAGCACCAGCACTTGCGTGCTCGACGCGAATCACGGCCGCTTCTGTTTTCAGGCGGAGACTCCGCGCCCCGCTATCGAGCGGCAAAAGTAACATGTCGAGTTGGATTGTGGCCCCCACCGGCGGGCACGTTAAACTGAATATGAAAGCTCCCGCCACACTGATGTCCCGAGTTACTCCTTCTCCGTGCAACCAACTGTCCTCGGCGCCTTGCCAAGTGAACACGGCGTCGACTGCAAGTCGATGACGAACTCGTTTTCTGAGCTCCATTCGCGCTACGAACATTCCGTTTTGTTGATTGCCTCAATCGTGAAGTACCCCGTTTTTCTGGATTCGCTTTTGAAGACTACTCAGTGGGCTGCGGGGGAACAAGAGGCAGAAAGTCACAGTCTGTTTTGAATCTCTTTGTGGGAATCGGCATGGCTATTGTGCCCAGTACCTTTGGCTCATGCTCTTTAGAGTCTTTTGTCATTATCCGTGTCGCCGGGAGTACAACAGGGTACAACACGACCCTCTAGCTGGAGCATGTGCTATCTGCTTCAGAGTTCGGAACTTCTTCTATCCACTCGACGCTTAAGGCAGGAGAAAAAACCTATCGAAGCGGCCCATCGGCCCTAGTCGTTGGTGCGTGGATCGTGTCCACCTTTTGGCTGCGGCAGGCTTCGGGTATGTGCGTCGGCATTGGTATCAGGACTTCGAATCACACTTTCTTACGATCATCACGGATTAAACTTATCAAATTTCTCTTGCTTTCTGACACTGAGTATTGCTATAAAAGTTGGCCTAGCCCCTTCAAACATTAAGATGATCTAATTTTGAGGACTTTCGGATTTGCCTAGCCTTCAAACACAACATAATTTTGAGGACTTGCATGTTTGGGATATACGGGCACGTTTCCTATCGCGTCCGCGTTTGTATCGCGGACGCCACTCGTATGAGTACGCAATCGACTGCAGCTGCGTTAAAGCGCTACTGTAAGAAGCTGGACATTCGCGCATTTGCCGGGAGCTCCTCTGAGGTATTTCTCGAACTGAAAAACTCTCGACCCGACGTTGCCGTGATCAGCGCCCAATTGGAAGATGGTCGACTCGCTGGTTTCAAGGTTGTGCATCAGTTGCTCGCCTCGAATCTGAAAATCCCATCAGTGATGTTGTTGGATTCCGATGAACGCGACCTCGTCGTCGGTGCCTTCAGTGCCGGCGCGCGAGGTATTTTCTGCCGGGGCAACTCCTTCAATACCCTCCCGAAGTGTATCCGCCGCGTCCATGAAGGACAAATTTGGATTAGCAATACTGAATTGGAGTCTCTCCTCGTACAGATCATCAAATTGAGACCATTTCAGATTTATAAGTCAAACGGAAATGCTTTGCTCACCCCGCGCGAACAGGACGTTGTTCGTCTAGTAGCAGAGGGGATGAGGAACCAAGAGATTGGCGTAGCGCTTAGTCTCAGCGAGCATACGGTCAGAAACTATATTTTTCGGATTTTTGAGAAGTTGGGTCTATCGAGCCGGGTCGAGCTGGTTCTCTATGCGCTCAACGGAGAAAATTCGTTCGGTGATCGACCGTCTCTGTCTCGAGAATCGGCACCCGATGCACCAGTCGCTCAATGGCGTGGGACGTGCTGAATCCAAGGCAGCAAGGCTATGTTTCTGGAATTCTACCGTCTGAAAGAGCAGCCGTTCGGCGTGACGCCGGACCCGCGCTTCATCTGCCCTAGCCGAACCCACATCGAAGCGTTCAATTCTCTGTCTCGTGGTCTCGAAGCCGGATGCGGCTTCTTGGCCCTCATTGCGAAGCCGGGCACGGGCAAAACCACGTTGGTGCTCCAGCTTTTAAAGCAACTAAATCAGACGTCTCGTCCAATCTTTCTCTTCCACACACAGTGTGATTCGCGTGAGTTCTTGCGCTACCTATTTCGCTCCCTGGGAATCGATGTCGCAGGGCTAGATGCCGTTAGCATGCACGAGAGACTGAATCAGCTTCTGGCGGCTGAGCTGCGGGTTGGCCGACGCCTTGTGGTAATCATTGATGAGGGCCAGAACCTTGACAACTCCGTGTTGGAAACGGTCCGGCTTCTATCCGACTTCGAGGCACCTAGAACCAAGCCGATGCAAATCGTTCTCGTCGGCCGGCCGCAGTTGGCGGAGAAACTGTCGAGCCCGAGCCTGGCACAGCTTAGACAAAGCATATCAATCTTGTCCGGCTTGGAGCCACTTACGCGAGAAGAAATCATCAGGTACATCGAACGCCGGCTTCAGGTAGCGGGTTATGCAGGAGCACCGCTCTTCTCCAACGAGGCTCTGGAACGGATTTTTGCACGCAGCGAAGGCATTCCGCGGAACATTAACAACCTCTGCTTCAATGCTCTACTTGCTGGATGCGCTGCAGGACGCAAGCAAATCGATTTCGATATCGTGGACCAAGTTCTGAATGACCTCGAAATCAATCCCTTGGAGCCGAAGTGCATGGGCACCCGGCAGGAGACTTCCTCCGTGACGCAGGCACCGATAGGCGATCCCGGATTTGATTTATCCGCGATTTATCCCGGCACGGTCGTCACGAATCTGGGGCGGCCCAATCGGCTGCGTAATCCAAGCATCGCGCGAGACGGCTTGCCGGAACGAAAGCAGCCAGCTTCTAGCAGGGGAGAGAACACCGTCGTTGACCCAGGCGCCGTTTCTCGCGAGCAGAAAACGTCCCAGGCCGTACCATTGGCAACTCTCGCGCTCGAGCGCGTGCCCGTGGTTCCCTATCTGGAGGTTTCGAGTGGGAGCTTTGCGGCCAAGACCTTGGGCGCTTTGGCTCTTGGCGTAGCGGTTCTCGTTACCTGTCTTTTACTCTTTTATTTCAAGGTTGGAGCGAGCCGACAATCAGAGGACCCGCTTGGTGCGGCAGTGGCTCCTGTTGTATCGCCTCTGCCGAGTCCGCTGGTTTCAAGCCCCATGCCCGCCGGCTCAACATCCGCTGACAGTCTTCCGGCGGCGGATGCTGGATCTGCGCAGTCATTTCAGACGCGCATGCTGGAAGCGAAGATCGTACGCATTCTGCTTGATCCGGGTCACGGCGGCCATGACAAAGGCACGACGGGGTCCACGGGCTTAACGGAGAAGGAGCTTTGTCTGGACGTTGCGCTGCGGCTGGGGCGGATCATCAAGCAGCGCCTCCCCAACGCGGACGTCATCTTCACGCGAATCAGGGATATGTTTATCCCCCTCGAAGAGCGCACCTACATTGCGAATGACATAAAGGCTGACCTTTTCTTGTCGATTCACGCGAACTCAGGCCCCTCTCCCGCGGTTCGAGGCATCGAGACTTATTACTTTGACTTCTCAGGAAGCGCGGAGGTCATGGCAGTCGCCGCACGCGAAAATGCAATGGCTCAAGAAAGGGTTTCGGACCGGTTCGAACTGATGAAGAAGATTGGGCGCGACGAAAAGAAGATGGAAGAATCAAGGATGTTTGCCGAAGACATTCAAGACTCTCTCAGCCGGTTTATCCAGCGCTCGGCCAGCAGCGCGCAGAACGGCCGCGTGGGTCGTGCGCCGTTTGTGGTCTTGACTCGAATGAATATGCCATCCGTGCTCACCGAAATCGCTTTTCTGAGCAATCCCTCGGACGAGCAGCTTCTGAGACAAGCCGGGTACCGCGAGCGTTTGGCTGAGGGCCTTTATCAAGGCGTGGCAACCTATCTGCAGCGCCAAAACAGCCTCACGCACAATCCTGCTGCGCGTCGTTCGGCTGTTGACCCCTCTGCTTTTAGCCCCGTCCCCGTTGGATCTCAGGTGATCGGGCAAGCTCGCAGCCAACCCTGATCTTTAGAAGATCATATCCGTCAACTGTGCGCTAAGGCCGTCAGAGCTCCTGATGACGAACTCGGCCCGACTATCTAAGGAACTGCAGGCTGCCCTTCGCCAGCATAACGAGCGGCTCAGACAACTGGCTGCCCAAAAGCTTCGGACAAGCTGAACCACCGTTCTCTCTAAATGGAACTTCGGCTTAGGGGTGTACGAGCATACGAATATGCGCAGGTGGAGCGAGCAGCTCAATTGGGCAGGAAAAACGTCGGCGAGTTGTGCCGCGAGTGCATGCTAGCGAGCGCGAACGGACAGTGTCAAAAACCTAACAGTTGATAGCCTAGAGCCTCTGTCTCACTTCCCTTTCGCTGAGCCGCGAAACTGGCCGAAGATGCGCTCTGCGTTCTTGTGGTAGACCTTCTCCAGGACCCGGTCTGGCAATTCCATTCCATAAATTTTCCAGCGGCCCTGCGCCGGATAGCCCCAGTAATCGAAATATTCATCGCCCGTCTCAAGCCAGCGGAAATGGTTGCGGTACATGGCTTCATCCATGCCGTTGTCGGTGCCGAACATGATCCGGTCTTGGTATTTGATGAAGAACTCACGGGCGCGCCGGGGCTGGCGGCCCAATTCAGCCTCCCGCGCTCCGAATTCGACATTCACATTGGGCAACGTATCGAGCAGATGCGACACGTAGTCGAGGTTTTCCGGCCAATTCGCCATGTGCAGTGAGATAAACGTCGTGTGCGGATGCTTTCTAAACATGCGGTCCCGCGCCGCCAGGATCAATTCCTTACTCGGGAACTGCGGGCCGTAGAAACTCCAGTCCGGATGCTCGATCAGCTCTTCATACCGTTCGTTGGTGTTGTCGACGGAGTGAAAAAAAGCTTCAGGATCGGTCACGTGGATGGATACAGGGATGCCCAACCGGCCGCATTCCTCCCAAACGGGATCGAGCCGCGGATCATCTACAGCAAGCAGCTTGCCCGATTTGTCGCGAACGCCCAGGCCGAGGTCCTTCAGCACCTTCAGACCGCGAGCGCCGCGCGCGACTGCATCATCCAATTGCTCCACCATTTGTTGGCTGAAACTGGGGTCGTCGATCTTGCTCCAGTCGATCTGCGTGAAGACCATAAACCGTCCCGGATAGGGCTTCACCATCTCAGCAATGACTTTCTGCAGTTTGTCGCGCCACATGCCGGTGAGGATGACGACCGTTCTCACATTCGTCGCATCCATGATCTCGACCACGCGCTTCGGATCCATGTGCTCGTCGATGCCCCGCGCATCGTTGACGTGGTTGTGTACGTCGATGACGTAGTACTTGGCCCGGTCGACGTTATGGACGGGACCATGCAGCATGGATACAGGATGAAAATCCCTTAGCAGCAGCGTTTTGTTCTGTTCGGCCCCGGGGGCCGAATAGCCAATCTCGCCCTGCGGCTGAGTGGGAGGCTGCTGAGTTGATTGGCAGAACGCGACACCAGCCAAACTTATAAGGCAAACAAGAAAGATCGTCCAGTTTCTACAGAACATGTAAGCAACAGCCTCCGGCTATGGTTCTGGAGCGTGTCTCTGAAACTGTTCCGGGTGGAAGCGAGTATCGATTCGCCCAGTAACAGTTACGGGAAATGACTTTTCAAACGGCACGCCCTCGATTCCGTCCACCCGAAGGTGAACCTCAAAGCTACCGTCGTGCGTGAAAGGATGTCGTAGGGATGCGCCGCGTGCGGTGGTGCCGTCACCGAAGTCCCAGATGTATGCGATCGCCGGGACACCTTGATCGTCCGCGGTCGCGGAGAACTCGACAGGTACTCCGGTTTTCGGCTCGTCCGGAATATGCACCTTGATCGCCGGGGCAGCAGCAGCAACATCCGTGTTGACGATCTTCAGCATGCGGACCGAGTGGGGCGGCAGCTCCAAATCGACGGACGCTGTGTTTTCCGCAATCGGCCGGTCCGGCGCGAATAGGTCCAGTACCTGATCGTGAGGCATTGGGCCGATGCCTAGTTCATTGATCGCGATCTGGTGCTGACGGGTGCGCTCCGTCCAGTTGAACACTGTCAGGAGCGATTGCCTTTTGCTCTCCCGCAGAAAAAAGATGCTGGGCATCCCGTCCTCAGGCGCGTAGGTCATCAGGTCGAGAGGCTTGGACGCGCGCGCCAATCGTGCGATGTCGATCAGATCGCGATTTTCAACCAGTGCCATCCTGTCGTTGTCGAGAAACAGCGTCGGCAGATCGTCGCCAATCTCAAACATTCCGCCGGACACAGCCGACAGCGCAATCGAGACCTTGGCCTCATCCAGACTCAAAGGCCGCTTGCCGCCATGCCACTCCTCGTCGACTACGGCCTGGCGAGAAACCGAGAACGCGTCTGGATCGCTGATAAAGAAGTTGCGGTTCATGTAGTAGCGCGCAGCAATACCGGGACCAGCTTCCTTGCTTGCCTCGAACGTGTGTCCCGTATCCACGGAAATGCGCCCGCAATCGACGAGCCCCACCGGGTTCAGCATGGGGCTCCCATCCTTATCGAGTAGAACGTCGTTTCCGACCGCCTCGCGGATAACTTGCAATCCAATGCGCTGCGCCTCGAGAGCGGCTGTGTTGGGGCGGTGGTAAACACCTTCCACCGCCGAGTCTTCCATGAAATCAAGCTTGATGTACCGGATGCCCCATTCGCGGACGACCTTCGTGTAGGTTTCTCGCAAGTACTCCTGGGCTCCGGGATGCGTGGTGTCGAGAACAAATAATTGATCGAGGTTCTTCTTGGTTTCCGGGTCCTTCGTCACACGACCGGCGCGGATCGGTTCCCCTTTGTGGTTATGAACCAGCCAATCTTTGTGGTTCTGGTACACCCACGACCGCTCTGACACCTGGAAAGGAGAAGTCCAAATGCCGGGTATGAGCCCGAGCCGTCGGACGTTATCTTCGAGCCGTTCCATCCCCGCCGGGTACTTCCGTGCGTCCGCGGTGCCATATTCGCCGCGCGCGTACTGATAACCCTCATCAATGTGGAAAAAATCATACCCTTGGTCTTTCAGGTGTTGGGAGAGGAACTGGGCGTTGGTCAGCGCAGTGTCCTGGTTCAGGCCAAAATAGTACGCCGTCCAACTCCACCAGCCGATCGGTGTTGGGGCGGTTGTCCTGGCATGATGCAGGCGACGAACCAGGTCACCATAGGTCTCAAGCAGGGCGTGGTAATCACGGCCAAAACTGAGCATGACGCGCTCGGAGGAAAGATGTTCTCCCGCGCCGACCGGCAGGCTCAACTCGATCCGGTCCTCCGGCCCCGAGTTGGCCAGCGAGTTTTCCTGGGTGAGTTCGGTCGTGCCGGTCGAATCAATTTCGTAACCAACGCTGTTGGCCTGTTTCGGGTCTACCCGTAAGCGCAATACCGTGATCCATTTCTCCGACGTCAGTGCTCCCGCAAACCACGCTTTCTTCACGTCACGGTTATAGATCAGCTGACTGCCGACTCCACGATGCAATCCTCCCGGCGCGTCAGCCAGGTCGTGAATGCGCATGGCAGGCCGGTCTTCGCTCCAGCTGTCGGACAGCACTCGGTCACTCAATTCCCGCCCGCCCAGGTTCACTGCCGGCGATTTTGACGCATCGAGAACGCGAATGCCCTGCACGCTAACCGCCCGGTCGCTCGTGTTCCAAACCTCAACCTGTATGTCGGCGTACGCTGGATTGCTGTGCAATCGCAGGGCACAAATGACGTCCGGCTGACCTGCCAACCCCGTATTCGTCAGCAATATTTGCGAGCTCTGGCCGAGGATGTCGGCCACCTCCGAAGCGAGGGCCGCATGTTTCGGGTACTCGGTCGAGAAGACCCATTGGCCATTGATCTTCGCCCCGATCCTGGCAGCCACGAATCGAGTCCGGTCTTGCGTGGCTCTTATGGAATACGTACCGTCCGCCTGGTTGACTTCGATGACGAGGTCAGAATTCTGGACTCTCACCAGCCCGCGGCCGCTTTGCGCTGCTGCACCGACGGTGAACAGGAGAACGAGGGTGAATGCCAATATGCGAATACGCGTCATAATTGTGAGCTTCCCTCTCACGCGGTGCCGGGGAGATCGACGCTCGCGAGAGATTGAAAGGAAAAGCAACGAATCCTAATACATGGAGACTCGTCCCTGTCAACGTTCGGATCGGCGGAATCGGCGGAAGGGCGGTAATCCGAACAGAATTTGGCGCCGCGCTGCCGGCGTGGATCTCCTACGAACCGAACCGCCTACCGCTACAAGCGCCCTGATCGATATCGAGCAGCGGCCGTATTTGGTCCTCAACCAGGTTTAGGGGACGGTTTTGGCAGGTCGCATTCGCGAACTGCTTCGTACTGCTGGGGCAGGTATTGGCGCAAAAGCGCCAGCGGAATTTCGGCCGCCGAGAGATTGACCATCAGCGGGTCCAACTCTTTCTGCACCGAGACTTGGGGCCAATAGTAGCGGCTCTCGAAGCCACTCGCTTGCAGCCCTGCCCCTGCGCACAGCATGGCCCGCCTCCTGCCGCTCGCCGAAATCGCACTTGACAAAGGACATAATCGAAAGTACAAAGCGGTCAAAAAGGGCTCCGCTTGCATACGCTCCCACTTGCGCCGGAGACGAGGTTGGACAACGGAAGCGAAGCTGGGCATCCTGCTAAAACCAGTCCGACTTCCCTGAAGGAGTAGTTTATGAGACCTGCTGCCACCCGGCCTACCTTGAGTTTTGCTCCCCTCTCATCGGCACCGCGCGCGTTCCGAGTCACCCTCAGTTTGGCAGTGGTGTGTTTCGCCCTGGGTACTCCTGCGTCAGCGCAGAAAGCTGCTGGAACGATTGTGGGCACAGTGACAGACCCAAGCGGTGCGGTTGTACCAGAGGCCAAGGTCACGGTCACTGATGTCGAACACGGAACCACGTTCGCCACCCGGACAAACAGCTCTGGCGAGTTCGTGGCCGGCGCACTGAAGATCGGGCGCTATACGGTCACCGTGGAACACGCGGGGTTCAGGAAAGCCGTATCGACGCCCATGAACCTTGACGTGCAGCAGCGCATAGCAGTGAACTTCAGGTTGCAAGTTGGACAGGCGGCCGAGTCAGTCGAGGTGACCGGCGCCGCTCCCCTGCTGGAAACCGAGACCTCTGAGCTTGGCCAAGTGATAGACACGAACCGGGTCGAGAATCTCCCCCTGAACGGCCGCAATTTCGCCCAGCTCGCCTTGCTTACAGCCGGTACTGCGCCCAGTGAGCCTGGCGCACGGGACGAGAACAGCTTCGGCTTCAGCGCGAACGGCGGCCGGTCACTGCAGAACAACTTCCTTCTCGACGGGATTGATAACAACTCGAACCTTCCTGACCTGCTCAACGAAACCAATTATGTGATCCAACCGTCCGTCGAGGCCTTGCAGGAATTCAAAGTTCAGACTAACGCCTACAGTGCCGAGTTCGGCCGAGGCAACGGCGCAATCGTCAACGCCGCGATCATGTCGGGAACGAATTCGCTCCATGGCGGCTCCTGGGAGTTTGTCCGCAACGAGAAATTTGATGCCAGAAATTATTTCGACCTTGCCAACCAGGGAACGCCGCCTTACAAGCAGAACCAGTTCGGCGCCAAGCTTGGCGGTCCAATCTGGAAGAACAAGACGTTCTTCTTCGTCGATTACGAAGGCTTGCGCATCCGCCAGGCCCAAACCCAGTCATTCCTTCTGCCCGGCTTGGCGGAGCGGACCGGCGACTTTTCCGAACTAATTGATTACACGACTCAGGCCCTCGATCCGAATGGCAATCCAGCCGTTGACTGCAACGGCAAGCCCACTTACAACGGGGAGATTTTCGACACGCGGTCGACAAAGGTTGTTAGCGTCATGCCACCTCGCCTTTGCGGTGTGCCTTTCGGCTATGACCCGTCAAGCGGGTTGCCCGTGAACATCATTCCAGCCAACCCATCATCCCCCAATGGCGGTTTCCTGGATCCGCTGGCATTGCGCCTGGCGGCTTTGTATCCGGAGCCCAACGTCTTCAATAACCCGGCGATCAACTTCACTGCCAATCCCGTGCGGAAGGAAACGCGAAACAATTTCGATGTGCGGGTGGATCACAAATTCGGCGAGAAAGATAATTCGTTCTATCGCTTCAGCTATGAAGACCAGCCCAGCCTTATTCCCGGTTCCTTCCCCGGCTACGCCGACGGCGGTGGGTTCTTCAGCGGCGACGAGGACAACGCGTACCGCAGTGTGGCCGTGAGTGAAACCCATGTCTTCCGTCCGGAACTGATCAACGAGTTTCGGCTGGGATACAACCGGATTCACTCGCGGCGGTTCCAGCTCAATTACAACCGGGATGTGTCCGCGCTCCTTGGCTTTCCCGGCGTGCCCTTCGGTCCCGAAAATGGTGGCCTGCCCCAGCTGACCTTCAGCGACGCACCGCAACTGGGCAGCCCGACCTTCTTGCCTTCCCTGGAAATTCAGAACACCTACAGCGTGTCGGACAACGTCACCTGGGTCAAAGGCCCGCACACGTTGAAGTTCGGCACCGAAATACGCCGCGAGCAGTTTACGATTTTCCAGCCGGCCGAATCGCGCGGCACACTGGACTTCGGCAATGGTTTCACGGACAACCCAGCGGCGCCGTTCACCGGCGGCTCAGGGTTCGCCTCGTTCCTGGCGGGGCTCTCCGACGGTGGGGCGATCAACAACTTACATAATGTCGATTATCGGCGGCCCGTGCACTCGTTCTACGGGGAAGACGACTGGAAGGTTACCTCAAAACTGACGCTGAACCTTGGCCTCCGGTATGAGCTTTTCACCACGGTGAAGGAGGCGCACGACCAGCAAGGCACCTTTGACTTGAACGATCCCACTAACCCGACGATCATCGTTCCCCAAGGACAAACCATGCAGCTGACGCCAACCTTGGCCTCCGAAATCCGGATCAGCCCCACCGGCAGCCGAGGCTTGGTCGATCTCGACGCCAACAATTTCGCCCCGCGCATTGGATTAGCTTACCAGCTGACCGAGCGAACGGTTCTGCGCTCCGGCTACGGCATCTTCTATGGTGGCGAGGAAAACGGGCCCTATTCCAACCCCAGCGCAGGATTCAACCCACCTTTTTTTGTGACGCAGTCGTTCAGCAATCCCTGTCCGGGTCCGTCGGCAAGTCCCGCTTTGAATTGCGCCCTTCCCGGCATCAACTTCCTGTATCAAGGCTTCCCGGCGAATGCGCTGGTCGATCCTAATACTCCGACCCTGTACTCGATCGACCCGAATCTCACAACTCCGTATATGCAGCAATGGCATCTGTCGATCGAACGCGAGCTGGGCTTCAATACCGTATTCGAGATCAGCTACGCGGGTTCCAAAGGCGACAAGCTCTACACCTTCTTGAACGGCAACCAGGCGCTGCCCACGCCGGATCCGACGGCGCCGACTGCCCCGCGGCGGCCAGTGCCCTTGATCGACACCGGTATCAACTGGTTCCGGTCAACCGGGGCGTCCAGCTACAACTCGCTGCAGCTGCGAGCCGAAAAGCGCTTTTCCCACGGCCTCTCGTTCATGGCGGCCTACACCTGGGCGCATTCGATCGACAATGCGTCGAACGCGAACCTGGGGTCGCAAAACAACGATGATTTCCGCGACTTCCGCCACCCGGAATCGGAGTATGGCAATTCGTCTTTCGGGGTACGTCACCGGGCCGTCTTCAGCTATATCTATGAACTGCCGATCGGGCACGGAAAGCGCCTCGCCGGACAGGCAGGCAGCGCGCTTAATACCGTGGTGGGCGGCTGGCAAGTGGCGGGCGTGGCTACCATTTCCTCCGGTAATTGGTTCAGCGTGACGGACAATGGGAACTTCTCCAATTCCGACGGCGGAGCGGGCGGCAATTCCGAGCGACCGAACCAGATCGGAGACCCGACCGCCAGGCCGTGCGTTCCCGGCACGTTCTTCAATACCTGCGCGTTCACCGACCCGCCCCTAGGTTCCTTCGGCAATGTGGGCCGGAACACCTTGCAGGGACCAGGGTATGTGATCTGGGACACGTCGCTGTTCAAGACCTTCCGACTCTCGGAGCGCTTTCACCTGGAGTTTCGGTCGGAATTCTTCAACCTGCTGAACCACACAAACTTCCTGCTGTCGCAGTCGGGTCCGCAGGAGTCCAACAACAGCACCGTGCTGGGCACGTCCCAGTTCGGATTCCTGACGGCGGCGCGAGCGCCGCGCCAAATCCAGTTTGGGATAAAACTATTGTTCTAAGCCGCAATAGAACGGAGACGTACAGACGGAACAGAAAACAAGAATCAAGCGAAGGAATGGGTTCTTACTTGCGGCCTGTTTGTCCCTGTTGACATTGGCGCAGCCGGTCGCTGCAGGGCAATCTTCGAACCTGATCGAACTTCGGACTGGCTGGCGGATGGCAACGGCCGGCAACATCGACGACTCGGCGGTGTCGCAGCCGGGTTTCGATGACTCGAAGTGGTATCCCATTCAGCGTATGCCGGCGACCGTATTGCAGGTTCTTGAAGACAACGGAGTCTACAAGGACCTGTATTACGGAATGAACCTCACCACGGCAGGCGACTTGTGGAAACAGGATTGGTGGTATCGGACCACATTCACAGCCCCGGCGGACCAGCAGGTCTACTCGCTCGTCTTTAAGGGCATCAACTACCGAGCTGACATCTGGCTGAACAGCATGAAGGTCGCCGACAACTCGCAAGCAGTCGGTATGTACAACCAGCTTGAGTTCGATGTCACGAAGGAAATTAAGCCGGGTACAGCAAACGTGCTGGCCGTGAAAGTGACTCCCGAACGCGACCTGCTCACGGAAAACGGCATTCTGGTCGGCGATCATCCCGTCGAATTGGCGGACAGCTGGCTCGATTGGATCAATTGGAAGTACATCGGCTATCACGAGGCCGCGAAGGGCATCAACATTCCTTTCGTGCCCGACCGCAATGCCGGCGTGTGGAAGCGAGTCTTGCTGAGTTCGACCGGCCCGGTAACCGTGCGCAATCCATACGTCGCGACCGACCTGCCCCTACCCGCCCTCAGTCCGGCAACCCTCACCGTGTACTGCGACCTGAGTAACCACACGGGCCGGCCGGTCTCCGGGATACTCCACGGGGAAATTTCGCGTCCTGGAAAGCCAACCATTGTTCTTGAAAAGCAAGTCTCCTTGCTCGCCGACGAAACTAAGGAGACGGCATTTACGCCGGATGAGATGGCTCAGCTCACGGTTTCGAGTCCCGATCTCTGGTGGCCTTACCAATGGGGTAAACCGAATCTTTATCACCTTAAACTCGACTTCAAAACGGATAGCAAAATCTCCGACTCGCAGGAAATTGATTTCGGCATTCGGAAGATCGTTCAGCGTCGCGACCATGACAACAGCTTTCCGCAAATCGGCACCGGTGGCGGCAACTTTTACCTTCAGATCAACGGCCGCGATTACCTCATCCGGGGGGCCGCGTATACACCTGACCTGCTCTTCCGGAGTGACCCGGAGCGGGATGCCGCACACATCCGCTACATAAAGGACCTTGGGCTCAACCTGATCCGCTGGGAATTGAAAATTGCCGACGACAGCATGATCGAGCGCGCCGATCGCGAAGGCATCGCCGTCATGCTGGGTTGGATGTGCTGCATGCAGTGGGAACACTGGAACCTGTGGAGCGCCGAGGACCAGTGGATTGCACGCCAGAGCTTACGCTCGCGGCTGCGGGAACTGAGGGCACACCCGTCGGTGATTCTATGGGCGAACGGCAGCGACGGCCTGCCGCCGGATACCGTTCTCAACGATTACCATCAGATCGAAAAAGAACTGCATTGGCAGAACGCCATCGTGGACACAGTGGCCGAGAGAAACCGCTTCTGGAGCGGTATTCACATGCTCGGCCCCTATGTGTGGCGTCCTCCCTATTACTGGTTCAGCGATACGTATGGTCCGGCGCGCGGCTCCTCGGCTGAGGAGGGCGATAACGAAACTATTCCGCCGTCAGACAGTTTGCGGAGGTACATTCCCGCCGACAAGCTCTGGCCGCCAAACGATTACTGGTTTTTTCATGCGGGCGGCAATGAGGGCGGCAACAGCACATTGGCCAACATCACCCGTGCCCTGGACCACCGCTATGGTCCATCCCAGAACCTCGAGGAGTTCACGAAGAAGGCCCAGCTGGCCTATTACGAAGACGTTCGCGCCCAATACGAGACTTACGCGACCCACTGGTCGAATCGCAAAATGCTGATGCACTGGATGATGAACAGCCCTTGGCCATCTTCTTTTGGGCACATGTACGACTACTACTTCAAGCAGGGTGGCGGTTATTTTGGCGCAAAAAAGGCGCTGCGCCCGAGAGCGGTTGTGTGGGATTACTACGCCACCGGAGATCGCAGCACGGGACGAGTGTACGCGGTAAATCTCACCTCAGAACCTTTCCATGGCAACGTGTCGATTTCGTTCTACAACCTGGATGGCAGCCGCAAGTACACGAACGAAACCGCTATCAATGTTCCTTCCAATTCATCGCTGGTCGCAATGTCTGTTCCCCGGATTCCGGGCCTTACCCCGGCGTATTTCGTCCGCTGCCAACTCTCCACCGACGACGGTCGGGTTGCGGCTGAAAACGTCTACTGGGAATCGACGACCGACGACGACCTGGGCGCACCCGCAAACGATGATCAGTTCACGACCAACTTGTCGCAGTGGGCTGATTTGACGAGTCTCAGCACGATGCCAGCCGTCGATATCAAAATGCGCAATTCGGTTGCTCGTCAGGGTGACAACGAGGCATTTTTAACGACTCTAACCAACAACTCCAATCACATTGCCTTTTTCATTCGCGTAGAGGTCACGCGC
>QIAU01000143.1:0-76519 GCA_003225055.1 Acidobacteriota bacterium
CACTTGTTGCGGCGTGCCATGCGCCGCAACCCAGCGCTGCAATTCCACTCGATCTGCCTGCCTCAGGGCAATGGGCTGAGCTTGGCGCGGCATGCACCCCAGGGTATTCCATTTCCATTAATAACTCCAGCTATTTATGCGACACTACACTAGTTGCGCTTGCGGCGCCATTCCCCGAGTCGCTGGTTGGTTGGGTTGTGATGGCTACACGGCAAAGCAAGAGGGGAAAGCAGGGTCTTGTGGTTCCTTCTGCAGACCCACGAGCGTACACGGACCGTCTGAACAGTTTGGTCACGGCAGCTGGCTGGACGCGGGAGTATACGGTTGAAGTGGTGCACGGGTTTGAGCGCAGGAAGAAAGGCGTGGATCACCCAGTGGCGGCGGCAAAGGTCCTGGTTGTCTGCAAAGTTACAATTTTCAATTTGGGCACGCATTCAGGAACCGGCGAGGCCTGGGCGGATGACGAAAACGCGATGACCGCGGCCGAAGCGCAGGCCTTCAAGCGCGCCTGTTCTTGCTTCGGGCTCGGGCGCTATTTATAAGACGTCTCTGGTGATTGGGTGGAGCTCGACGAATACGAGCGACCGTTCTCCCATCCTGACCTACCCTCCTGGGCGAAACCCGGCGGTGGGTCCGGTCAGCAGCCCGGGGCCAGCCGACCTCCAACCGAGCCGCAGAACAGAGGTGCGCGTGGCGGGACACCCAAGTCGGCGAACGGGGGTGGCGGTAAGAATAGTGAGCCGTCCTCGCCAACCGCGAATGGCAGCACGAACGGCAATGCGCAGTCGCTCGTTAGGGAGATCTGGGGGCTCCAGGCGTCAGTCGGTGAGAAGCTGTCCACGCAAGTTGCGCTATCCGTGACCGGCACTCAGGATATCGCGAGCGTTACCGATACCGGCAAACTTGCCCTAGTTCGCGAGAGCCTGGCGAATGTCAACCGTGGGATGAACCGACTCCGAAAAGCAGTCGAAGCGTGTGGACTGGAACGATATTCGCAGTCTGCGCGGAGATCGGATTCCGCGGTGGTTTGAACGGCGTGCCGGATGCCAAAGTTCTGCGCATGCTCGTGGATCGCATGGAGGCGGCGAGACCTGTACAACCAGCCGTTCATTGAAGGTAGTGTAGGATGTCGCCGTTGACTGTCGAAGGACTTGCGGCGCTCGATGTCACAACTCATGAAAATGTGCCTCCGCGATTCGAGGAAAAATCCTACGTCTGTTCTTGAAATAATCCTTCACGAACGCCTTGCTCCAGCTTCCGGATGGCCGACTATCCGATAATCGGCTTGGTTCGCGCATCCGGCGGATCATGGCATCAACTGTGCGCGCCGCATCGCCTTTGACCGCAAAGCTTCCCTGAGAATGGCCCATCACACCGCGCCAGCAGCCATCCGCATCGGCCACCCCTATGCGTATACGCCGCTAACCGTTTACGATCTTCATCATCTCCGGGGTGTAACGTTCGCCAACGGCCGCGCCCTTCGGAAGGATCTGTTCGATGCGAGCGAGATCATCGTCAGTCAGGCGGATGTCCACTGCGCGGACATTCTCTTCGAGCCGGGGGAGACTGCTAGTACCCGGAATCGGGATCACATCCTCATGTCGGCGGATAAGCCAAGCCAATGCAAGCTGAGCTGGAGTGCACCCTTTCTCCCTCGCGATCTGGTGCAGCCGATCGGCCGTAGCCAGGTTCTTCTCGAATTGCTCTCCTTGGAAACGAGGATTCCCACGACGCCAGTCATCGGGCGCCAGATCGTCAATACTTCGGAAACGCCCGCCAAGGAAACCCCGTCCGAGCGGACTGTATGCGACCAACGCGATTCCGAGTTCTCTCAGGGGCTGGAGCAAACCCTCTTCAGGTTCGCGACTGAACAGAGAGTACTCGGTCTGGACCGCTGCGATCCCATGAACCTGATGCGCACGACGAACGGTGTCAGGAGCGGCTTCCGATAACCCGAGATAGCGCACTTTTCCTTCTCGCACCAACTCCGCCATCGCTCCAACCGTCTCCTCGATGGGTACGTTCGGATCCACCCGGTGCAAATAGTAAAGATCAATATGGTCCACCCCTAGACGCTGCAAGGACGTTTCGCAGGCACGCCTCGCGTTCTCCGGAGTGCCATCGACTCCGCGGGACTCTCTGGGAGAATCGACAATAATCCCGAACTTTGTCGCCAACACAACTCCGTCGCGACGTCCTTTTAATGCTTTGCCCACCTTGATCTCGGAGTCTCCATAGATATTTGCCGTGTCGAGGAAATTGATGCCGAGGTCGAGCGCGCGGTGGGTGAGCTCAATAGCCTCTCTCTCTCCTTGAACGCTGCTCGTATATACGTCGGCGATGCCAATGCTCATGCAACCGAGGCCAATGGCCGAGACCATAGGCCCAGCGGTTCCTAGTTTTCTTCTTTCCATTGCCATTCACTCCATGATAGACGATGCGGCGATCATTTTTCGATGCTCGGCGGCCCGCAGCGACTCGGGCCAGGTGCCCGATTTTCCTGGATCTCTCCGACCAAACTGTCATGGATGACCGCTCCCTGAACGTTGTCACGCCATTCCTATATTGTGCCCGGAGAGCGCCAGCGAAGTAGAGGAAGAAGGTAGCCCAACCTGAGCCCTGCGTTTCGAGAAACGGGTTTCCCGCCAGATCATACACATAGCTGGTCGTCGTGCCACCAATCGTCTTCGGCACACGACGCCCGCTGGGATCGTAGGCATAGCTGGCGGTCGTGCCGCCATCGACTTTGATGAGCCTGTTCTCTGCGTCGTACGTGTAAGTGTGGCTGCCGTCGTTGATCATGTTGCCAGCGGCGTCATATTGATATGGGGAACCGATAAACTGGTTCCGTGAATTGACAGATTGATGAAACGCGTAGCAGGTTCCCGCAGTGACGTACTGGTCGGTACGATTGCCCCAGGCATCATAGGTCCAGGATAGACCGTACACGCTGCCGCATCCCGTTCCGCTGCCACTGGTTTGAGAAAGCGTGGAAATTCGATTCAGGTGGTCGTATCCGTAGATGCGAGCAAAGCGCTGGTAGCCGCTGCTCGCGCTCCAGTGGGTGACATTCCCATTGTCGGCCGTTCCAGCGTCGTAGGTCATCCAAAAGTCGAGAATATTTCCGGCCGGAGTGGCGTCGTTGCAGGTTTGCAACGTTGCATTGGTCTGGTTCACATCAATGTGGCAAGGCTGGAGGCGATTGTTATAGACGTTTGTGAGTGTTAGGCCGTTGCCGAGAGTAGCCTTGCGGAGCGCCCCATGAGGGAAGTAGCCGATGGAGGGGTCAGTCGTGATTAAGGTTGCCGGGTGCTGCGTCGCACCTACCCAACTACTGGTCAGTTGTGTGGCGCGCCGAGCAGCATCAAACGACTGATTGAAAGTAATAGACCTCACTGGAGGATCATTCCACTGTGCAATTTGGTTCGTATCTTCGAGTGCCTCGCGCATGGCGGTCCCGTGTGCGGCGACCAGCCTCTCATCACCACCAACAATGGCCATTACAGAAACGCACTTCAGTGCGGAGAATGTCATGTCATAGAGGGAACGGGCCTTGCTTTGTTCCGCGCCATTGTTGGCAATGCGATCCGCACTGTGGCGCTGCCGAGGAACTCTCCAGTTTGCGGGTCGAGACCTTGCCGTACCGCCTCAAAATCCTCGGATGTAACCTCTCCTTGTAAGCCGAAGCAGTTCAGGCGCCGCGTCCGTGCCACTGGCCTTTGACGGTCCGATTCTGGTCGTAATAATCCCTTTGCTGGAGATGCCGCTGAGCGTAGCCCTCACCGCCGGTCATGGCACGAATCGTCAGCACAACCCGACGCTAGCTGGCTCTGTTCGAAATTCGAGATCAACTATGAGGGGACGCGCATCTGGCACGCAGATGGCTTTCGAGTTGCAGACGAAATTACCCTCTGCCTGCTTGCGGGAATACAGTCCAGGTGACATCTCTGGGTAGGACCCGATTTCACGGTAAAGGGGCTTGTTTGTAGACCGATTTGCCTGAGAAACAATCTTGGTACATCAACCCCAAGTTATTTGGCACCGTTAGATGAGTGCTCTACTATGAGCAGGATGTCACTCACGTTCGAGAGAATTGAGGCGCTCGCTCCGGACCAGGCCTCGCTTGCGGCTGCTCGAAAGTTGCTGAAGCCGTCCTCTTGGCCGACATTGGCGGAAGGAGAAGGGCTTGCTTGGGGCGAATGCCAAGGCTCTGGCGCAACGCCGTATCGCGTGGTAATCAACGAGGCGGCCGCCGGATACAAGTGCACGTGTCCCAGCAGAAAATTCCCCTGTAAGCACGCGCTCGCGCTCATGTGGATGCGAGCAGATAGACCCGCTGCTTTCGCTTCGGCATCTGTTCCCGACTGGGTGAAGGACTGGCTCTCCCGCAGGCGCGGAACATCGAACTCGGCAAGCAAGACTGATGACGAAGCCAAGCCGAAAACCAGACCTTCCATTCGTCTCACCGAGATACCCGAAGCGGGAGCTGATACCGATCCAAAGGCGGAACAACGCGCTGCAGCAGCTCGCGAAAGAAACCGGTTGGAGCGCGAGGCGGCGGTGCTGGCAGGTCTCGAAGACCTTGACACATGGTTGTCAGACCAGGTTCAACAGGGAATGGCGAACTTCATCGCGCAGACTGCTCAGGTGTGCCGCACGATCGCGCAAAGACTCGTCGACGCGAAAGCACCGGGGCTTGCAGGACGGCTCGATGCACTTCCGACGAGGCTCTTTACCTTACCGGGACCCGCGCGTCCCTCAGCCGCGATACGAGAGCTGGGACAAGTCCATTTGATCAGCCAGGCATACCGGCGGGCGTCTGAGCTTCCCGAATTACTAGCGGCAGATGCAAGGCAAGCCGTGGGCTGGTCGGTCACACGAGAGGCGCTGCTCAATGATTCCGAGGCGTTACGAGTCAATGCAAAATGGCGAGTCTTCGCGGTGCTTGCCGAGGCACAACCAGACCGCCTGCGCAGAGTTGAGACTTGGCTATGGCGTCAACGTGGCGCAGATGGAATGCCTCAATGCGCGGTCCTGATTGACTTCGTACCGATCTCCACCGGAGCCGCAGTAGGCGGCTACCTGGTTGGAGATCAAATCGAAGCTGAGTTGAGCTTTTACCGTTCCACCATCCCGCTTCGCGCACAGATAAACACGCTGAAGAGAGGCGCCGAACAAAGTAGTGAACCGCTCACTTTGCCAGACGAACCTCTCAGTGCTTCATATGCAAACTACGAGCACGCGTTGGCGCAGCTTCCCTGGCTCGGAACGATTCCCCTGAGTTTTCGGATGGCCAGGGTGCGCCGAAATGGAGAACAACTCTACCTTTACGATGACGAGAGCGAACTATCGCTGCCGCTGCATACATCGCAGGCGAATCATGCCTCGCCACTTGCGAGTCTCGATCGCATTGATGGAATCGGTTTGTGGAATGGATACGAGTTCACCTTGGCGTGGGCAGAGACGCAGCTCGGAAGGTGGTTGCGATCATGAACTGGATTACCTTGCATGCAAAGGTTCTGCCGTCACTATTGGGAGGAACATCACGGCATCCGCTGCCGGGCGAATTGATTCATCCTTCTAGTCCGAGTTCTGATGGCACACTCGAAATGCTCAGTCTTATGGGACAAGCACTGCGTTTCGAGCGCCCTTCGACACCAGAGTCATTCATCGTTGAACCGGAAATAAAGGATGAACGGAAGATCATCGCCGATGGTCTGCGCCGCCCGCTGATTCGATTGCTAACTGCGAAGAATGCCACTGAGCATCCGGCGCGTGCTTTGGCGCGTGCCTTCGATCGACTGAGATTGCGTCCGCACCCATTTGACCTGCCGTTGATCGATGTTTTCGTTCGGTCAAATGCAGAGAAGCTTGGTCCAACAGCGCAGCATTGGGCTGACAGGCAAAAACCCGAAGGGGAGACGCGAAGTTATTTCGATCCAGAGCTGCTTGATGAGAGCAACTGGACGCAACCGACGCTTTCACGACGCGTGGCATACCTGGAGCAACGGCGTCGCGATGATGCGGATGCCGCTCGTGCTCTGGTTGAGTCCACCTGGGCACAAGAAGAGGCTGATGCTCGCTTCCGTCTGCTGCAAGTATTCCAGACCCGCTTAAGCATGGCCGACCAGCTGTTCCTGAGCACGTTGGAGAAGGATCGAGCACCGCGCGTGCGAGCACTTGCGGCGAGATTCCTCGCGCGGCTCAGTGCAAGCAGCGAGAATCCGTCGTTGGGCGCATGCCTGGAACGAATCAAGCAAAGCCAGAGCGGGTTACTTCGGAGGCGCACCACGTTGCAAATCGAACTTCCGGCGAACGTAAAGGATCAGGCTGCATCGCGATGGATACTCCAAACATTTACCGACGTATCGTTCGG
This sequence comes from Acidobacteriota bacterium, assembly GCA_003225055.1. GTDB lineage: Bacteria > Acidobacteriota > Terriglobia > Terriglobales > Acidobacteriaceae > Gp1-AA122. The sequence goes on from QIAU01000143.1 coordinate 6,377, forward strand.
TGAACTGGCGGGCAGGTTCAAAGTCACGGAAAAGGAATTGATTGAATCTGCCGCAAAAGGCGAGCCTTTGCTTCTTGCATTGGCGCTTATCGCGACGAACGAACGCCGTCTCGATCTGCTCGAACCTGTGGTCGCGAACCTGCCAAACGCGTGGGAACGTATGTTTGAAGCCGGACTTGACACGCTGGGAACGATGACAGAATCAGAGCGTCAACGCTGGGAGGAGATCGTCGTGCATCCTTATCGCAAGGATGTGCCGACGACCTACTCTCTGTGGGACTGGTTGCATCGGATCACGGATGCAGAGGCGCCACCTTCGGTTATGTCGATTGCTCTTCACGCGAAGTTGTTGACGAAAGTCCCCGAACACGAGCGTGGTAGCGCGCCGTGGCTTGAAGTGATCGCTGCGACCTGTCCGGCTTCGCAACGACAGGAGCTTCGCGAGCAACTGACGAAGTTCGACCAATCACAAACCGTTACTCCCCTTGCACTGCTTGAGATCCTCGATGGAATGGAGAACGACCGTACCCATGTCTAAACTAGCTTCTGGCCGAATACGATTAAGCGCTGAAGAAATCTATGCGCACGAGTTGTCTGCTCTTGCCGCAGGTGACAAGCTTGCTCGTCCTGCGAACTGGCGTCTCTCGCCTAAGGCGATCGTGACCTACATTCTTGGAGGCAAGGCGGCGGACGGCACTCCAATCTCAGCGAAATACGTTGGTAATCGCCGCCTGATTGAAACCGCTGTTGCGACGCTCGCGACAGACCGCGCACTGCTGCTGCTCGGCCTGCCGGGGACAGCGAAATCATGGGTATCGGAACACCTGGCGGCGGCAATTTCGGGATCGTCGCAACGCATGATTCAGTGCACCGCAGGGACCGATGAAAACCACATTCGATATGGCTGGAACTACGCACTGCTGCTGGCCAAGGGGCCATCGCGCGAGGCTCTCGTCAAAAGTCCAGTGGCACGAGCAATGGAAGAAGGAACCATCGTTCGCCTAGAAGAACTCACGCGCATGGGTTCGGACGTGCAGGACACTCTGATCACGATCCTTTCCGAGAAGACCATGCCTATCCCTGAACTAAACGACGCGATTGAAGCGAAGCGCGGGTTCAATGTCATCGCGACCGCCAACAATCGCGATAAAGGGGTGAACGATCTCTCGTCCGCACTTAAACGCAGGTTCAACGTTGTGGTGCTTCCGTCTCCCGCTACTTTGGAGGAGGAAACCGGTATCGTCGTGAAGCGCGTTCTCGAGATCGGTTCGAGCCTTGAACTGCCGCCCATCCGTCCCGCTGACGAAGAGTTGGTCCGGGTGGTAACCCTATTCCGCGAGTTGCGCGATGGCAAAACTCTGAACGGCAAGACCAAGCTCAAATCTCCTACGGGCTCGCTTTCAACAGCTGAAGCGATCTCTGTCGGGGTAAGCGCGTGGGCATCTGCGGCACACTTCGGCGATGGAGCTATGACGGCGGAAAGTCTTGCGTCAAACCTCGTCGGTGCGGTTGTGAAAGATCCTGTGCAAGACACGGTCGCATTACAGGAATATCTCGAAAGCGTGGTGCGGACGCGCGATGGTTGGTCGGACCTCTACTCAGCGATTCGCGAGGTCCTTTAGTCAACAATGCCCGCTCAAGCCGACGAACGCGTGCGCATTCTCGGGATCCGTCATCATGGTCCAGGATCTGCTGCCTTGTTGCGCAAGGCGCTGGACGTGCTCGACCCAGCATGTGTCCTGGTGGAAGGACCTCCGGAAGGTGATGAACTGATCCAGTACATCGCTGACCCGGATTTAAAGCCTCCTGTCGCCATGTTGTTGCATGCGTCGGAGGAGGCGAGCCTTGCCTCCTTCATGCCGTTCGCTGAGTTCTCTCCTGAATGGCAGGCGATTGATTGGGCGCTTAAACACGAGCGTCCTGTGCGCTTTTGCGATTGGCCTGCCGCTACCTCACTCTCATTGCAAAAAGCCGCACGAGAACATCCCGAAAGCGCACCTCCGCAGCCGCGCGCAGATGCGCTCGATTTGCTCGCAAGTGTGGCCGGATATGAAGATGGCGAGACTTTCTGGAATGGCCTGATCGAACAGCACGGCGCCAGCGGACAAGAGGCGCTCTCCGTGTTCGCGTCTATCGAGACTGCAATGACAGAGGCGCGCGCGCAGGAAGGCCTCAGCCCGCAATCGCCGGATGAAGTATTGCGCAACAAACAGCGCGAGGCGTTTATGCGCACGAACATACGAGCGGCGCTGAAAGAGGTTGAGGGAAATATCGCCGTCGTCACTGGTGCGTGGCACATCAGCGGACTCAGGCAAGCTACAAAGGCGGCAGATGACCGAGCACTCATCAAAGACTTGCCCCGCCTAAAGGTCGAAGCAACATGGGTGCCATGGACAGATAGCCGCCTCAGCGCATTCTCCGGCTACGGAGCAGGAGTGATTTCGCCCGGATGGTATCGGCATCTGTGGTCCCTTTACACGCGCCAGAAGCTGCCCAGCGCTGAAGAGTTTGCTTCGGTCTGGCAATCGCGTACGGCGTTCAAGCTTCGCGAAGAGGGTTATACCGCTCCAACCGCCTCGGCCATTGAGGCGACTCGGCTGGCTCTCGGACTCGCTGCCCTTCGCGATCTGCCGATGCCCGGCATTGCTGAAATGCGCGAGGCATCGCTGGCCGCCATGTGCGATGGAAATCCGGTCCCGCTGGCGATGTTGGAGCGCCAGTTGTACATCGGCGAGCGCGTGGGCGAGATCGGCGGGCGCGTTCCGCAGAACCCGCTTGCGCGTGACCTTGCCGAGTGGCAACGCAAGACGCGCCTGAAACCGCAAGATCTCGAATTGGAGATCAAACTCGATTTGCGTTCCGAGGCAGGACTGCTGAAATCGACTCTGCTGCACCGGTTGAACTTGATCAATGTTCCATGGGGCAAGCTGTTGGACGCTCAGGCGGGCCGAGGCACGTTCCGCGAAGTGTGGGTCATCGAATGGGAGCCGTCGTATTCGGTCTCGCTGGCCGAGGCGCTGGTTTATGGAGTCACAATCGAACAGGCCGCCGCGAATGCAACGCTTAAAAAAGCACGCGAAACAACTTCCATTACGGAGCTTGCCAGTCTCATCCAACGCGCTCTCGTATCAGACCTGCCGGAGACCGCCGCTTCGTGCATTGAGCAACTTCAGGCTGTCGCCGTCAACTCCAGCGATGTCACCGATCTGATGAAGGCGGTTTCTCCGCTGGTCCGCGTGCTTCGCTACGGTACGGCTCGCAGCCTCCCGGAAGATGCCCTTCGCTCGTTGATCGTGTCGATCAGCGTGGAGATCAATGCCGGCGTTCGAATGGGCTCGCGCGGATTAGATGAAGAGACCACTGCCGCACGCATTTCCGCCATGGAAACCTACGATGAAGCATTACGCCTGTTCGGCGATGATGCGCTGACCTCCTCGTGGCGAGACGAGTTGGGCAAGATCGTGGATGATGACCAGGTCACGTCGTCCATTGCCGGCCTGAGCCTTCGTCGCCTGCATGACGTGCGCGCATGGGGACTAGAAAGAGTTGCAGCGGAGTTTGCGCGGCACACAGGCTCACGTCAGCCAAGAGAATCGGGGGCTTTCCTTGAAGGTTTCTTGCGCGGTGGGTCGGAGATACTCCTGCAAGACGAGCCGCTGCTGCAACTACTTGACGCCTGGCTTTGCGAGCTCAGTGAAACGGACTTCACTGATTCTCTTCCGCTGCTGCGCCGAAGTATGTCGAACTTCGACAGAGTTGCACGTCGCCGCGTGCTCGAGAAAGTTCAGAGCGGGCGCCAACAAAGCACTTTAGCGGCTCCCGACCTTACAAACGAGTCAAACCCTGCCTTCGAAGCCGCACTACCGTTGCTCTATAGGATCCTCGGCCTTGGAGAGCCCGCATGATCTCTCAGAAAGAGCGCTGGCGACGCTGGCAACTCGCGCTTGGCGTCGATGACGAGCAGAATGAACTCTCTGACCGTGATCGGCGCCTTAACACCGCTCTCTCTGCACTGTACGACAGCGGGACTGAGAAGCGCAGAGGTGGACTCGGCGCGTCCGCTCCGCGGGTCGCGAAATGGCTCGGAGACATTCGCGAGTTCTTCCCGACTCCCGTCGTGCAAATCGTCCAGAAAGATGCATTCGAGCGACTGAACTTAAAGGCTCTGATGCTCGAACCGGAATTCCTTTCGACGCTGGAGGCAGATGTCCACCTTGTCGCCGATCTCATCGCGCTACGCGCTGCGATTCCTGGCAAAACCCTTGAAACGGCACGACAGGTGGTCCGGAAAGTCGCGGACGACCTCTTGCGCAGGCTCGAACACAACACGCGTGAGACTCTGAGAGGCGCGCTGAACCGCTCTCAGAGAACGCGGAGACCTCGTCACGCGGACATCGACTGGCCGCGAACGATCCGTGCAAACCTGCGTCATTACCAACCGCAACATCGCACGGTTGTTCCAGAGACGCTGGTGGGACACACACGCCACGCGAAGACCCGTGCGCAGCTGGACCATGTCATCTTGTGCGTCGATCAGTCTGGATCGATGGCTACCTCGGTCGTGTACTCATCGATTTTTGCAGCCGTCATGGCATCGATCCCTGGACTTTCCACGAAACTCATCTGCTTCGACACATCGATCGTGGACCTGACCGATCAGCTCGCGGACCCTGTTGAGGTGCTCTTTGGAGTCCAACTAGGGGGTGGAACGGATATCAACTCGGCGCTCGCGTATTGTGAAAAGCAGGTCGAGAATCCGACGAAGACGCATCTTGTGCTCATAACCGACTTGTATGAGGGAGGCGACGCCAAGTCGATGCTTGCGCGTGCTGCCGCTATCAAGCAGAGTGGTGTAAATCTTATCGTGCTGCTCGCTCTCTCAGAGTCGGGCCACCCAGCTTATGAAGCGAAACACGCAGAAGGAATCGCAAGCCTCGGATGTCCCGTGTTCGCCTGCACTCCAGATCAGTTTCCGTCGATGATGGGTTCCGCGCTCACGGGAAAAGACCTAAGAACTTGGGCGGCTGAAGAAGACATTGCTCTCATTCGGGGATCTTGAGGGCGAGCTCATACGGCACAATTGCCGATATGTCATAGTCACCTTGCATATGCTCAGAATGCGATACTTGCGCAGCAATTCGTAAAGAAACAAACCGTGCCGCAGTTGCGACGTTACGGATGTCACCGAGTGACTCCGTACTGTCAAAGCCTCTTCGCTTGCATCTACAATGACTTCTTATTACACTTACCAGTAGGAGTAATACCAATGCAGATCACAAGCAAGGGCCAGGTGACGATTCCTCAGGAAGTCCGAAACCGATTGGGTCTATTACCCCATACAGAAGTGGAATTCGAAGTAGCCGGAGACCACGCTCGCATTCGGAAGGCCAGACGCACGGGAGGATCGGGCGTCAGGGGAAAGAATGCGCTCAGAGCGCTTCGCGGTTCGGCGAATACTCGAATGTCAACTGACGAAATCATGTCGCTCACGCGGGGAGGCGGCCGCCCCGGCGGGCACGGCAAATGACGACGGCTCTGAGCAACCTGGCAGCCCGCGTGCGCAACTGCCGCGGCGTCCTCGTCGACAGCAACGTTTTGCTGGACATAGCCACCAACGACCTGAGATGGGCTGATTGGTCGACTCGTGCACTCGCAGAGTGCGCCGACTGTTCGGCCCTGATTATCAATCCTATTGTCTACGCCGAGGTATCCATCGGTTTTGGTACTATCGAGGCCCTGGATGCTGCTTTGCCCAGCGCCTCGTACGAAAGAGAAGCGCTGCCCTGGGAGGCCGGGTTCCTGGCTGGCAAGTGTTTCCTGGCTCATCGCCGCCGTGGTGGCCAGCGGACAACTCCACTTCCGGACTTTTACATCGGAGCGCACGCCGCAATCGAACGGCTGGCGTTGCTCACGCGCGACGTTGCGCGCTATCGGACCTATTTCCCAAAGCTGGAGATACTGGGGCCCGCGTAGCATCTGACTACACCGCGATTCGAGCTTGCGCGGCATGCGTCCACCGGTGATTGCCGAAAACTCCATCCGGTCTGAAAACACAGGGGTTCCGATCATTCGTGAGATCATGGTGGCTACCACGATGACGATGAGCTCCCTTTTCGCCGCCCTTTTCGCCTTGTTAGCCTCCAGTTTCGAACCTGTCTCTGGCGAATTGTTATGGGAACCGATCGTATCGGCAATCGCGCCGTATCCGGTCGGAGTGAACGATGAGATCCCGCGAAACCCGCTGTAATTGAGAAACACCGAATGATTTCTTTGCAAGTATTGGCGAGGTCGACTAATACCACAGCGAGCGCGAGTCTTTGACAAATCAGGCAGCCACCGGGGTCTGATAGAGGGCTCGACAGTGTGGTTGCCAGCGAAACGAGCGGAGATTGGCTGGTGGTCGTGACGTGGGCGTATCCGGCGTTCTCCCTTCCCGTGACGTATGCGTGCGATGGTGGTTGAAGTAGGTCCTGAAATCGAGCAGCTTGTTTTCGAGGTCTGCCGTCGTCCAGAACAACATGTGATCGAAGTATTCCCGCCGCAGGGTGCCGATCTGCCTTTCCACGAATGGATGGGACAGGGGGACGTAGGGGATGGTCTTGATTTCTATCACCTTCAGTATCCGCAGATTGGCTTGCCATTGGTGGAACCGATAGAGCGGATCATTGTCAGAGCTGAGGTAGTTCGGCATCCCGTATTGGCCTCGAATGGCGCGGTTGAACATCCGACACAGCGCGGCACCATCGACCGTTCGCGCATGGACGCCGAACCCCATGCGCACTATCACTACGCTTTGTTTCTCTTGGACCGCCAGCGGGACAAAGAAGCTGAGGGTGAGCTACAGGAGGAGCTGAAGTTCAATTCGTCGAGTGCCTTGCCACTCTTGTGCTTAGCACAGATGGCTCTCGATCGCGGAGACGTGCCTCGAATATTGGAACTGACAGCCCGCGCCCACCAGATTGAACCAGAGAGCTTTGTTGCTTACTACCTGGACGGACGCAGCTTCATGAAAAGCGGTGACTGGGAGCAAGCCAGGCACTCCCTTGAGGAAGCTGAAGGCCGTGCGCCCCGTTCAGCGGAGATCCACTTTTCGCTGGCCACAGTTTACCAGAAGCTGAATCGTCCTCAGGATGCGGAGCGGGAACGCGCACTATTCGTGCGCGACTCCGCGAAAGACAGGCAATAGACTCTCTGGAGACGGCCGCGTCATCGTCTGACAATGACCGGTTAGCTAGCTCATTTCACTTGGCTGCCTCATATCGTGTGATCAAGTCGATTCGCTAGTTCAGCTATAGTCGGTATCCTCTTCAGCCTACCAAAGAAAACCGGGAGCGCATACCCTCGCTGTAATACGAGATGAAGGTGGAGTCTCAGAGAACAGTTAGACTACTTCTTTGAAACGTTTTATATTTGCCAGTCCGTAGGAGCGCACCCATGAAATCCGGCATCGCGTCTTTTCTTATTGCGGTGGTGCTCGCGATGATTGGCACGCTTTCGGCCCAAGACTCGCGCTTTCGTCCAGATCGTCAGCAGATTCCAACTCCTGGCTGCCTAGTTATGAAAGGTGCCTGGGAGGGCGGATCAACGGCCTGCACCCAGAATGAACATGATGATTGGCTGGCTGACATTCGGCACTGGCGGAATGAACGCCGGATCCGCATCGGCTATAACGGCTCACGATACGATCTCGCTGCCCTCAAGTGGACTCAGTCGAGTTTCTTCCAGCCGCAGATGATGGTCGAGGACCGGTATTTCTATGATCCAATCGTTCATCGCTACACGGTCGACCGGTATCTTGACGACCTGGAGAAAAGATACGGTGGCATCGACGCCGTGCTCATTTGGCCTACGTACCCAAACATGGGAATTGACAATCGCAATCAGCAAGACATGATCCGGTATATGCCGGGCGGGGTCGAAGGAGTGCGCGGAATGATTGCTGATTTCCATCGCCGCGGCGTTCGCGTGCTGTTCCCAATGATGATGTGGGACCAGGGAACCAGAGATCCGGGCATGGATTGGCCTGATGCCATTGCCAAGTTGATGGCGGAGATCGGAGCCGACGGCATCAATGGCGACACCCAGGATGGAGTGCCACTCGCCTTCTCGACAGCTGCCGACAAGATCGGACACCCGCTGGCATTCGAGCCGGAAGGCGGTCCCGCTGACGAAGCGCTTGCTTGGAACGTGATGACCTGGGGGCAGTATCAGTTTCCGTTTGTACCGATGGTCGACAAATACAAATGGCTGGAACCGCGGCACATGGTAAATATCTCGGATCGCTGGAAACGCGACAAGACCGACAACCTGCAATTTGCATTCTTCAACGGAGTGGGCTGGGAAAGCTGGGAGAACATCTGGGGCATCTGGAATGGGATCACTCCGCGAGATGCTGAAGCCACGCGACGCGTGGCTGCAATCGAACGTGCCGTTGCCCCATTTCTCGTAAGCGCCGATTGGGAGCCACTTGCCCCAATGTTGCGTTACGGTGTCTACGCTAGCCGTTGGCCATTGGACCAGCAAACCGTCTGGACAATTGTGAACCGCAATGAGTACAACGTAAATGGTCCGCAGATCGAACTGGCGACCGAGGATGGTACGCGCTACTTCGATCTCTATCACGGCGTCGAACTTGCTCCGGTGAAAGACCAGGCTGGGGGAACGCAACTGTCTTTCCCGATCGAAGCACACGGCTACGGGGCATTGCTGGCTTCGCGGATCGCCCCTGATTCCGCCATTCAGGAACTGATGTCGAAGACGAAAGAGTTGAGCGCCACACCACTGGCGAGTTACTCGCACGAGTGGAAGGTCCTGCCGCAGCACATTGTGCCGATTGCCGCGACCAAACCTCCTTCGGGCTCACCTGCGGACATGGCGAAAATTCCCGAAGGTGACTTCCGCTTTCGTGTGCAAGGAATTGAGATTGAGGGTTTCGACGATATCGGCGTGGACGTTCAGTATCCCTGGGAGGATTCGCCGCGACGCTTTCATGATCATCCCATGCACGTGAAGTCTTTCTGGATCGACAAATATCCAGTCACGAACGCGCAATTCAAGAAATTTCTCGACGCGACCCACTACCATCCACACGACGATTTGAATTTCCTGCGTGACTGGAGCAACAGCACCTATCCGGCAGGCTGGGACAACAAGCCCGTCACTTGGGTTTCGCTTGAAGACGCGCGCACCTATGCATCCTGGGCAGGGAAGCGGTTGCCGCACGAGTGGGAGTGGCAGTACGCGGCCCAGGGAACCGATGGACGCCTCTACCCGTGGGGCAACGCATGGAATGCCGACGCCGTGCCCGTTCCTGACGAGAGCCGCACGATGCGTGGTCCGGATGCGGTTGATGCGAAGCCTCAGGGTGCTAGTCCATTCGGCGTCATGGATCTGGTCGGAAATGTCTGGCAATGGACGGAAGAATTCCAGGATGACCACACGGTGGGAGGAATCTTGCGCGGAGGCAGTTACTACCAGCCGCAGGGATCCATTTGGTATTTCCCGCAGGCATATAAACTCAACGAGCACGGAAAACTTCTGATGACCTCGCCGAGCATGGATCGCTCGGGAGGGCTGGGTTTCCGCTGCGCTCAGGATGCGGAATAATGTGAACTCGGCGCTCTCCCATGAGCGCAGATCCGTTGAGCCGGGTCGAGTCTTCTCATGAACCCTGCTGTAACAATGCGGCAAATTGCGGAGCGAGCCGGAGTGTCGCTTGGTACCGTGTAGCACGTCATCAATAACACAGCCAAGGTTCGGGAAAAACTGCGGCAGCGGGTATTGGAGGCGATCCACGGCCTTGGTTATCAGCCCAGCCAACTGGCCCGCGGACTGCGCCGGAATCAGACCAATACGCTGGTCATGATCATCCCCGATGTGACCAATCCGTTCTTCCCGCCGTCGTGCGCGGCGTAGAGGACGTCGCTTACAAGAGTTCCTTCCGCCTCGTACTGTGCAACACGGACAATGACGCTCGCAAGGAGATCTCTTACCTAAACGAAATGCGATCCTATCTGCCCGCCGGGTGGTTGCTGATTCCGGCGGTAGACAGCCAGATAGCCTCCCACTTCCGATCCCCGGGGATGGGGGGGGCCGGTGGTTTGCCTTGACCGCCAGCCTCAGGGTTGGAACGGAGATCTGGTTCTGGTGGCGAACGAAGTAGGAGCGCATGGTGCCACGCGACATCTCTTGCGCATGGGACACCGCCAGCCCGCAGTGATCACCGGCCCGCTACACCTTCGTAACGCAGTGGAGAGACTGCAGGGATTCAAGCGAGCTCTCGCCGAGGCCAAGGTGCCGATTGAACCGGACTATATTCAGGAAGCGGGCTTTGAGCGCAACAGCGGGTATCAGGCGGCCAGGCGGCTGTTGCGAATGCTGCCCAGGCCTACCGCAATTTTTGCCTGCAATGATCTAATGGCGCTGGGCGTACTGCTGGCGGCCCGCGATCTCGGTCTGCACTGCCCGGAAGATCTCTCCATTGTCGGATTTGACAGTCTCGATTTCGCTGAATTTACGCCGGCGCTCACCACGGTGCACCAACCCGGTTACCAGCTCGGCACGACCGCTGCACGACTTCTATTGGAACGGATTGACGGCTTATCGCAACCCCCCAGCAGGTTGTGCTGCCGACTGAGTTGAAGATCCGTCACTCGGCCGCTCCTCCCGCTAGTGGGAATTCTCTTTCCAAAGCCAAGGCACGCCCAGAGACAGTCGAGGTTCGCTGAGTTCTCTTAGTCGGACTGGTACTTGCTGCCATTTCCTTATTTGCCTTGACGGAATTCGAAACCGGAAATAATGTTCGTGCCCGATGCTTTGAAAGCTTCAAGCTCAAGCACATTTGTGGACTGCAATTCAGCGCTTCATAGATTGATTGGAGGTATTTACTTGACGCCACCGACCCCCACCTATAGGGTTCGAGGGCATGGGCAAAGATTATCCGCGCACTTTGATGGACTTTGAACGGCGTTTTCACGACGAAGGGGCGAGTGCCTCGTACTTCTCTAAGCTGCGCTGGCCCACGGGATGGGTATGCCCGCGGTGCGAAGGACGGGAGAGCTCGCTGGTCCGGCGAAATCGCTGGCGCTGCGGCCAGTGCCGGGACCCTCTTCCAGCACAGTCACCTGCCCTGACATCTTGGTTTCGAGCTATGGGGTACGTCACGAACCAGAAGAACGGCGTCAGCGCGTTGGGATTACAGCGTGTGCTGGGCCTGGGCAGCTACAAAACCGCCTGGGCGCGGCACTCCGCGTCACCGCCCCGCGGGAGAGCCGCGGTGGGGGAACGAAAACAATCGTACGATCGGACGATCGGCGTGAGCTGACTCTTCCCGGTTTCCTCATGTTCTCTCCCATTCTTGGAAGTCCACTCGGCATCAACCGACCACTAGGCCGTGGCATCTGATTCGCGCTTTGGCAAGGTTGGGAGAACGGGATTAAGCTACTGCGCGTGGCCGTTGGAATGAAATCTTTCAAATGGATCCCCAAAAAAGTGCCCCAAAAAAGTGCTTGACAAAGGATTTTGAAACGATCTAACTTCCGCCCTGTTTTGGTTCGATGGTCTCGCAAGAAGTGCGGTTCGCTTGCATGTCGTGTTGTAGTTCCATGGGGGTGAGGGCACTGTAGCCTCTCGAATCACATGACCGGAAGCTCTATATATTGTACGCACCGACTTCTCACTCTATTGCACCGCTCGCGGCCAGTATGGCTCGGACTGTATTCGGCTCTCTTGGTTTTGCCGGTTGTTTGGGCGCAGTCTGCTCCGGTGTTCTCGACCTCGAGTGAGTCCGAGGCTGCTCAGGCGTTCCGCTTGGGTATGAGCCTGGTCAAAGCGGGACGCCTCGATGAGGCCATACCAGCTTTTAAGAACGGCCTCGTGACTGATCCCCAAAGTGCAGTCCTGCTAAACGTGATCGGGGCTACCTACAGCTTGAAAGGTGATTTCGCGCAAGCCGAAAGTTATTTACTCAAGTGCCTGCAAACCGACCCGGGGTTTGTGCCTGCCCGAAAGAACCTGGCGATAAGTTATTTCAATTCGGGTAAGTACAATTTAGCCATCACGGAATTTGAAAGACTGGTTAATACGCCGGGCGACTCACGTTCCGTAGCTTTTCTTTTTTTGGGAATCATTGCCGAAGAGCAAGGGAACTTCAGCAAATCCGCTTCGCTCCTGGGAGATTCTGGGGACATTGTCTATCAGTATCCGCTGGCGCTGCTATCGTTTGCACACTCCCTTTTGGAGTTGGACCAGGCGCAGAAGGCGGATGCTGTCTTAAAGAGCCTGGACGCGATGTCCGGCGTCGCGGCCTCCGAATACTTCAAGGCAGGTCTCCTCTACTCGCAACAGAGGCAATACCATCAGGCCCTCGCGGAACTCGACAGGGCAAACAAGATGGATCCCCTGCTGGGGGGGCTTCAATATCAACGGTCGGTTGTCTTGGACGAGTTGGGCCGCTCGGATGAGGCGCTGAAGCTGCTCAAAGATCTCATCAGCATCAAGCCGGACGCCGACTCTTTGAATCTACTGGCCAACCTCGCCCGAAGAAAGGGTGACCTCAATCTGGCGATCCAATCACTGCGGCAAGCCGCACTGCTCGAACCGGGAAGAGAGAGCAATTACTTAGATTTCAGCACCATCTGCATGGACTACGAAAATTATCCTCTGGCCCTGGAAGCTGCTGAGATCGGACTGGCGCACATCCCCGGTTCCTATCGCTTGCAGGTGCAAAAGGGCGCCATCCTCGAAAAACTCGGCCGCTTCGGCGAAGCCGAAAAGATCGTGCAGAGAGCCAGCAAGCTCCAGGAAGACAACAGTGTCGCCCTCCTAAGTCTTGCCATCATCCAGACGCACGCGGGCGAGCTACAAGACGCGATCCACACACTTTCTTCAGCCATTGAAAAATTTCCGTCCAATTCCCAGATGCATTACTACCTGGGCGTCGCACTCGAACAAACGTTGGAGCACGACGCGAGGGCCGCAGAAGCATTCAGGCAAACCATCCGATTGAATCCCTCTTTTGCGGACTCTTACTACCACTTCGCCAAACTGTATTTGAAAAAGGACCCGAAACTCGCCGAGCAAAACTTGCTGACCTGTCTACGGCTGGACCCGCACCACCTGTCGGCGGAGTACAGCCTGGGCCGTCTTTATCTCCAGACCGGAAGGCGAGTGGAAGGACGAGCTTTAATTGATGCGTTCGAACGCCAGCAGCAAGCCGAGACGCTTAAAGTACAGCAGAAGCCCAGTCTCGAATTGGCACAAAGATGAATAGGACCTCAGAAGAAGGGAAGGACACCATGAAGGCATTACGTCTAGCCGCGACGACAATCACGCTGGTCTTCTTGTCCGTGGTCCTCAACGTGCCCGCCCACGCTCAATTCACCAGTGGATTGACAGGAACGGTGACAGACCAGACTGGAGCTGCGATCTCAGGGGCCAAAATCATTGTCACCAATCAAGATACCCACGTCAGTCGGTATACGACTACCGCGGATAACGGTGACTTCCGCATTACGTCGCTGCCCGGGGCGATGTATACAGTTGAGGTCCAGCAGGTGGGATTCAAGACCTGGGTGCAACAGGATCTGCAGTTGGAATCCAACCAGGTAAAGAGCCTTTACCCGACCCTTGTCTTGCCCAGCGAAACCGTCACCGTAGACGTTACCGCAGAGCTGGCGGCGGTTGAGGCGGACAAGGCCAACACTTCGCGAGAAATTTCCGAGTCCCTCGTCCATGGTGCGCCATTACTCGGAAGAAATGTCTACACCAGCATGATCGAATTAGCGCCAGGTGTCACAGGTTCGGGGCTGCCGGCTGGAGGCGCGCTTGGTTCCGGTTCCGCGAACAACGATAGTTTTGAACAGGAGGCGGGGTATCAGCTCAACGCCGCCGGGCAGCGGCAGGAGAACAATCAGTACGATGTCGACGGCAGCATCGCGGTGAGCGCCTCTCGTGACGGAGTCGTGAACCTGTCGCCGGAGCCGGACTTTATTCAGGCCGTGCGTATTTCAGGAGCGACGATTGACGCCTCCAAGGGGCGCTACAGCGGGGCCTACGTGCAGGTCTTCACGAAACCGGGAACCAACGAGATACATGCTTCGTTGTCGGAGTTCCACACGGATAACGCGTTGACGTCCCGAACCGAGTTTCAGTACTGTCCTCCGGGATCAACCGGGTGCCGCGCAATCCCGGCTTTTCGCCGCAACGAATTCGGCGGAACCCTGGGTGGCACGATTATCAAGAACAAACTGTTCGCGTTTGGCGGTGTCTTTTTCTTGAGATCCTCCAATGCAACAACGCAGGTAGCAACTGTCGAGACGCCCCAGTTCGCGCAATTTGTCGAGCAGAATTTTCCGAATAATCTCTCTTCGACATTCTTCAAGCAGGCGCCCCCGGGGGCCACGTCTACCACTGGTATCGTCACCGTGGGACAACTCCAGGCAACCCACCCCGGTTTCTATCCGGAATCCCCCGCATTTCAAAACAATCCCAATCTGCCCGCTTTCGGGACAGCAACTTTTCCACAGAGTTTGCCCCATAACGCCTATCAGTGGCATGTCCGGCTCGACTACAATTTGAACGAATCGAAAGATCGCTTCTTCTTCGATTGGTTCCGGACCTACTCCGACCAACTACAATCCGATCCGCGCCCCATCTATCGAGTAAAGGTTCCGAACAACGGGTTTTTCGCCAAACTCGACTGGACCCATGCGTTCTCTCCAAGACTCTTGAATGACGCCGGTTTCACTTGGATCGATGCCGACGGATCCAATCCCGGCACGGCGCACAACCAGAGTCTTCCCAATGTCAGCATCTCAGGAGTGGCCGGATTTTCACAGTGGGGTCCGGCTGGCTGGGTGCATCAGAACTACAGCTGGCATGACGTGCTGACTTGGACGCATGGCAGTCACACCATCAGCGCGGGAGGCGATATCGACCGGCATCATGACGACGATGGGTTTACCAGTCCTCTGCTGCGGCCGGGTTTCGGTTTTAACAACCTCCTGGACTTCGCCCAGGATCAGCCTTTTTCCCAGAGCGGTCCCGCAATTCAGGTATCTAACAGTGCCTTGGCCAGCGACCTGTATCAGATCCTGCGCTGGCTTTACGGAGGAGCATTCCTTCAGGATGACTGGAAGGTGACGCACCGGTTCACGCTGAACTTAGGTATTCGGTACGACTACTTCGGCCACTGGGGGACCTACTACAATTCACACACCCCATTCCCCTTCTTCACGCTGGGTTCTGGGAGCGATTTTGCTTCTCAAGTCGCCAGCGGAGCGATGTCCGTCCGGGGTGGGAAGAATGCATATGTGACAAATAATCGACCCCAGGGATGGGGCCCTCGAATTGGATTTGCATGGGATATTTTTGGTGATGGGAAAACCTCGTTGCGCGGCGGGTACGGCCTATTCTTCAACAACGTGGCTGACGGATCGTGGTCATTCCCGGCACGCGCCAATCCCCCGAATTGGGCCAACCCCTCTTTCAGCGCTCTTAGTCCAACCCATCCGTTCACCTATGTGTTGGGAGACTCGACCGGTACCGTCTGGCCGATCCCGCCGGGAATCACGTTTCAAACCAATGCGGCGGGAGGAATCGTGGGCTTACCGGTCCAAACGTCGGGTTTAGTGTCCAACCTGGATCAGCCTCGTACTCACGTTTTCATGTTGTCCCTGCAGCGGGATCTTGGGCACGGCCTGACTGCTGAGGCGGACTACAACGGCTCCCACTGTAAAAATCTATATGTCCAGACCGACGTGAATCGTTTCCCGGGCGACCTGATCCTCAACAAGGGAAGTCAGACCCGCTTGAATCATAACTTCGGCCCCATTATCTTCGGTCGCACGATTGGAATAGCAGATGGCCATTATGGCACCCTCATGTTGAGCAAACGGTTCACTCATTCCTGGCAGCTGAGGGGTATTTACACCTTCGGCAAAGCCACGGACGACTCGAGCAGCAACGACAATGGGACGAACAACGGCGAGGCGATTTTCAACCCGTTGGACGTTCCGTTCCAACACGGCAGGGCGGACTATAACGTGGCCAGGCGCTTCACCATTGATAGCGTGGTCGAGGTTCCGGCGGGGCTGTTCAAGAATGGTTTTGCCAAGAGCGTTCTCGGCGGTTGGCGCATGTCCAATATCGTGGTGCTGCAGAGCGGCTTGCCCTTCTCCGTATATACTGCGGCACCGTTCAATCCGGTCCTGGATTCGAACGGAAACGTGGTTGGTTTGCAGCCCGGGAGCGGCGACTTCAACGCCGACGGTTACGCTTACGACCTGCCGAACGCAGCGCCCGCTGGCGCCGTACATACGGGCAACCGGAACAATTTTCTTACAGGCTTTGCTTCGGCGTCCGCTTTCCCCACCCCCGCACTCGGACAAGAGGGCAAAGTGGGCCGCAACACCCTCACTGGCCCGGGTTTGGCTAACGTCAATACAGAATTAGGGAAGGTGGTGAAATGGGAACGCTTTTCCGTCGAATTCCGGGCGGATATTTTCAACTTGTTCAACCGCGTGAACTTGGTGAATCCGGTTAGCGATCTACGCAGCAGCCTTTTCGGTAAATCAACCGGCCAGAATGTGCCGCGTGCGTTTCAGTTCGGGCTTCACTTGGATTTCTAACGTTGAGGAGTCGACATAGGTGCTCCGAAACTGGGCCAGGTAGAATCACAGTTCTCACAAACTCGTAGCAGGGACCCGACGAAAGGCATACGAGCGAAGAACAGGTCATTGCGATCCTGAAGCAAGCGAGGCCGGGTTAACGACGGCGGAGTTGTGTCGTCAGCACGGAATCACTGAGCAGACCTAATTACCGCTGGTGGGCAAAGTACGACGGGATTTCTTCGCCATTGCGACACATTGGCGTGACATGAATGTAAGCCGATGGCAGAATTGAATAGGAGAAACCAAAATGAGTTCGCAAATCACAAGCCCCAATACTGAAGCAGCGATCCTCTCCCGCGTCATTCAGGTCGAGAAAGGGGCCTTGTCGCGCGGCGCCGCCGAGTATTTGTTGTCCGTTCGTTTTGGCGAACGCGACGTCGCACGCATGAACGAGTTGTCTGAGTTGGCTCGGCAAGGCAAACTGACCACTCAAGAACAAGCTGAGCTCGACAGCTACCTCCACGTGAGCAATCTGCTGGCTGTTATGCAATCTAAAGGACGCCGCGCCTTGCAGCGCTCCACTCAGTAATCAGACATCTTGAACGCTGATCTCATCCGCCGGGTTTGGGAGCGCGCGGCGGACCGCTGTGAATACTGCCAGTTGCCCTCTGACGCCAAGGCACTCGGTCATCTGCCCTGCGCATACCGGTTGTTCCAGAGCCAAACCCCACTTCCATAGCGAGCCTGTGCCATCCCTGAATAGTGATGCGAACCGCCTGTACTTGCGAGGCGGCAAAAAAAAGATACCCGAAGCAGCCGATCACGAGCGGCAACTTCAAAGATTGCAGGAAATTCTAGACGAATTAATGTCCCTGACTGATTGGGAAAAGCCATGAATCTCCAGGCTTGGACATTCGATTCAAAGCTTCACTGAAGCATGGTCAGAACTTGCAGCAGACCCGTGCAGCAGACCTGGCGACTGGCATGACCGTTCGCGTTAGACTAGCAACCCCATTTTTGCAGTGACGCTAAGTTCTTGGGGTGAGGCTCTGGGTCTAGGCCGGCAGCCCGTGCAAGGCCGTGTTTTTCCATTCGCACCATGTTCACTCAACAGAAGTTGCTTACATCGTAAATACATGGAAGGCGGTATTGCTTTGGCCACAGGTCGTGGCACCATCTGTTTGCGACACTTCGTGATCAGCTGTTCCCGAGTACTGGCATTCCTTCTCGCCAACAACTGATAGTTCGGGGCAGAAGACCCCATGCGGAAAGGGGACTGTGATGACCCGCATTTTAATAGCCGATGATAGTCAGACAGTGCGCGAGGGAATTCGTAATTTGCTCAACCAGCACAGAGATTGGGAAGTTTGTGGGGAAGCAATAGACGGACAGGATGCAATTCAGAAAAGCGGGCAGTTAGCTCCCGATGTGATCGTCCTCGATTTTTGTATGCCCGGGGTGAATGGTATCGAAGCGGCGCGCCGAATCTCCGAGATATGCCCGAGTGCTTCGTTGCTTCTATGCTCGATGTTTTTGGATTCTCAGCTTGTTAGATTGGCGCGGAATGCTGGTATGGCGGGCGCGATCTCCAAGAGTAATGTGGGGAAAATTGTGAGCGGCATTGAGGCACTTCTCCATGGGGAGGAGTTCTTTGCGAATCAGATATGATTGAAGAAATCATTGCGAAATCCCGGCCTACCTACCAGGCCTGAACGATCACCAAGACTTCGACCGTGTCATTTTGGTGTCACAAGACTAAACCCCCCAGTCGTTGATTCCGATGTATGGAACGAAGTTAGGTTAGCTCACCATTTGCCGCGTTTCACGAAATCGTAGGCCTCCTTGGCCAGCTCCACCCAGCCTCCCTTTCCCTGGACCACGACACACTTTTTCATGACTCTGCCCTGACCGGGATCGAAGTGCTTGCCATCGCCTCCACTCACCAGCGCGTCGACGCGTTTGCTGGGGAAGTTTCGTGACGAATTGCTTCGTCCCGAACATGGCGAAGATCTTTCCATTCACTTTGAGGCCATAGGAGGACATCAGCTTTCCTTGCGCTAAATCGCGATAACCGGCGAAAGCGTCGACGACGGGCTGAAAAGTGGGATCGATTTCGGGCGAAGCCGCCTTCTGTTTTATTCTCTTGGTTGGCACAACCTCCTCCCGCTGCACCGGAGCTGGCTTAATCTTCGAGAGCGTGCCGAGGCGGTCTGACATAGCGCCTCCGACATTCCACTTTGCACTTCTCCGACTGCAGTACCTCCACACGACACGAACCACGGCTACGACCCTTTTAATCGGCCGTTTATGAACAGCTACAATACGAGCTCCACTGCTTACAGGCTCATCGGCAAACTGGCCGCCCTACGCAAGAGCAATACCGCCCTCCCATATGGGACCATGGCCCAACGCTGGATCAACAAGGATGTCTATATTTACGAGCGAGCCTTCGCCGGTAGCGTGGTTCTCGTCGCTATCAACAAGAACGACAGTTCCTCGGTTTCTATTGGAGGTCTGTTCACCTCACTTCCCGCGGGGACTTACACTGACTTTCTGGGCGGTCTGCTTGGCGGTTTGCCGATCACTGTGAAAAGCGGTGGTGGAAACAATCCTGTCAATGATTTCGTTTTACCGGCTCATACCGTTTCCGTCTGGACTCACGCACCGGTCACGCCAATAACGCCCGTTCTCGCTTCGGCCGGACCCGCTGTAGCCCAGCCAGGCGGACAGGTCACACTGGCAGGAAGCTTTTCCGGAACGAACACGGTCAAGTTGGGAACCTCCTTGGCCACCGTAGTTACCTCCACTTCCAACCAGATCGTAGTGATGGTGCCCTCCATTCCTGGCGGAAGCTACAATGTTATGGTGACTGATTCCCGGGGTCATGTGTCGAACAACGTGCACTTCGCACTGCTTACTGCGAAACTCGTTCCCGTTACTTTCACTGTTAACAATGCCGTCCCCACCAATCTGGGCGATTACATTTTCCTGACAGGCAACACGGTAGAACTAGGGAACTGGAATACAACGTGGGATGGCGCGATGGGTCCGATGCTGACACCAAATTATCCGAACTGGTTCCTGAACGTAAGCGTGCCCGCAGGTAAGACGATCGAGTTTAAGTTTATTAAAATCGCGAGCAACGGCACCGTCACTTGGGGAAACGGCCCGAATCACAGGTTTACCGCGCCGTCCGAAGGCACGGCATTCGTGGATGTGTCTTGGCAGCATTAGCCTTGTGCTCAAATGGCAAGCAGTACCGGCAGTGGACAGAGATCCGCGAACAACGCCCGTCAACCACAGTCCTCCCGGCAGACTTGCGGGTGGGGACTCGTGCCTACTTCTCCTGTTCGGCAGTACGTTCCGCAATCTGCTCTTTGAGTGACTTTCCTTTTTTCGCACTGCCGGGTTCTGGCTGCCCCCGCTTCAAACGCTCAATGTGGTCGCGTAGCCTTTTGGCGCGCTCGATTTGTCCTTGCTCTGTGTGGGATTGTTCTTCCGCCATGGAGAACCTCTTTTCAGAAGGGAGCCACCTCGTTGGGTGGCTCCCCTCATGGTTATGCTATATCTCGCGGGTCTTCAACTTTTGCACGTAATTTCGAAGCGTCTTCGCGCGGGCTGTACTCGTCTTTGCCAGCGGAGATCCGACCGCGGCAGCCACTGCTTTGGTCATAGCCGGGTGGATGCGATAGCGCTCCTTCTGCCTTGCTTTCCGAACAGCGAGATCAACGAGCTCACGCAGACTCCGGCCGTTGGTGGATTGAATCACCCCGAGATCGCGGACCTGAGTTTGGCCGTTCACAACAATGATTTGATACCAGTGACTGTCCACTGGGTTGCCGAAGCTCACGTATCCGCCCTCCAGCACGGTGTGCGGGGCTTCGATGTTGCCTCCGAAGCTGTACTGGGCTCCGCTTGAGTCATTCGGGTCGTAGTAGTGGGCCGTAATAAAGTCCGAGACCGTCACTCCGTTCGCCGTATAAGCAAACTGGTCGCTCTCGCACGGATCACAGACTTCTACAAGGTATACGACCCGGTCGAATCCTGAGACAGGGTCAGGTGAATTGGGAGGAGGAGAACCCGCAATGGTCCTGTTGCCGAAAGGATCGGCCAACATCTCCAGTACTTCGTGGCTTGCTGTTAGCGTCCAGCTGTCATCAGCCTGGACGAGCGAAAAAGGTTGGCCATTATCATCCGTGTGATAGCCGGCTGCGCCCGGTTGGTTGATGTCGTCTCGAATGATCACGGGCCAATAATCGACAGGCACGTCTTCGAGTTTGTCAAAGGCGCTGACTGTGGCATCCACGTCCCAAAGCGGACCGAAATCGCGAGTGGCTTGCTTATTTAGAGCGGCGGCCACGATTGAGACTTGCGACGGGTCAACTACGGGGGTTTCCGAGACTAATGCGACGTTAAGTGTTAACGCGCTCATGAGTTGCCTCCTTTCGAGTGGGCTGGGTCACGCTGAGCGGGGTTTTTCACAGCAAGGAAAATTCCTACTGCTGCAGCCGACGCGTGAAACGTTTGTGGTGGAGGAACATGTTGCCTCCAGGATCAACTTCCTTCCGGCTTATTGCTGGAGGGACGTTATGCTCTTCGGTTTTGCACCAAGGGGAAGCCGTGAAGTAGAGATCTTAATTGTAGGCCCAAATCAGATTGAAGTCACAAATGTATTTTTGCCGCTCCTCATGTGGATAACTATTCCATTTACGTTTGGTAACCTTTTCTCCGCATCTGCCATCCATCAGTTTTCACGCGAGAAGTCCAGTGCGCGTCATGACCGGGGCATCGAGCGTACACTCCACATCTTCCACAGCTGCCCCGCAAGATCAAATTCTCGAGCAACGCAAGACAGCGTAATTCTGACTTTCGCTGCTGAGCGACATCTCAGCCATCGAAGATGGTCAGGTCCCCGTTCGCAGATCGGGGCAAGTTCTTGGGCCAATTCCTCGCCTGTCCTTTACGCGGCTGTACCTACATGTATTAGCCCATGCATTAACAGCCCATGGATTAGCCCCATGTATTAGCATGAAAGCCAAGCCGCATTCCTCTTGACAATTGCGTCACGCGCGCCCAAAATTCGCGCTACCCCATCGCTCTCGACTTTTGGCGAGACTTCGTGGAGCGTCGTGTGCTGTGTATACGGTTCCGTGCTCCTCGTTAGAGAGGCTCAGGTACATACCATCGCGTTCTCGTTTCTGAGAGATGAGAAACGGGCGAGAGCCGGTTCCCCGTTTGGTCCACTGTGCACGCTCTCAATTAGTCAGCAGACGCACTCAGATTGAAGTAAAGGTTCCCGGGGCGAGTACAGTTCGTAGCCATTTCCAGGCTGAACGAAGAACTGCGAAAGGAGATCAGAATCCCATGAAAAAAATCCATCGGCTCATCTGGATACTGTTTTTCTTATTTGGTCTGGTCGTCCCGACAATCGCGCAACAAGCCGTGGTAAAAAACCGGGCTACCCTCCGTCAGGATGCTTCCAGCAAGAAGGCTCCCATAGCCCGATTGGATCCTGGCACCGACGTTGACCTTCTTGAGCCCGGCACAACGCGCGGCTATTACCACGTACGGACAAGCGACGGTACGGAAGGCTGGATCTATTCCCACAACCTCGAAATGGTCACTCCTGCGACGCCACCATCGACACAACCGGCGGGTGGTATGCCTCCTACTCCTCCGACAGGAGTAGCGGCTGCCTTTTCGCGCGACTGGGAAAAGCGTGCACCGAACCAGACAACATTCTCGGGTCCAGACGGTGAGTGCGGCCCGACCGGAGATGGAGGAGACACCTCGACTAACGGCCGCAAGAACCGCACTGACGTCCCCGCCAGTTACCACGAGGTCACCTGGAAGGCCCTGCAGTCGTTGCCTTACCCTTCCCATGCACCCCGATTGCTGGACCAGTGGACTCCCCAACAGATCCAGGTTATTCAACCTTTCGAGGGAGTCCCCGTTTCCTTAGTAGGTTATCTCGTCAAAATTAAGGTTGAAGACTCCGGATCAGGGGAATCGACCAATTGCCATTTCGTTAATCCGGAAGAGGTGGATTGGCACATGCCTCTCGCCGAGCATGCCGGAGACCTGGAAGCGACGGCCGTCGTTGTGGAGACAACTCCCCGCGTCAGGAAAGACCACCCGAAATGGACGCCAACGAATCTTTCAGCATGGGTCAGTTCGAATTCACCTGTCCGGGTCAGCGGTTGGACCCTTCTCGATCCGGAGCATGGCGCGCAGGTTGGGAAGTACCGGTCCACGCTGTGGGAGATCCACCCGATCACAAGGATTGAGGTTTTCAAGGATGGACAGTGGGTAGATGCAGACAGCTTGCCCTGACAGGATGCAAAAGCGTAATTCGTCGGACTTCAGACGAGGTGTATTGGCGGGCAAGATGAGGCTACGGGTGGAGCACTCGCGCCAGCTCCACCTGTACCTACCGAAAACTCGATCTCAGCAAAAAAAGGTGAAGTAAAGTAGCTGCGGAAAGCGCATCCTCGGTTGGCAGGTCCGTGATTGCTTCGCCTGCCGCGAAAACGGCACCGTGTCAGCTTGTCGGTGCAGCGGATCGCGCCGGCGTGCGTCGTAAGCACCTAATATTAAGGAGGGAGGGTCTCAGGCGGCCCGTCGTTCGTAGCGGTGATGCAGCCCGCCGACCTGGGCAGCGCCACGACTCTCCCCATTGGCTCCGGCTGGATCGATCGCGACTCCGGGGCGTCCCTGGCTAGGGCGAGATTTGGGCAGGTCCCAAGGAGAAAAGGCGCGTGTGCATACGCCCACCAATTTCGAAGGTCACGCCGGAACGTCGTGCTGGTTCAGGCTGATCCCGGACTCTTAGCGTAATTGTGAAGCCCTCTTCGAAAGGTCCTTCATCACCACTGGGCGCGGTACTCCCAGCAGGTACTCCTTTGGCAACCCCGCCACTTGGGGCGGGAATTCAAGTTGGGGATTGCCAACGTGCTGGATCACAACCGGTATCTCTGTTACTCCAATGCTGCGCAGTGCAACGCCCGATGAAACCCGTTGTTCAGAACAATTCTCGGTCCGGCCTGCAGAACATTTACAGGCGCGCCACCGTAACCGATAAACGCAATCACTGCGGCAGCGGGCAGCCCACCGAAAACCGCGTGTTCCAAATCCTCATTCGTTAACTGCTTCATAAGCGCCCCTAAGACATCTGTGTTTCGCCAAAGCGCGAGATGGCCCCGATTCAGCACCTGGAGGTGGCTCCCAACACCCATGTGTTTAGCTCGCCAAATGCTGATATCCGTTACGTCCAGAAGCTCGTCCAAGCTTGGGCTCTTCGGATAGCGCTTTACTAGTTGACGGACGTAATCGAGATTAACCGTCCGTTGTGGCGCGACGAGTTTGTCGACCTCCACCAGCCCGAAACTGACCGGGAGAATTGAAAACGTCTTGCGGAACAAATTAATCGGACGAAAAAGCATCCAACTTCTGCTTGTGCTGGAGTGGGATATTGCTGACCCGAATACCATCGAGGATACCAGCTTCATTGCGGAGCAGATCTGCAACACGGGCCTGGACGCCTCGCCAAGCGGAGAATATATCCTGCAGACGTGCGATTTCGTCGTCGAGCGTCTGTGTGCGCACGTATTGCAGGACCTCAGCCTGGGTCGCAAATGCAAATAACTATTGCTGTTGGACAAAGTGAGTGGCCCACCTGGACAGGCGCTGAGCCATGAGCAGTCTCCTTGTCCAGCACGATTCCTTCGCTTACGTCCTGATCTGCCACTTTCGTGCGCTATGGTGAAGTGCTGACGATTAGGATGGTGAAAGGAGCTCACCCCGATAATTGTTTGAGCCCGATCCCTGTACAAGACACCGGAAATGTCATCTAAGGCGCGGAGTTGTGCGTCGTCGTATTTTCTCTATACGTAAATCCGGACGAGACAGGAAATTTGCCCTGTCAAACTGCGGCACTCCGCAGACCGGCCACGATTACACGGAAAGCGAGCCGCACTAAATGTCTGCGCGTACAATCTTGCAGCGAAATCCACAGCTCCAACCCTTGAGAGATGCCAAGGCCAGCAGTGGGAAAGGCATTCTCTAATTGTGTTCGATCTCACGCCTAGCAAAAATACTTCGCGTGACTTGCAAATGTGTAATAAGCTTTATATCAATTCGGGGGGAACGCAATGAAAAAGCTATACGTTGCCTTTAGCGCTTGCGCTTTCCTCATTCTTTCGTTCACTCAAATGGTGCGAGCTTGGCAAGCAGAAGTGGAGGTAGTGTCGAGGACAGGTAAGATTCCGAAAAACTTCAAAACTTACTCTCTCTTTCTCGTGTGCAATCCGCAGTGGCTCGCGCCAGAGAAGAGCGAAGGCTTGTACGAGCTGTACAAACAATTCGAGAACTTCGGCAGGACAATAGGCGACGATAATGCGGCCGTTTGGTTCTGGAAAACACAACAGCGCGCGCATGACCCCACGCTAGCCAAAAACGTGGACGTGGAGCGCAGTGTCCGCTTCTGCCAAACTTGGAAACTGAAGCCGAGCGAAGGACCGCACGTGGTTGTGACTACGGTCTATCCGGATGAGTCCAGTCTCTCTTCAGGGCTTCCGAAGGGTAGTGCGGTTTACGGGCTCGGCAATATGAGCCCGACGGAGATCTCGGGTCTTCTTACGAAGCTCACCGACGAACTCATCGAGAAGGGGCGGGTCGAAAGTCCTGCCGCGACCGCGGCGGCACCGCTTGCACTGTGGGTACGGCTACTGGATGCAACACAGCGAACAATCAACAGCTTCGGCTGCTCGTGGACCTTTAAGATTGAGGCGGGGCCAGTTAACGCAGATCTCCACGCGTGCAAGGCTGAGTAGAGGAATGGTAATCCGAAAGTGGCATCCAGGGAAGCTCATAATCCTTTGGGCGTGGGGCGGCGTCGCAGTGGCGCTCGCGCTGACCAGCTTTCTTTCAAGTCCCGTGAGAGACGCCCCTGCGCAGCACTTGGTTGAGCTAGTCTTCGTCTTGCTTGCCCTTTTCGCACTCTCGGGTATCACTTGGCATTGGCTGGGCGGCAGAGAGTCTGCCGGAGAGTGATTTATTTCAGCTTACTTCGGATATTGGCAATCGGAAACCCAGTCGGTCATAAGCTCATCGCCAGTCGGGACCAAACTCCGCCGATATCAATCTTTTCCGGATGAGGGGGTCCGGTTGACTCCGAGCCTCTGTTTCCAATAGCCAAGCAAGTCCGAAAAGATGAGAAGGGTTAGGTTCCTAGATCTTTCAGTTTCGGCTTGCGCTTTGGTTTCTGTCCTCTTTCGGCACAAATTGACGTCCGCGTGCGGGCGAATTGGCCACGGAGACGAGTTAGAGTCTAGGCCCGTGAGGGAGGAAATAGTGAAGTCTTGCCGTCCACTCGGGAGTCGGAGCATCTTATGGGAGGAACCAACGAGCGACTTTCCATTCTCACTCTGTTGAAGAGGTTCAGTTCAGGCTTAACGTGCTTTCCTTCCCAACCCAGAATGCTACGTCTCCGCCAGATTGTTTTATGATTGCTTCCTTTTGACAAGGAGGAGCCCGTGAGGACTAACCCGAAGATAGAACATATCATTGTCCTGATGATGGAGAATCGCTCCTTCGACCACATTTTGGGTTACATGGCGCAGGAGAACCCGAAAATTGACGGAATTGTTGGTAACGACTACACAAATCTTGATAGCAGCGGCGAGCCGTACCGGACCACCGACGGCGCGGCGTATCGGGGCCAGCTCGTAGCGGACCCCGGTCACGATGTGGACGATGTTTACTTTCAGATGTTCGGCGTGCCGTTCGGGACGCCGGCCGGCGGCGATCCCAACATGTCGGGTTTTTCCCAAAGTTACGAGCAGCAGGGGGGCGACCCGCAGGAAATCATGCGGTGCTTCCGCCCTGAGCAAGTCCCGAACACGGCGGCGCTGGCCCGGCATTACGCGATCTGCAACCGGTGGTTTTCTTCGGTAGCGGGCCCCACGCTGCCGAACCGCGCCTTTGCCCATTACGGTACTTCCTTTGGACGGTTGGATATGTCTCCGGTGTATTTCTCGAGTAAGCCGAGCATTTATCAGCGCCTCAGGGGGGCGGGCGCTCAAGCCAAAATCTACTACTACTCCGGAGAGAGCGGCACCATGGGGCTGACTTTCCTTCTCAATGACCAGCGTGACTATTTTGGCTTGTGGGGAGACTTCCAGAGCGACTGCAAGCATAATCGTCTGCCACAGTATTCGTTTGTAGAACCTCCTTATTACGACAGAGGACCGGTGATCGCGGCCGACCAGCATCCCGACCATGACGTCCGGGCGGGTGACAACTTCATCCGGCAGGTTTATGAGGCGATCCGATCGAACGACGCAACCTGGCACTCGACGCTGTTCCTGGTTGTGTGGGACGAGCACGGCGGCTTATTCGATCACGTTCCACCACCTAGAGTGGATCATCCCGATGGTTTCACGTCGACGGCCCCGGTGTACGATTTCGCGTACTACGGAGTGCGCGTTCCTGCACTCGCCATCTCGCCGTACATCGAGAAAGAATGCGTGAGCCAGACATTGTTCGAGCACGCTTCGCTTCCGGCCACGGCTACTATGCAGTTCATCGGAGACCCGAAGGCCTATGCGCCTTACGATAGGGAACGAAACGCCAATACGCTGCTTTCGCTGCTCACGCTGGATGCACCGCGGGACGAGCTACCGGACTGGTCGGCGCACCCGGTTAAACTCGATCCGGCGGCAGTCTCATCCGCTGCGAGCGACGCGGCACAACTGCACCTCGACCACGTGAGAGAAGTTCACGCCGTTCTCCAACAGCGAGATGCGGCACTGGCAGCGACGATGGACCCGAAATCAGTGGTGACCGAAGGGGACGCCGCGCAGTTTGTTGCGAAGGCCATGGCCGTGATCCACCCAGAAGCGGCGCCGCAAGCTGCGGCCGAGGGACAGCCGTGAAGCCGGTAGTGGCGTTGCTGGTGTTCGCTGCGATAGCCCTTGCCAAGGCGGCCGGTGCAGTAGACACGTGCGACTCAGCGGCCGCGAAGAAGAATGTGGCTTGGGCCAAAAGCCGCCCGCATTCCTGGCTCGCTGATGTAGAGCACAAACAGGACGTCGAAGTGCCCAGAAACTGGTGCCATATCTGGGAAACACACGGCGTCGACCGGCTCCAGAAGACTATCGACTTCGGCCGCGTTCTGTTCACCGGCGACGGATTGCATCCGTCAGTGGGCGGCATCGTGCCGGGGAGCGGATTTGCCGGCGGGCTGACCTATAATCTGGAGCGTGCCTCCGAGTCGCTACCGCTACGGTACAGCGGCAGCGTCGAAGCGCGTGGGTCGTACAATCGATTCTGGGTAGCGGGCGGCAAAGTTGACATCTGGGGGAGCGGAAACAGCAGGGACGACCGGCATATTCACGCTACGCTGGAGCTGGAGCACTACGAACTGCCGCAGCTCTCGTACTTCGGGTTGGGTAATGATAGTTTGCTCGCGAACAAGAGCCTGTTCGGGCTGTATCAGACCATAGGCGGGGGGCATATCGAGGTGCCTTTGCCGGCCGGTCTTTTTATCGCCGGCGATTTGGCCGGGATGCATAACAGCCCATCGGGCATGCACGGCGTGTTGTCGCCTACGCTCTTCACTCCCCTCAATACACCGGCACTGGGCGTAGATACTACCTACTTGGTGGCGGGGGGCGGGATCGATTGGATCCACCCGGTGTCGCCGCGTTCGCAAGGCTTCTCCTCCTCGCTCGCCACTGGCTATCGCTTGTTCCACGCTACGAGTGGGCCGTATTCTTTCCGACGCCTCGATGCCATCTGGCAGAATCGCTACAATCCGGCCACGAAGGCGGACCTCGGCAACATCTCAGCGACCATTCGTTTTGTCGAAGCTTATGCGCCGGCGGGGAATAAAATGCCTTTTTACCTCCAGCCGACCATTGGAGGCACTGATATTAACAATGTAGACGTGCTGCGCAGCTACGCCGACTACCGCTTTCGCGCGCCCAACTTGTTGACCCTCCAGGCCGAATACGAGCACATAATTTGGGGACCATTCGCTCTCCTGGGATTTTACGATGTGGGCCGAATGGCGGAGCAGCGTTCCGATATTGAGATCGGCCATGTGCGCCACAGCTTCGGAGCCGGATTGATCCTGCAGCTGGGCGGCCTTCCCGTGGTGAAGTTCTACTATGCGCGGGCCGGCGAAGGAACGCATACCGCCTACACCCTGAACACGAACAATTTCACGTTCTCTACACCGGCGGGCGTGTTTTGACTGTCCTTCGTGAGGAACCATGATCCGATGCCTACTATTTACGCTCTCCGTCCTTTTCGAGATGGCCACCTTTGGTCCCGAGCCTGGAGGAGCCTCGAACCCGCAGACTCGCATACAAGTCGTGGACGTGGATAGCGAGAGCTCACTCGAGCAGGTTTCCGTCACGCTCCGGCCACTAGGCTCGAACACTGAACTGAGATTCAGAACAACCGATGGACGAGGAGTAGCGAATTTTGGTACGCCGCCCGCGGGAGACTATGAAGTTGAAGCCTGCAGACCCGACCATATTCCCTCCGATTGGAAACGCTGGAACGAATTGACCGAATCGGACCGAGTAACGGGAACCAAAGTGCTCAAGTTAAAGCGAAGCACGACTCGCCAGAACTGTATGTACGGGGACCAAAGGCACCGGAGGCACGCGGGTAGCAGGGCAGCAATAGCTCGCTAAAACCATACAGCGCGGTATTCGTCGGGCAGGCTCTTCAGCCGACGCAGACCGGTCTTCAAGGGGGACAAGGGTGAGTCCGCCACAGTCTGGGACTGTGGCGCTTCCGGCCACGAAAATTCCGATTCCCCGTCGCGAACTCGCCGATACCATACGATTTCGGCGCCGCAAAGGAAGCGTAGCTGTTCTGGAATCCTCTTTTTGTCGGATAGAACCCCGGGCCCACGCGATAGCGTCGGCGCTAATACCTAACCCGGCGGAGCCGGAACCAAAAAATGCAAACTCGGACATTTTCAAGAATGCCTTCAAACCGGGCATAAACATTGGTCGAATCACCACCCACCGGAAATTTCTTGCCAGAAACAGCAAACATCTATGCACAGAGGCTAAATCCTGCGTGAATTCGACTGTTTTCTTTCAAATTTGGCCGCAAATCCAGCATTCCGTAATCACGGGCATGGAGTGAAAACAACAGGCCAAGGGTTCCTCGCTGCCCGCCCAGGTTCCGGCATCGCCACGCCGCAGTTCCACATCCCACAAGAACGAGGAGTTCGCTTCTACACAGAGCAGCGGATCATAGGACCGCTTGCCGCGGTGGCGCGGATTGTAGCCCACCTCAGCGCCTTCCTGATGGCCAAAGACGGTGAGCACCATGCTATCCAGATCCAGAATTAACCGCGAGCGGTGCTCGGGTTGGTGAATGAACCGCTGCAACAGGTAATCATTGACCCGGTGTAGTTGTTCTCGGAAATCAGGATCAGCCTGCAATAAAAGTCGGCGCAAGCTTTCCGGATGAAGGTAACTGGGAAGACCGGTCAAATACTGAAACGTGACAGCGGAACCTAACAGCGACGCTGTCTCTAAACGATCCAAGCCCAGGATGATGGGAGAGAGCAAGGAGAGGATCATTTTGGGAGAGCTGGTAGTCATGCTTGCGCCGGGGGTAGCGCAAATGCCGAGTTAGGAAGCGGGGCAATCCGTTTTATCCAGCTGATAAAGCGCGGCAGTATTCGTCTTCTCCCACTCTTTCCAGTCGTTAGCACGTATATGCGGGGACTGGCATCATTCTCCGCGACGTGCACAGTGTTGGCGAAATGGAGAGTATTCACCCACTGCAAGTGCTGATTCTGCGAGCCCGACCGCGGTCGGTTTCGGATCAATCACGAGGTCGAAGCCATAACTATCAAGTATCCGATTCGGGCGGAATCCGCTATGCGAGGTTACCCTTTTGCCGGCTCCACCATGCCCTGTCTGGTAGCACCACGGTGAACCATCACGATGCCGTGGACCACGATCAATCGTGTCCGCTTTTTGAGGTTCCCACCGACAAGGTTCGGAAGTCTGGCACTCGCATGTGGCCGATGAGCCCCATGCAGTTGGGGCAGGGGCCTGCTGCGGAGCCATACCTGGCCTGCCTCTTTCACCTCTCCGGGTGCAAACCAAAACCTGTCCGCCTCTCCGCTTTTTAAATCTCTAGGGCGAGTCGATCTTTTTGCCCCTTGCCCTTTTCGAATCCGGATACGACGAGCAGCACGATATCGCTCGGTAGCGCATGCTAGCCCACCATGAACTCGTCTTCTCAGATTCGTGACCTCGCTCTCAACACCCAAACCTCCTACCTGGTAACTTTTTCCCTCGGTCAATTGAACTGAACACTGGTCGGAGAGCAATGGCAGTCTTTAGACGCCGACAAGCTCCTTGGAAATCAAAAAATGTTCTCGACTGCTCGGGATGGATGGATCAATATATCCGAGCAAAAGGAAACAGAAAGTGGGTCAAGTTATCTGAGCGCTATGGGCGGGTGCGTAGCTAGCTATAGCTAATAAGAACCTGGCGTGCCTGTCCGGCTCGGTGACGACAAGGGTTTCGGCGCACGGCACGTCGACCCCAAAGCAACTAATTTCTGGACGTCCTGAAGGGTTCTTTAGAGTCCGGGTTTAAGTGGCGTAATTCGCCCTGGACTTGTCCCGTATTTGGTCCCGCATTCTGCAACCACGCGCAGGAAGGCGAAGTTAGTGTAGAATCCATGCCGTTTTCGAGCACAGAAAGGAAATCCCGCATAAGGGAGTACCTTCTTTACCCATCGATGCCCCCTGTTCGACAGCTCGAATAGATTCCGGTTCAGGTTGCAGCGGAGACTGGTTCGGCCGAAGCGAGGTAGCGATGAGAATTAAAACCTGTGGCTCTCTCGTGTTCGTAGCCTTATCCATCATGATTGCTTGTCCTCCACCCAATTCCCCCACCAAGCCAATCGAGCAGAAGTATTACGCGGCCGGTAGCTGGACGGTCACCGTCAGCAAGGGAATTGCTTGTTGCGACTCTCTGGGGAATAAATTTGATCTCTACTATCCCACCAGCTTAGGCGCGAACGGCTTCCTGCATCCCATTCTGACCTGGGGGAACGGAAGCAATGCGGTCCCCAGCCAATACGATTATTTGCTCACGCACATGGCTTCCTGGGGTTTCGTCGTCATCGCCACGGAGGACAAAACCACCGGCCTGGGGCAGACCATCATTGACGGAGCCAATTACCTGGTTGGCAAGAACAACGATTCCGCAAGCCCTTTCTATCATAAGCTCAACGTGAGCCAGATCGGGACTTTTGGCCACTCTCAAGGTTCCCAAGGTGCCATCAACGCCCTTATAAATTCTGCCGGCCTTATTAAAACGGCGATTCCGATCGAATTGCCGGCTACTATCTGGTGCAGCCTGGGCCCCAGCTGTGCCGATACCAGTCACCTGACGTCGGGATCGGTATTCTTCATAGATGGCTCCGCAGACGTTCCCATATCGCCGCCAACCCAGGATCCCGCGATCCAGGGTGAGCAATCCATCCAGGCTTTCTACAACGCGGTACCGACTAACGTTCCTAAGGTCAAGGGGACTCTCATCGGCCCCAACCATAATGACGTCCAGGGCCAGCCCGACTGCTTGCGTGCCTCATTCCCCTGCGTGAACGGTGTCTATGGATACCTCGGCTATCCGACTGCTTGGTTCATGTATCAGCTCCAGGGCGATACCTTTGCGCACGGGGCTTTTGTGAATGGCACGGGGGAAATGTTCGCAGAAACCACCAACTGGGAATTTGTGGGTAGCAATATACCGTAGTCAGATAGCCGGCTAAGAGCCCGCTTTCGCACAGCATGTGCTCTTCCCGCTATCTCCACTCTCCGGTCAACAATGGCCTCAGCTACTTTTGGCGCAAAAGCGGAAAGTAGTTAAGCTATAGCTAAAGCCTGTTGAAAAACCCAGGGCTGACACGCAAAGTGGCTCGGCTTTTGGGATGGTTCGACAGAGAAGGTGAGCAACCGCACCCTCATCGCCCACGCGTGCAGCCTGCCGGGGCCTGGAGTAATCCATTTCCTTTTGCTCGCGGGCAGCACAAGTGGGCGCATGGATTGCCGTCATTCTAGACAAAGCGGGACAACTGCTGGAGGTCGAAACTCCCCCGACGGGGCCGAGCGAGAGGCCCTTGGTAGCTATGGATGGATCCTTTGCCCAGGACGGAATGAGTCCCCAGCGGATCAGCGATAGCTCTCGGACGGATTCCCTGGGATTTTGGCGAATGACTGGGATGAGCTGTGTGGGGGCGATGTTGTAACGCGGAGTCCATTGTTCTTCGGGGGAATCGGTATCGAAGTATTCCTCAAGAATCTCTTTTCTCCGCGAAAGCCGATAGCGACCGCACATCGAACGATTATGCCAGATGGGCCCGGCAATTCAGATGAAGCCCTTGGGTGGCAAAGCTGTTTCGTGACCCAGGGAATGACAATCGCCCTGGGCTAAACGGAATGTTCGTTAGGGACAGTCTCGCTATTTCGCAGAGATGATGGTCGAGCCGCTGATCTGGCGAGTGAACGTCGCCAGCGGACTTGAGTTGTTGTAGTCATCGGCGTAGTTGATCATCTCCGAGCCGTCCAGATACAGGCCGGGAGCGAAGTATTCAGCAAGGTTGCGCGTGCCACTGGCGCAGCCGGTGCCGTTGGTGCAGATGGCTCCTTGGTGCATCACGCCCGTCACCGTGGTCTGCGCGAAAGTCGGGATGCTGGCGAGGGCGTTCTGTGACTGCGAGAAGTAGATCCGCCACTGCGCGGTTGTGTCGTTGTTGCTGGTCGAGCTCGTGCCCCACCAGGTGAGGTTGACCTTGCCGGAGTCTCCCGCCGTGATCCACGGTCCGATGGCGCTCTTCGTCCCGGACCCGTTGCTGACACGCACCGGGACCGACCACGTTGCTGCCTGGTCCTGCGAGACGGTCAGAAAGACGCTATGGCTGTCGGAGAACGCGATGTAAAGATTGTCCGCGCGGTCGACGGCGAGCGACGGGAAGACGTTGACCAGCGAGGTCCCTGGCGCGGCAGTGTACACGAGCTTCACAATGAAGCTCTTGCCTCCGTCGGTCGAGCGCGCGATGTACAGCGTGTTGCCTGTCGAACCGAAGAAGACGGTATAAACGTTTCCGCTGGGAGCGACCTCGATGTTCCCCTGGTCGCCCGGCTGGATCCCCAGTTCCGGCGTCGTGATAGGCGTGATCTGCGGCCAAGTGGTACCGCCGTCGAATGACTTGGCCACGAAGATCGACTCCGTTCCTACCAGCAAAACGCCCAATTGTTTGTACGTCAGATACAGCTCGTTAGCGCCGTGCGCGGCGATCCACTGCCGGTCCACCAGCGGTAGGTCGGAGGAGAATGGATTGACGAGCCAGGTGTTGCCACCGTCGGTCGAGGTGCTCTGCGTGGAGGAGCCAAGCCACAGCGAGTTCACGTAGACGCTGCCTGTGCTACCGATAGCAAGGTCTTCGTCGCCGCCACCGGCGCCCAGCCCGCGCGCTACCGCGGCCGCTGCCTGCGCGCCGTCAGGCTGGCCGAGATACTGGAACGAGTTGCCGCCGTTCATGGACTTCCAGACGTCGGTGCCCGCGGGCACACCCTGGATTGCCGCAGTGTAGATGTTGCCCAGCGCATCGGTGCGTACCCGCGCTTCGAGGTCTTGCACGCCGAAGATCAGGTCATTCGGACCGGGCAGCGTCTGCGGCTTACTAAAGGTGAAATTGCCGGACTTGTAGCGCGCCCTGCCGACCGGGCTAGTCGGCTCCGGTCCTAGCATCGCCTGGCCGGAGTAGGTTGCGTTCACTGTCGCGAAGGCGACCACCTGCACGGTGTAGGTCCCGGAGGGCAGTTGGCCGCAGTCGGCCAGCTCGAAGTTCGTCATACCCTGGGCTGAGGAGCAGACGGTATTGCCGGCGCTGTCGGAGATATAGAGATCGAAGTCGTTGGTGTTGCTCGACCAGTTCAGGCCGACTTGAACGACATAACCGGGATTGGAGGAATAGAAGGTGCTGGGCACGCTCACCTGGAGCGTGTACCTGTCGCAGGTGGCGCCGGTACAGAGCGAAGGGTCGCCGGTCACGGCGGTGTACGGCCCGCCGGCCCAGTTCACTGCGCTGGTCTGCCCACTGGCAGGCGCGGATAAGGTTCCGCTGCTGGGCGTGGCCGCCAAGGCACACGACGTGATGGATACCAAGCAAAGTACCGTGAAGACAGGTCGCATAGCTTTTTCCTCCAGAGAATGCCAAGCTGGGCCGCTTAGGACACTAAGAGTTGTGCTCAGGTTGCGCAGGAACTCCAGCTTATTGCCAGCACGGTGGGGTTGGGCTATCCCGATAAGAGCCAAAAAAACGCCATCAGCAAGCCCTTGGGAAGGAACCAGCGAGGTTGACTGGGCCGATCCTCGATATATATCCTCCACACCCTCCCCCAACGGTGTGGCAGAAACGGGCGCGACCATACTGTGCTTCAAGTGGAAACTACATAAGGTAGTTTCTGTAGGAAGCTAAGGGAAACACTGTATCTTTTCGGGGTCGTGGTCGTGGCTCGCACTCTTGTCCCAGCACAGCAAAGCTAAATTAAATTACACGGACAAAAACTTGCCTGCTGCTCGGTGTACCAAAGCACCCGGCTTGGCTATTCATCTGCTCTGCTGTATGGCAACCAGTAAGTCGGATGGTCTTGAATGAGAGACGACGGCGACTGGTGCACACTTTGCAAGGCCCGCCCGCGCACGAACGTGGGAAACGGCAGTGCCGGTGCTCCCTGAGTCCTCAGGAAAGGCATTGCCCACAATTCA
Source organism: Acidobacteriota bacterium (assembly GCA_003225055.1). Lineage (GTDB taxonomy): Bacteria > Acidobacteriota > Terriglobia > Terriglobales > Acidobacteriaceae > Gp1-AA122. The sequence goes on from QIAU01000143.1 coordinate 41,811, forward strand.
GAGAGCCTGTTGTGAGAATCCCGCAAGTCAGCGCCCAACCCTGACAGTCGGCCGTCACGGTCGTCGTTGTCCAAAACGAAAGCGCCCCCGGCTCATTGAGCCATGAGGCGCTCGTCGAACAGCCCTCCCCCAGAACTGCTCACCGACAAAGTAGATGCTCCCCTGAAAATGGTAAATGGCACAACAGTGATCAGAACATAGCACCGGTCGGCTAAGGTTTTGGCAGTAGAGCGGATCGGAGCACGACTCTGCCTGAACCAGCGTTCTGTGGCCAACATTATTGCCAAGCAGCGCACACCAACTGCTCGTTTGGCCTCAAGACTTCCTGATCTACGCGTGCTTCTGCTTGGCTCTCCATTTCGCCCATCTGGCACGTTGGGCGGGCAGCCATGCGCTTCCGCGCGGCTGCCGAAACTGGATGCCTCGCCTCACGAATGTTGTGTTTCTGAGAGCGTCGCGGACCTTTTAGGCCAGCCCAACGTGCCTTCTGAGCTCGTGAAATACGTCGACGTCCGCCAGCCGAGAGTGCATGACGACGTCGTGGCTGAGCACGGTCTAAGTGAAACGCTCCTTGGAGCGCAGATATCGCTTGCTCGAGCTGGCTCAATTGCACGATTGCCCGTCTACGCTCCTGCTCTAATTGATTCAGAACCGAGGTCAATGTGGACATGGCACAGCATTGTAACAACACGTGTTCAGATACCCGAGTGGGCGCGTTAATGACCGGCCACACAGCAAGTCGAGTGCTGAGTAGGAACACCTTTGGAGGATTGGCATGGAAAATACCGCATCACGCAACAACGAAGTACTTCATCCCGAGCAGGCTGCTGCCAGAGCGGCGTTGCTCCGAGAATGTGAAAAGCTGGCAGCTGCTGGGATTACCTTCGTCGCGGTTCACTTCGATGGTTACGGTGATGATGGAGCCACCGAGGAAGTGAAGTGCTACAAGAGCAACTGCTATGGCTCTAACGAGAGCGAATCAGTGGATTATGACGCGGCCCATTTGCAGGACCACTTCGAGGCCCTCGTTCCCTTCGGATACGAGAATGATTGCGGCGGGTTTGGGGACGTTGTCCTGGACGTGGGCGCCAGGAAACTTGCGGTTGAACGAAACGACCGGTTCGAAGATTACACGACCACGACGTACGAGGTTTAGCCATGGCTCACCCACTTAAGCATGCTGAGATCAGTTGCCAGAAATTCGGCGGAAGGCCAAACGACTACATCGCAATCCACAACTGGTTCGACGAGTCGAAAGCTTAAATTACGGACTTCCGGCATCGCTGCCTCCGCCATCACAGACGGGATTTTCGTCGCGGAAAAACTATTCGGGGTAGCCATCACGAACAGTGGCGAAAAAACAAGTGCCGGTGCGCTACATCGGAGAACAACATGTGAAAGACGATCTGGGACGCATTCCCACCGTGCAGGACTGGATTAGTCAGCTCAGACCGCAGCGCTGGATGTACGGGCGGCACCTAGAGTTGGAAGCTAGCGACGCGGACCCACGTCACGCTGAGAAATATAGTACTAACGAGGCTCCGCCTCAGACCGACGAGTCATGCTAAGCTTTCAACGAACACTCACGATCTTCGGCCTCTTGGATGCTAGCGAAGGCCCCTCTATCAGCGGCAACATGAACCCACCTTTTGCGGGTTTTCCGATTCCCGACCATTCGGGAACGAGCCAACTCAGGCAACCCGCCGCATTGGGCTGCCCAGCATCCCTCCCGGCCAAGTATGCGGATGTGCAAAACACCGCTCTGCACACCTGCGTGATAGTGTGCCTCCCGAAAAAAACTTGACTCATTTACAACAAGTTTTGCTATCCAAGGTTTCTAGGGTTGGCGAGGAGGCAATTGGGGTAACAGCAAAGAGCAGACGGAACGCCGCGGCTTACTGGTTGTACCTGATTCCAATTGAAGCCAAGGAAGTATTGCTCGTGCGCGCACCTGTTTCGGGGCCAGCTGGAACCATGCCATCTGCAAAATATCCGAGTTTCGATCAACTGCGTCTGGTGCTGTCAGCAGTCGCTGGTATCGCCCCCAATGGGTTGGACGAAGCAGCGCGGGCATTAGCAGCAGACAGGTCCTACGGAATTTACAAAGTCATGCTCACCGAAGAGGACCTTCGGCGCCTGGGACTGTCCGCCTGAGTACGACTAAAGCTGTCATTCATGAGCGCGCCGGTGGATCCAAAGTTGTTTAGCATGAAAGACCAGATTCAAGACGCAGACAATTGCCACGGTGGTGGTGAGAACGTTGGCGGAGATATTGGGATACACAAAGCTGTCCACATACAAATTTTATAACGGGTTCGTTGGCCCTCGGGTGATGACCCCTTCCAAAACGTCCGGTGCATTTATGCAGGTTTAGGTTGAGACTGAAAAGGAGACCATAGCCTCGTGAAAGAGTAGGCTGCGGGCCTTTCCTAGGGTGTTTCGGTGAAGAATGGAAGCTCACTATACTCTAGCGGCTTCGGCGCCCTTCGAAACTTCCGACTCGCTGAAACTTTTGAGATTGGCGGGATCGTGAGCGTGAAGGCCTGTTTTCGACGGGAACACCAGAAGAAATATACTTGCTCTCTAACAGAGGGCAAGGTATGTTTGAACGCTATACGGAGAAGGCACGACGCGTCATCTTCTTTGCGCGCTACGAATCCAGCCAGTTCGGTTCTCCTTATATAGAGACGAAACACCTATTGCTGGTGGCTTCTGCGCGAAGACAAAGCTCTCACCAGCCGTTTCCTGCGCTCCCATGCCTCGGTGGAGTCAATCCGCAAGCAGATCGAGGGGTACACCACCATCCGGGAGAAGGTTTCGATCTCGGTCGATCTCCCGTTGCGCACTGAGTGCAAGCGTGTCCTGGCCCATGCCGCTGAGGAGGCTGACCTGCTTTCCCACAAATTCATCGGAACCGAGCACCTGTTGCTGGGTTTGTTGCGAGAACAGGACTGTTTTGCTGCGAAGTTGCTTAACGAAAGAGGTGTGTTTATAGAGAAATAGAGACAGCGCGTAGCCAGATTGCCAGTCAGCCACCTCCGGAAGTCGGATTCTCTCCCAGATCGCCGGGTGTACCCGCTGGATATACCTCACGCAAGCTCCTCTACAGTCCCGCCAGCGAGACGGTCATTGTTGAATTGAGCAGGTCCGGTGAGGCGCGTCTCCTTCCGACGCGAATCTTCATCCGCCGTAAGGATGCGGAAGCGCATGAACAAATTGGCAACCCGACCGAAGAGCTGTCCTACGAATCTCCCGTGACCTGCGACAAGCAACCGGTGGTTGTGTTCAATTCCGTAAGCTGGGACAAGGCGCAGACCGGAGGGAACTGGGCAGGAGTGTATTCCTTCAATCTCAATACGAAAGAACTTGCGGTTTGCATTTCGCCGGAAACCTTGAGATTCCAAGAGCCGCACGGGCGCATGTGGATTGTAGAACTCGTTCTTCTGTCCGACGATGCTCGAAAACTTTATGTAAACGTTGGAATGGAAGAGGTGGTTTCCGGCGGTGGCGTGGTCGACTACTATCTGGCGAGAGTGGATTTGACAGATCAACAATTGGAACTTGTGTGCCCGTTAAAGGACATTCGCTTCTGATCTTCCGGTTCGGGTAATCTGTCGCAGGCGAAGGTCACTCTCGTAACATCACCTCATTGACGGGTTCTGAGCACAGAGGGCCTGGCTACCACAGTGATCTAGGAACGGCGCCTTTAAATGGAAAATGCGCTCGCAGCGGTGTCTAAGTAAAGCAGGAATGCTCTACAACCGGGCAAACTCGCTTAAGCCCATTTCCAAGATCGACGTGACCGCCTTTTCCTGCGTGATGGCCGTGGTGATCCTTACGCTACTGGTAATCGAAATGGTCGCGTTTTCCTATGCATGGGGGCATCACGGTGTTGGAATATACTTGAGAGAGTCGGTCATCCGGTGAAGATGTTGGCCGCAAACAGAGAGGATGCAATCGTAGTGGCCATCATGCGCGATGGAAAAGTGTTCTTCGGCAATGAGCTGGTGACAGCCGAACAGTTGCCCGAAAAAATCAGGGAGTGGCTCAGCCATTATGCCGAGCGCAAGGTTTACATCAAAGCTGATGCTCGCGCCCGGTACGGCACGGTTTGGACTGTTCTGGAGGCAGTTCGTTCTGCGGGAGTGGAGAGATGCGTTGGATTCTGATCTGAGCATAACCGCCTGATTGTGTAAACCACGTGGTTGGTGACGGGCGTACCGTGGACTACGGATCATCCATTGCTTAGTTTTTGAAGAAAAAGGAGCCCCGAGGCCAGTTTTAGAAATGCACCCGCAGGCCAAATTCGACCTGCCGCGCATCGTATTCGGAGGCAGTCACCCTGCCGAAGGTGCCAGGACTGTTGAGATTCAGGTTGGCGATGGTCGGATCCGACGGCTGGAAATGGTTCAGGATGTTGGTCATCAGGGCGGTGAAGGTAACGCCGACTCGCTCTGTCGCCCGGATTTCCTTGGCAAATGTCATGTCTAGATTCCAACGTTTGAACCCGCGCAGAATCCCGAATCCACCTCCGTTGGTGTCAACCCCCAGGATCAGCCGGCGGAACTGGCTGTAGGCTGTGGCCGGGTTCCCGAATATGTTGAACCATTGCTGGGCGCCGAGGTCGTTCACCGTCGGGTTCCCCCCCACCGTCCCGGGCGAAGTGTTAAAAACGTGGAGGGAGTTGCCGCCGGAGAAGTGGCCGTTGATCAGCACGGCGTTGTAGATGGAGTTTTGGCTGGGATCAGATTGGCCAAATGCCTGCACCGTGGCTCTTGATTCGGTTTGAGTTACTCGCAGCGGAAAGCCGCTCTGCGCGGTGAAGACCGGCGCCACCGACCAGCCTCCCAGAATATGTCCGAGGCTGCCGCTCTGGCTGCGATAGAAAGGCACTTGGTAGCTCATCGCGAGGTTGTAGATAAACCTGACGTCAAATTGCTGTGTGCCGTACGAACTGTGCAAATTGAAAGGATTGAGAACCGTGCGGGTGCTTCGCGCTTGCACTTCCGAGCCCGTGCCCAGCGCCCGGCCCCAAGTGAAGTTGGAGCGGGCGGTGACCCCGTGCCAGTCGCGGAAGTTCACTGAACTGTACAGCGCGTTGTAATTGCCCCAGCCATTGCTTGCGTCAAACTCAAAAGCCGTGAATTGCTTGCAAACCGTAGTGGGAGTGACGGTCCGGGGACAGCCGCCGGGGGGATTCATGCCGGGATTGGTCAGCCCGAGAGTCCAGGAGTTCGACTGCGCCATAGCGGCCCACAATTGATAAACGCTGTTGGAAGCCACAAAACCACTGCGGTTCTTGTCCGCAACTAGGGCTGCCGTACAACTGGGGAAGCCGGCACAGAACTTGGAAGTCGGACCCCCCAGGGCTGCCTCAAACCAAGGTTCCGGCGCAGGCGTGAAGCCGGCAGGCGGGGTACAAGTCTGAACCGTTAAGGTGCACATGGAGGTGTAGAGATTGGCGTAGGCCTTGGCGAAGGTTTCGCCGTTCAAGGTCAGCATCCACGGCACCGCATCCACATTGATTTCCTGGAACTCGTTGTGGATTCGCTTGCCGATGTAGCCGACCTCGACGAAGACCTTTGAGGAAACCTCGCGCTGGATGGAAAGCGTAAAGCTGTCGTTGGAGCTGGGCCGGGTCTTGGGGTCCAGTCCGGCACCGGGAGCTGCCGCCAAATTGCCTCCGACACCGGGGAAATAGGGCTGCGGCAGAGTGGTGGACGGGGCGTTGCCGAGTGGCGCTACCAAACCATCGGTCCCAATGCGGAAAGCCGTCCCTGGCGTTGCACCACCCGGTCCCAAACACTGACTCCCGCCGGAGGCGAACTGAGGAGCGATGGCGCCCAGGCACGACACGGCCTGCATCAGTCCCGTACCCAGCAACGGGACCAGCACCAGGTTGACGCCGTTCAGGCGGCCGTAAATCCTGCCATAACCACCACGCACAACCGTGCTGCCATTGCCGAACAGTTTGTTCAGCAGGCCGCTATCGAATTTGGGGTTCCACGCCGCCGACAGGCGCGGGCCGAACCCCCCGTAGAACGGATCGTAGGGATACTTGCGCCCGCGGCCGACGTTGGCGACGGTAGCGAATCCCAGGATCGGATCATAAACCTGGCCCGCCAAGGCGGCCTTTTGCCGTTGGGCAACGTAGTTGCCTACCTGAACGGGGTTGCCGCCCTGATCCACCAGCATGACTTGTCGCCCCTGCTGTTCGACCGGCGGCATCTCCAGGTTGTAGGACAGGCCATAGGTCAAAGTAAAGCTCGGCTTCAAGTGCCAGGTGTCGGCGAAATAAGCGCTGTAGAAGTCAATCACACTCTTGTCCTGGGCGTGTGTTCCCAAAGACAGCAAATGGAGGTCGGATCCGGCGCGCGTGTACAGGGTCTGCGGCTGCTCGACCAGACCAAGCACTTCTGCAGCCAGATTCTGATAGTTATTGGTTTGCGAGGACGGCACGCTCGCCGGTAGGTAGGCGCCCCAGTTGATCCCTCCCAACGCGCTGCCCACCTGATAGACATTTGCCGCCATGATGCCCTGGCCGTTGTCGTTGCGGTCGTGCCAGTTGAAGTTGCGCTGGTATAGGCCGCCGAACTGAAAGAGGTGGTTGCCCTGCAGAAGGTTGAGGTCGTCGCGAACCAGGTGATCCTGTCCATCCCAGAAGCGAGTGCGCGACTGCTGGGTGTTCACGTTGTACGGAATGAGCGCGTTGGGGTCTTCCCCCCCAATCTCGACCGCTCCACCCAAGCCACTAATCGGCTGGATCGGCGCCCCCGGCCCATTCCACTTCCACCAGTCGTAAGTGTAGTTGTAGCGGAGATCGCTCGTGAGATGGGAAGAGATCGTGGTCGTCAGGCCAGCCACGAAGTAGCCGGGGTATACGGGATAGGTGCGCAGCGCAGTCAATTGACCCTTCGCACCTGCCACGATGCCGCCCATATCCACCTGGGCGGTGTCGGCGCCGCCCATCAACCTGTAATAGCGGTAGCTAGACATGAAATGCCAGTTTTTGGCGAAGTCGTGGTCCACGCGAAATACCCAGTTGTTGTCCCGAACGGGCAGAGAAATCGTGCCTTTATAGCCGATTGTGTTCTTTTGGTCGCAAACAGGAACGTTAACATTATTGATGGTGGCCGTGTTGTTGATTGGAAATGGGCCCCCACAACCGACGTCGTTGCCGGCCGGCATCATCGACCACAGCTGAGTGACAATGGGATTCAGTCCGATACCACGGGGATCGCACAACTGGTTGCCGCCGGGGCCGCACACCATCGCCGGAGCATAAGTAACGCCATTGACCGTGACCGCCGCGGGGTTGAGGTTGAAGGGTATCCAAGTACTGCCACTTTGAATCTGGATGACCCCCGCCCTCATCAGGTCTGATGGCACTGGCTTCTCCAAAGTGGTGACGTTGGGGAACCGCTGTCCCTGGTAGAAGCCGAACAAATACGTTTTTCCCCCCAGGAACTGAGGCAGGATGGTCCCCCCGGCGGAGGCGCCGAAGCGGTTCTCATGTCGCGAGGGCAGGGGGGTGAAGCTTCGCATCGCCCCGGTACCTGGATCCCTGGACGGGGTATGACCGTTTTCCCACTGGTTGGCGGAAAAATTGGTGCCGTAATAGTACTCATAGGCCGAACCGTGCCAAGTGTCACCCCCACGGCGGGTGACCATATTCACCTGATTGCCGGATGCGTTGTTGAAATCGCCGTTCTGGCCGGCCACACTCACCTTGAACTCCTCGATGGTTTCCACCGGAGTCGGGATGGTGCCGTTGGGAGTGGCGTTGCCGAAGCCGGTGATTGGGTTGCCGGCGAACCCACTGAGGTAAACGGTATTGGTTCCATCCATGTCGCTGGAATTATTACCGCCATCGAGCATGTACTTGTTCTGGTCTGCATTCGATCCGGCCACCGCACCGGCGACACCCGAACCCGAGGCTGTGTTCACCGGCGTGGTTGCGGGCTGCAGCATGGCCAAACCGGAGATATCGCGGGAGAGACCGGGAAGAGCCTCCGCGAGTGCAAAATTCATGGTCAGTCCGACAGTGGCGTTCGTGCTTTGCAGTTCCGCACCACGAGCCTCGACCAAGACCTCTTGGGTGGTCGTACCGACCTTGAGAGCCACATTTACGGTTGTGACCATGCCTACGCTCACCGTTTCCCGGACTTTGGTAACGGCAAATCCGGTTTGGGAGAAGGTAAAGTCGTAGGGGCCGGGATCAACATTGGTGAAGACATAGCGCCCGGCTCCGTTCGTGGTAGTGTTGCGTGCGCTGTGGGTCTTGCTATCAATGAGCGACACGTTGGCGCCGACTACCACGGCGCCTGTGGAATCAGTCACGACCCCTGATACCGTACCACCCGTTTGAGCCTTGACCGGCGTGAGACCGAGAGCGAGCACGAGAGCCAAACCAAGCAGAAAACCTGCCCAGCGAGAGACCGCTCCGAAAGGCCGCATAGGGTTCCCTCCAGGAATTCAAGCCCGAATTGCGCTACCATTCAGGTCTTTGAGAGAGATAGAAGTCCGGCAAGGAATTAGAGATTCGCAACCACGGATGATGGTCTATCTAGAAATCGGGAACTTATGACGCCAAAGAAAGACGCTGGCCGACAGGCCGCTGACAGTAAACCTGGGCTTGATCAGCCCCAAGACTTGGCGCGCCCCAACCGCGCCATTATGCGAGACGAACTGGCCCATCCTAAATAAACTGAGGTGGTATTGGCAATTGTGGTTCCAACCCATTGGTTGTTGATTTTGAGCAGCTTGCGATAGTGCGACAGGAATCAATTCCAAATTTGAAAGTCGGGTTTCTATGAAAGTTCATAGCAGCAGGGGAAACGCGCCTGCAAAACCCTGCAAAACGATGACCGAGCAGACAAGCACTGCGGCCAGCAGATCGAGCTATGGTTCGAGAGCAGGAACGGGCCAGCAATACCGCCGATAGGCCTCAACACATTGTTATGTCTGTTTCCGCAATTAATCAACGGTTTAGCCTCGCTTGCGGTTACCCAGAGCTCCCAGGCCCCGGAATGTACAGGATTTTCCCTACAGTAATTACAGTATCCAACGTATTGGCCTCTACTCTGGATTTGCTAGTGTTGCGCGCCGTTGGCCTTGTGACTTCGGCCAGACGGCCAGCTGGAGGCAAGTTTCACAAGGCCGAAAAACCGTTTCGGTTTTTCGCGTGCTGCGGCCCCTCGAAAAGCACCACAAACTGCAGTTTGGGAGACATCTTTGCGCGATTAATACATGCGGTCTTGTTTCCTCTAAAGGACTGGCCGCAGGGGAGGAGCTTCTGTCTGTGTGTTCCTCCATCAGAACACGTCTTCACCTCACGTGGAGAAGGAGGATGCAAACGTGAACTATGACACACCCGGAGTCAGGAAGGTTCTCTCGCTTTCCATAGCTCTGTTCTTCATCGGAACAGCCTTTGCCCAAACCGGTCTATGAGTTCGCACCACCGCAATTCTCAATAATCTCGGGAACGACTCGGAGAAAGCCACCGCCGGTATCTTCAGTCAATTCCACGGATGGCGACCCTGCAATTCTTCCAGAACGGACGCCCTGCACAGGCACATGACTTGCGTAAAGCTTCTGCGTTTCACAGGGCGTCTATCTGGGTCTCTTATATGCGGCATGCGGAAGGCCTGTCGAAGGTGATCTGCTCGCGACAGTAATCGCTAGAAGTGCACCTTGACAGCAAACTGCAGAATACGCGGGTCGTAGTCGCTGGGGAAGAAGCCGGCTCCAGGTGATGAGGTGACAAAGCCGAAAGTTGAACCATTTCTCGCCATGGCTGAACCGATACCGCTGGTCGGCCGGAGGTTGATTTTGTTAATTGCGTTGAAAGCCTCGAACCGCAACTCAAGTTGCGTTCTCTCCCGGATGGGGAACAACCGGCTGAGGGCACCATCGAAACGAAGCACGCCCGGCCCATAAAACGCGTCGCGGCCGACTGGCGTGTAGGCATAGACGTTGCCTGCCTTTGGGTTGATTACCACCGGAGCCGAACTGCTGGTTGAGTCGGCAAAAGCATTCGGATTAAACAGTTCATAGCATATAGAAACGCCTCCCGGGCAGGGATTGGAAGGAGAAGAAGTTACCCACTTGTTGACATAGACCGGCTGACCGGGAACCAATTCTGGCCTGGCGCCCACGTTCGAGCCCGAACTTTCATTGCCATCTGCCAGCGAATCTTTGCCAAGCACAACATTTACCGGGTAGCCGCTCAGAACGCGAATCGAGGGAGCAAATTGCCAACCGCCGACCAGCCACCTGATGGCTCCGGTTCCATGGAACGGGCTGCTAGCCACCATCGAGACATTGAAGATGTGCCGGATATCGAAATTGCAGTTGCCATAATCCAGGTGGTGGTCCGTCTGGATCATGTAATAGCTCTGCCGCAAATCTCCGTTAAAGTCTCCGTTGCTCAGGCAGTGCGAAAAGGTGTAGTTGGCCTGCACGCTAAAGCCGTGTCGGAACCGATGTTGGACGGTCGCCATTCCGGCGTTGTAATTGGAAAACCCGGTGTCATCAGCGAAATCTAAAGCGCCGAGGCCTTCGGCGTATTGAGGCGTGAATTGCCCAGTGGGAGGCACCGTGCCGCCAGTAGCGATCTGGTACAGCAGGCGGCGTTGTGACTCATTCGCAGTAGTGCAACCGGGCCCTCCAGGTAGGGTGCGCTCGGTACATACTGCCGGGCTGGTCTCGATGTAATTGGCGTCGTACGCGAGCGGCACATGCAGGCTCCTGCTGCCCAGGTATGCCAGCGAGAAGGACCACTCGTTCAGGAACTGTCGCTCGTAGCTCAGGTTCCACTGCTGCATGTATAAGGGCCGCATCTGGTGTGGCATTGATACCCAAAATGAGCCGGAGGGGAAAACGCTGGCGCCCGTACCTGGGAAAGGGTTCTCCTCGGTGCCCGAGTTGGCAACGCAGCCGGTCGAGGTGCTGTAATTCTTCCACGGATTACTGAAAGTGCCGCAGCCCTGCGTAGTATCAATCTGGTTCACGAACGGAGGATTGGAGGTAAGCCGCTGCGAGAACCAGACCATGCTGGAGTCATAAAAAAGACCATACCCTGCGCGGATGCTCTGATTGCCTTTTCCGCTTGGGTCCCATGCGATTCCAAAGCGGGGCGCAAAGTTCAGGAAGTGATTATTCGTGAATGCCCCAGGAACTCCCTGATCACCGTAGTACAGCATTCCAGCGGGCGGGAAAGTTCCGGGCAGCCCATTCGTCGGATAAACCGAACTGTGGACATTGTTCAGGAAGTCAGCCATGTTGAAGAAGCTGCCCCGGTGGAAGTAGTCCGACGGCCAGATGCTGGGTTCCCAGCGCACGCCGGCGGTGATCGTCAGGTGCTTGTCGGCCTTGTATGTATCCTGAGCGTAGAGGCTCGGAATGTTCTCGCGATATGCGACCTTTTGTGCTCGGCTCTGGGTAAATGCGGCCTGTTGACCGAGGAGGAAATCCGCCAGTCCATCGCCCGTCACGTTTCCGGTGAATGAGAAGGTCCCATTTTCGTCGTAGCCGGTGAGCGTGTTGTTCTGAGTGTGGATGTAGTCTACGCCGAATGCGAAATGGTGCTTACCGCGAATCCAGTCAACGTCGTCGGCCACCTGCCCGGTGTTTACGTTGAAGAATCCTGGCGCGCACGTGCCGCAGCCCACCATGAAATAGCTGCTGATGTTGAACAGCAGAAAATCGGGTACTGCGGCGTACATATTCACGCCCAGCGTAGTCGGGTTGATGTCGTGTGGATCAACTGAGCGGTTGTCGCGTCGCCGGCTCAACGTACCATGAAATGAGTTGATGAGGGAGGGGCTAAACGTATATGTATGGCCGAGCGTAAAAGTCTGCGCCCGCTCTGTGTTGCCTTGAAACTGCGTCAGGATCAGGTTGTGCAGATCAAACGGCGCAGGAGAGCGATAGTCGTCAATGAAATAACGTCCGAATATTGCCTGCTTGGAGTTGATGTTGAAGTCAACTTTTCCAATCACCTGATCTTCGTTGTTGATCGAGGGCTGCACATAGGTCAACAGGCCGCAGGGATCGGTGGAAACAGGCACGTATCCGGCGCTGAACAGCGCAACGGCCGCAGGGTCGAAGCGGGTCGGGCTGATCATGTTTCCTGAGAACCCGCCCTTCAGGACTTTGGCCGGAGAAACGCAGGGGGAACTCTCCAAAGCAGTGAAATCGCCGTTTAGGGTCTGTTGCGTCGCCGTGTGGGCTAGCTGGCTGGTCGTCTGCCGTGATCGCGTGGCCTGATAACCCGCAAACCAGAATAACTTGTCGGGAACTACCGGCCCACCAATGGTTCCACCGAATTGGTTTCGCAGTAATGTGTCCGGCTTAGGGGCTGAAGAACTGCCGGTCGGGACAAATCGTTTGGTGGTCGCATTAAAGATTCCGTCGCGATAGAACTCAAATACATTACCGTGAATCTGATTCGCACCCGACTTGGTCACCAAATTGACGATGCCGCCGGGGTGCAACCCGTTCCGTGCCGGCAGCGCACTGGTTTCCACACTGAATTCCTGGAGGGCATCGGGAAAAGGAAACGGTAGATTCACGTTGGAGAAGGTGTCGTTATTGTCGCCTCCGTCAAGCAGGTAATTTGTGCCATTGGCCTGGCCACCGGCGACAGAAATGGTCTGCGAACTGTAGAAGTTCTTGCTGCCCTTTTCATCTCCGCCAGGCGCATTCAGAGATGCACCCGAGAGCAGAACCAAATCGGTGACATAGCGTCCATTCAGCGGCAGATCAACCATTCGTTGGGAGTCAATCACGTTGGAAATACCTGCGCTCTCGGTCTGTATCAGGGGCGCTTCGCTGGAAACCTCGACGGTCTCAGTCGCACTCCCAAGCTGGAGTGGCGCATTCAAGGAAACGTGATCGTTGACGTGCAACACAATATCAGTCAGGACGTAGGTCTTGAAGCCCTGCTTGCTGATTTCCAGCCTGTAACGGCCCACGGGCAGCCCCGGAAACAGATAGTTGCCGTTCACGTCGCTAGTCACGGCATGCACGATGGCCCGGTCAATCTCCGTCATCTTCACACTCGCGCCTGCGAGCGCAGCCCCACTCGGATCGGCGACTTGCCCGCTGACCTGAGCAACTGCGACCTGCTGCGCCAGCAGCGGTGAAGGACGCAGACACACGAAAGCAAAAAACGACAACATCAGAAGGCAACAGGATTTCCGAGACATTGCCATCTCCCGAAAGTCTGAATTTCAGCTGCGTGCAACTACGCGGCGCCACGCTAAGTTCTCCCGGAATCTCTTTAAACCAAAAACCCCAAACCGACCATGATGTTGGGCGCCCTCTATGTACTTCCACAGACAATTGTTTGTCAACCATTCCGATTAGGCGCAGAGTGTTACGCGCTGAAAAACAGCAGCCCGCCCCGGCGCAAGGTTACAGAACTCCGAAGAAATCACAGCGATACGCGATGCGGAACACTGCTTCCTCTTTTTTCCACTTCTATACCGTCACGCACTCGGGCCATTGCACATACTGGTTGCATCGAGACCAAGAACGCGGTAATCATGTTGGCTTTCGGTTTCAGCAAATCATCGGCTCTATCGAATGCCGGAAGCGGAGAATGACCGTGACCGAAGGTTTGACAAGATGGTTGAAAAGCGCCGCCGTAGCATCGTTGATTCTGGGTGCAATGTCGTACGCTGCAGGGCAGCAGAAGTACTTTACCAACTGGCCCGACGGAACTTCCCCGCAAGAGATCGGAAAACGTGTTGCTGAGCGCTTTGTCACCAGTCCCCATCAGGATCCGCAGAAGATTACCTATCCAGAGGTTTGCGCGTGGTATGGAGCGCTTACATTTGCGCAACTTTCTGACGACAAAGACTTGAGCGCGCGGCTCATCCAGCGTTTCGAGCCGTTGCTCTTGGCTTCCGGATCGAAACTGATCCATCGCGAGCGCCACGTCGACTTCGAGGTCTTCGGGGTGGTGCCGCTGGAAATTCACATCGAAACCAAAGACCCCAAGTACTTGGAACTGGGGAAGTCTTTTGCCGACACGCAATGGGAGAGCCTGCCTCCCCAGACCCTGGTTCGGGAGGGCCTACCCCCAGAGACCGTGCCGCCAGGCCTGACTCCTGAGACCCGTTTCTGGATCGATGACATGTACATGATCACGATCCTGCAGGTCCAGGCATTCCGCGCCACTAGAGACCCCAAATATCTTGACCGTGCCGCGCTGGAAATGGCCGCATATCTCGACAAACTGCAGCAGCCCAATGGCCTGTTCTATCACGCCCCTGATGTCCCGTTTTTCTGGGGGCGAGGCGATGGATGGGTAGCGGCGGGCATGGCTGAGTTGCTGCGGTCCCTTCCGCAGAACCATCCCAAGCACGCCCGTATTCTTGAAGGATACAAAAAGATGATGAAGGCGCTGGTGAGTTTTCAAGGCGCGGACGGAATGTGGCGTCAGTTGATTGATCACCCCGAAGCCTGGCCGGAGACGTCGTCGACCGGCATGTTTACTTTTGCATTGATCACGGGCGTGAGAAACGGCTGGCTGGATGAAGAAACTTACGGCCCGGCTGCGCGCAAAGGGTGGCTCGCGCTCGTTGGTTACGTCGATCAAAACGCCGACGTCACAAACATTTGCGTTGGCACCGGAAAAAAGAACGCCCTCGAATACTACCTGACCCGGCCGCGTCACACCGGCGACATGCACGGCCAGGCTCCAGTGCTGTGGTGTGCTTCTGCCCTCCTACGAGAAGCATCGCACTAAAAGTTAAGACCGCGGCACACCCGATGCAGCACGCTCCTCTGAGGTGACGAATCGATGGGATGCGGAGCTGGAAGGCCCAGGAGGTGCATTTAGCGCATATGAAACGGATCTAGCCCGGACCGCCACCCCAGCCACCAGGCATATCGGCCTTGGGTGGAGCCTCGAAAGTCAAAGACGCGGCCAGATCAGATCTGTCAGTTGTCGCTCCAGGCTTTACTTCCCGAGCGCCGCAGAAAAGCGTCAAAGCCGCGCACATCAGTGCAACCAAGAGCTTTGCCATCAATGCCCCTGGCGGGGCTGGAGACGCGAATCGAAGGTCCGGCAAGATTGGTGGGCTAACGTGCGATGTGCAGTCGTAGATCATTCTGAGACTTCTGCCCCGGCACTTCTTTTCTCGAGTAAATCCCAAAATTATGTTGTGGTTCTTGTCCCAAAGCACTCATCAATACTACTCATTGGGTGCAGCCGACAGCATAAGTAAAGAGCACAACATAAGCTGCCAGATTGAAGTTAACTGACCTTGTGCCCGAGGTCGCCGAGGGCTTTCTGAAAAACGAGTTGACCGCGGAGCACGCTCTGCTCATCGCCAAGCTGCCGGGATCGGTGAAGAAGGAAGCTCTCAACCAAGCTTATGTGACTGCCTGGATCGAGGGGAAGCACGAGCGCGTGCTGAAGCCCATCGCATCTTTACAGGCGTGGATTGAGCAGCACCTTTTCCTCCAGTTGGACAACGTGCCCTTCCCGAAAGACGATGCAACGCTCGTACCGGAAGCAGGAAATGTACGGGCGGCACGTAGAGTTGGAGGCTGGCGATGCGGAACCACGTCACCCTGAGAAATGTAGTGGTAGTGTTGGTGAGGAGGCAATTGGGGTGACAGCAAAGAGCAGACGGAATGCCGCAGCTTACTGGTTGTACCTGATTCCAGCTTTTTCACCGGGTTCAATAGTGTCCCCGGCATTCTCGCTTTGATCGCGGTGATCCCGTTGGCAGCGATTGTTCTCTTAGGCAGGTCGTTTCCTGGAGGACATGGGATACGTGCCCTGTTCGCGGCGCTCGCCATCTGTTGGAGCGGACTGTTGCTCTCCCTTTATGGCTTCGCCGCGTGGATGTTCTTCGTCTACCTACCGCGTCATGGAGCCGGTCCTCGATAAGCTGGAAGCCGCGCTTTCGTCCATTGGAGCGGCGCTGGGTTTTCAGAGTGGTTTTTTGATGGTGGGTGGAATGAACTGCGGTGGGAAAGGTCGGCGCAAGTCAGAGCATTTTAGAACGGGTCAAACGAAGAACAAGCGTGATGCCCACGCCGAGCGCGACAGCGAGCGCAAGAAAAAACCACAGCGCGGGAAGGCCGGGAAAATAGCCATACTGCCGACGGTAAATACAAAGCCAGCAACGCCCGCGCCGACGGGGAAATTGTGCATGGTTATTCCGGGGTGAGGGTTATTCTTCATGCCACATCTTCCGGGTTATTGCCCAATAGTCTAACGAAAGAGCGTCCGTGGGGCAGACTGGCACTTTGGTTGTCAACTGCGGCCGCAAGTATGAGTTCAAATGAGTGGGACATTGCCGGAATCTTCTTAGCAACTTGGCGCATCAAACATAGCATCATGAGTCTTGAGACGAAGACTGTGCCTCAGTTGGAAGAGATCGCCGCCAACCTGCGGGAGTACATACTGCACAATCCAACCCATTCATCCTTTTATAAGGAAGAGTTGAAGGACGCGGAACAATGGATTGCGGAACGGCAGAGAAAATCTTCGCCAAAGCCCGCAGATATCGCTTGCTAAAAAAATTAAGGCGGCGTTGCCACCTGCGGCGGCGGGAATGAAAAAAGCCTTCGGCGAGAGCGCTGAAGGCTTTTGTTTCTTGCGATCTAGTGACGAGGGCATGATTGGGTTTCTGGCGGTTTCCTGTTTGGTGGGAGCGGCTGCGGGGCGAGCCAGGTGAGGAGGATCACTAAGAGACCTGCCAGGATCAGCCAGGGGTGGTGGTACCAGGCCGTGAATGCCATGCTTGCAAGTCCAGGAGTAGAATTTTGCCGGCTTCGTTGCCGGAAGGATGCGAGTTATGAACGAGATTGCCGCCCTTGGATAGCGGTCCGGCATATTATCTACCGCATTCAGAGCGGCATTTGGCCGAAACAGAGATATGGTGTGCTCCGCCAAGCGGTCCGGTGTGGAATATCGAGTGGCACGATTGCAGAACATGGCCGAGCAGACGCGTCTCGCGTTCAGGAGGAACGCTTGTCGTAGTGGCTCGCCGTAAAGGCGATTTACCTATTGCAGCGCTACTACATCGATTTCCACGAGAGCGTCTCTAGGCAACGCGGCAACGCGATAGTGGAGCGCGAAGGGGGTGCGTTCGTGAAGAAGTGCCCGTAGACTTCGTTCATAACCGGGAAGTCCGAGATGTTCTTCAGGAATACCGTGGTCCTCACAACCCGCTCCATGCTGCTCCCGGAAGCGGCAAGCACAGCGGAGAGGTTCTTCAACACGCGCTCAGTCTGCACCCTGATGTCGCCCTCAACTAGTTTGCCTGCCGCGGGATCCAGCGCGATTTGACCCGATGCGAAGACGAACCCGCCTCCCGTGATCGCCTGCGAGTACCGGCCAATGGGTTGGGGCGCATCTTTGGTCGCAACCTCTTCTGGGTTGGCCTTCTTCTCGTGCGCGGACGCGCCTGGCGGGTTCTGCGCGGTGGAAATGGAAACGAATAGAAGCAGAGCTAGAAGCTCGCCAGTGCTTTTCACAGTTCCCTCCAGATTTCGGGTCTTGAATTGAGGGCCGTCGGTGAATTGGCCGGAAGGACCGCCGAATTCTAACACCAGCCCCCAGGGTCTGTTACAGGTTCTTAGGCTTCTTAGGCACGGGCGCTTGATTTTAGTCTGGCCCTGTGAGAATCTCTCGGCCCGATGGACGAGGACCGCAGTCAGGAACGCAAGAGAACATGGTTCATTTGGGGCATGGTCCTCGCTGGGGTTCCGTCCGTTGCCCTGATTATCGGACTGTTCCACGCCTTTGCAGGAATTAGCGAGCAGAAGGCAACGGGCCTGGCAGCGGTGGCCGGTGGTATTGCAGAGGCTTGGGCAGGTCGTTCTCTTCAGGACATGGGATACGTGCCCTGTTCGCGGCGCTCGCCATCTGTTGGAGCGGACTGTTGCTTTCCCTATATGGCTTCGCCGCCTGGATGTTTTTCGTCTACCTGCCCCGTCACGGAGCCGGTCCTCGATAAGCCCTAAGCCGCGCCAATGTGTCGCGGATTTTGCCGGGCGAGGTCGCGGGTTTTTCGTGAGGTGCGGGTCTGGAGTTTTGTTTGTGGTCGCGCGGGGACTTGGCTTGCGGATGCGGCAATTATCGAAGAGAGGAACTGCGGTCTTGTCGGCCTGATGGCGGCATGCTGATCCGGCACAGTAAGTGGGTGGTCAGGCTGCGTCGCAGGAGTTCGGGTCGACGGGAATATCCCACTCATCAAGTAGCCATTCTGGGACGTAGACCCGATTCTTGTTGCGCTCGCACCAGCTGCGTAGCTCCGCTGAGGAGACATACGTCTCTACCGTGAGTCGCAATTGCCTGACTTGCGTTTCGAACTCGGTAGGGAGAACTCGCGCGGGCGGAATGGGGCGGCCCCAGTTGGGATTTCCGCGTTTACGAACAATACGTGGCTGGGCGGCTGGTTCTGCCATAGCCCCCCGATAATACTCTGCCCGGTTAGACTTCGCGACTTCGGACCCTCGCGTGGTCGGGGAAACGAGATGCACGGACGTCTCCCCTCAAAGAGCTGATCTCCGCGTGGCTAGAATCGCCTTTCGCCTGCGTGGCGGACCTGCCTTGTGGCGGATGCGGGGAGTCGCCGTTGCAATTTGCCCGTCACCTGCCTTTAGCAGGAATGGAAAAAGCCTTCGTGCGTTGACGAAGGCATGGATGTGGGCAGCGAGTCCAAGATTTCATGGTCGCTGCCTAATGCTTCAAAGGAGTCATTCCGGTCTCTTTTCCTTGTCCGCCGGCCTGAGTAATGGTTCGCGATTGGCGTATCACTGATACTTTATGTCCTGTGTCGTGGCATCTACCCGGTATTTTGCTTGATACTACCGTGTCTCCCTCTATTGGTTCGTTGTCAAATTCACAGTCCCATTCTTTTGCTTTAGGGTCCAATGGATCTCCGTTTTTTACTTCCACTGTTGCCCAATTTTCAGGGGGCGAGTGATTAGAGAGATTTGCACGGAATCGGTTTTCCTCGACCGACCATGCCCGTTTTACTACTATGGCGGCTGTCGGTGGATTGTCGTCACCACACCCGACCAAGAACAGCAAGAACAATGGCCAAGGCTTCATAGACGTTACCACCTCCAGCTTTTGCGCTGCGACGAGAGCCAGCATCTCCTGTAGGTTTTTCATTTCTGAAGGAGGGAAATCGCTCTTCGCAATCGCGGATACGATGTCGTTGTCCAAGTAGGCTTTCATCGTTTTTCAATCAATTATGGCAGACTGCTCGAAGTACAAAACGTTCGAGTTGAATGAAAAAACCGCTCATTGGCGGTCTGAGTGGGGGAGGGCCTCGCACGCTGCCACCGTGCGACGGATTTTGAGCGGCTGAAGCGCATGTTGCCGCAGGCTGAGCAATTCAATTCGGGAAAAGCGAAAAAAGACTGAGATGCTCAAGCTTCTTATCGATGAGCATATCTCCCCGGAGGTCGCGGAGGGGCTCCGGCGTCGCACTCGGTCGTTGATCGCTCAGTGTATGGCGGAATGGGAGGGGAGTGAATTCCTGGGACAGGAGGACTCCAGTTGTTTGCAGCAGACTGCCGTGCAAGGGTTGACGCTCGTTACTTATGACCGAAGAACCATTCCGCCATTGTTCAAAACCTGGGCGGAGGAAGGGCGAGACTATGGTGGAGTGATTTTTCTCGATGACAAGACCATCTCACCGGCCGATAAAGGTGGCCTGGTACGCGCACTGATCCGTCTCTTCCAGGAAACTGGCAAATGCGATTGGACTAATCGCATCTGTTTTTTGCGCCGTTGATTGGCTGGCTTCAGAAGGGTCACCACAGCAGATGCGCTTCAAATTGTCGTGCAACCGAAGCTGACTCGAAGATACGGGGTGCCGCACGGCGTGAACTGCCTGGCCTGATCAGATCGCCCACAGTTGTGTGGCTTCATTGCAACAAGTCCTGGCAGGTGGAAAAGCCGCAGAAGGACAAAGGACAAGGGAATAGTGAGACAATCCTGTCGCAAGAACCTCCTGGATTCGTCGTCCTACCTGGCTGACGGGTCCTTGGATTGCCAGATTCGGCAAGCCCTACTGGCTCTTCGATCAAAGGAAAATGTCATGAAGGCACCTGCCGTAGCAAGTGCACTACGTACTCTTCTTATCGTGGCTGCATGTCAGCCAGCATTCATCTGGAGCCCACTGGCGTAGGCAAGTCGTCCATCATCGCCCAGCTAGCAAGATCCCTGAATCTTTGGTTGCGGGACATTACGCTCTCCGCTGCTGGATCGGGTGGACCTGTCGAGCCGCCTTACGTACCAAAGGTCGATCCAGTCGGCGATCCCGAATTCCTCCCCGCAGACGACGGCGGCAGTCTCTGCTGAATCCGAGCAGTGAACCCATCCCAGACTCGCCAGCGGCACAGAACGCAGTCGGGTCCGCCCTCGCTCGTCGCGCTTCCGACACAAATTTTGACCGCATTTGCCGGTATCTCGTCCGCATGCCTACCGAGTTTCGCGTCCTGGGAGTGTGCGTGATGCCAAGCTCCGCGATCAGAAGATCAGCTACATCGCCGGTTACACTACTTGGCCTGTTCAGGAGCACCAGGTGTTGGCTTAAACAAGGGCCGGAAATAGCTCGTATCCAATTGTATACAAAGCACGTTATCGAAGCAGACCGCTTCCCCGGCGGTTGCGAGTCCAGACCCAAGTTGTGTAAACTCGAGTAATCAAAACGTAGTCGGGGATATACCATGAAGACGGTAAACATTCACGAAGCCAAGACACAGCTCTCAAGACTCGTGGAAGAGGCGTCCAAGGGTGAATCGTTCGTCATCACGAAGGCGGGGAAGCCCATCGTAAAGGTTACGGCGTTTAGCGCTCCAACGCGTGCCCGGGTCCGTCGACCCGGCTTTATGGCGGAACAGATTTCCGTGCCGGACTACTTCGACCAAACGGGTCGAAAGGAGATTGAGCGGATCTTTCCAGAGAATGAGCTCCGGTTCAGCGCGGCCAGCACAGGCCGACCCTGGGGGGTATCACGCTTCTTACCATCGATTTTTTAGTGGCGCGGTTCCCCGGGCCAATACGGTAAAGTGTGAGAAAGTTCCACCGCAGCCGCAATGCCGTTCCATACGTGGAACGTGTCTTCGATAAACATAGACCATTGGGGGATGCTGAAGATTTATGGCTTGGCCGCCCTCGGCGAGTCACAAGAAATCGGAGCGACTTGCATTGGCAGCACTGGTCGGCACCTACTGTGGAACCAAGGCGCCGGGTTTTCCTGAAGACTATGTTTTCGGCAACGCTCAATACCCGGTGACTGGTCTTACTTCACGTTATCAAGCCTTGCAACTTCAGTTTCAACGCCGTACCTCGCACGGACTGCAAATATTTGCCGCGTATTCATGGGCACATTCCGTCGATGATGCGCCGATTTACCGGGGCAGCGCAGCAGCGTACTCGCTGATCCGCGGTGACTCCGATGTTGACCGTCGGCACGTACTGCGTGTCGGAGCAACATACTCCCAGCCGCGTATCACAGGCATGCGGCTCGCCTGTAGATTGTTTAACGGGTGGAGTACAGCGCTGAACATTGCAGTTCAGTCCGGAACTCCTTTCTCGATCAACCCCGGGAGCATGCTGCTGGTCCTGCCAGATGGTGAACAAGTAACGCGGCCAGCGAATAAGAATACGGGTGTGTCTGCCCGGATACGGAACGTAACTGCACCGGGCGGATGGCAGCTGAATCCCGCGGCGTTCAACGAGCCAGCGCCAGACGTGGTTGGAACGGCTGGCCGAAACACTTTCAGAGAATTTGCTGCCGGACAGGCGGATGTTGCACTGACGAAGGAGTTTTCCTTGACTGAGCACGCGAGAGCTCACCTTCGCGCAGAGATTTTCAACATAACCAACCATCCGAGCTCCTCTAACTTTGACAGTACCGGACGCCACAGGCAACGAGGTCGAATTTCGGGCAGGCACAGAACCTGCTCGGAAAATCGCTTGGCGAACTGAATCCGCAGTACCAAATTGGTGGGCCAAGAAGCGTTCAAATGGCAGTTCGGGTGATGTTTTGACGTGGGTAGGAAGCAACGGGCCCTCACCGTAACAAGGCTTTCGTCCGGAACCGCGCGGTGATGCCGAGAACGATGTTGCTGTACGGAGTCCATTAACCCTCTAGAAAGACCAATCCGGTCGGTCTTATCGTCTGCGACGGCAGGCAAAGGATAAGTGTCGCCGTCTGTAATCCGCCTGTTGGAAGAGACACGTACTTCGCCCGCGGATGCGGGACTGGCGTCGAGTTCGATAGGCACAAAAGGAGAGCACTGGCGTGAAGAAAGAGTGGATGGAATCAACAGAGAAACTCAAGATGGCAAAAGTTGAAGTGGAAGAACTGTCATCGTACCAAAGCCTACAATCCGCTACTTCGACGGAAGATCGAGATCTTGACCAGCGTAATTCAAGTAACGCTGGCACACGATCGTTAAGGCTTCCGGATAGAAAGTATACAGGTCTCGCCAACGAAGGACGCTTTTACTTCTTATTTTTCTTATCATCTGGGTTCTGCGGGATTCTATACGAGTTCGTTTGGCTACGTCTGGCTATGGCGCAATTCGGTGTCACGACTGCTCTTGTCTCAATTGTGCTGTCAACCTTCATGGCGGGTCTAGGTCTGGGTTCCTGGGCGGCAGGAATTCTGGTGCGGCGCTACGACGACAAAATCAAGTTTCCGCCTCTCCGGATGTACGCGTTAATCGAACTTCTGATCGGCATTTCGGCACTACTGGTCCCCCTTGAGTTACGCCTTGGCCACCGCTTGCTGACAAGTACAGCCCAGCAAACGGCCGAGTCATCATTCACCTACTACTTGGTTACTGGCATCTGCCTGGCGCTGATTCTTTTTCCGTGGTGCGTTTGTATGGGTTCAACAATTCCGCTGGGAATGTTTGCAATTCGACGAGACCTGCCATCTAAAGCGTCCCGTTCTTTTAGCTTTCTTTATGTTGCCAATGTACTGGGTGCAGTTGTTGGTGCAATCTTGCCGCTTTTTATCACCGAACTCTATGGACTACGCTACACACTTCTCGTCGGAGCTCTGGTCAATGCCTCGATAGCCTTTTCCGCCTTTGTCCTAACCGTTACGCGTAAGCGAGGCATGCAGGAGACAGCTCCAACATGGCGGGACTCCCGGTCGAATATACACGATACCCATAAACTTACTCTCGTGCTCCTTTTTGCTACGGGCCTCACAAGCATGGGGATGGAGGTGGTCTGGATCCGTCTTTTCACACCCTATATCGGGCCCGTTGTGTATTCCTTCGCCATGGTCCTGGCAATATATCTTCTCGCGACATTTCTAGGCTCCCAACTCTACCGCTATTGGAGCCGTCATCATGCCAAAGAGAGTCCTCAGGCCTGGCTGGCGCTCACTTTCCTGGGACTGCTGCCGCTGCTTACTGCGGACGCGCGTATTCCCCTGAACCTGGTACTCCGCGTATTACTAGGAGTGGCGCCATTCGCTGGCTTAGTTGGTTTCCTGACACCGTTGCTATTGGACCGCTGGTCCGCGGGTGATCCTGATCGGGCCGGCCGCGCGTATATGCTAAACCTACTAGGCTGCATTGTCGGACCATTGCTGGCAGGCTTTCTCCTGTTGCCATATTTAGGCGAGCACACCTCGATGCTGCTTCTTGCATTTCCCTGGATTGTGGTGGCGGCATGGCCAGAACCCGCATTGCGGCGACCCCTGCTATTCCGGAAATCGGGATGGGCGATCTTAGGCGGAGCCTTGGTAATCTTCGTCCTGACCAAGGACTATGAAACCATTCTTCCCCGACGCGAGGTTCTGCGTGATTCTACTGCTACAGTGATCGCGGCTGGCGCAGGCGCGCATAGGAAACTTCTGGTCAACGGGATCGGCATGACCTCGCTGACGCCGGTCACAAAGATGATGGCGCATTTTACATTAGCATCTCTCAGCGAACCTCCCCGCAATGCGCTGGTTGTTTGTTTCGGCATGGGCACAACTTTCCGCTCCATGATTTCTTGGGGAGTCTCTACCACAGCCGTCGAACTCGTTCCGAGTGTTCCCCGGCTCTTTGCGTACTTTCATGAAGACGCCAGGCAAATATTAGCTTCGCCGTTTGCTCACGTAGTGATTGACGATGGCCGGCGATACCTGGACAGCTCGCCGCAACAATATGATGCCATCGTCATTGATCCACCCCCGCCCGTACAAGCGGCGGGTTCAAGCTTGCTCTACTCGCAAGAATTTTACGCAACGGCAAAACAAAGGCTGCAGGCTGATGGCATCCTTCAACAATGGCTTCCTGAAGGCGACGAGCAAGTGCAGGTATCCGTAGCTAAGGCAATCCTGAACAGCTTCCCGTATGTTCGTATATTCCGTTCGGTAGAGAATCGGGGCTGGCACTTTCTGGCCAGCTTCCGTCCTGTTCCCGTTCGGAGCGCCAGCGAGATGCTGGCACGCATGCCAGCCGATGCAGTTCGTGACATGATGGAGTGGGGTCCAGCTGCTAATGCCCAAGATCAGCTCAATTTCATGCTTTCATCCGAGATGGCTCCCAGTAAACTGGTTTCGCAGTCACCAGACACACCAGCCTTGCAGGATGATCGCCCGATCAACGAGTATTTCCTGCTCCGGACACGACTCTCCGACTTGATGTCTATGGAACAGGCAGCAGAGACAGAGAGCATTAATCCTTCACCAACTCCTGGACAATTAGACCTGGAAAACTCGGGCCTACGCAAGTGATAGCTAGAGGGGCCTCGCCCGCGCCGTTGATGGCATATGACTCCCACGCGGTGTCGCGCTGGATCAGGCGCGGCCTCCTAAAAGCACAACTCTCGGGCCCCGGCGCGTGGGGAACAGCAAAACGGTGACATCTATCTCATGCGTGAGAAAGACGTACGCCGCTTCATCCTCGAACACCCCTCCGAAATTGATCTACGCAAGGTTAACCAGTTCTGGTTTCCAGATTTGCTGACCCACGGATTGGGGCGATCAGCCTGATGCCAGAACCCGCGCACGCGTATTATTCCCAGATCTACAAAAGCATTTATGGGCGCAAGTAAACGGCCAGCTTGGCCTAGCGCAGCGCTCTTTCCGGCGACAGTGATAGACAAAGAAAGGCGAGCGGCGAGGCTTGCCTTTTCACACGGTGTTGAGCAGTGAGACCGCCGTCACAGCCCCTACCTCCCCCCCTGGGGCAAGGCTCCTGACGGCGGCCTCGGCGTTAAGAGACAGTGGCGCTTAAGTCGTCTCTGTTCCTAACGAACCCTTTACAGTGCGCGATGATACGGCTGAATAGGCCGCCAGACAAGCCATTTGGAATAGAAGGCCCGCGCTGGAGCTGTCGATCTCAGGGGAGGGCTGCTCTACAAGCGCGGGCCCGCGGGCCGTCCTCGAACGGCACCACGCTTCAAAGGACATATTTCGATTGGTCATTTTACCGTAGTTCAAGATGAAAAGGGCCTAAGTATCTCCTTTGTTTTCAGCTGCAGGTCGCCAGGCCGAACGGCCGTCCGCGTGACGGTGGGGACGTGTGCTAGGTCTCGTGTTTTGCCTGGGTCTTGAGGTAAGAACGGCGCCTGGGCTCGCTTTTCCCGGAAACTGTACCTCTAGCCGCTGTGGAGACGCACGCATCGGAGTAGAATCCAATTTTTTCAGGTATTTTTCCCAGGAGGTCGCTCATGGAAACGCCCAAAGTGCCGGACACTGCTCGCGGCGAAACAACTCTGATTGGCAAGTCGATTGTGATCAAAGGGGAAATCTCGTGCGGCGCAGATCTTTATATAGATGGCCAGGTGGAAGGCACCATCGACCCCAAAGGAAACCGCCTGACCATCGGGCCGAACGGGCGGGTTAAAGCCAACGTCAATGCCTGCGCCGTGGTCGTGCAGGGTAAGCTGGAAGGCAATATTCAAGCAAGCGACCGCGTCGACCTAAAGCAGTCGGCGGTTGTCACGGGCGACATCGCGACCCAGCGCATCTCCATTGATGAAGGCGCGTACTTCAAGGGTAGTGTCGACATCCAGAAAGAGGCGCCCAAGAAGTAAGTGCTGGGTGTTTAAGGGAAAAGGCGCGCGCGGACCGTAAGGCTCTAAATACCGCAGACGCCGCACATTTCGTGCGCTCAGTTACCGAAATGAATATACTTGTGATCGCGGAATTGCTGATGAGACTGCGACCCCATACCTCGGCTGCGCCAAGTCGGAGCGATCCCCTCGCACGCTGGGAGGGACCGCATGAGTATGAGAGGCACAGGGTTCCCACGGGCGCGATGATTCTGGATGCCAAGTACTGCGAATGGTGCGGGTGCAACTTTCTTCGCGAAGCGAAATCCCAAAATAGATACTGCTCCAAGTGTTGGCCGACGATTTTCACCTTTAGTGCACAAAGGGCCGACATGGCCGACATACTAGCGTCTCAACTTATTCACTGATGCCCGCGGGCGCATGTTGCTTACTTTCATGGAATTCAGCCGTCTGTAATTAACAGTCAAGCCACAAATAAACTCATTGCCTTGAGCTTTTCGCGCACTGCTTGGCTGCGGTTGGGTTTCGCGTATAGCATTGTAGATTCGAGGTCATCGACCCCTGACTGTGCGCCCGCACTTCTTTGTCCCCCCACGACCCGACGATGTAATCATCCATCCGCTGCTGCTGATCCCGCGTCTCCCTTTGCGTAGTGGCGCTCGGTGATGGTCACCGGCCAGCGAGCCATCACACAGGCGTTTCACGAAGCGAAATATCCGAAAGGAGGTCCACTACGGCATACAGTCTGGTCAAAAGTTGTCATAGGTTGAGAACACAAAGAATGCCAACAGATTCTAAATCTTCAAACCCGGGGTTCGATTCCCGATAGCGCTACCAAATCCTTAACTTAGCTCAAATGCCCAGTATTGACGCGGTGTTTGGCGTACTTTGCCGCTATTCTTCTTAGTCTCGGTTGTTCTCCTCTGTCGCTCTTGTTCTCAATAAAGCCAACGGTGTTGCTGGCTCCGGTTTACCAGGAACACTCTTGGCCGCCCGCCGTACTTGGGTAGAGAGCGCTACTGGCTATTGCCAGGCTGATCGGCTGCATTGGCGGTCAGCTGGCCAAACAGTCCGTCGCCCTCACCGTTGGGACCGGCGGTGAAGAACAAGGTGTTGGTTGGTCCGTTGTTACTGGCATTTCCGCCGCCGAAACTGATGGCCCACAGACCATCGATGACCATGCCCTGTCCGGTGGTGTCATCGAGCATCATCCCCTCGTGTTCTCCGGTGAAGAGGTTGAACGCGTGGATGGTGCCGTCGCCGAAGTTGCCAATCAGCAGGCGATGGGAAAACCTACCGAAGTCGCCGGGCGCGGCTGCGGCCCCCCAAGGAGCGTTGAACCAGTCGCCATGCTGTAGGCGGAATAGCAAACGTCCGTTGGGATCGAAAACGCCCACGAAGCCTAGCCCAGCGCCGTGGTCTTCATCGCGGCTGCCCGGCGCCCGGTGCGCAAAGCTGACGATCAGGTTACCGCCGACGTTCTGAATGTTGAAGGGAGACCAATTCTTGCCGAGGCCAGGAAAGTGGAAAGCGCCGGCATCGCCCGATTGCAGCTGGTTGAAGCTGCTATCGAAAACCTCAACGCGGCCAGACACGAAGTTGGTTGCATAAAATCTCGGACCGCCATTCACCTGGGCGATCGCGCAGCCCTTATAGACGGCTTTACCTGCCCGATTCTTCACGATAACCGCATCGGGATTTACGCCGGGATTCCATCCAGCGATGGTGCCGTCCTCGGTCACGAACAGAAAGATCGCCTTTGCACTGGGCCCTACGAGAAACCCAGTGCTGGCATTGAAAACGGTTCCCGTCGGAGCCGAGGTGCCAGTGCCATCGGGAGTAGGAATCTTTACCACGACAGGTTGTGTGCCACTGAGTGGGACAAACGGAACACCGGCTGCGTTGTGCAAAGTGGACACACCCGTGCCATTGTCGGATATCCACCACGGACTTCCGCTCCCACGAGAGAGTCCCCAGGCATTCACAACATTCGAATCCACGTTGGGTGCGGAGGGAGAGACCGCCTGCATATCAACGGTCAGGTCGGTGCGATGGTACCGCTGTGCCACCAGGGAACCGGGCAACAGCAGCGCGAAGACGACGAGAGCAGATCGACGAACCACAGAAATCCACATACAAGCTCCTCTGTTTGTTGACTGAGATCTTCTTTGAACTGGCTGGGCATAGTGCCGCCCCATCTTCTGGGAGTAAGAAATGGTAAGCCGTGCCCGTGCCCGGGTTGTCACGGAATTGTCGTGTATCGGTAATCTTCTTGTCAGCGGGTCGAGGGGTGTCCAATGCCCTCGGTGGACTCCGCGAACGGACACTAAATGGGTTAAAAATTAGTACTTCATCTCGTCCTTTTTCTTGGTCTCTTGCATTTCGCTTTTTCCCATCTTGACCGATACCACCTGAATTTCGGTCTTGGCGGCATTCTCGTGCGCTTTGAGCGTTACTTCATGCCCTTCGTGGCCTTTCAGCGCCTCCGGGTTGGTTACGGTCCAGCTCTTATTGTCCTTGTCGACCAACGTCTTCCCGTCGTCGCCGACCTTGCCGGAGAGGTTGACCACTTTGGTAGACACCTTCTCGGCTTTCGCAGTTTCCTGCTTCATCTCCCTGGGTTTGGTGGTGTCCTGAGCCAGCGCGAGTAAGGACGTCACCAAGCGCGAGCAAGAAAGAAATTGACGCCAGTTTTTTCATACACGACTCCTTTCGGATGGGGTATTCTCGCGAAACGTTGTTGGTCTGGTCCTTCATTACGTTTCGCTCCGGGCCATGAGTGGCGCGAAGTTTGTGATTTTTGCGTTGGAACAGGCGTGCTCTCTTGCAACGCTGCCGGTCAAGCACCACGCCGCTGTTTTGCGTTATTGAGCCGGCGAGTTTTTTCTGCTTCTGCGTACCTATTCCGCGCCTAGGGCGGCGCACAGATTTGCGGAGAGCACAGATATCTAGATTCAATTCCCGCAGAGTGCGACGGAGGTGTTGCGGTGTCAGGCGGCCCCTGTGCCAATTGGCTTCCCGCAGAACCGTGAGAATGAATTGCCTTGTTCAATTCCCGGACTGCATCGGAGTAGGGATTAGGGATGGCCTCCCCGATGCATCTGTAGCATCAATGTGTCGAGCGCTGCGCCAGTCGGATAGGACCTCGGGCCATGTTCAGCCCGCAGGCACGTTACTCCGTGCGAACAAAACTCCCCTCACACCAAAAGAGGAGCATGGTTTAGCCGCGAGCCTAATTGGCAGTCACAGCACCAACTCTCCTACCCGGAACTTCCGCTTCGGCGCGGAGCCAGTCCTCTAGTTCGTGGCCTTCTTGTCCGCCGCGTTCCTCGTAGAGCTCGTACGCCCGGCGGCGGATCTGATCTGCAAGGTTCGGCTTAGGCTTGAAGGCTATGTTCGTCTGCGGCTTTCTGGTCGTATCTGTTGGCACGGCCGGGTACTCCTTTCGGGAATGCGGGGTGGGTCCGGGGACCCACCCGGGAAAATGTACCCTATGCTTACGCGGTTGTTGACGAACACCGTACGCCTGCTCGGAAGCAGGGTCAATTGCCCAGATATGGTGCAATTGGATCGCCGCGATCAACCGCAGCAGCGGTAAACTCGTGCTGTTATGGCCGTAACGGTTGAGAAGATTTCAGCGGTGACATTTCGGGTCAGGAACATGAAGGAGTCAGTGCGATTTTACCGAGAAATTCTGGGTATGGAGCTTCTAGACGGCGGAGAAAATGCGTGTTTCTCTACGCTTCGTCCGAAGGATACGCAATCTGCCGTCCTCAATCTGGAGCAGGGTCGTTCGGTGGCAGATTGGGGGCGGCTCATCTTCCATGTTCCGGATGTGGATGTTTTCTGGGCACATCTGAAAGCACTGGGGTTCGATCCGGAAAGGCCGCGAGACGCTTCTTGGGGCGAACGGTATTTCCACATGCCCGATCCGGATGGGCATGAGTTGTCGTTTGCTTGTCCGATCTAGCAGGCTTCCCAACAACTTCATAAACTCGTCCTGATTGAGGGGAAGTTTGTGGCCCATGTTGGCCCTCGGGAGCCAAGAGAGCAATCGTCAAGAGAGCACTTTGCAGAAGCCCCGGTGTCGGGGCTTTCTGCTGGTTTATGAGTTGAAACAGGCTACGCGGGCGGCTTTCGCTACCTGGCAAGTGATTTCCGCTACCACGGCTGCTCCTCAATACCCTCCGGTGGTCAAAAACAAAGAGATCGGAGTTGCCGTTCGGATTAACGCAATCGTGGGTTCCTTCCATCCGCTTGACAAGACCTGACGGTCTACCGGTGATTGAGAGGATCAAACCGGAACGTAATTGTCTCGCATGTCTCGACTGCGGCAGGCTCGTACTCCCACACCTTCAAGGGAACCGAGCAGACCGATGACTACAGAGGTTCCGACAATGCTGATCGAAAGGGTGCGATCATGAGAACAGCTGCAGTCGCAACCTTGGGCCACGCCAGCTCGAAGGCCGGCATTGGCATGGCCAAGGAAACTCCAGAAATGAAAACCACCAGCCCTGAACCCGCAGTCATCAAGGGGAGACGTGGGACCGGCTCGATCCACAGGTGAGCTTCGGTTAGGGTTAGGCTGGAAGCCTGTCTCAAATAAAAGAGTGACAGGACTTCAAAGCTCAAGGTGGCAAACAGGGTCAGCACGGCCGCGACGTGAACGAACAACACGAGCGAATAGAGCGTAATGCTCACCTCATTTTCGAATTAGTTCGAGACTCCCACAACCTCGCGGACCGAGGAGCGATTCTCGGCCAACTTGATCATCAAATCGGCCACGTCCGCACGCGAGATCTTGAAGCCGAAACGAGGCAAATGGCCTTCTCGCACGCGGTATTTCCCGGTAAAAGGCATGTCGGTAAGTTCCGGTGGGCGTACCATTGTCCAGTCAAGTTCGCTTTCGGCGAAGATACGCTCCATCGCAGATGCATCGGCGACCGTCCGTGGAAACAGTAACCGGCCGAGAAGATATGTCGGCGGCATAATGGAGTCCCTGAACAGGAAGGCTACAGACTCGACCACAACGCGCCTAACTCCGGCACGCGACATCGCGCCCGTAAGCGCGACGGCGAATTGCCGTAAAAGATGCGCGTCACCTTTCGATACGGGGACCCGCGGACCGAATCCTGACAGAACCGCATCGTGACCCTTAATTGCCTGCTCTAGTTCGGCACTATTCAGCAGATCGCCTTGCCTGATGGTGATGTCCTCTCGAAACCGCTTTAGTCGGTCCAGCGAACGAACGAATGCTGTCACAGAATGACCCCGTTCAATCGCCTGCCGAACAATCTCCAGTCCCGTGCTTCCCGTGGCTCCCAGTACGACCAACTTCATTTTGCCCCGCGTGGCAGAACCCCCGGTGCTACGAGGAGCAGGTTGGATATCGTCTCTCATATTGGGTATAGATAACTATAGTGAGTAAAGGATGCTATAATTTTACCGTTTGGCAAAAAAGGCGAAGCGCTCCTACAAATCACCAGTTCGCCAGCGCCAGGCAGGCGACACTCGCCAGCGTATCGTCGAATCCGTCCGGGAGCTCTTGCAGAGCGAGGGCTATGCGGGAATGACCATCGAAGCGATCGCGCGGCGTGCGGAGGTCTCTGCGCAGAGCGTATACGCCATCTTCAAGTCGAAGACCGGAATCCTTGTCGAACTTCTCGATCAGTCCACTTTTGGCCCCGATTACGACCAGGCCGTACAGAAAGCCCTGAGCGCAAGTGATCCCGAAACCCGTTTGCGGCTCGCGGCCCCGATTGCCCGACAGATCCACGACGCTCAAAGTGCAACCTTCGATTTGCTGCGAGGGGCGGGTGTGGTCGCCCCTGCACTGGCAAAATTGGAACAACGGCGAGAATGCCTGCGCTACGAACGGCAGGAAAAGATGGTCATTTCGCTGCGCGATGCCCGACGGCTTCGACCGGAACTTGATCACGCGACTGCCCGGGATATCTTCTGGATGCTTACCGGAAGGGACGTGTACCGGATGCTGGTGCGCGAGCGTGGATGGTCTTCTCAGAAGTACCAGGACTGGCTGGCCGATACCCTCGTGCGCTCCCTACTCACTCCAGGGATGAGCGCGAAGTCGGGCGCTGAAACGAATGATCGGTAGCTCGCGTCTGATCTCATTCAATTGTTTGTCTTCGTTGGCACGGAAGAAGACGGCATCTCGCTGGAATCCGCACGCTTCAGATCGTCCAGGAAAGGAGTTTGCCTAAATCCGCTATTGCGGCTGACTCGGTGCCGCGGGGCATGGAGGGCCCTATGGCTAGCGCCTGGCTATGACCTTCGAACCACACCAGGAATGATGATTGTTCGGCTCCCGGCAACCGTTGCTGGTTGAGCCAGTTGTAGTAGGCGCCCATGTCAGCGTCGATCAGGGATCCGACAAAATCAAGTGCGGAGGCAGGATGGCTGTCCGACAGCAGCTCGTCCATCGGCCTCTGGCGCTGGCGGGGCGCGAACCGGACCAGTAGGGTCAATGGTTGAGCCCGGCGCAGAGCTTCGCGTGCGGCCCACTGCGCGAAGGTAGTACTGTAAATTTGAGTTCCTGAGCCCTCGGTCAGAAGCTTGAGTCGGAAACGGTCCACGATGGGGTCGCCGTCTTTACTCATGCCCAGGTCGGCAGGCCGCATTTCGGCCATGAGGGTACGCAAAGCTTCGGGCCCCATCCCGGGGCGCTCGGTTTCCGTCTGCATGTTGCGCAACAATGACCTGCGTACTGATGCCAAGGCCCCGTAGGACACCGTCGTAAGGACAGCGTCGTGTTCCGCCTCTTCACCACCGTCGATATACCAGTGGCCATAGGCAGATGAGTGAGCTTTGGCCCGTCCACCGACCGCGTCCAGCAGCAATCTGAGACCGTTCTCCGGGTTGATGTGAGTGAAATATCCGCCGTGCGGGCGCAGCTTGCCGAAGAGGGTCCCGTCGTACGAGGACACGCCCTGTCCGATGACGGTAATCCCCAGCCGAGGCACAGGAGGTGGCTGAGGAGTAACCGCCGCATGCAACCGATCCGCATATTCGGTAGCAGCCACGCGAAAGGCGTCCAGTTGATGGGTGGTCCATAGATGTGCAGAGAGCTGCTCCACGAATTGGGCGGGTGAGTTGATCCAATCGGAGCGCTCAAGCTGCGTAGAAACCGAAATCTTCGCGAACCCCTGAAACCACTCCCCAATCTGCGCTGGCGAAAGCGAGCCCAGGTTTGCCAATTCCCTATCCAGTGCGTGACGTTCAGCTGGGAACTTGAAATCGTAGTCAATTGCTTCACGCAGCAGGTTTGGGAGAAAACTCAACGGCAGCTTTTGCAGGGCTCCGAGGTAGTTGGTGACCAACTCCTTCGCCGCGGGGGGATACCCGCTGAATTGCTCCGGCTTGAGGTCGCGTGGAAGCATGGACTACACCAGCTCCGAAATCGGTCTTCCCTGCGCAAGAGAGGGGGAGAAACCCAGTATCGCCCCAATGGTCGGCACCAAATCGAGCGAATCGAAGGCACGATCGTACACAACTCCTTCGCGAATGCCGTGCCCTATGGCTAGCATCCAGGTTGTCCGCGAAAGCGCATCGCCGGTCCGGTGGTGCTGAAATCCGTTGCCGCCGGCATCCTCGTCGGCATCGCGGCCGAAATCCGGCAGGATCATCAACGTTGTCCTGCCCGCATATTCCGGCTCGGTTTGAATCGCATGCCACAGTTCGGCGCAGAGTCGGTCCGTCCGCTGAATGCCCTCGATATACATCGAGTAGGCTCCGGCGTGAGCCACGTCGATATCGTGCATCGTTATCCAGAGAAGACTCGGGGCCAGGTGCCGCATAAGCTGGCGGGCTATATAGACTGAGAGCTCGTCGGGACTCGATAGAGTGCGGGCATGCGCCTTGAAGTCGTCGGCCGAGAGCCTCAGGATACTCTCGAGCTGCTGCAGTTCGAATTCGTTTCCGCCCAGCTCAGGCGTGTAATACGGCGTCTCGTAGTTGTCGCGCAGCAGGTGTTCATAGTCGGTGCCGCGCTTCGACAACGTAGCCTTTAGAAGATGTTTGGGCAGGACTACGCGAGCTCCTAAACCCGGCCCATAGGACCGGTGAGTACTTTCACCGATTCGGTTGAATCCGTTGCTGGGCGCCACGACCCAGGCATCGGAGGAGGGCCGCTTCAAATCCTTGCGGAAGTATTCGAACACTGTTGGATGTTCCGGGGGCAAAGAAGCGAAATTATTTATCGTTTCGTAAACGCCGGTGGCAAGGCTGGCCGTGGCGACGTAGTGCCCCAAAATGCCGCGATTCACCACTTGTGTGAAGAAGCTCGCCCGAGGAATAAATTCGCGCATCAGGTGAGGGATGTTCTCCTGACCTTCCGGCGCGAAAGTCTCCTGATCACGAGCGCCCCCGCCAAATGTAATAACGACTACCTTCTTCGTGCGGGACAGAGTTGAGGCTCTCCGGGTCGACGGTAGGAACGCGCTTCCGAGTGCCACTCCTGCGGCGCTACGCAGAAATTCGCGCCGAGTCCAGGAAATAGCGCAATTCGTCCGCGGAATCTTCAATGCCCGCTCGCCCATGATTCCTCAAGCGAAGTATTCCTCTGTGATTCCCTGTGTGCCCTGCGCTTGAAAAAGCACTCGCACCACAGAGGACACAGAGGGTTCAGAATCTACGACGCACGGCTTGCGAAATCAAGCAATTTACGGCTTCG
>QIAU01000143.1:76576-129511 GCA_003225055.1 Acidobacteriota bacterium
GCCTGGCCTAGCCGATAGTGAGCATCCCCGAGATCAGGATTGCGCTCCAGAGCCTTCAAGTACTCGGGGATCGCCTCGGTATACTTCTTCTGGTCCGAGTACAGATTCCCGAGCTGCTGGTGCGCCTCGGCGTAGGCCGGATGGAGTGCCACCGCCTTCCTCAGCAGATCCTCGATCTGATGGAGGTCCAGGGTCGCGTCCTCGACTCGCCGCCCCTTCCACAAACTCATCGCGTAATAATAAAGAGCACGAGCATTCTCGGGCTGCAGCTGGGCAAATCGACGAAACCGCTGGATCACGTCCTCGGCCTGGTTGGGCGAGCTGTCGTAAGCCTTGGATAGAAAAAGATAAGCGCGAGCATCCGCGGGGTCCAGGTCGGTCGCACGCAACAGGGATTTAACCGCCTCGTCGTAGTTGCCACGCGAATAAAGAGCCATGCCCAATCCAATCGCCAGCCGCGGCGAATTGGGGTAGCGTCCGGTGGCCTTGTGGAAAACTTCGACGGCGGGATCAAGGGTGCGATGCAGAAGCAGCTCACTGCCCCAGTCAAACAAGTTACTCTCAGAGGGGTCAAGGTGCGCTGCCGCCTGAAATTCATTAGCGGCTGCCACGGAATTCCCATCCTTCTCTTCGATTTGCGCCAGCAGGTTATGCAGTTCCGCCGTGTCCTTCTGCTTCAGCAGATCCGCGACTTGGCGCCTGGCGTCGGCTACGCGCCCGACATGCAGACAGGCAAGCGACAAATCGTAACCGTTGTCGTAGGAGGAAGGCTTGAGCTGCTGCGCCTGCTCGAGGTAAGGCAGGGCCTCCGAAATCTTCTTCGCGGTGACATAAAACTCGCCCAAGTTATGGACCGTGTCGTAACTATCCGGCTCGAGTTCGACCGCCTTCTTAAACTCCGCTTCTGCGGGTCCGAGCTTGCCGAGTCGAATCAGGTTGGTCGCCAGATTGGTTCGCGCCGGGGCCGACTTCGGATTTAACTGCACGGCCTTTTCGAGATGCGCGGTTGCCTTGGAATCCTGAGGCTGTGCAACATAGGCCATGCCGAGCAGTTCCTGGACATCGAAGCTGTCGGGGAGTTCCCGAACCAATTT
The DNA here is from genome assembly GCA_003225055.1 of Acidobacteriota bacterium. Taxonomy (GTDB): domain Bacteria; phylum Acidobacteriota; class Terriglobia; order Terriglobales; family Acidobacteriaceae; genus Gp1-AA122. The sequence continues at coordinate 77,671 of QIAU01000143.1, forward strand.
CTGGAGGCGAGCAGCGGCTGCCCTGAAATGACCGGAATTATAATCCGAAACAGCGGCCTGAAATTCGCGATCCAGCTGCCGGTGATCGGTCTGAGCCTGAACGGGCGATAGCAGGGCGAGGCAAATTAGGAGGAGAAAAATAGCCCGGAATTGGAGAGTCACAGCAAACCTATGTTAGCACCGCATGATGATTCTGAAGCCGACTAACAACCCGGCGTGGCCCAGGCCGCGCCGGTTGCTGTCGGCTAGAAATACAACTTCAAAGCAAACTGGATCTGCCTCGGGTCGTAGGGAGCATCGCGCGTCGACCCGATCTCCCCAAATCTCGTACTGGTGGGGTTGGTTGAACCCGAGATGGCGACAACGCCATTCCCGCCAAATCCCGGGGCATTGAAATTGGGATGGTTGAAGATGTTGAAGAATTCCGAGCGGAGCTCAAGCCGGAAGCGCTCCGACAATAGGAAATTCTTGAACAGTGAGAAATCCAAGCGGCGGAAGCCCGGACCCGGGACCTGCGATGGTAGGCCTCCCAACGCCGCCAGTGGCGACGACAGGTTGCATCCCGCGCTCCCAATTACGCAGGGTTGAGCGAATGCGGCGGCGTTCAGCATCCTAGGGTTGCCGTTGGAGCCGATATGGATGCTAGTGTTGGGATCTTGCCCGGGGATTACGAAAGCCCAGCAGCTGGTGCCCGTACTTACGCTGTTGGGACAGGGAATGATGATTGGCTGTCCACCTTGCAGCGTCGTGCTCCAGATCAGGCTCCAGCCCCCAGCGACGGCATTGGCAAAGCCCTGCGCGTTCCCCATAAAGCGCTTGTTTTTCCCGAAGGGGAGTTCGTAGCCGCCACTAAAGTGGAAGACATTGCGAATGTCGAAGTTTGCCAGGCCGTACTCACCGCGAATACCAACGCCGGGCACGTCTGGGGCGCGGTAACCACCAGCCGAAAACCCGTTTAGCAGATCGAAGGAATCGGACTTCACTTTCGACCAGGTGTAAGTTGCCAGGAAATTCAACCCCATTCCAAAGTGCTTCTCAGCCTTGGTTTGCAAACCATGATAGTAGCTGCTGCCCTCCGTAATGGCGTAACTGTTGCCTTGACCGAAATCGGGGAACGGAATGAAATTCTTGGCACTCTGGCCAGTTGGCAGGTCTTTCGGCAGGATTTGGTGGACATGGTTAGAGCCAGGAAATACCTCCAAATGTCGCCCTAAGGACGTCACATAACCAGCCTGAAAAGAGAGAGTCGGTGTTAGTTGATATTGAAGTGTAAAGTTGCCGCTCATGGAATAAGGAGTCTCGTAATCAAACTGTATGCCCCTTAACGCCAAACCACTCGCAATGAATAACGGACTGGTCGGATTGAGCGGGGTACAAGCAAATCCAGTCTCTAACGTCGCATTTCCGTTAGCGCTACCGCCAGGTCCAGGTGTTGTGCAATTCGGATAAGTAAGCGGGTGATTGTCGTCTGGCTGTGCGAATTGGAAATTGAATTGGAAGGGGTAATTCTCCCCAAGATTCGGCGAAAACCCGCGGTTTTCGAACCCGTTATAGAATATCCCGAAGCCACCACGTGCTACGAGTTTGTCCGTAACCTGGTACGCGAAACCGAATCGCGGCGCAAAATTGGTTTTTTGCGAGTTGCCCAGTCCCTTTCCGTATGCGTTGCCTATTTTCAGCGCTATCCCATCTGTACTAAGTAAGCTCTGGAAGCTCGGGGATAAGTTGCTGGTCGAAGAGTCTGGCCCAGCTTGGATCAAGTACATGGGGGCGCCGGTAGGCGGGCCACTAGGTACGAAATTGGCCTGATGGCCGTGGTGCTCGTAAACCAATCCAAAGAAATCCCAGCGTAGCCCCAGATTGATAGTCAGTTTGGGAGAAACCTTCCAATCATCCTGGAAATAAGTCCCATAATAGTTCTTTCCATTGTCGGTTAACGAAATATTGGAGACGAAAACGCTGTTATTACTGCCCGGATTCTCATGCCCGGGGCCGCCGAGGTAGTCAACCGTTCCTACTCCAGGCTGCGCGACCATTGGTGTCAGAAGAAACTGTGCGATACCTGTATTCTCCGTTGAGTCGCTTGCTCCCGAAACGTTCGTGTAAACGCCGTCGAAATTGAATTGTCCACGCGACCATGGTGGCTGCAACGTGGAAAACTTGACGTGCTGGGCCTCAAATCCCATCTTGAACGTGTGTTTGCCATAGATTTTGGTGAAGTCGTCGGTTACTTGGATCGTAGAACTAACTTCATCGGAAGGTAGGAAGGCGTTACTACCAAGGGTAGCCAAACCCTGGATTCCGAAGGCGGGTAGGCCGCCATTTTCCTTCAACTGAGGGATGCCTATGATGCCGAACTGTCCGGGAATGTCGGTCAGGGTGTTGGCTTCCGGCGACACACGGGTTGTGTGCAAGTAGTTAAGACCCGCCCGCGCAACGTTGACGGTGCTAGGGGAGAACGTGTGGGTGAAAACCAGTGCTCCCTGTTGCGCCAGTGCTGTTTGATTCCCTTCCTGGAATCCCCCGCCGTCGGCTATGCCGCCGAAAATTGCAGGAATCAGTTGAGGATCGTCCACTAAACTGAATCTGAAGAACACGCTGTCCTTCTGGCTGATGTTGACGTCCATTCGCGTGTCAAAGGACTGTCGGTCTTCCTTCAGGTTTGGCGAACTCGTAAAATTCGAAGAAATGCCGGCAGCGTTGGGGAGGGGGTACAGCTTCAGCAAACTGATAGCTTTCGGGTCTAATCTTGTTGGATCAAGGATATTCAGGTTGCACGCTGCAAGGCTATAGACCGCGGTTCCCAGCACCGGGCATGTGCTGCCAGGACCCATGAACGGGTCGCGGACAAATCCGTTAGCCGAGGGCATTAGACCCGTTACTGGATCAATCGTGCCGACTGTTACCGCACGCGTCGTTCTCGGATCGAGAACGGTCCCGACCGGGAACGTACGGTGGGGTGCCACCTTCGGATCAGGATTGCATGGAGCAGCGCTGGCGCACAGAATGTCGGGCTCCGTTCCCGATTGGTCGGTTATTAGTTCCTGCAGGTTCGTGAACCCACTGTTTCGTTCTTGCAGCGTGGGAACGGCACCCTGGTGCGGCACCCCCTGGCGTCGCTTCAATCCCTCGTAGTCGCCGAAGAAAAATATCTTGTTTCTCCCGTCGAATACATGCGGAATTAGCATCGGGCCGCCGATCGTAAATCCGTATTGATTCTGACGAAGTTCACCCTTCTGCCCACGCTCAAAGAAGTCTCTCGCGTCGAGTTTGTCATTACGGAAAAATTCCCAAACATCTCCACGAAAATTATTGGTTCCCGACTTGATCGTGGCATTCAGAACCGCAGCCCCTGACCGACCAAACTCAGCGCTGAAGTCGGAGGTTTGAACTTTGAATTCTTGTACCGCATCGACGGGAGGCAAGACAACGTAGTTAGTGCCATTCAGGAAATCGACGGTATCTGAGTTGTTGTCGATGCCGTCGAGCATGTAATTGTTCTGGGCCGGGCGATTTCCGTTTGCCGCAAACGCCCCGCTGGCCGCGTTGCCGCGTGTATCAGCTTGGGGCGAATTTACTCCGGCTGCCAGTTGAGCGAGGAACGTGAAATTACGCCCGTTCAGCGGAAGATTGTTGACATTCTGCTGATTGACGACCTGACCCACCGAGGCGTCTTGCGTTTGCAAGACGGGAGCGGCTGCCGTGACTTCTACCGTTGTCTCGGTGCTGCCGGGTTTGAGCGTGAAGTCTACCCGCACATTGGCGTTTAGGTTGACGACGGCATTGGTCTGCGTAACTTTCTGGAAGCCTTGCGCCTCGGCGTCGAGTTTGTAATTGCCAATCCTGACCGGCGAAAACGTGTAAGTTCCGTCCGATCCGGTCGTGGTGGTCAGAGTGAAGCCCGTATCGGAATTAACGAGGCTGATTCTGGCTCCGTTGATCACCGCGCCAGAAGTATCCTTAACTGTGCCGGTGATCGAGCCGGTGTCCACCTGAGCGTAAGCGGGGGTCGTATCCGCGATGAGGCATCCAAAAGCAGCGGCTAGAAACAGCAACATGATCCAAGGACCGGGAGTTCGTCTCATCACACCCTCCTTGGCGTCCCGGGGGCTCAACAGGCGGGGACGCACCGTGCACCACTCGTGGCTACAGGGGCCCAGAAATGCGTTGGCTGAAACTTGTTAACGGGTGAGCTCCATGGGTGGACACACTGCTCCCCACCGGAGAAAACTTGCTTACCAGGACCACGCCACGCTCACTACGAAGTACCCCGCGATCCGACTTAACCGCTTAACCTTAGGGTGCCGGAATTATCACAAGGATTTAATCAAAGTCAAGTTTTTTTTGTTCGTGTTAGACTCGCGCTGCCTTGATCCAATTTTTTGCAGGCTCTTATGAAAATCTGTAGCAGGGAAATGTATTCACCACTTCGGTCATGAACGTCACCATTCGCGATGTTGCCGAGGCTGCCGGTGTTTCCACCGCGACAGTCTCCAACGTCCTCAACAACACCGGTAAGGTCGGGCGAAGCACGCATCGCCTGGTGCTTTCCACGGTCAGAAAACTGGGCTACATCCCGAATGTGCATGCGCGTCATCTTGCGTCACGAGACCGGCGTACACTCGGCATTATCGTGTCCGATATCGAGAATCCGTTTTTTCCCGAAGTGATCAAGAGTTTCGAGAGCCGGGCGCAGCAACTCGGCTATGACGCGATACTCAGCGACACAAATTACGATCCTCGCCGAACCCGCGCCGCGGCGGAGCGGATGATCGAACACAAAGTGCGCGGGGTTGCGGTGCTGACCTCGGAGATCAGCCTACGCCTGGTGGACGAACTGGCGCGTCGGAAGATCGCCGTGACCTTCCTCGACCTGGCTCCGGCTCGCGGCTACATGAGCAATCTGCGAGTGGATTACGCGGCCGGCGTAGAGCAAATCGTCCGCTATCTTCACCAGAACGGGCATCGGAATATTGGGTTTGTCTCGGGAAGGCCGGGACTGAAATCGAACGAGGTTCGCCTGCAGGCTTACCAGAATTGCATGCTATCCTTGGGCCTCACATTCGGGCCGGTGCTGCCTGGGGATTTGCGTTTTGAAGGCGGGCTGGCGGCAGGTGTCGCGATTGCAAAATTATCTCCTCTGCCCACGGCTGTAATGGCCATCAACGACCTGACCGCGGTGGGAGTGATCAAGGGCTTGCTGAAGAGTGGATTGCGCGTGCCGCAGGACATATCGGTTACGGGATTCGACAACACGCGCCTGGCGGCCTACAGTAATCCCTCCATCACGACAGTGGATATCCACCGGCAAATCCTGGGCCAGATGGCTGCCGATGCGCTGCATGAACTCTCCAGCTCTGCCAGTCCGCAGGGCAGGGAATACCAGATCGGTGCAGAACTCGTATTGGGCGAGTCTTCGGGACCCGCACCGGCTTGAACATTCCCGGTGCTGGAGCGAGGAAGCGAGGAGTCGCGCATTTGGGCCGGCTTTGCCTTGGTGTAGCATTGACCTTCGCCTGCAGGATGTGGATCGTGTGCTGCAGGGACCAACACCCAAATGGTTTCACGTCGTAGCTTTCTGAAGGCGATTCCTTGGGCTCCTCTTCTTGGTTTTCCGCGCTCGTTCCGGTTCTTGCCACTTGAATTGACAGACGCTGGCCGCGCTGCCGCGCCTTCTTTCGCCCTCACTGATTTTCGCTTGACGCCGCACTACCCGGCCAAATCGCCGCTCGACGATGTATTTCGGCATGTGCTCCCGGGCAGTGACGAGTATGTCACAGAAAAATACGCCTTAGAAATCATGCCCCTTCTCGCGGACTGGGCTCGAGAACTGAAGACGTTGCCACCGGCTCTCGAAGCAGCCGCGAAATTCCTAGGCGTGTCAGTCGAAGGCGCGGCCCTGAGGTCAACGGAGGAAATCCTGGTACGTTCGGGAAACGGAATCGAGGTAGTTCGCGGACAGTTTGCGAGTTCCGTGGTATCGGGTCGGGACAGATTTCTGGAGGAGATCAAGGCTTACTTCTCGCATATGGCACGCGTGGAAACGGCTGAGTTCGAGATCCTCGCGATAGAAGAAGCAGCGAACTCGCCGCTGACTCTCAAGGTCGAAATCCTTTATACCTTGATCGGCATGCGAACAGACACCGGGCGCGAACAGCGCATTGGAAAATGGCTCACCCAGTGGTCGCGGGACGAATCGAAATCGTGGCGAGCCATTAAGTGGAAGGCGGTTCAGGAAACAATCAGCCGCGGCCGTGGGCCAATTTTCGTCGATGTCACGGCTAACGCTCTGGGCGGAGCAGAATCCTACAGACACCAGATGCTCCGCAGCGTCGACGAATGGCGTACCGTCCTGGACAGTGCGTGTGGAATTGACATTTATGGGAATAACGGCGTCGCGGTTGGCGATTTTGACAATGACGGCCTCGATGATATCTACGTATGTCAGCCTGCGGGACTCCCGAACCGCTTGTATCGCAATCGAGGCGGCGGGACCTTCGAGGACGTGACCGAAGAAGCCGGGCTGGGAGTACTGGACGCCACAGCCTGTGCCCTCTTCGCAGATTTCGAGAACAAGGGGATCGAGGACCTGCTGGTCGTATGCAACAGCGGCCCCCTTCTATTTCTGAACCAGGGGAATGGAAGGTTCGCCATCAAACGCGAGGCTTTTCTCTTTGAGCATCCGCCACAGGGAATCTTCACTCACGCTGCCATTGCCGACTATGATCGCGACGGGCGGCTCGACCTCTACTTCTGTCTTTACAACTATTACCTGGGGTTGGAGCAGTATCACTATCCCGCTCCCTATTTTGACGCGCGCAACGGACCTCCCAACTTCCTGTTCCACAACGAAGGGTCGGCAAAGTTCCGGGACAGGACCGAGGCCAGCGGGATGAACGTCGACAACGACCGCTACAGCTTCGCTTGTGCCTGGGGCGACCATAACGGGAATGGCTGGCCGGACCTCTACGTCGCGAACGACTTTGGGCGAAACAATCTCTATCGCAACAATGGTGATGGAACCTTCACCGCGATCTCTCAGGAAGCTGGCGTAGAAGACGTTGGCGCCGGCATGGGCGCGTGCTGGTTTGATTTTGACAACGACGGGAACCAGGACATCTACGTGGCAGACATGTGGTCGGCCGCGGGTATCCGAGTTTCTCAACAGAAGGTTTTTCAGGAAAAGGAAGCGGAAAACATCCGCGCTCTTTACCGCCAACACGCGCGAGGCAATGCGCTCTATCACAATCTCGGAAATGGCCACTTTGAAAACGTCAGCTCCCCTGCCAGAGTTGACATGGGGCACTGGGCTTGGTCGTCCGACGCGTGGGATTTCGATCATGATGGCTATCCCGACCTCTACGTCGCCAACGGATACATTTCAGGGGCCGACCATCGCGATCTGGGAAGCTTCTTCTGGCGTCATGTGGTGGGGAAGTCTCCTCAGGATGCGACACCTTCCTCAGCCTACGAACAGGGATGGAACGCGATCAATGAGCTTGTCCGGTCCGATTCGTCATGGGCCGGCTACGAGAGAAATGTCTTTTTCGTCAACAATCAGGATGGGACTTTTTCAGATATCTCCGGCATCGCTGGATTGGATTTTCCCGACGACAGCCGTTCGTTCGCCTTGGCGGATCTCGATGGCGACGGACGCCTGGAAATCGTATTGAAGAACCGCACTGCTCCGCAACTGCGTATTTTGCATAACGTCATGAAGGATATCGGGCGCTCCATCGCGTTCCATTTGCGCGGACAAACCAGCAATCGCGATGCGATCGGTGCGGCCGTGACCGTCGAAGCCGGCGGCCATCGCCAGACGAAGTATCTGCAGGCGGGTTCCGGATTTTTGTCGCAACACACGAAAGAGCTTTTCTTTGGAGTCGGCAAGTTCGAAGGGAATATCCGTGCATCCATCCGCTGGCCCAGCGGGCTGACACAGACGTTCGAAGATTTACCCGCGGGCCATCAAATTCAGCTTGAGGAAGGCTCGGAAACGTTTCTTGCCAAATCCTTTTCGGCATCGTCCTATCTGCGCTCAGATAAGGCTGGGAGTCCTGAAACGGCGCCGTTGCCCGGTGAGACGTGGCTGATCGAGCCTTGGAGTGCCCCGGATTTTTCCTTACCTGATCTCGCCGGCAGCGTGCGGGATCTACGCTCTCTGCTGGGTGAGCTGCTGCTTCTGAATTTCTGGGACACAGCTTCCCCAGCTTCGCGCCAGCAGATGCGATTATTCGGGCAACACCGGTCAGCCCTCGATTCAAAGGGTCTTCGCGTCGTCACCGTGAACGTCGACCAACACCCCGACACTCGGGCCCTGCGATCATTTATCGAGAGCGAGGGTATGTCGTTTCCCGTGCTGCTTCCCACCCACGAAGTCTCCGGAGTCTATAACATCCTGTACCGTTATCTTTACGATCGTCGCAGAAATCTTCCCGTTCCGAGTTCCTTCTTAGTGGATCAGCACGGCATGATCATCAAGGTCTATCAGGGGTTGGTTCTTCCCGACCACCTTCTCGAAGACCTGAGTTCGATTCCGGCGACGCCAGACGAGCGTATTCGAAAGGGGCTTCCATTCGACGGAACACAGTACTTCGGGAACTTTCAGCGTAACGACTTCACTTATGGCGTCGCGTTGTTCCAGCGCGGCTATTACGAGCAGGCAGCAGCATCCTTCAGACAAGTCATTGCGGAGAAGCCGGACAACGCCGAAGCCTACTACAACCTGGGCACTCTTTATCTTCGACAGAACCACCTTCAGGAGGCCCGCCGCTATCTCGGGCAAACGGTGAAATTACGTCCAAACTATCCCGAAGCATGGAACAACCTTGGCATGACAGCAGCACAGGAGGGGCAGACGGACCAGGCCATTCGCAACCTCCAGGAATCGCTTCGATTGAAACCCAACTATGCAGTCGCACTGCTCAACCTGGGAAACATCTATCGGCGACAAGGAGCCGCCGCCGAAGCGGAGAAACTCCTGACCCGCGCTCTGGAGGCTGAACCTGAGAATCCCGAGGTCAACTACAGCTTAGGCATGCTTTATGGTCAACGGGACCAGACCCAGCGTGCATCGAGATTCTTTGACCAGGCATTACGTGTTCGGCCCGACTACCCGGACGCGCTGAATAATTTCGGCGTTCTGCTGATTCGTGAGCGGCGTTTCCCCGAAGCAGAACAGAAATTCAAGGCCTGCATCAATGCCGCGCCCAAGTTTGACCAGGCATATCTCAATCTCGCCAGGCTCTACGTACTGATGAATGACAAGGACAAAGCTCAAGCGGTGCTCGAGACACTGCTTCACGAAGAGCCGGAGCACAAGCTCGCGCAGCAGATGTTGGAAACGCTCCATTGACGTTCTGGAGGCACACACGTTAGAGTGCACGCTGCAGCAGGATCTCTTGAGAAATGGCTACCGGCGCCTCATTTCAGTATCGATCCCGCCGGGCGGACCGCCGAACAGGCTTGTTCGTAACCGTGGCTTTGATGTGTGTCTTGGCCAGGGGCCTGTTTGCCCAAACCACTGCCTCACACGACAGCAAGCCTCCAAAATCGTCGAAAATCCCGGCGGCTCTGGTTGATGCTGAAGCCCTGATGAATCAAGGCTTGCTCGACCAAGCGAAAGACAAAATCCAGGAACAGCTCAAGCTGACTCCCTCCAGCGCTGAGGCCTATAACCTCCTGGGGATTCTGTATAGCAATGAAAAAAACTATGCCAAGGCGCTGGAATCATTCCAGCATGCCTTGTCCCTTGTGCCCGGCTCCACGAAAACGCGCAACAATCTTGGGAGTCTTTACGTCGCCGAAGGAAAGCTCCAGCTCGCGGAGGAGGAGTTCAGGAAGGTGTTGCGCGCCGAGCCCGGCAACCACGATGCCAACTACAACCTCGGCCTCGTATTAATGACGAAGGGTTTGCCTTCCGCGGCGATTACGCATTTTCAGCGCGTGCGCCCGTTGAACGTCGCGACTGGCTTCAACATCGTGCGGGCATACTTTCGAGCGGGCAGGACAAAGGAGGCAATCAAAGCCGCAACCCAGCTGTCCGCGGCAAATAAGAATGATGTCCAGTTGCACTTCACGTTGGGAGCCGTGCTGGCCTCTGAAAAGCAGTATCGAGCGGCCCAAAACGAATTCGAAAAAGCCAACGCGCTACAGCCCGAGACATTCGAGATTCTATATAACCTTGGCCAGGCGTATCTGCGGGCTGGCGATTACACAAAAGCCGAAGTGGCCTTGAATCGGGCTTTACGACTGAAACCCGAATCCCCCGAGACCCTCTATCTCATCGCGCAGGTTTTTTCCGATCAGGCTCGGCCGGTTGACGCCTTGGACGTTCTGGTACGCGCCCGTAAGCTTGCGCCTAAGAACACGGACATCATCTTTCTGTTGGCTCGGGTCAGCATGTCGCAGAATTATTTCGAGGATGCGATTCCGCTCCTGGATGAGGGATTGAAGATCTCACCGGAAAGACCCGATCTCCACGCTGCCTTGGGCGAAAGCTACTTCATGTCCGGCAAGACGGAAAAAGCGCTCGAAGAGTTCAAGAAGCTCATCGATCTCGACCCCTCGGCGCGTTCTTTCGCCTTCATGGGACTTTCGTATCGGCACCTGGGCCGATTCGATGCGGCTAAGAAATTTTTTCAGGAGGGGCTTAAGAAAGAGCCGCGCAATGCTTCCTGCTTATTCAACATGGGCTATATAGAGGAGAGGCAGGGAAACAGGGCGAGAGCCGCGGAGTTCTTCCGGCAAGCGCTTCGTTCCAATCCCGATTTTCCTGAAGCCCTGTTCGAATTGGCTAACCTGCGAGTTCAAGACAAAGACTTCGCGCAAGCTGCAGAACTGCTGAGGAAATCTATTCACCTGAGCCGTGATCCGGCGCAGGGATATTACAAGCTTGCCATGGTGGAGCGAAGTCTCCACCAGATGGAAGCGGCACAGCGTGATTTGGAAGTGTTTCAGACGCTCGCGAAAGATTCCGCAACTGGCCCGTACCCTTATCAGCACCTTTTCGATTATTTAGACAACCGCTCCAAGCTGACACCCGAGGCTCGGGTTCAACTGGATCTAGCCGAGCTGACCGAGCAAATACACAAGCACCCGGACCAACCCGGGAATCTCTACCTTCTTGCGGAGGCATATCTCAAACTAGGAAACACGGACGATGCAAGGAAGACAGTCGCGGAGCTTGACCGTGTTAGCGCGAACGACTATCGAACGCAGACCGGCGTAGGCGTGCTGCTCGCGCGCTACCACTTGTATGATGAAGCGATCCAGCATTTTCAAGCCGCGTTGCACTCGAATTCTGATTCTGACGATGTGAAGTTCGACTTGGCGGATGCTTATTTCCGCAAGGGTCTTTATGAACCGGCGCTTGAGGCCGCCCAAAAAGTTTCTGCCGGCGGACAGCGAGATGATGGGTTCCTTGCTCTGCTGGGAGACATTTATGCCCACCTTGGTGACGCTGCCCGCGCCATCGGGATTTACCAGGATGCCATAACCCGCAATCCTGATAACGACCAGTACTATCTCTCGCTGGCATTGGCGCAGCTTCGAAACCACGACTTCAGCGGCATGGAAGAAACATTGGAGAAGGGGACGGCACGAATCCCTGGCTCCGGAAAGATTCTTTGGGGTTTGGGCCTTGTCTCGGTCCTCGACGGCCACACCGAACTGGCCGCGCAGCGATTCGAGCGCGCCGTCGATCTCTTGCCGGAATGGGCCGGGAGCTATTCGACTTTGGGGGCTTTTTATTATCAGACGGGACAGATTGCGAAGGCTCGGGAGGTCCTGAACCGCTTTAAAAGCAGTAACGCTGGCGGCTTGGACATGAAGCGTATCGAAGAGGCTCTCTCTCGGGCGCCTGCTACAGCCGCATCGTCGGTTCACGAACCGATGTCGATGGAAGGCCGGCAACAGCTGCTACAACTGGCATTGACGCTCGCCGACCGAACCCTCTGATTCGGCGTAATGACAGAATCAGCCGTGTACACAACCGAACAGAGTCGAATGGAAAGAGTACTCGGTGCTGGCTGCAGGTTCAGCGTGATTCTGGCGCTAGTCGCCGGCCTCGACGGCGCCAACCTGCGTCCTCTCCCAGCACAGGCTTCCAAGACACAGAATTCTCCTGTTCCTGTCCGCTATATCGATGTTCGCGAAACCGCAGGAATCACCTTCGTTCAAGATTCCACCCAGACTGAGCAAAAGTATTACCTGGAAACTATGGGCACGGGGGTCGCCTGGATCGACTATGACCAGGACGGGCTCATGGACCTGTTCTTCGTCCAGTCGGCCGCAACTGACATTTACAAACCGTCGCATCCTTTGCGCTGCGCTCTTTATCACAACAACGGCGATGGCACCTTTACTGATGTTACCGAGAAAGCCGGTGTAGGCGGTGAAGGGCACTATGGGCAGGGCGTCGCCGTCGGCGACTTCGACAACGACGGCTATCCTGATCTGTACGTGACAGGCTACGGGCGCGCCATTCTTTACCACAACAACGGCGACGGAACGTTCACCGAGGTTACGACCAAGGCCGGAGTCGCGGACGAAGGAGGATGGTCTACCAGCGCAGGGTGGTTTGACTACGATAAGGATGGTTGGCTCGACCTGCTCGTCACGAATTACATCGAGTGGACGTCGAAAAATAATCTTTGGTGCGGTGAACGTCGGCCCGGATACCGCTCCTATTGCCATCCCGGTAATTACAAAGGTCAAAAGACGAAGCTTTACCATAACAATCATGACGGTACCTTTACCGATGTAAGCGAAGCTTCAGGCGTCGGCAAACCAGAATCGAAGGGCATGGGTGTGGTACTGGCGGACTTCAATAATGACGGCTGGCCCGACATTGCCATCGCTAACGATTCCTGGCCCAACTTTCTGTTTATCAATAAACACAACGGCACGTTTGAGGACGTTTCACTAGTTTCGGGATTGGCGGCTAGCGAAGACGGCCGTTACGAGGCCGGCATGGGCATCGACGCCGCGGATGTCGATGGCGATGGCTGGCTGGACGTGTATATAACTCACCTCGATTTTGAATTGAATCGGCTCTACCGCAATAACCGGGACGGCACCTTCAGCGATGAGACATTTAATTCTGGGATCGGCAATAAGGCGATACTGTTGAGCGGCGTGTCCATGATGTTCGAGGACTACGACAACGATGGCTGGCCCGATATCCTGCAACTAAACGGCGCGATGCTGGACAATATCCAGCTCTATCACGGCGAGGTTTCCTACCAAGAACCCATGCTCATGTTTCGAAACTTAGGGGCAGGGAAGTTCGAGAAAATGTCAGAATCCTTGGGCCCGGACTTCATGCGTCCGATCGCCGGACGCGGTCTGGCGATCGCCGATTATGATAATGACGGAGACATCGATATTGTCACCAACAACCGAGGTGATTATCCTTCGCTTTTACGCAACGAGGGCGGAAACGCTAATCACTGGCTGACCGTGAAACTGATGGGGACGCGCTCCAACCGGGACGGCATTGGATCCTCGCTGAAATTAACCGCCGAAGGCTATGTCCATGCGGAACAGGCCAAGGGCGGAATGAGCTACATGTCGGCTAGCGACCCACGGATTCACTTTGGTCTGGGAAAGCGCACGAAGATCGATTCTTTGGAGATCACCTGGCCCAGCGGGCAGGTGGACCGCCTGACTCATATGCCGATCGATCAGATCATTGCGGTAAAGGAGGGCACGGGAATAGTGCCGCGAAAATTTCCCAAGATCGTGAACCCCAGCCGATGAGCCGGGAATTCGGTGTTCGCACTCAGGTCCTATGAATCTTCCACGGCGAAATTTTCTCGGCTGTTGTGTCGCTCTTCTGGGGAGCAAGCTCTTAGAGGCGCTTACCATGCCGCTTTGGCAATGGAACAGGTCGTTGATTCTCAACGCGGGGGGTGCTCATGCTTCTGACACTTCTCCCGTCATCTTCGTCGACGTGGCCCGGGAGGCCGGACTGAAAGCTCCCAATGTCTGGGGTGCGACCGACCATAAGAAGTACATCATTGAGGCGAAAGGCAGCGGGATTGCCTTCTTCGACTATGATCACGACGGCTGGCTCGATATCTACCTGACCAACGGCACGCGACTTGACGCCAAGTGGCCCGCAGGTGAGGCGCCCACCTCCCATCTCTATAAGAACAATCGCGACGGAACCTTCACCGATGTGACCGCAAAATCCGGCCTGGCGCGTACCGGCTGGCAGACGGGGGTCTGTGTCGGCGACTACGACAATGATGGATGGGATGACCTGTTCTGTTGCTTCTGGGGGCACAACGTTCTATTTCACAACAATGGCGATGGAACGTTCGCCGATGTCAGCCGCAAAGCTGGTGTTTATAACGAGCAGGTGCGTTGGGGCGCGGGATGCACCTGGCTCGATTACGATCGCAACGGCCACTTAGATCTCTTTGTGTGTAATTACATCAAGCTGGATCCTGACAAGATCTCTTCCTCTGAGAATGCTCCCGCCTGCCAATGGAAGGGGATTCCTGTGATGTGCGGCCCGCGTGGACTTCCGGGCGATACCAACGTTCTGTACCGCAACAACGGTGATGGCACCTTTACCGACGTGTCAGAGAAATCGGGGATTCTGAAACCCGGGCCGCGGTACTCGATTACCGCCGTGTCCTACGACTTCGATAACGACGGGTGGCCCGACATTTATGTGGCGGTGGACTCAGAACCCAGCATACTACTTCGCAATAACCACGACGGGACCTTCACTGATATTGCAGTGATGGCCGGTTGCGCCTACAGCGAAAATGGCCATGAACAGGCGGGAATGGGTGTTGCTGTAGCGGATTATGATTGCGATGGCTGGTTTGATATCTTCAAGACCAACTTCGCAGATGACACCTCGAATCTCTACCGCAACAATGGAGACGGGACGTTCACGGATGTGACGTTCTCATCAGGAATTGGGGTTAACAACCAGTATGTTGGATGGGGTTGCGGTTTTATTGACTTCGACAATGACGGTTGGCCGGATCTCTTACAGATTAATGGGCACGTTTATCCAGAAATACAGGCCCATGATGTTGGCCAGACTTTCAAGAATCCCCGCGTCGTTTACAAAAACCTGGGCAACGGGCGATTCAAGGATGTTTCTTCGGAGATGGGGCCGGGGATCAGTGAGCGCTTCTCCAGTCGGGGCGCCGCCTTCGGAGATTACGACAACGACGGCGACCTGGATGGGTTGGTCTTGAACATGAACGACCTACCCTCGCTTCTCCGCAACGACGGAGGCAATAAGCAGAATTGGATCAAGCTCAAGCTGATCGGCACAAACTGCAATCGTACCGCCATTGGCGCGCGTGTGCGGGTGATCACGGGCCGCCATGTTCAGATGGATGAGGTGCACAGCGGCTCAAGCGTCATGTCACAGTGCGACCTGCGCCTGCACTTCGGATTAGGGAAAGCTCAACTTATAGATGTGATCGAAGTCACGTGGCCGACGACACAGAAAATCGAACGGTTCACACAAGTCAAAGCTAATCAGATACTCACAATTCAGGAAACTAAGGGCATTGTCGGTACAACCAGAGCCTAGGATAACGATCACCTTGCAGCAGCCAGTCACAGCGTGAAACTCTCATGGACGCGTGGCAACCTGAACGCCTAATCCGCGTTGCGACCCACTTCATTGTGACACTCGCGCTCCTCGCTCAGTCCGTTCAGGGCCAATCTCGGATCGATTCCCAATCCGGCGCATTGCAGGGGTGTATACGGGACAGAAGTGAGCGCCCCGTTACCGGTGCGACGGTTTACGTGCGCTCCAGGGCGGGAACCAAAAGCGTAGCGGCGCCGACAGATCCGGAAGGGAGCTATCACTTTTCCGGGCTTGCTCCCGGCAGCTATACCCTGACAGCGGAGATGACAGGTTACCGAGCCGCAACGTTCGGCCCCATTGAATTGGCAGGCGGAGAGACGAAGAAAATCGATCTTGTGTTGGAATCCTCCGCGTCCCCAAGCTCAAGCCTGGGAACCCCGGAGTTGTTCGACGAACCCAGATTCACGGTGGCTGGCATCACAGATCCCACGAACCTTGGCGGACATGGTTCAAACGCAACCCTGGGAACTTCAGAATCGCTTAAGAAGGGGATTGCCTCGCTGGGCAGGGAATCGCCGGCTAGCTCAAAGTCCTCTACACTCACGACAGCCACGGAGCAGGCGCTACGCGCGCAGGCTGAACACGAGACCGGGAATTTTGACGCAAATCATAAGCTGGGGAAGGTTCTCCTTGATAACGGCAGACCTCGGGAAGCACTCTTCTACCTTGAGCATGCCGCGCGTCTCAATCCGGGCGATTACGACAACTCCTATCAACTGGCACTCGCTCATGCTGGTGCCGCAGAATACGAACGCGCACGCCAAACCGTTCAGAACCTTCTCGTGGGGCACGACAGGGCTGAACTGCATCGCTTGCTCGGTGAGATTGACGAGAAGTTAAGTGATCCTCTGGCCGCCGTTCACGAATACCAGCGCGCGGCGGAACTCGAACCGAGCGAACCCAACTTGTTCGACTGGGCAGCCGAACTCCTGATCCACCGTGCCACCGAGCCGAGCATTCAGGTATTCACGAAAGGACATCGTCTTTTCCCGCACTCGGTAAGGATGCTGGCCGGACTGGGCGTGGCCTGGTACGCACAAGGCGTCCCTGACGAAGCCGCCCGACGTCTTTGCGAAGCATCCGACTTGAACCCCGGGGATCCGGGTCCGTACTTATTGTTGGGCAAAATGCTAAGTGCTGAGTCTGCCGTGTGGGATGAGGTCGGGAAGCGGCTGGAGCGATTCGCCAGGCTCGAACCAGAAAACGCACTGGCCAATTACTATTACGCTCTCAGCCTTTGGAAGGAGCGGAGGGATCTGTCGGAAAATCTGGCCAAGGTCGAGGGCCTGCTTGCGAAAGCCGTTCATCTCGATCCCAAACTCGACCTCGCCTACCTTCAACTAGGGATCCTTTACTCGGAACAAAAAGACCTTCCCAAGGCAATTTCCGCCTACCAAAAAGCGATTGAAACAAATCGCCGCATGGAAGAAGCTCACTATCGCTTAGGGCAGGCCTATGCTCAGACGGGAGAAAATCTGAAGGCACAAGGAGAGATCCAACTTTATAAAGAGTTCTCGAAGGAAGCCGCAGGTCAAGCCGAGCGCCAGCGCAGAGAAATCCGCCAATTCCTCTATACCCTGCAGGCACCGACTTTCGCCTCACCTCCGCGGTAATCGTAGCTCAGCGCAATTTTCTCCATTCAATATTTCTTGGGTTGAAGCTAAGGGCTAGGGTTCGGCCGGAAAACTGACGGATACTGCATCACGCCCGAGGAAATTGAATGTGATCGTCGTCTTCACCTCGACCGTTTGGCCGCTAATTTTGTAGGGACGATAACGCCAATGCCGCACCGCTCGCACCGCGGCCGCTACGAGAGCGGGGTTGCCGTTGAGAATCGTAAGTTGCTTGACGTTGCCGTCGACGCCGACCACTGCTTTCAGACTGACTTTTCCCCGGGGGGCTCGATTCGGCGGAACTGGGTAGCGAAACCCGGGTTCGGGCGCTTCTGCGACTTGTAGGAGTCCTTCCGGGGTCGGGTCCATGCTCGCAACTGGCGGCCGGGTGAGGATCGCAGTCTTAGGGTGCCCCTCCGATTGTCCCAGGGAAGCCGTTGGGGAGGGTTGTGTAGGGGTTGAACTCGCGGATGGAGATGGGAGGACAGGATTCACGACCGGCGGTGTAGGGGCAGACCTCGCAGATCGAACTTCGGGAACAGGATTCGCGATAGGTGGTATGGGAGTAGAGCTCTCTGATTCAGGTTGCAGGACAGGATTCGCGACTGGCGGCGTGGAAGCCGACCTCGCAGATCGAAGTTTGGGAACAGGATTCGCGATAGCTGCTTTGGGAGTCGAACTTGCTGATTCAGGTTTGACGACAGGATTCGCGACCGGCGACTCGAGTCGCGCGGGCACAGACGGCTGAACTTTCTCCGGCTGGGCGACAGCGGCCGGGGGAATGCTCGCCGAAGCGGACTGCGGGCGCATCACGGCATCTTCCTGAACGGTGATGTCCGCCTGTTGAATGTCTCGAAAATAAAAAAAAATGGCAAGCAGCACTGCACCCAAGGCGCCAGCGAGCACCCATGCCAGGCGGTTTCGCCTCGGTCTTCTACTCCAATGCCGATATGCCTCTAGCTGGGGCGCTTCCTTGGGTTCGCTTTCTTCGGCCGCAGGCTCCTGTCTGGATGCTGAAATAGACCAAACATTGCTGCTAGGTCTGCCCAAATTCCCGAGGCTGACATGGTCATGGGCTCTCGGGCTCGATCTGACCGGGATCTGTTCCGAACCTGCGGCTCGGGGCAGAGCGACATCCATGCTGGCGACGCTTACCTGGGGCACCTTGGTTGTGATCGATTGGACCGCGAGTTTAGGAATTCGCATCAGGCGTACGTTTTCAATACTGCCTATGATAGAGGTCCTGATCGTCAGCTCATGTTCTCTGGTAGTCGCTGACCAACACAAGTTGTAGATCAGTTTCAGTTGTCGGCTATTCAGGACCTCCTTGGGCAGCCTGTGAAAATTGCGGAAGGTCCAGAGCAGGTAAATGCGTTGCCAAAATGACGGTCTCGCGTACGCCAGACCGATATCTGTACGTAGCTCTATGACACCACGGCGGATCTTGTGCGCTAAGGACTGCATGAATGGTTCAGAGTAGCCCAACTTCGATGCGGCCTGGCTAAGCCGGGTGGCCTCGAGGAAGAAAACTTTTTTACCATGCCAGTTTTTTGAACGGCGAAGATCAGAAGCCCAGCTCAGGAAGGCGTGCCTCTCGGAACGCAAAGTCTTGAACAGAGAGGAAATCGGATAGCTATGCGCGCGCTCACGGCTGCACTTCTTATCCCTCTGCTCGCCTTGCCCACCAAGCGTGGGAAACCGATCTCCACTATGGCCTTACGAAATGGCTAGCGGTCAAGGCAGGGTTTTCTGTGGACGAAGAAGAGATCATCGCTTCGGGAGCGCAAGATGAACCGGGCGCCTCCCGCTTAGTGCAACACAACCATTTCCCCTCCTATGCGCCAGTACCGGACAGGCATCTAGCTCGCAGCGGCACGCCGGGTGACGATTCGGCCACACGCTGGACGCGGATGGAACTGGCAACAGCCGCCAAAGGTGCTCCCCACGCCATCGCACTGTTTCGTTTCGGTAACTCGCTCCACCCGTTGGAAGATTCCTGGTCGCACGCGGGAGTGCCCGACATCGCAATCACCTGCGACCATAGCTTGGCATGGGGGCACCCGAAGAAACGCGGCGGGGTGCTGTCCCACGATGCCGACATCACCTACAAGCACATCCCTGACACGGAGCAGACTGCTCAGAGGGTCTACGAAAAAATATATCTGCTCGAGTACCATAAGCTCATGGGTGGCGGCTCGCAACCGGCCTCATGGGCCAGCCTTCAACCCGCCGTGTATCAGTTTGCCGAAGCAGCGACCAAATCTGGCAAGTTGGCTTGGTTCGAGTCCGATCCAGCGGTTCCATACCGCAGTTCGCAAGTGCTTTCTCAATCACATCAGCATTCCCGATGGGCCGAAATATCGCTGTCCCGAGCCCTCTCGGCCCCCGATGCTGGCCGCGGCGATGCCAGCGCCCGTCAACGACGCTGAGAGATTCCTGCGCCGGTTTCTCGAAAATTGGATTGTGGGAAGCAAACTTGATTTTGTCACCAAGCCGATCGACAGCGAAGGCGTACTGGCGAACCTTGGCCTCACTGAAGTTCGTCATCCCGCACTGCTGCGAAACATGCTCCTCACCTGGCTAAACCCTGATCACGGAATCGTCAAACAGACAGGACATGGAACACGTCTTGAAGTCCCCCCAGGCTAAGAGACCGACTTGAAAAGGATCTGGTGTCCTTTCCCAGTTTATCGGACGCTATTCGCGCGGGCCAAACCGATCTTCCTTATCTATTCAGCCCCGTGCCTGGCGGCGAAGATACAAAGGCTGAGCACATCGCGACATTCCAATTTGTTACTGCCCCGCGGGACGTAGTCGCAATCGGAGTGGCGCATCAGGCAACAGGATGGAAGGTGGTCTGCTTTAAACTGGGTAGCCTTCTAACATCAAGCGAGTCCAACAGGCTGAGCGCCAACCGCTGACGGCGGTGAGCGAAGGAGGCGAGAGTCCCATCTCCAGCCCAATTGCTCCTGGAGTCCGGGAGGTGGATGTGAGGTTTCGCGTACCTCCGGACCGACGAGCGAATTCGCAGCGGTCTTGCGATCTACGGCCGCCGCTCGTAGGCGGGGCTAGAAGGGCTGGGCGGCTCGTAATCTTGTCCGTATTTGTTCTTGTGAGCGTGGGTTACCGGGATTTGCATAAGACGGATGGTCCCGAGCCGGGAGGTATTCTCGGAAATCGTTATCTCGCGAGCCTGGTTTCTCAAATGATCCGGCAAGGAGGCTTCGGACCAGACGCGGAGCAGGTATCGTCCTGGGGTGACATTCTTGATTTCCACCTCGCCACGTCGATTGGAGAGTGCATAATACGGAGTTTCCACGGCAATGACCACGGCGCTCATTTCCGGGTGAATGTTACAAAAAATGTAAGAGATACCGGGGCGATCGAAGTGCACGTCTCGGGTAGTGCCTGCCTCATATAGTCCCAGGTCAAAACGCTTTCCTTCGAAGAGCGAAAACACGTTGTGGAAGAAAGGGTCACGATTGGGGAATTCTACAGAAGAACCTACCGGCACAACTATTATATGCGGCTCGAAGTGCTTGTTCCGCTGAACCAGCCGAGGTCGGGGGCGGCGAGGAGATTCGTCGGCTACACCGGCTGACAGGTTGAGCGGAGTAAGCCACATCGCGACGTTCGAAGCGCTCGTGGGATTTTCGAGTCCGCCGGACTTCTGAAATTCAACCCTGGCGGTCACGGTGGGTGCCTGTCCCCAGGCGAAACTGCCCAGCAAAAGAGACACACAAATTTCCATCCGGCGCCTTTTTATAATGCATCGAATGCTGATGTTCGCGCAGAGCATGTTCTCAGAACAGAATACCCATTGTCAGGTTTACCTGCCCACCGGTCCGGCCCGCCAGATCAAGCGGCGAAGTTCTTAGATGATTGTATTGGGCCGATAGCAACAGGTTTTGATGGGGCCGGTAAATGACGTTGCCAAAGGCGCTGCGATTCTGTCGTAGATCGAGCGGAAGACTGCTATTGCTCTCGCCTGTCGAAAACGCCCGAACATCTTGCGCAATCGCATTATCAGTACCGAAGGCCGCGTTGAATTCCAGCTTTGCTGTGGGGCGAAACTTAAGTTGAGACCAACCTCCCAACGCATTCAGACCCCGGATTTGAACACCCCGATAAATTACCGGCCCGCTGAGAATGGCGGAGCGGCCAATTCCGCCACCCAGCGCCCCCAGAGCCTTACCGCGGTAAAACTCGCCACTGAGGGTCCATCGCCCGCTTAGAGGAATGTCCCAATCTGCCGTACCGGCCCAGCCATCCTGATAACGGTCGAACCACCAGTCCTGACGGCCGTAATAAGCCGCCGCACCCAGCGTCAGTGGCTGATCGAACAGCGAACAGCTCCAGGCCACTCGCGCGGCATACGCTGGCTGGCCGATCCTTTCTCCGGCCTGCGGGATGTTTCCCCATTGCGATACGGGGAGATCGCCGGTGAGGTTGTCCAAAATTCCGAATTGCATCAGGAGATTGGAGTTCGCGGTGATATCAAAACTGTGTTCCACCCGAACCTGAGGCACCCATTCCCAGAGATTGCCGGCGTAAGTGAAGGCGGGAACAGCGAGCGAACTGAATGATGTCGGCGAAAGTGGCGTGAAAAAGGCTTCGTCTTGACCAGCGATCAGGGAGGTCTTTTTCCAATCCAAGTGGAGGGTGGCTGTACGCAATCGCAATATTCCGGAGGTGACACCATTGGGAATGTTTGGAAAGCCACCCGCGAAATCCAGCTGAACGTCTCCTCGAGTGCTTGCTCCAGCCAGATGAGGCCCAAACACTTCCAGCCCGACCTCCGACTGGCGGAGCGTTGCGCCGAAGCTTCCCTGCGGGTGACCGGAGTAGGGAGCAGCCACGAGGGAAGGAAAATCCTGATTGTCGAAGATGCCGCGATCGCTGAACAGGTTCATCAACACCATGCCGGACAGGCGGACGCGATACTTCGAGGCACTTTCAATCTTGGTCTGATATTGCTCGTTGATCTTGGCACTGAGCAATTGGGAATCTTCTTCCAGCCGGCTGACCCGATCTTCGAGCGGCCAGCTGGCAGGAGACGGTGCCGGTACTTGCGGGGCTGGTTGCGCCAGGTTGCTGCCAGATCCCAATTCTGCTCTGGTTTGCTGTAATTCCTGGCGTAGCGACGCCGCTTCAGCGCGATAGTGTGCTGCTTCAGAACGGATCTCAACAACCGCCTCCCGGAGTTGCCGGACTTGCTCCTCGAGGTCGTGCATAGCTGACAATACTGCATCGTTTGGCGCTTCCCGGGGCGGTGTTCGAGGATCCTGCGCCCGGGACAGCGTGGCAAAAGCACACACAACGAACAACGGCAAGGCAAATCTTCCAAATGCAAAAACCGAAGTGGTCCTATCTAGCACAGGCGCCTCCTGAGGACGAAGACTAGAGTTCTGCTGCTACGGATTTCATCAGGTTGGCCCCTTCCGCTGCCGGAACCCGCTACTTCATTGTGTGTCGGCTGAACTCGCAGGGTTGAGGGGTGGGCCAGCAACCGTGCCCACCTCAGTTCGCGGAGAACTCGACGACACAAGCGGAAGAACTACTTTGAAAACGGTACCCTGGTCGGAGGTTTTCTCAACCGTCACATCGCCGCCGTGATCTTGCACGATCTTCTGCACCACTGCCAGACCGAGACCGGTGCCGTTTTCCTTCCCGGCGCTGACAAAGGGCTGGAAGAGGCGATCTCGAATGAATTCTGGAATACCTTGGCCATTATCCGACACACGAATTTCGACGCCGCTTGCTATGGCTCGCAAGTTGACATCGATGCGGCCGTTCGACGGTGATACCGCTTCGCACGCGTTCAACAAGAGATTGGACAGAGCGCGCTCCAGCTTTCGGGGATCAAACCAGCCTTCAATTCTGTCGTCACCAACAAAATCGAGGGCGATTTGGTGGAACTCGGGATGTGCTTTGATGGACTGCACTGCGCGCTCGACTGACTCGGTAAGGATGCCATAGGTGGGCCGGAGCGATTCGCGGGTACGGGAAAACTCCAGGAGCGAATCGATCAGATCGGTCATTTGGTTTACGGCGATGCGTACTTCCTGATACAACTCCTCGCGCTGGTCGGCAGCTAAGCCGGCTTCGCACAGAAACTCCGCATTGGCGACTATGGCCGCGAGGGAGTGACGCAGGTCGTGGGAAATGGAACTGGCCATGCGTCCTATGGTGGCCAGGCGTTCGGATTCCAACAGACTACCTTGCGTCTTGAGCAGATTCCCTCGCATGCGGTCGAAAGCCTGGGACACTTCTGCGACTTCGTCGCCGCCCGTCGTGGTGAGCGGGAAGGCGAAATCTCCCCTGGCCAGGGCGCGCACGCCTTGAACTAACTCTCCCAAAGGCCTGGTAAAAGTATGAGAGATGAGAAAGACTAAGGCGCTGCCACTTAACACCGCGATTATGCCGAGCAACAGGAGCAACCGGTTCAGACTGTCCAGGAACAGGGTGGCTTGATCGTAGGACTTGAGCACACTTAGGCGCACGGTGGGAGTTTTTCCGGCAGCCAGATCCAAGGTGGTAGCCAGAAATCGCTCGTCGGCCAACTGAATCGTACTTGGTTGCAGGGCATCGGAAACCGAGAGTGCGTCCACTTGCCGAACCAGGTCCGACTCCTGAAGGCTGGGCAATGTGCTTCTCACGATCGTGCTGCCGTAAGAAAAAGCAACCTGGCTGGCGGCGATCCGGCTGACTTCAGCGGTCAGGTGCTCGTCGATTTCGTAGCCTACGGCCAGAAACCCCACCACTTGATTGGCCGCTTCCGGTCCGAAGTAAATAGGCTTAAGGAAGACCTCGTAAAGGTGACCCGCGCCAAACCACCATTGACCAGAGCTGCTCTCTTCCAGAGAGTTCTGGAGAAACGTTTGCGCCAGATCGCGGCTGAATCCCGGAGTAATCGTATGGAGTGCAACCACATTCCCCGAACGATTCGAGAGCACAAACAAATCGCTGCCTGCCAGGCGCCACAGACGGCCCGAACCATCCTGAATGGTGGCCACATCGGTGGTCGTCATGAGCGCACGGAGGTCCGGAAGATCGGCCAGTAATTCTGCTGAATGGGTGAGTGTGGCTTCGCGTTCGCGCTGGAAATTCTGAAAAGTGCCCGCGGAATTTCGCAGATCGGCAAAGATTTCTTTCCGTACCTGCGTCTGAACACTACGGCGTACAACGAGCAGGCTAGTGCACGTGAGTGCCGACGAAATCAGCAGCATGGAAAGCAGGAACTTGGTACGCAGTCGAAACCCTGTCACGTCCGCCCTCAGCCTACGCGAAGAATACAAAGCCAAATACAGAGGATCGTATTTCAGCGCACAAACTTATAACCCACGCCATGCACGGTGCGGAAATGAACTGGATTCGCGGGCTCCTTTTCCAGTTTCTGCCGGATCTTCAGGATGTGGTTGTCCACCGTTCGTGTGGACGGATAATGCTGGTATCCCCACACCTCGGACAGCAATTCGTCTCGCGAGATTACCCGTTCGGCATTCAGCACCAAGAACTTCAGCGCGCTGAATTCGCGGGCGGTCATCTCGATCGGCTGCCCTCCTCGAAGCACTTCCATCTTGGCGAAGTTGATGGATATTCCATCGAAGGCGAACATCTCTCCGACTTCATGGCGAACAGTTCGCCTTATCGCAGCCCTGACGCGGGCCAGCAGCTCCCGAGGACTAAACGGCTTAGTCACGTAATCGTCTGCACCGAGTTCCAACAGCAGCACCTTGTCCGTCACGTCGGTGGTGGCGCTTAGGATAATAATGGGCAACGCGGGTACTTGTTGCTTAACTTCGCGGCATACGTCTCTGCCTGACATGGCGGGAAGGCGGAGATCCAGGACGATAGCAGAGGGTACCGTCGCGCGGAAAGCTTCCAAGGCGGCCTTGCCGTCGCTCTCAACGTCGACCGCGAATCCCTCGGCCTCAAACAAACGTCTCAACGCCTTCTGCACAGCGCGATCATCCTCGACAACCAGAATTCTCTCCGCCGGCTTCGTTCCGGTCACGGCACGTAAGACTTGCGTCGACATCCACTTAGCTTACTCCTGTTCTGACAATTGAGCTGAGAAGAACAGAAATGGTGACATTCTTTTTACAATTTCTTGACATGTGGGTGTCGCCGACATTGCTCTTGCATGACCTTATCCCCGACCCAATTGCGCTGAGGGGGCTTTGCGGCTGGAAATGCCCGACCAGGTTATTGCTCTCAACGCCCTGAGAACCTGGAATGACAGTTACTAACAGTCTTTTTACATCCCACTGACAACTTCAGCCTCTGTGCTCGCCTACTCTCGAAGCGCTGCTTGGCGGATTTCCGAAAGGTGAAATCTCCAAAGGTAAGTCATGAGCGTAAACAAAGCGGTCCGGGCGGAGGAGCGCCGTAATTCCAGCGCTTCTGTCTATTCTCATAGTGGTTTCGATTCCGGCAATTGCCGGGTCTTACGAACAGACCAATCTCGATTCTGACATTGCAGGAGTGGCTCGGAATAGTGACGTGCGGCCTCGCGTGCAACGTGCAAATGCCAGGAGGCTCAGCAGCAAGTCTCGTGGTCCTCTGAAGGATTTCCATCACCAGCCGATTACCAGCAACGGCCTGGGGGGTGAAGTTCGGAAGTGGAGGCAGGAGGCGGGATCCTGATTTTGGTGGTGTCGCGGCGTCCCACACTGCCCGAACGAGTGCGTGATGGGAATCGGCGCCTGCCTTTCTCGGAGCACTCGGAATCTAAGGCTTGTCTCTGGCTAGCTCTGGCTAGCAAGTCGCGGTCATCGCGGTCATCCGGTTGTTGATGTGGAGCAAAGATAAGTCTAAGATCCCGGAGTACTCTCCCGCTTTGACAGCCTCAAGCAAGGGCTTACCTTCCCTATTCGACCGCGTTCGTTAATTCAATGTCGATGATTCCTCCCGACGTCCGATTCGCGTGTGTTCAGAGGTCTCCTCTCTTTCAGGCGATCTACCGCCAGGGTGACCCGGTAAAATTCATCTTTGTCCTCGTCTCCGGCCGTCTGAAGACTACCGAAACCAGCCATGGGGGCGCCGAGGTGATCCTAAGCATAGAGGAAGCTGGAAGCGTCGTAGGCGAACTGAGGGTAGAACGTTCAACAACGTCCGCACCTTCGGCGAGCACAAGCTTCCCGAATCAATGCGTCATTGCCTTCAGGCGGTCCAGCCGACCTGCCACCGATTACCCTTAGTACGGTTAACAACCGGGGTGCAATCCGATGCGATTTGGACAGATCACGGCCATGAACGGCAACGCACACCGAGGGAATTTAAGTTCGCTCTGAAGCTGCGCTTTTAGGGGGCTGTCCCGGACAGCCCTCTGAGCCGTCGCACCCACACCGCTGGCCAGGCTTTTTAGCAATGGATGATGCTAGTCGGTTGGGCCAGCAATCTATTGGGGTTGGCGATCGGTAAAATCCCGGTGCCCTTCGCATAGGAGAGAACAATGTCGCCATTCGCTAGATTTCTCTGGATCGCGCCGTTCACTGTCATGGCTATCTTGGTTGCCAATCGATTTGCATCCGACGAAGTGAAAACCGAAGCTGGCGTGGTTGCAGGCACCACCAATGCCGATCGCACCGTGCGTATCTTCAAAGGTGTTCCCTTTGCGGCACCGCCCCTTGGCGATCTACGCTGGAAAGCCCCACAGCCTATGCCCAAATGGAACGGCGTACGGCAAGCCGACAAATTTGGCTCAGCATGTTTGCAGACGAATGTATTCGGCGACATTTACTTCCGCGATAGTCAACCCAGTGAGGACTGCCTGACGCTTAACATCTGGATGCCGGCGAAACCCGCGAGCCCCAAGCTCCCCGTTTTTCTCTGGTTCTACGGCGGTGGATTCGTCGCGGGCAGCTCGTCGGAACCGCGCTACGATGGAGAAAACCTGGCCAAGAAAGGCATCATGGTCGTCGAACCGAATTACCGCCTCGGTGTGTTTGGGTTCTTCTCCCATCCTGAGTTGACCAAGGAATCCGGGCACAATTCCTCAGGCAACTACGGACTGCTCGATCAGGTTGCGGCTCTAAAGTGGGTGGTCAACAACATCGCCGCGTTTGGCGGCGATCCGGGCAACATTACGATCGGCGGCGAATCGGCAGGTTCGTTTTCGGTTTGTGCGCTGATGGCCTCCCCTGTTTCCCGTGACCTCTTCCAGCGGGCCATTGGTGAGAGTGGGGCGTTTTTCCCCAGCCGCAAAGAAGGCGGCCTCACGGTTAAGCCGCTGTCTGAGAGCGAGCAGTTTGGGGTGAAGTTTGCCCGCTCGGTTGGGGCAAAGAATCTGGCCGAAATGCGAGCTAAATCCGGTGACGAACTGTTGCAGGCAGCGGCCAGGCTCAACCGCAGGTTGGCGTTTGGTCCGAATATCGACGGCTATTTCTTGCCTTCCGATGCCGCGACTATCTACGGGCGCGGTGAGCAGGCTCATGTCCCACTGCTTGCCGGTTGGAACGCGGATGAAGGCAAGATGATGGTGCTGATGTCGCCACAGAAGCCCACCTCAAGGAGCTTTGCCGAGCAGGCACAACAACGGTTCGGGAATCAGGCTGCGGAGTTCCTCAAGTTATATCCCGCCAAAACAGACGAGGAAGCGATCCTCTCCGCCGAGCAGCTGTCGAGCGATGACTTTATCGCTTACTCCACCTGGAAATGGCTCAACCTGCAGAACACGATCGGCCCCGCAACCGTCTACACCTACCACTTCGAGCAGGTGCCCGCAACCAAGCCCGGTGCGATGATTGGCCTGGTGCCGGCCAGCGAACTGGGAGCTAAACATGCCGGCGAAATTCACTACGTCTTTCAGACTCTGAAATCGGAAGACGTGCCCTGGAGCGAGAATGATTTCCAGGTTTCCGATGCGATGTCGTCTTATTGGGCAAATTTCGTTAAGACCGGCAACCCTAATGCCAAAGGCCTGCCCGATTGGCCTCCGTACAACCAGGGCAACGGTTTCGAAGTGATGCACCTATCGGGCAAGGACATTCACGCCGCGCCCGAAACGAACCGCGCGCGCTACGAGTTCCTCGATGCACATGCGCCGAAAAGCAGCGGCGCCGACATACACTAAGTTAAAGAACGGTGAAGCACAACCGGAGATTGAGCCTGGTCGCTTCTGTTTCATCGGTCTGGCTCAATTTGCATTTGCCGGATGCCTGCACCGCCGGCGCCACAGGTACACGAATCACCACCAGAGTCCATTCTTGGCCTCCTGCCCGTAGTCTGGGCAAATGCACATTTGGAGTCCTTGGATGCTTGACGGCTGAGCCTGGCTGAAAAGAAAAGTAAAGATTGATCCTGGCACTGGGTTGCTCAGGATTCTGTCTACAACTCCTCCGTCCATCGGTGCTTCAAAAAGCTGCAAGAGGTTCGAACGAATGACCTTGCCGGAAAGAGAACCGCCAACAAAACAATGGTGTCCGAGGACCGGAGGTCGAACCCAACCGCTCACCTTGGCCGCGATGAGCCTTGGCTTTGTCGTGGTGCAACTCGACGTAACCATTGTTAACGTCGCTTTGCGGCGTATCGGCGAGTCGGTGGGTGGTGGCGTGGCCGGCCTGCAGTGGGTGGTGAACGCCTACAGCGTAGTCTTTGCCTCGTTGATCCTTACGGCGGGCGCCGCAGGAGACCGTTTTGGGGCCAAGCGGGTTTTCATCGCGGGGTGCGATCTTCGTGCTTGCCTCCTTGGGTGCCGGAATAGCTCCCAATCTGAGTTTGCTGGTTTTGGCACGCGCCCTCCAGGGACTTGGCGCGGCCATTCTAGTGCCTTGTTCTCTGGCATTACTAAATCATGCTTACGCCACGGACGAAGCACGCACGAATGCCATCGGAGTCTGGGCTGCGGGAGCCAGTGTGGCGCTGGCGGCCGGACCTGTTGTCGGCGGTTTGCTGATCGCCGCCATCGGCTGGCGTAGCATCTTCTTTATGAATGTGCCGATCGGTGTTCTCGGCATCTGGCTTACCTGGCAGTATGCGCAGGACACTACCCAGCTGCGAAATCGGGAGCTGGACCTTCCCGGGCAGGCTATTGCAATCTTCGCCCTGGCAGACCTGGCCGCGGCAACCATCGAAGGGGGAAAAGTGAGCTGGACGGATCCCTGGGTCCTGGCTGGATGCTCCCTATTCGTCGTCTCCGCGGCAGCATTTGTCATTCTTGAATTCAGGGCTAGAAGCCCGATGCTGCCCTTGTCACTGTTCCACGATCGCACCTTCAGCGCGGCAACCCTGATCGGGTTGCTGATCAACGTTGGTTACTATGGCCTAATTTTTGTGCTGAGCCTGTTTTTCGAGCAGGTCAAGAACTACACCGCGCTGAGAACCGGTTTGGCTTTTCTCCCCATGACAGCGATTGTATTGGCTAGCAATCTTTCGGCTGGGCGCATTTCCGCGCGCTTCGGACCGCGAGTGCCGATCCTGTTCGGCCTGGCCCTTTTCATCGCCGGTTGTTTTTCTTTGTTGAGAGTGGGGCCCAGCACTCCCTATTTCAAGATGGCCTTCCAGTTGTTGGCGATGGGCGCGGGAATTGGGCTGGTCGTCCCGCCCCTGACATCGGTCCTTCTGGGCGCGGTAGAGAAGAAGCGTTCGGGCATTGCCTCGGGCGTGCTCAATTCGTCGCGTCAGGCGGGAAGCATGATGGGAGTGGCGCTGTTCGGCTCGCTGATCGCGCAAAAAGCCCGATTTCTGCACGGATTGCACGCCGCACTGTTTGTCTCCGGCCTGCTAGCGTTGGTCGGCTGCTGCCTGGGCTTGCTGATTTGATTGCATCGCAAACGGCCAGCACGGAAGCTTTGAGGGGTGAACGTCGTGCCGCGTGACCTTCACAGAATCGAGTGGGGTTAGAGTTTCGGTTGACGGCCAGACAGGAACTGGACGGTAACTCTGAGTCCGATAGGCAGTGATTTTGCGTCCTCGGTTGTGATGGCAATTACAGCCTCCAGAACATCGCGGTCGATCTTGTCCGCTGGATCGTCCGTATAGACGCTCTTTCTGCCCATGACGGCGGATATGCTCTCTACCGTCCCGGTAAGCTTTTTCCCACCAAGCCCTTCCGACTGGATGATCACGTTTTGGCCAATCACAACCTTAGAAAGATCCCGTTCGTCGATTTCCGCCTTGACACGTCGTCCGGAAGCGTCGGCGAGACTGAATAGCGGACGCGGCATCAATGTGCTGAAGGATTCTCCAGGTCGGGCGGAGATTCGCAGAACGGTGCCATCCATTGGGGCCTGAATTGCGCACTTCCTGATTCGTTCCTGCGCAGTTCGGACGCGACCCTCGGCAGCCAGGACGTCAGCATCGGCGCGTGCCTTTTCCTCCTCCAGTGGAGGTGCGGCGAGCAATTCCTCGGCGCGAACCGAAGCCTGGAAATCAGCTTCCGCAACGCCAAAGTCACGACTGGTCTGGTCATAGGCGGCGCGGGAGATCTCTCCGCCCTCATACAAGGCGCGCTGCCTGTCCAGACGTGTCCTGGCCTCCGCCAAGGTCGCCTGAGCGGCTGCTGTTTTGTTGCCAGCTATTCTCTTCTCCTCGTCACGTGCGCCTCGCAGCAGACGTGTCCTGGCCTGACGTGCGGCGTCCGCCTCGGCCAATGAGGTTTGCAGCATGGCGCTTAAATCATCGCAGGCAATCTGTCCCAACAATGTCCCTTTTCTTACGAACTGATGCTCGCTCACGTAGATCGCTTTCAGCACGCCATCTGCGCCGGCTCCCACCTGAATCGTGTCCGAAAGTCCTTCGACTCTCCCGGGAGAGGCGAATACCACCTCGCCCACCCTGCCGGACGCATGAGCCTGAATTGACTGTTTTTCCCGAGAGCCCCTGTAAAACGCCGCACTGGCCAAGATGAGCATGATGGCTAGAATTCCGGCTCCGAGTTTCGTTTGTGTGCTCAAGAGTTTGTTACCTGCTCTTGGTGCTTAATTTGGCCATCGCTCAAAATGATTGTGCGGTGCGCGTATTCCTGCCATCGTGAATCGTGGCTCACGACGACAACCGTTTTCCCGTGCTGCTCAACCTGATTTCGAAGAATTTGACAGATGTTCCGGCCTGCCTCGGCATCCAAGGATGCCGTAGGCTCATCGGCCAGAAGAATCGGAGGTTTTCCCGCCAGAGCGCGCGCAATCGCCACCCGCTGCTTTTCCCCAGGACTAAGGCCGTCTGGCTCATGATTAAGCTTGTCGCCTAAGCCGAAGTGGACGAGCAATTCTCGCGCCGTTGTCATTCGCTCTGGCTGCTTGGGATCGCGAATTTCCAGTCCCAGGCAGACATTATCCAGTGCGGAGAGGGAATGCAGCAGTCGAAAACTCTGGAACACGAAGCCGATCTTGGTTCGACGGAGAGCCGCTTTCTGCTCTCCATTCAGTGCGTTCACCAGAACGCCGTCTACAAACACCGTCCCATCGTCGGGTGACAACAGGCAGCCGAGGAGAGACAACAAGGTCGTTTTTCCGCTTCCCGATGGTCCCATGACCAAGGAGAGCGCTCCACGCTCGAATGACGCGGAAATACCGCGCAGGGCGCGAACTTGCGCGTCCCCGTTGCCGAAAGAAACGTGGGCGTCCTCGACGGCTAAGAACTTGTCAGGCACGGAACACCCGCCCCGGGTCAACCGCAAGTGAACTGCGAACGGACGCTATAGATGCCAAAGCGCACATGAGTAAACTCAGTACCATTACGATCACCGGCAACCACGACGGAGTATGTATCCAGGGAATTAGAGACCTCGCATATCTCATCGCTGGAATAGCCGCGGCCAGTCCAAGGGCCGTCCCCCCTGCGCCGCAAATTAGAGACTCCATAATCACGACGCGCGCCACAAACCCTCGGGACGCCCCAAGAGCCTTCAAGGTCGCGTATTCTTCAATGTTCTCCATGGTGTTAGCAAAGATGGTCTGCGACACGACCACGAGCCCTATCAGGAACCCCAAAACGGCTGCCGTCAGAATCGCGCTTCCGGCACCGGTCTTGATCACCCAATACATGCGAGACTTGTGAGCAAACTGTTCACGAGTCAGCACATCGACTTCCGGCAGGCGCTGCCTGAGGCTCTGCTGAACATCGGCAACCGAATACGGTTTGCCTACTCGGGCAACGATGTACATCCCTTCATTGGGAGGGAAACCTAAATCGTGGGCCGCGTTGCGATAGGAGGTAAAAAGAGCCGGCACACCCAGAAATCCCCCGAATCCCCGGATCTCGTGATCGATGTTGGCGCGGTGTCCGTTTATCTCGACTCTTGCCGGCAGGGATAGGGTTTCAAGGACACTTCGGTCGCTTTCATCATAGATGACCGACTCTGGAGAGATATCTTCCGGCCTCTCTGCTACCTCGGGGATAGGGAAGCGCTTTCCCAAGTTCGGGTCCGCACCGACGAGCGCTACCACTTGTTGCTTTCCGTTCGGTTTCCGGTAGACGGCAAATGCCATGCAGGCTCGACCTGTTTCCACCACACCGGGTACGCCGGAGGCTAACTCCTGCACACGGGCTTCCAGTGTTGCCCCAAATTCGAAGGCCTGCACGCCGCGAGCCGTAATCCAAATATCGAAGTCGCTCGCCTCGATGAATCGCGAGGCGGCGCGCAAGAATCCGCCCAGGAGACTGCCTTGAAACACCATCAGGAAGGCCGCGAAGGATACCCCCAGCACGGTTGTCAGGAAGCGACCGCGATCATGAAGTAGGTTCTGCCAAGCGAGTTTCATGTGACCTTGTGTGAACAAAAACCGTCGCTGATCAATCCCATTGAAGGCTGGGTTACCAGGTCGGCTGTTCAGCCAACAATAGTCCCGCCTCATCGGCTGACAACGGTTTGGAAAAGTAATATCCCTGTCCGTATTTGCAGTGCAGTTTCTTCAACATTGCAACCTGCTCACTAGTTTCAACTCCTTCCGCAACCACGTCCAAGTGAAGGTTCGACGCCATCGGCAAGATCGTGCGCGCAATCTCTGCACCTCCATTCTCTTTGCCGTCGCCCATACCGCTGATGAAAGAACGGTCGATCTTCAGAGTATCTAGCGGGAACCGATGCAGGTAACTTAAGGAGGAATAGCCCGTACCGAAATCATCGATGGCCAGGCTAATGCCGAAGGCTTTGATTTGCTCCAGCATTTCGATTGCCGACGACGGGTCCCCCATTACCGTACTTTCCGTCAATTCCAGCTTCAAAGCGGTCGGCGGCAGGCCGAGTTCGAGCAACAAGCTCTGGATATCTTCGAGTAGATTGGGCTGCAGAAACTGCTTCGGGGAGAGATTGACACTCATCGTGAGATCAGAATAGGCGTCGTACTTTGTTCTCCATTCGCTCATCTGCCGGCACGCTTCGCGCAAGTTCCACCAGCCCAGTTCGCGAATGAACCCGGTTTCTTCGGCCACCGAAATGAACTCTTGCGGACTAAGCTGGCCACGGGTGGGATGTTCCCAGCGCAGCAAAGCCTCGAAGCCAACGATCTCACCCGTGGCCAGTGATACGATCGGTTGGTAGAAATTGGAAAACTCTCCACGTTCCAGGGCACGGCGCAAATCCATCTCCAGTTGCAGACGGGCCATTACGCTGGCGCGCATGTCGGCATCGAATATTTCGTAGCGTGCTTTTCCCAAAGACTTCGCGCGGTACATCGCCGTATCGGCGTCGCGCAAGATCTCTTCGGGCTCGTCGTAGCTTGAGTTGCTTAGTGCGATCCCGATGCTCACCGAGGTGAATACTTCCTTGCCATCCAGAATGAATGGCGCAGTCACTGCCTTCATCAGGCGATCCGCGGCCTGCCTGGCGTCGTTTGCGTCCTTAAGATCATCCAGGAGAATCGTGAACTCGTCTCCGCCGAGGCGCGCAACGATGCAGCCTTGACCCAAACGGGCGACAGTGTCCGTGGCGCGCAAACACTTCTCTAATCGAGTAGCCACACCCATCAGCAATTGGTCCCCGACCAGGTGACCCAGGCTGTCGTTGATCATCTTGAAGCCATCAAGATCCAGGAACAAAACTGAGAACTGGTAGTCTTTGCGTCGTTTGGCGTGCTTGATCAGACGTCCGAGGCGGTCCGTAAACAGCAGGCGATTGGGCAAGCCGGTTAGCGGGTCGGACACTTTTCCTTCTGTGACGTCGGTCTGCCATCCAGCCATGCGCAGAGCTTTTCCCGAGGCGTCGTGAACAGCCAGTCCGCGGCTGAGCATCCATCGGAAGGTTCCATCTTTGTGCAGTACGCGGTGCTCGCTCTCGAAATGGAGGGTAGATGCTTTTTGGTGGGCGGCAATTTCCTCCTTCACCCGGTCGCGATCGGCGTCATGGATGCGGCTAAGCCATTCTTCCGGTTTGTCTTGAATCTCGCCGTCCTCATAGCCGAGCATCGTCTTCCAGCGAGGAGAGAAATAGACGGTGTTCGCTTCCAGGTCCCAGTCCCAGAGTCCGTCGTTGGCGCCGCGCGCGGCCAGCGCATAGCGTTCTTCACTCTCCCGCAGCGCCTCCTGCGCGCGCTTGTGAGATAGCTGGGTGCCGATACGCGCCAGCGCGACCGCGAAGTCGATGGGCTTGGTCACATAATCGTTTGCTCCCAGATCCAATGCCTTGACGACGTCATCGCTCTGATTCTTGGCCGTCACCATGATGATGGGCAGTTCAATCGGAGAGTAGGCTTCGCGCAGTGTTTTCAGGGCATCCAGGCCGCTGATCTCAGGCATTTCTATATCTAAGAGAACCAGATCTACAGGCGTGTCCTTGACTCGTTGCAACAACTGACGGGCGCTGTCCACGGCAACAATCTCGTAGCCCTTTCGTTCCAGACGGCGAGCAAGCATGTCCCGGTTCATTTCGTTGTCGTCGACAACCAGCAACCGACTAGTTTGCGAATTCATAAGGTCCTTTTATCAACCAGAAAATTCTCGATCTTCTCGTTCAAACGAACGAAGTCGATGGGTTTGGTGTCATAGTCATCACAGCCGGCAGCAAATGCCATTTCACGATCCGTCAGCAGGGCGTGGGCGGTTAGCGCGATGACCGGGATATGGCGCGTACTCGGGTTCGCCTTTAATCTGCGGGTTACTTCGCAACCATCGATTAAGGGAAGACTGATATCCATCAGAATCAGATCAGGCATTTGCGAACATGCCAGCGAGAGTCCCTGCTCCCCATCGTGAGCGATTGTGACGGAGTACCCTTTCCGCTCGAGTCGTCGGGAAAGCATGTCCCGGTTCATTTCGTTGTCTTCGACCAGTAGAATTCTCGCCATGGTTAACGTCTCCGGACGATTTCAGCTCCGATTGGCCCCACATGCTTGCCATCGGGCGACATGGATACGGGTATCCTGACAGTCTGGGGGGCTGACGAGTGCATATTGCGGTGTTTTTCTACGAGCGCGGCAAGCCGTTCGCGATCAACCGGCTTGACCAGGTAGTGGGAGGCTCCCAGTTCAAGGCCCAGCCCCTGATTGTCCACAATTGTCACCATAATGACCGGAATTTCCGACAGCTCCGGCTCCGCTTTGAGCTGGTTCAGAACCGACCAACCGTCGCGGTCTGGCATGACAACGTCCAATGTGATGATCCCTGGATGGACCTGCCTGGCAAGCCGCAGGCCTTCCTCCCCACTCCCGGCAGCGAAGACATTGAAATCCAACTTAGTGAGAAAGCGCGACATCAGGTCGCGAACCGCGGCATCGTCGTCGATCACCAAGATCGTGTCCCGATCAGTTTTGACAGCGCCAGCCGGGCTCGGAACTTCACTGGTTCCCTCGGCCGGCGCAGAATCGGGCGTCTCGATCCGGACTTGTGCCGGAAGGTCAACCCTGAAAGTCGCCCCCTGGCCAGGCTCGCTCTGAACGGCGATGCGACCTTTCATCAACTGGACAAATCTGTAACTGATGGCCAGCCCCAACCCCGTGCCTCCATATTTGCGGGAGATTGAGGTGTCCGCCTGGGCGAATTCCTTGAAGAGGTTTTCCTTCTGTTTAGCGCCAATTCCAATGCCAGTGTCAACGACCTCGAAGCGAATCCAGTCCCGGCCGTCTTCCAATCTTCGGTCTACATCCACGGAGATCGAGCCGTGATCGGTAAACTTGCACGCGTTGCTGAGCAAATTAAACAGGATCTGACGGACTTTTGTGATATCAGCGCGCATCATGCCGACCTGGTCAGCTAGGCGCACATGCAAGGTGTTCCTGTTTTTCTCAACGGCAGGCTGCAGCGTAGCGACGATTTCCTCGATCATCCCCGTTACGTCGAATGTCTCCAGATGGAGAGTCATCTTTCCTGCCTCAATTTTGGAAAGGTCAAGCACGTCGTTGATCAGGGAAAGTAAGTGTTTACCGGCGGCTTGAATCTTCTGAAGGTCCTGGATATTGCCCGAGTTCTCCGAACCGCGCGCCTCTTCCTCGAGCATTTCGCTATATCCAATGATGGCGTTGAGCGGTGTGCGCAATTCGTGGCTCATGTTGGCAAGAAACGTGCTCTTGGCGCGGCTCGCCTCCTCGGCGACGTGCTTGGCTTTGAGCAGCTCTTCCTGCGCCTGCCGGCGCTGGGTAATCTCCTCCTCCAACTCCTGCGTCCTGGTTTGCAGTTCCTCATTGGCCCCTCGCAACGCAGTGTCGCGTTGCTGGATGTCGGATAGCATGGCGTTGAATCCATCCATGAGGCTGCCGATTTCGTCGGAGTAGGATTTAACGGCTCTCACTTCATAGTTCTTGTTGGCGGAAACCATTTTCATGGTGTCCTCCAGGTGCATGATGGGTCCGGAAATCAGCTTTTGAAGTTTGGAAGACACGAGGAACGCGAGAAAGGCTGACATCAGGGCGAAGACGAAACAGATTTTGGCGTAGCGCTGGGCGCGCATGCTCCATTGCCGCATGTCCGACATTAAAAACAGCGTTCCCACGCGATCGCCATTGAGAGTTACGTCGTGACATACTTCCAGGTATTGTCCTTGGAAACGGTAGCTTTTCTTCTGCGAACAGGTTGGCTGAAGCTCCGGCAGAGTCTCTTCCCCACGAAAATAGTGGGCGAACATTTTTCCATTGGGGCCATATAAGACGGCCCCAACAATGTCCCCTTTGGCCGTAAGCGCGGACAGAGTCGCTGTGGCCGCGGTCTGATCCCTAAACGCCATAGCGGCTGCGCTGTTGTACCCAATGATCTCGGCCTGGGTGGATAGATCTTGCGTGAGCAAACTGCGAAAAGAGATAAGGTCGTAAATGAGGAAGCTGGCCCAGGAAAGGAGCAGTGCGATGCTGCTGGTCAGCATCGTCATCAGAATAAGTTTGCGCTTGATGGAAAGATTTAGGAGATTCATTCCGCTTTCCTTCCGTCAGCCGGTGCTTGCGGAACGATTCTGGCCAGGGCGAGTAGCCGGGAACTTATATTGAGGTCAGCTTCTTTCGCAGCCTCTACATTCACCTCGAAACGAACCCGGTTGTCTTCCAGGATCAGATTGATCATCCCGCCGTTCTTGGCGAAACCGGGTGTTTCCCCGATCGTGAGGACGGGGATGCCCTTCACAATCTGGATTGCCTCGGCCAGGCGGGGCATTTCTGAGGAGCTGATGAACAGGATCTGATACTCTTTGAGTTCGGCAACTGATTTCAGGAGTTCAGGAACTGATTTGAGCCGTTTGATGAGGAAAGGCCGTCCATTTACTTTTTTGCCTTGCAGTACTCGATCGAGAGTGGTTCCGAAGTGGTCCTGTCCCAAAATGGCGATCACGATAGGCGAGTCGGGCTGAGGGAAGGTCGCAGCGGGCCACTGTACCAGGTTCGCAAAATTGTAGATAAAGCCGGCTTTGATCAGGTATTCCGACGAGGCAGACGTGTCCTGAGAGCGCGCATCAGGTGCCGCGCTTGCCGTCAGCATCGCCAGTATCGCGACCATTGATCGTAGGCGTCTCATCGTTAGGGAGTGGTCCTTATTCAACCTCGAAACAACCGGCTTACTCTGGGCGCCAAGTAATACTTCCGTAGACCGTTCGTCCTACTTTGGTGGGAGAGGTATTGATGAAATCTGGAACAAACTCCAGGTGCTGCTTGTTGAGCAGATTCTGGCTGCCTATGGAGAGCTCAATTCTTGACGGCAATTTGTAGCTGAAGTGAGTATCCACAGAGTAGTAGCTGGGTATGTTGAGCCCGGGCAACTGCTCCACATAGCGAACGATCAGGTCATGCTCCAATCTGCGGAACACGTCCAGCGAAGATCTCACATAGAACTGATGACGCGGGCTTGACGGGCCGGGATTATCCGCCGTCGGGTCCAGGCTGGTCGCATCTTTGCGCAGGTTCATTTCGAGATAGGTATAGGAGCCCGCGAGCTTCCATTTGGGAACGAGCCGCCAGTCGGCAAACAGTTCAGCGCCGTAGGTCCCGCCATGCATTTTGTTTCCAGCGACAAAGGGCGCCACCAAATGCATCGGGGCTGGATTCATCTCCAGGAACGGCGTTCCCGGCTCGGCGGTCCGGAGATGGGTGTAGTAGTTGTAGAAGGTGGCGATATCGGCTGAAAGATTGCTGGTCACCTGTACGCGATAACCGGCTTCATACGCCAGCAGATCCTCCGATTTGAACTGGTTGCTCCCGAACACCGCAGCCTCCGCCGGCAACGGGGTGGGATTGCCCGGACCGCCTGGCGGTATGACAGCTGAAATCAGCTGCAGACCTCGCTCGGTTAAGGCAGGGGTTCTGACCGCACGCGAAACCGCGGTCCAGACCGACTGGTTGGGCGTGATGTTCCAGAGGATGCGGGCGTTGGGTTGGACTTCAAAACCTGTGAAGTCGTTGTGCTCCAGCTTGGAACCGATCGTGAGCTGAAGCCGTTTGTCAAAGAGGCTGATCTCATCCTGGCCAAATCCACTGACCTGGTTCAATCTGTTATGGTCCGGCAGCAGGGAGACCACGAAGCTGGAATTGTTACGGTCGGCGCTGGAGCGGTAGCCAATGCCCCAGATGAATTGCTGCCATTCACTCACGTGAATTGTGTGCTGGAAGTCTATGTCAAAGATATTTTGATGGTCTGTAAATAGTGAGTTCTCGGAAATGTTGGTATTGTCGAAGTACATCTGCAACGAAGTTGAAGAAAGTCCGAAGGTGTGAGTCCAGCGACCCAGGACGTTGCCTCCGCTAATGCTGCCTCGATTGGGGAATGTGCTGGTGTAAGGGGCATCGAGGGAAGGAACAGTCAGAGTTTCTCCGTAGCGGCTGCGATAAAGGTCCCCTTGAAACGTGAGCGAGTCGGGGCCATCTGGGGTCCAGTCTCCGCGAAATCCACCGCGTAAGGCATTCCAATTGTCATCCGCAGGCCTTCCCAACGGGTCGTTGGATGCGGCGACAGTGAAGTACTTGGCATAGGCCCGGTAGGCGGTAGCTTTGTTTAGCCTGCCACCGTAGCGGAGACTGCTGAATCCTTGCATTTCGGTTCCGCCGCCCGCAGCCACGAGCGCAGACGGGGTGGCCTTGGCGGACTTGGTGATGATGTTAATGACGCCGTTGACGGCATTGGCGCCCCACAGCGTCGCCCCCGGACCACGGATCACTTCGATCCGGTCAATGTCCTCGAGCATCACGTCCTGTGCATCCCAGTAGACTCCAGAGAACAAAGGTGTGTAGACGCTGCGTCCGTCAATCAGCACCAGAAGCTTGTTGGCGAAGCGTCCGTTGAAGCCGCGAGAGCTGATGGCCCACTTGTTCTCGTCGATGCGCGCAACCTGTACGCCAGGAACCAGCCGCAGGGCTTCGGGAATGCTGGTGGCGCCCGAGCGGCGGATGTCCTCTTGCGTTATGACGAAAATGGCCGCGGCGGCGTCTGCCACCTTTTGCGTGCGCTTGGACACCGATGTGACTTGCATGTTCATCAGGTCTTCCACGCTCATGGTCGTGACATCGATTGCATTCTGCGCCGGCGCACTGGCGACAAACAGCAGTGCCACCATGGCGAGCGCAACGGCTCGCCGGACCTGCCTGGCCGAGCCGGTTTTGGTGTGGTTATTGGTCAGCATATCTATGTTCCTTCGCGAAGGGATGAAAATGTTGGTGCCTCAACTCCACAGAACCTTTTATCTTTTTATCTTTTCGTTCAATTCGCTTTCGCATTTGACGTCATCCGGCTGGAGTTCACGGGCTTTCGTTCACAAGGGTTTCTGCCCAGCTACCGTAAAAACGTTGGAGTAAGTAAGGGTGTCAGGCCGCCGCAGATACTCAAGGAACCTCTGCGCTTGCTGCTTGGCCGCCCGCTCGTCCCCCAGGGTTTGAGAGATCATGGGAATCGCAATTTCCAGCTTCAATTCCCAGCGTTTCAGAATTGTGGGATCGATTTCTCCGACGATGAGGTGGTAACACTCAGCTTGGACCTCGATGTTGTTCAGGCCCGCCTTTTGCGCCAGCGAGAAGAGCTTGCGACCAACAAAAGGATCGAAACCGGTTTTCGCCAAACCCGCCACCACCTTCTCGACCGTGCGTTGCACCGCAGGGTCTTCGGGATAGTTCCACAGCAGCTGTCCATCGAGGTCTTGAAAAAGAACCGTACCCCCGGGCCGGCAGACTCGAACCATTTCGGCGGCGGCCCGTTCTTTGTCGTGCAGGTATTCGAACAACATGCGGGCGTAAACCAGGTCGAAGCTGTCCGACGGGAACTGCATTGCATGTGCATCCCCGCGGACGAACTTCAGAGGGACGTTGGCGCCGTGTTTGTGGGCTGCATCCTTTACACGCTCCGCGCTGATATCGATTCCGGTTCCTCTAATCGACGGATCTATCGCGCACAATTGCCGCAAAATCACTCCCGGCCCACACCCGACCGACAGAACCTCCGCCCGAGGTTTGAGACGACAGGCTAAGTATTTGCCAACCCAAGCCTCGGGATCGACCTTCAGCTCGAGGCGCATGGCCTCGCGCGGGTCCTCCATGATGTAGGCGACGGCTGTATTCATCGCGACTCCGAGGCGGCACGGCTGCGTTTCATTTTCTGTTTTTCGGCGCGGGCCAAAAGTCTTGAGTAGAAGCCATTGACGTGCTGATAGAAGCCTTGATGTCCAGCCTGGAGCCAGATGCCCTGACAGTAGTGGCGCAGAAATTCCGCACCTAACTTCAGCAGGACGTCAGTCGCCATTTCATCGGCGATCAGCGGAATTTCATTGAGCTCAAAATCGCGATACGCAGCGGCCGATGCGCTCAGAAGGCAAGCCACCGTGTCGGGAACTTCCGAAACAGGAAGCGTCGGATGAAGCAGCAAATCACAGCGATTCTCGAGGAAACTGAAATTGATTCCTAAAGGACCACGGAATGCAATAGCTGCCCCGACTGGTTCGCTCCTCGTTCCTTTGAAGGCCAGCCATACCGAGCGGGTGCGGCGCAGACCGACCGAGCGGTATATATCGTTAACGGTACGAAGCTCAACGTCTCCCAGCAGGTCCTCGCCAGCAATGTAGACACTCCCCCGCGTCGCCGACGCTATGGCTGAAAGAGCCTGTTTGTGAGCTGGATCGTAAGGAACGGCGTGGATTTTGCTGTCCACGGACAGGTTCAAACCCTTGGGCAATGCGAAAAAGCTATGGCGCTGTACCGAGCACAGAGATTCCCCAATGGTCTGGACCATGGATCCGAAGACCCGTGCTGGGAAGCGGTTCTCCGGCCTAAACCAATTCTGAGCGTCATCAACTCCGCGCAGCATTCTTGCCGCCGCCGCCGCCAGCATCACCGCGCGTGACGCAAAGGGGTTGTTGTCGCTAACCAGATGTTGTGGCATCCAGCCGTGGGGCGCGGCTCGCCACACGGCCAATGAGGCCATGCCTCGTCTTTCGTCACCCGCGGTCAGAATGTACAGCAAAGACTCCCCGGCGCGGAGCATCTTTCGCCAGTTGTCCCTCACCAGTCCGAGATGCGGACGGAGGCGGGCGGCTTTGTCGGGATAAAGGAAGCCGGTTCGCTCATAGAGCGCAAAAATCTGTTCGACCGACAGGGCGTTGACCTCGACTCCATATGTCGCATACAGGCTGGACAGCTCTGGCACACTGCTCAAGGTCTGTCGTTCCTGCGCGTGTGACGACATCTTGCCCTCCAGGCATATCTCTCCCCAGGGAAGAGATATGCGTGTTCTTACTGATGGGGGAGAGTCGGACGCCTTACCGGCACGGGAGGGTCAGGAACGTGAGCAGGCGGCTCGAGTCCAAAAACGGGACCGGTACCATGTTGGCAAAGAGAAGCTTGCCAGACAAGTTACGAACGTAAGTGGATTGCCGCAGGGGAAAGAAGTCAAGTGACTGATATCAGGGGATTAGCGTTCTTGTCATCTCGTTAAGGGTCATGATTCGGTGTGCTGATCTGGCGATAGTTTGGCGATAGCCTCAGGATAGTACCAGCGTTGGTTTGGAAGGACGCTTGCTTGGCAGCCAATCCCTTTATGCTGCCGACATCATCCCGAAATTGTCCGGGCTGTGCTGGAATAACGGCGCCGGCATCACGATGCATCAAACAGAGGGCACGCCATGAAAAGCAAAAAAATCCAGCAGGACAGCGGAGGAAAAACGTTCGTATTGGTTTTCTCCCCGGGCGACCAGGTCCCGTCGCAGTTGGTCGAGTTCGCGCGCCAGCAGCGCCTCGATGCCAGCCGCTTCACCGGCATCGGTGGTTTCACTCAGGTCACGTTGGGCTACTTCGAACTCGGCAGAAAAGACTACAAGCGCATCGAAGTCAATGAGCAGGTAGAAGTACTAATCTCTCATGGGCAACGTTGCGATCAGCGAAAACCAGGGCGGGTCGCCGAAGGTTCATGCCCACGTGATCATCGCTAAATCGGATGGCACAACCCTTGGTGGGCATCTGCTGCAGGCCAAAGTACGGCCAACCCTGGAGATCATGCTCATCGAATCGCCCAAGCACCTGGAACGCTACAGCGATCCTCAAACGGGCTAGCACTGCTGAGAATAGAATGACATGACAGGGAACGGGCACGCGATTCGATGAGCGCAACGGCGTCGTACCGAGTCCTGCGATAGGTCCGGGGTCAGGTCTGCATGACATTCGGAAACACCCAATAGAAGAACAACCCAACCAGGATCAGATATGCCAGGATGACCAGCGTCCACGACATGTTGTGGCGGATAACCTGACCTTCGCTTCGCACGAAGCGACTGGTCGAGACGCCCACGCTTGCCGTCTGTGGTGCGATTGGTTTTCCTACCTCCGCGCCCACGGAGTTCATTGAAGGCAATAGGAGAACCGGCAGGTGCAACAGCCTGCCAGTAACCGCTTGTACGGGGCCAAACATTGCGTTGGTCGAAGTGTTGCTGCCGGACAGTGCCACGC
This sequence comes from Acidobacteriota bacterium, assembly GCA_003225055.1. Taxonomy (GTDB): domain Bacteria; phylum Acidobacteriota; class Terriglobia; order Terriglobales; family Acidobacteriaceae; genus Gp1-AA122. The sequence goes on from QIAU01000143.1 coordinate 121,182, forward strand.
CAATCCAGCCAAGAATGGGAGCAATCGCCACAAACTCCCAGCCGACCTTCGACAGGCCATACCCTAGCGAGGTCGCCATGCCGGTGAATACGAAGACGTAGGCGACCCCGAAGATGAAGAATGCCACCAGGAATGCACCCCACATTTGCTGGAAGGTCCGCGCAAACACTTGCTTTAGCGTACCTAAGCCGGGCCGCAGCAAAAGCACAATCAGCAGCCAAGCCGCCAAAATCGAGGTCCCGCCGTTCAACGGAGTGAAGTTAAAGGGCGATGGTTGAGATTTGTGGTTGATCGAGTCCACCGCGGCGACCGACGCTTTGTACAGCGACTTTGCCGGCAAGTGCGACCACGGTCCAGTCCACGCTACCACCACGATGAGAAGCACCACGAACGGCAGCCACCCCCTGATTGCTTCGCTCCCGAGGAGAGGTGGATCGGCAGCCTGAGCCTCTTCCGCTGTAACCACCTTTCCGCCAAAGGAACGGATAGTCTTGGGGCGCCAAATTTTGATAAAGAAGAAAAGCACCCAGAACGACAGGATTGCGCCGCTCAGGTCCGGCATGTACGGTCCGAGATAGCGCGCGACCGGCCACTGTCCCGCAATATAGGAAGCGAAGCGACGATGGCCAGAGGCCATGCCTCCGTCACACCTTCCCAACCGCTGACCAAATAGATCAGTACCCAGGGAGGCAGTATTGCCAGCACCGCGACGATGTGACCGACCGAAGCCGACAATTGCGAAAGCGGCAGCCCCGTTACGGCAGCCAATGCCAGGATGGGGGCTCCGAGCGCACCGTAAGATACGGGCGCGTTGTTGGCCAGTGCCGCCACTCGAATCGCTTCCAGATCAGCGATGCCGAGGCCGGTCAGGATTGGCACCACGACGGCCCACGGATATCCAAATCCCACCAGTCCTTCCAACAGCGCGCCGAATGACCACGCCAGCATCAGCGTCTGGATGCGGATGTCAACGGGTGGCGTGGTTGATCATCCAATTCTTGAAATGATCGAAATCGCCGGTTAACACCAAGGTGTTGAAGATCACCAGTCCCCACAGCACAATCCAGTCGATAGTCCACAATCCCTGCAGCGAGCCGTACAGGTAGGCTTTCAGGGCTAACGCGGCGGGGGCCTTCCACACCAACACGCCCACGATGACCGTGACGAGGCTGGCAATGATCGTGGCCAGCCACGCTGTCATGCGCACGACTGCCAGCAGGAACAACAAGACAATCAGCGGAACCAGGGCGGCCAGAATGGTCAGCGCAAGGCTCTGGCCCGCAGGCTCAAGGATTTGGTTGAACATAAGCCATGCACCTCTCTGCTGCGATCGGCGAGCTTGCTGCGCCCTGGGAGTTGGGATGCTCCCTTAAGACGAGAAGTTGGCGCGCGGTTAAGAGTTCCGAGACGTGAGCTGGAAGGTCGTAATACGATATGTGTGTAGCTGACTTTTGCACAAGGCTCAATGTATTGGAACCTGCTGCAAACGGGCTCAGCCTGCAGGGCAACCCGCCCATCATCGGGGGAATCCACTAACCAAAAGATTTCCTGGGTGCCGGAGCATCTCATGAGCAGCAGAACCCAGCCCGTTACGCCACCGGCCTCGTCGCGTAATGCCTTGCGTGTACTGCCGGGCCGAGGGCGGGTGAATATTGCCCAACAACTGGCCGCGGAGTTGCGCCACACCATTCGCGGCGAAGTACGTTTCGATGCCGGCAGCCGTTCTCTGTACGCAACCGATCTCTCCCTTTACCGCCATGTGCCAATCGGCGTGGTGATACCCCGTGATGTCGAAGATGTGATTCAGGCGGTTGGCGCCTGCCGGAAATATGAAGTTCCGATTCTGGGACGCGGTTGCGGAACCAGCCTCGCCGGACAATGCTGCAATGTGGCGGTCGTTCTGGATTTCTCCAAGTACATGAACCGCATCCTGGAACTGGATCCGGCGAAAAGAATCGCGCGGGTCGAGCCCGGAGTGATCTGCGATCAACTCCGCGGCGCGGCCGAACAGCACCACCTGACTTTTGCGCCTGATCCTGCCACCCACAAGTACTGCACTCTCGGCGGCATGATCGGCAACAATTCCTGCGGTGTGCATACGGTGATGGGCGGCAAGACGGTCGACAACGTCGAGGAATTGGAGATCCTCTGCTACGACGGATCGCGTATGCGCGTCGGCCGTACCAGCGAAGAAGAGCTTCAGCAAATTACCCGCGCGGGCGGTCGGCGGGGCGAGATCTACAGCAGGCTCAGGAATCTTCGCGACCGCTGCGCCGAACAGGTTCGCCACACCTATCCACAGATTCCGCGCCGCGTCTCGGGTTACAACCTTGATGAACTGCTCCCTGAACGTGGGTTCAACGTCGCGCGGGCGCTGGTCGGAACCGAGAGCACATGCGTGCTGGTGTTGAACGCCACCGTGCGCCTGGTCCCCAGCCCGCCAAGGCGGGTTCTGCTGGTGATCAGCTATCCCGATATTTTTCTGGCGGGGGACAACGTGGCCATGATCCGCAGCTATGGCCCAATCGGACTGGAGGCGGTCCAGCAGCACGTCATCGAAAACATGCACCGTAAGGGCAAACCCTTGCCCGGTGCCAAGCTGCTGCCCGCAGGCGACACCTGGGTCCTGGCTGAATTCGGCGGCCAGACCGAACAGGATGCCAGCGAAAAAGCCCGCCACGCCATGGAGAGGATTGACCACGAGCTCCGCGGGCATTTGGATATGAAGCTCGTGGAGGACCCGCACGAGCAGAAGTCTGTCTGGCACATACGCGAAGTGGCGATTGACGCCAGCCGCGTACCCGGAGTGGAGGACGCCTTCCCAGCATGGGAGGATGCTGCTGTTCCTCCTGAGGAAGTTGGAAACTATCTTCGCGAGTTCTACGAGATTCTCAAGCGGCACCAGTACCGCTTCACCACTTTCGGTCACTTTGGCGATGGCTGCATCCATTCTCGAATTACGGTAAACGTGAAAACTGCGGACGGGGTCAAAGACTTTCGCCGCTTCATGAACGAGGCTGCCGACCTCGTGGTGCGCTACGGCGGATCGCTCTCGGGCGAACACGGCGATGGCCAGCTGCGCGCGGAGCTGCTGCCGAAGATGTACGGCCCTGAACTCATCCAGGCGTTTCGCGAGTTCAAGTCGATATGGGATCCGAACTGGCGCATGAACCCGGGCAAAGTGGTTGATCCGTACCGGCTGGATGAAAACCTGCGAACGGGGCCCGACTACCGCCCCCAGCGGCCGCACACCCATTTCCACTTTCCCGAAGATCACGGCAGTCTAGCCGAAGCCACCGAGCGCTGCTTCGGTGTCGGCCGCTGCCGTGGTCTCGATGGCGGGACCATGTGCCCCAGCTACATGGTCACGCGCGAGGAAGGTTACACGACGCGTGGCCGCGCCCACCTGCTGTTTGAAATGCTGCGCGGTGATTCCATCCTTGACGGCTGGCGCGATGACCACGTCAAGGAGGCGCTGGACCTCTGCCTATCCTGCAAAGGCTGCAAAGGCGATTGCCCCGTCTCGGTGGACATCGCGACCTACAAGGCCGAATTTCTTTCGCACTACTGGGAAGGACGGCTGCGGCCGCGCACGGCTTACGCACTCGGCATGGTAAATGTGTGGATGCGAGCCGCTTCGCTGGCGCCTGGGTTGGCAAACCTCATTACCCAGACGCCGCTGCTGCGCGATCTCGCCAAGGCTGCTGCCGGTATCGCACCGCAGCGTGCGATTCCGGCCTTTGCTCCGCAATCGTTCCGGCAATGGTTTCGTAGCCGAGCTCGCGAAAATGGCAGATCGAAGGTGATCTTGTGGCCCGACACGTTCAATAATTATTTTCATCCGGATATTGCGCAAGCTGCGGTAGCCGTGCTGGATGCGGCAGGATTTGACGTCGCGCTACCACAACAGAACTTATGTTGCGGGCGGCCGCTCTACGATTTCGGCATGCTGGACCGGGCCGAGCGTTATCTGCGTCAGATATTGGCTGCCCTGCGGGATGACATCGCGGCAGGCGTGCCCGTGATCGTGTTGGAGCCGAGTTGCGCGGCGGTGTTCCGCGACGAAATGCCGAACTTGCTACCCAACGACGAAGACGCAAGGCGGTTATCCCGGCAGACACTCCTGCTCGGCGAATTCCTGGAGCAGAGAGCGCCACAATTCCAACCTCCGAAGCTCAACCGCAAGGCCCTGGTTCACGGGCACTGCCATCAGAAGGCCGTGCTCACCACCGACAACGAAATCTCCACGCTGAAGAAACTTGGGCTTGATTGCGAGGTGCTGGAGTCGGGCTGTTGCGGCATGGCGGGCTCGTTTGGATTTGAAAAAGAGAAATATGACGTCTCTGTGGCCTGCGGCGAGCGCGTGCTTCTGCCGGCAGTACGGGAAGCGGATGCGAAGACTCTGATTATCGCCAATGGCTTCAGCTGCCAGGAGCAGATTGCGCAATTGACAGAACGCCGCGCTCTGCATTTGGCACAGGTGCTTTACCTGGCGCTCGATCAGAGCTCCGGAAAGGAGCCGGATCGGCACCGTTACCCAGAGACAGAACTGCTTGGGACTCGCGAAAACGAAGTTCGCTCCTCCAAACGTCATGCCGCTCTGACGCTGGCCGGAAGCACTGCTCTAGCAGCAGCAATCTGGTTTTGGCGAAAGCGAAGGGCGGCATAAAGACGACAAAGACTTGGTGCTGACGAGCAGAATACGTAACACCTCCTTCGGCGCGTTTCAAAGAACGAGTGCCGATGCGAGGGTTGGGCGAGAGAAAAACGCTCGATCAAGTATTTGCATCCCAATTAATAGGAAGTGCTGGGTCGCCGGAAAGGGGCGTGTAGCTGTGACCCTGACCGATGGATCGAGTAGGCCTCGCATCGTCAATCGCTCGATCCAATTGATCGCAGTGATCATTGCGATGCTGGCGATCTCGAACCTGCAGTACGCCTGGACTCTGTTCACTGCTCCATTAAGGGCAAGCCTGCACGCCACCTTGCCCGAAATCCAGGTAGCGTTCTCAACATTCACTTTGTGGCCGATACCGGCGTGGGCGATATGTGGTATTTCCCCACTGGAATTCCGCATTCCATCCAAGGGCTGAAACCCGACGGCGCCAAGTTTCTCCTGGTATTCGACGAAGGCAACTTCTCCGAGCATGAGACGGTACTGCTCAGCGACTGGATGGCTCATACGCCTCGAGACGTGCTGGCAATGTCCGGCGCACCCAGGGCGGCGAGGTACGAATTGTAGACTCCAGCACCTTCAAAGTGTCCACCACGGTTGCCGCGGCGGTTGTGACTGTCCATCCGGGAGGAATTCGCGAACTACACTGGCATCCGAATGCAGACGAATGGCAGTTTTATATGGCCGGTCAAGGAAGGATGAACATATTTGCAACTGGCGGCCGAGCCCGCACCTTGGATTTCGAAACGGGAGACGTGGGGTACGTCCAGAAGACTCTGCCGCACTACATTGAGAACACCGGCAAGACGGACCTGAAATTCCTCGAGATGTTTAAGAGCAGCCACTTTCATGACTTATCGCTTTCCGAGTGGCTGACTCACACGCCTCCGGAACTGGTCATGGCGCACTTCAACCTACTGTAGATGAGGCGACGCTGGGCGCGATTCCCAAGGAATTCCATGCGGTCGTGCCCGCGTAAAACATCGGCATTTTACTTTTTCGGACGAGGCCGCGGCATGTGGTAAAGGTCCAGAATCGGACCGGTCACGTCGAAGGGTTCAGCATCTTCGTCGTCGGCCAGCACGGCGACCGCGAAGCGTTTGCCGGGAATGAACTCCATATCTGTGCTCGTCCCTTGCTGGCCGCCCGTGTGTGCAATGTACTTTTCTCCATCAATCGTCCGCACGCCGAAGCCGATTCCGTACGTTGACGGTTTTCCATTCTCGAGCTGCGGAAGATTGGTGGGAGTCCATATCGCAGCCAGCGTTTCTGGTTTTAGGATCTTGCCGTCCATGAGGGCCGTGCCGAAACGCACCAGATCTTCGGCGTTGGTGACGAGTCCGCCGCCAGGAATCTTGTAGCTGGAATCCATCAGCCCGGCATTCCGTACCTTGCCCTGCTTGACCTGATAACCTCGTGCGCGATGCGGCACAATGGCGAAGACGTCGTCCACGAAAGTGTGGGTCATCCGGGCGGGCACCAGCACGTGCTCGCGGACGTAATCGAAATACTTCTCCCCGGAAGCGCCTTCGATGACGCATCCCGCGACTGTGTAAGCGTAGGTGCTGTAGCTGAACTTCGTCCCCGGCTCGAACAATAGCGGATCGGCGGCGAAGATGGCGAAGCCGTCGCTCATGTTCTGATAGTGCTTGGTGCTGTCCATCTCGCCTTCTTTGTAATGGCGGATTCCGGAGCTGTGGGTGAGCAGCTCTCGCGTGGTTACGGTCCATTGCTTCTCTGGGAACGCGGGGCAATACCTCTGGACCGGTGCGTCGAGGTCGAGCTTGCCAGCTTCGACAAGCGTCATCGCGGCCACCGCGGTGATCGGTTTGGAAATCGAACCGGTTCGAATCACTGTCTCCGCGGTGGCCGGAACGGCGTTCTCCAAATCAGCCGTTCCGAATCCCTTGGAGTAGACGACGCGTCCCTCCAGCGCGATTGCAACGGTCATCGCAGGTATCTGCTGTTTCTCGATCTGGCCAATCACGATGCGATCGACCTGCGAATTGAGATCCGGGGTTGAATCCCGCTGGGCTAGGCCGGTTCCCACGACCAGGTAGAGTGTGATTGTTACGGCCGGGCAGGAGAATGTTTTGAGAAGATTCGGCGGCCTGGATTTCACGCGGACATTGTACATGCGCCTCGCAACGCGCAGTGTAGTCGAACTCGAGTTACTGCTCGCCGGTTGAACCGTCTTTCCGGCACCATGTCGGCGCCGGATGGAAGCTGGTCGTGGACCGGAAGACGAGCTCCCTCCCCCAAAAGAACCAAAGCTCCGAGACTGGGGGGAGAGCCAATGGCAGGGATCTGACCGGATGGAAGATGGACAAACCGAATACGGAAAAACCACGGAAGGTTGTGGACGGAACTCTGGTAAGCCCCGGGGCGTGGTCCGGAACTTTGACCGTTGCGGGGCTGCCTTGTAAGATTCGCGGCGATTCACGAAAAGGAGAAATTCATGCGGAAGTGCCGTCGAGGCGCTGGTTTGGTCCTGTTGCTGGCCTCTTTGAATTTCGCGCAGCAACCCTCCAATCATAGCAAGGCTGCACAACGTAGCCCGTCCGGCCAGCCATCTGCCCCATCCGATCTGCAGCATGTCTTGGAGTCGAAGGTTAAGGCGGAATGGGAAGCGCTAAAAGCCAGGAACAAGAAGGCGTATGGCGATCTCTTAGCTGATGATTACGTGGCAGTAGAAGACGACGGCAACGGCGAACGCAACAAGATTCAGGAGATAGCCGAGCTCGATCACTCAAATATCTTTAATTACTCAATATCCGTTTTTAATTCGTTCTCGCTCGCGCCTGACGCGGCTTTCGTCAGGTACGAAATCACCATGGAGTTCCCTCCCAAGGCGGCATTCCGTTACAAGAGGGTCTACGTCACGGAGATTTGGTTAAAGCGGGAGGGGCAATGGAAGGCCCGCCACTATCAGGAGACCCGCGTCAGGTAGCCTGCCGCCTGGGTCCTGTGCCGAGAATCGGATTCGGGAGCAGACCCGGAGAACCCGCGGCATCAGCCTGCGGCAGATAGTCAAGGGGAGTCCGGGAGTAGACGGGATGACCGTCGACGAACTTCCGGAATACCTGAAGCAACATGGGCTGGAAATCGGGGAACAGCTTCGTAACGGAACCTATCAACCGCAACCGGTAAGGCGGGTGGAGATCCCCAAGCCGGACGGCAACGGAGTGCGCAGGTTAGGAGATCGCGACTTATCTGCGAGGATGGCTCGGATACTTCGGCGACTGTCAAACGCCTTCGGTGTTGCTCGACCTTGAAGCGTGGCTACGCCGCCGGCTCCGGTCGGTGGTGTGGAAGCAATGGAAGCGCGGGCGGACCGGGTTCCGCGAGCTTCGCAAACGGGGCGTCAGTAAGGACCTGGCAGCACAAACTGCCGGGAGCCCTCACGGGTCCCTGGCGCATCGCGAAATCGCCCGCTCTGAACCTGCGTTGCCAAACGCCTACTTTGCCACGCTCGGGCTGCCCGCCATGGTCGTGAGGTCCTAGCTCAATCCGCCGAATCGCTGGATGCGGACCCGCACGTACGGTGGTGTTTCTATGGGCCGTTAACGGCCCACCAATAGCAATGAAAATGGACTCGAGCAACGGTATGATGACGGCCAGGCTTGGAGCGGTAAGAGGTCGTTGTCACACTGGA
>QIAU01000051.1 GCA_003225055.1 Acidobacteriota bacterium
GGGACGCTTGCGTACTTCACGTTAAACGGCGTGGTGTTTGCTGGCACAGCGTTCAAGTTGTGCCAGAAAACGGTGTGCCGCGCCATCGTGGTCATGACGGACGCAGAAATTCCCATACCGAGGACTTTCTTTTCTACAGTGAAGTTTGCCTGCATGCTGTAGGGCGTGCTCAGCTTGGGATTCATGCCGCTGGCCGCGAACCCGCCTGACCCGCCTTGGACGGCGGCGGTGGGAAACGGATTCGGAAAGGCGAAGAGTGGCTGTCCGTTGGCTACGGAGTTGGTGAAGCTCTGGTTGATTTCGTACGGCGCGTCGCCGCCGTCGGAAATGTATGGTTGCATCCCGACGTAATACACACCGCCTCCGCCACGAATCACAAGGTCCTTCGACGATCCCGGACACCAGGCGAACCCGAATCGAGGAGCGAAGTTGTTCCGATCGATGTTCAGCAGTTTGTCGCTGAGTCCGACCTTGTCGGCCGTCACGATTGGGGTGTCTACCTTGTATTCGGGCGCCACCAGCGACTGGGCCGATGCGGGGATGGCCAAGGCCTTGGCAGTAACATTAAAATTGGCGATCACGTTCTTGGCAATCGTGCCCGGGTCGAGTAGGGTGTATCGAAGGCCCACGGTAAGCGTGAGCCGTGGAGTCACCTTCCAGTCGTCGGTAACGTAGAACTCCTTGTTCAAACGATGCGGGTAAGTCGGACTCACTGAAGTCCGGCGGCTGCTGCCAGATGGCAGGCCCAGCAGGAAGTCTGCATAGGGATTACCGGAGAAACGTCCGTCGAAAGTGAATGATCCATAGACATCACTGGGCGAGGATGGATACATGGTGCCGAGGTACTGGCTAATCTGCGTGCCGAAATGGAGATTGTGCTTGCCCTTCACCACGAAGAGCGAGTCCTGGAGATGATACGTGCTCCACAGCCAGCCACCCTGTGGCGTCTGGGCAAGTGAATTGTAGCCTGTGATGTTCATGGCGGGCATAGCGGGCACATCCGGGAGATTATTCCCCAGTTGCAGGCCCGAGGCAGCCACTACCGTGTGTCCTTGGTTCGGACCGGCATAGTAGCTCTCGTCGCTCGAATGACCCACGCGGAACTCATTCACCATCGTAGGGGAGATCACGTGCGTATCGGAGAGTACCTGCAGGTAGTTGTCGCGCCACTGGGAGGCGACCCCAATCAATGGATTGTTGCTGTCCCACCTGCCGGCGGGGACGCTTCTCTCGACCAAGATGCGGAAAAAGAGTGAATTCTTGTCAGTTAACTTGTGATCCAGACGCGTGGCGTAAGAGTTGTTGCCCTGCGCAAAGACCTTCACGTTACGATATCGGTTCAGACCGGTGTTCGCGGCCGGATAGAATGTGTCCTGGTAGTATTTCGAAACCGGGCTGATGCGGCTCGCCGGGACCGTGTTGCCCGGAAATGGCTGCCCCGATTGGGGATCGATGATCGTGCTGGGGAACATACCCGCCCGGTAGTCGGCGCTGGGGACAGTCAAATCCACGGTTTGCGGCGACTGGCTGCCGCGAAGCCCCTGCCAGGAGAAGAAGAAAAACGTACGGTTCCGTCCGTTGTAGATCTTCGGCAGGATAACCGGACCTCCGACCTGAAAATTGGGGCGCCAAGTTGGTGGGCCGCTCGGGCTGACGGGGTCAAAGAAATCACGGGCCCGGAAGCCGACGGCGTTGTAATGCAACCATGCTTCGAGGTGCAGTCTGTTGGTGCCGCTCTCGGATACCACAGCTACTTCTGAACTCTGCCCGCTTGAAGCGTTCGTTCCGTTGATGTTGACTCGCATTTCGCTGTACGAGTCGATGTAGGTCATAGTCGGGCCCATCGTCCAGCCGGTCCAACCGTCCTTAACGGGAATGCCGTCGATTGTGAAGTTGGTGTCATATCCATCGTTGCCGCCATCGCCGGCGCCGGCGTAGGTGTGGCCGTAGGCTCCATTGACGCCGGGCGCCAACTGCACCAGATTCCAGATGGAGCGGTATTCGGCATTGACGGGGACGTAGGTGAAGACCTCGCGTGACTTCACATCCGAGAGGCTTCCATTCTCGGTCTCAATCAACTGCGCTCCCCCTTCCACCCTCACGGACTCAGCGGCACTCCCGATCGCGAGGTGGATGTCGATGCGGCGATCTGCGGTGGCCGTCAACTGGATATCGTCGGCCACAAACTTCTTGAATCCGGACTTTTCCGCTGTGACGCGGTAGATGCCGGGAATCAGGTTGGGCGCGACATAGTTCCCCACTTCGTTGCTAGTCACTCTCTGACTGATGTTCGTGCCGACGTTGGTGATGACCACTTCTACGCCAGGCATGACGGCGCCGGACAAATCGAGTACCGTACCTCGGACAGTGCCATAGTAAACCTGTGCCCGCGACACAACAGAGAACAGAAATAGTGCGGCGGAAACAGCGAGCCACGCTGTCAACTTCCTCGTGACGGTTGACATTCCAAACCTCCCTCGCGTTGCGTATGCGTATTCGCTTCCGGATTTCAGGGATGCAAAAATGTTGGGGGATTACCCCTCGGGGTTCGCAGCGTCGTCGACACACCCTAGCAATCTCAGAGTTTAAGCTGCCGGCTTTTCAGATGCGCAACTGATTGCGGGCCCCTGGGGAAGAGCCAAAAGGCATGGTCCCGGACTCTCACCGGCTGGCACCATAGCTTATCTTTAGCCCACAGCTCTCTACTTTGAAATTGGCCCGGGGGATTTTGGTTCAAGCCAGGCAACAGTCAATCAGGTAAATCCTGTAATTTAGCAATGCGGTCGGGGGCAATCCCTGAACAAGCAGCCCCACGATGGCCAGACCGAAGGATGCTGCTGTCGATCGCTAAATACGCTGGATAGCGTTTTGTCCGGTGATGGTGCGGATCGGATACTGGTGCCCGCCTCACCAGAGCTCTATGGCTCGGAAATGGTTCAGATCCATAGCTCTACAGGTGCAATTGAAAATGCGAGTCAGCTTACGCGCCTTCTCCTGCACACTGCCACGGTAGTCTTCCGAGTCTCGATTGGTTCGCACGACCGACGGAGCCGGCATCTTGCAGATCCTTTCTCTCTTCCACCATGCTCCTGCGATCCTTGGTCGGGCCCGGATCACGTGGCGGTGGGCACCCTCAACCTCGCCCGAACCGATGGCCAGACCAGCGGCTAGGGCATCTTGGTAATCCAGCAAATTAGACCGATTTGGAGATGTAACGAAAACAGGCACGAACAGGAGCATCCACCAACTGGCCGTCTTTGATTCCAACAATTCCCACAACGGTGTCGCAACGCTGGAGGAAGCCGCGCACCGTCTCCAGCGTAAGTCCGGCAAGGGTTCAGCGCATGGCCGCCGAGATAAAGTGACCAGCCGGCCCGAGTCGTAGCGTATGCGACATGGCAGATCCCGGAGGAAGCACTGGGTTCAGAGGTGGTGCGAAGGGCAGTCGCGAAATATCGAGAATCGCGTTCACATCCCGCAAACGCAGTGCAGAAATGGGCAGGGAGCAATGTTTTCATCAAACTGCATAATGTTTGAAAAGCCGCGGTCACCGCGGTTAACGCCGGTTAACGAGTCAAACTTGACATTCACCGGTTTTGGATATATTTAGTCACGCGCAGAAAGTATGGATCATGTCGAGCTACAGAAGTCCTCTGCGCCGCTTTTTCTGCTCGTCGCTATCCTCTCCGGACTGCGGGCGGATTCTGGAGTCGGCCATGCGCCTGGCCGCGCTCTCGTGTCTGGGCTTGGTCTTGGCCGGAGCCTCCGTGGGTCAGATTTATGATGGAAAAGTCTACGGTATCTTCGATCCGCTTGTGGCCTCCGAGACGCCCTCCGCGATCACTGTGTCCGGGGGGACATTCCGCTTTGTTATCGACCGAGCCACGGGGCAGATCATCTCCCTGCGTGCGCTTGCAGATGAGTTTGTCGCGTCGGGATCCGCTTTCCCAAATCCATACGTAGGCGTGATGCCGGAGGACGACCCGGCTGCGCAGCGCGAGGGTGGAAAGGAGCGTCCACGCTTCGGCTACGAAAAGTCGGTGGAGGTACACCCGTTGCTCTGGTCGGGCGGCTTGACGGATGCCTACCGCTTAGATGCCGCCACGGGGACGGAAATCCGCACGGAGATCGTCCAAGCGAGCCCGGATTTGGTCGAAGTTCGGTCCACAGGGCGGTACGCCGAGTCTCCGCTCCACTGGATGATCGATTATCTCCTTGAGGTGGACGGGTTCACGAAAGTGACCGTGAGCCTGACCACGTCGAAGCCGGTGCAACTTCGATGGCACTGCTTCAATCACGCTTTTCTCGCCAAGGAACCAATCCAATACCTCACCAAGGTCAGCGATCCGGATAAGCCGCCCGCCGAGGTGCGGCCGGAACCGACCGTCTCCATCGCGCACCTCGCACCGGATAAGGCTGTCTTCGAGTCCCATTGGAACGCGTTCTTCCACCTCTCCAACCGCGTGACTGGCATCGAATTCTCAAAGCAGGACTTCGGCGACCGCCACAGCGGCTATCGGGACTCCTCAGTGCGCCTGGAAAACGGTGAAGTCGTAGACACCGGAGCCGTGATCACCAAAGACCACCGCAGCCTGAAGGGATGGGACTCACGCGGGCGGACCAACATCTTTACGCAACTCTACAGTCGAGACCGCAAGCTCGAATTAGAGGAATTCGACATTCGCAATACGACCTTCCCGCTCAATCCGGGCGACGTCCGCCAGCGTGTCTTCTGGGTGCAGCCGACCCCGGCGAAACGTCCCCGCAACGACCTGAACAGCTTGCGAGTCGTGTGGCCGGGGCCTCATCAGATCGCCATGACGCGGTGGCGCGGCAGGCAGCAGCCGTGGGAACCGCCCTCGGACGATCAGCTGCGGCTGTGGGCCCAGACGGGCGTGAACCTGATCGTCGGCGGGGCCGACTACTGGTCGGGCGATTACGCGCGGCCGCTCCTGCCCGAAAAGACGCGGCGCTTCATAGCCGCCGCGCACCGCTACGACATCAAGGTAATTCCATATGTGACGTTCGCCGATTTCAACTTCGCCGCGCCGGGGTATCAGGAGCACGCCGCGGACTGGATGGCCTCGCAAAGCATCGAGTTTGCCAACGAGACCACTCTGATGTGCTACAACGCCGCAGGTTGGCGCGAACACCTTGAGAAGCAGTGGGATCAGCTCCTCTCGAATTTCGATTTTGACGGTCTCTACATTGACCACTGGACCAACATCCGCCTTTGTTCGAACTCCCGCCACGGTTGCGGGGGCTACCTTGGCAGCTTTGCGACTGAGGGTTATCACGACTTCGCCAAGCGGGCGCGGCGTGTTGTGGCTCGCCACACGGGCGGCAAAGGGATCATGCTCCTCAACGCGAACATGCTGCTGTTCTCCGGAGTGACGCCGTGGTTCGACATCCGCCTGAACGGAGAGAACGACGATCCCTTGAAGATGAGCATGGAGACCATCCTTACCACTTGGGACGGCTGGGGGCAGGGCGTCCAGAGCATGGGGGAGTGGGGACAGACGGCGAGCCGCGGTTCGATGATCAAGCTCCTGACTACGTTCTCCATAGCGAACTGGGCTATCTCACCACACGACTTGGCGCAGTGGAAGGCAGCGCAATCCACTGAACTCGCCGAGACACGCGAGCTGTGGGGGATCTGGCGGTCCTTCAAGTTGAATGGCGCGCAACGAATTTCGGGATTTGACTCCGAAGGGCTGCTGAGAATGGAACAGCCCGACTCCATCGTGAACGCGTTCGTCCGCGATGGGCGAGCATTGGTTATCATGGGTGTGCACGGGGCCAGGGGCGACCGTAAGGAAGCGCTGCACATTCAGGTTCCCGCAAAACTGGGTCTCCGAGAAGGCTTAAGCTATCAAATCATCGATCTCCAAAACAGCCGCTATCTCCGAAGCCGTCCGAGCGCGTTGGCCGAGCTGCGCACGATTCCTGTGCGACTGGCCGCCGATCAGCCCCTCATCCTCTTGATCAGGCCCGAAGAAAAGGGGCCGAACCTGGTCTGGTTCCGTGGCGCCGACGACGTCGCTGTCTTGCGGAAGGCGGGTGTTTTGGAATACAAGGTGAAGTCCGTTCCTGGCTCGCCGGTCGAACTCTACCTGGACCCGGGAGGTTCGGAGTTGGTGGCCGCTACGCCCGGTTTCGAGCGCGTCACAGCCGGTGATTTTGTCGTCCTCGCAGGCACAGAGCCGGACGACGGCGTGGTGCGGTTGACGGTGAGTGGCCCGGGGACAGCGCGCTGACACGCCACCCAAGAACATTGTTGGTGGTTCAATGCCATGATTGTAGCCGAGGCGCCAGCGTGCAGACCAACGGCGATTGCGTTCTTGGCAGGCACCTCTACGGCTCCGCAGGAGAAACCCAGGAAAACCGTGGTTCGCCCGGTGAAGATGGCGTGCCGGAATGGCTTCCGCGGAATGTTTATTTCGAGAATGCCAAGCCGCTGCTTAGACTGAAATCATTAGCAAAGGTCAGTTGGTGGTCTATGCTGGCAAAAACCATAGTGTTCGGTCTTCTATTCGCCTTTTTGCCGGCCGCGCTCGCTTTCGATGGGGCGCCGCGCTATGACAGCTGGGAAGTGATCGGTCCGGGCGGTGGCGGTGGTATCTTCCTGCCGACCATTAGCCCCCATGACGCCAACCTCGTTCTAGTATCCTGCGACATGACCGGGGCGTACATCTCACATGACGGCGGCCGCTCCTGGCGGATGTTTAACCTGGGTGGGCCCATGGCGTTCTTCATCTTCGATCCTGTCGATCCGAAAGTCATCTATGCCAAGACCACCGCCGGTCCGCCGTCGATGAAACACGACCGGCCACCGAGTTCGTCTGCCCTGTTCCGCAGCGTCGACAGCGGGATTACCTGGCGCCGGGTGCGCACGGATTCCGATACCGGGGGATCCCTTTCCTCGCTGGCCGTCGATCCGGCGGACTCGAAGATTCTCTACGCTGTATTCCAAACGGATCGGGCCTACGCTTTTCAGGTCTCAACCGATTGGGGCAAGAACTGGAGAACCGTCACCGACTTGCCGGACGGGGCCGTGAAGATTTTCATCGATCCACTGTCCTCCCCATCCGATCGCACCATCTATGTCATCGGGAACAGTTCGGTGTTCGTCCGGAATCAAGGGGGAAGCTGGCGTATCGGCAGGCCCGTGCCCGGGTTGGAGGGACCGGGGGCCAACGGTCACGGGTTACAGCCGCCGCTCGTTTCCGCGGGTTTCGACGATCGAGGCGGCAAGCCGGTAATCTACACGGTTGCGGGGGGTGGAGTCTTCGTCTCAGAGGACGGAGGACAGACCTGGCGTCGAGCTTCGTCGCCGCCGCTCTCCGCACCATTGGCGCCGGTAGCGGTGGCTACCAGTCTGCGACACCCCGACGTCGCGTATGTCTCCTTCAACACGCCGCGCGACCGAGCCGCGGCTGAGTCCTTCTTCGGTGTGGCGAAGACCGCCGATCGCGGGCGTTCCTGGAAACTGATTTGGAAGGAGTCCATGACCAGCGCGCCCAATATCCACGACTCCTGGATTAGTGAGCGCTTCGGACCGGGCTGGGGCGGGAACCCTTTTGAACTTGGGGTCGCTCCCCAGGATCCGGATATCTGTTATGGAACTGACTCCGGCCGAACTATGCGCACCACCGATGGCGGCGCAACATGGGAGGGCACGTACGCGAATCGGCTGCCCGATGGCACCTACACGACCACCGGCCTCGACGTCACCACCAACTACGGCGTTCATTTCGACCCGTTCGACCGGAAACGAATGTTCATCTCCTACACCGATATTGCGCTCTTCAGGAGCGAGAACGGAGGCAAAAGCTGGATCAGCTCGACAACCGGAGTGCCGGCCCGTTGGGTCAATACAACATACTGGATCGCCTTCGACGCAGACGTGCGCGGACGCTTATGGGGCGCCATGAGCGCGGCGCACGACCTGCCGCGGCCGAAGATGTTCGGGCACGGTTCATCTCCAACCTCCTTTGAGGGAGGCGTCTGCCGCAGCGACGACGGAGCCAGGACCTGGAAGTGTTCCAGCCAGGGAATGCCCCAGACGGCCGTCACTCACATACTCCTCGATCCGGAAAGCCCGTCTAGCGCTCGTGTGCTCTACGCGACAGGCTTTGGACGAGGCGTTTTCAAATCTACCGACGGAGGCGACCACTGGGAGCTGAAAAACGCCGGCATCAGGGAAAAAGAACCTCTTGTATGGCGGCTGGCGCGAGATGCGAACGGTGTTCTATACCTTGTGGTGGCGCGCCGCAGTGACGATGGCAGCATAGGCGGCGACGGCGACGGCGCGCTCTACCGGTCCACCGACGGCGCCGATCATTGGACCCGGGTTAGACTACCCGACGGCGTGAACGGTCCTCACGGTCTAGCGATAGATCCGGAGGACCCGCAACGCCTGTACCTGGCTGCCTGGGGACGACGCCCGCAGGATCGCGCCATCGGCGGCGGAATCTTCTTATCTACAGACGGTGGCACGGCTTGGCGACAGGCGTTCGACAAAGACCAGCACGTCTACGACATTACCATCGATCCACGTGACCCCAGAACCATGTACGCCTGCGGATTCGAAGCTTCAGCGTGGCGATCAAATGATCGGGGCGAGAGCTGGCAACGGATCCGCGGCTTCAATTTCAAGTGGGGCCACCGAGTGATAACCGATCCCGTCGACGCGAGCAAGATCTACATCACGACGTATGGCGGGAGCGTTTGGCATGGTCCCGCCGAAGGTGACCCCAACGCCCCGGAGGACATTGTCTCGTCGAGGGAATCCTCCTCAGCCGGGCCCGTCTACGCGCTGAAAAAGGCCCTTCGGAAACTTCACATCGTCGACCGCGCGGGCGTGCCTTTCCTTATCCACGGCACGGGAGGCACATCAGCAATGGCGAACGACGTGCCGTTTGAGGCTTGCCTGCTTAGCACCCCTTCAGGGTCGCTATTTTTATCGGCGGCACCCCCGCCGTTGCGCTCACACGAATTGTCGTTGCATTATTGTCGCGCTCGGCCACAGTTTAGCCGCGCTGCTGTATCTCCCCAATAAACTCCCGGGAGGATCCGACGTGCTGGGTCCCGAGGAGGGTGGTTGCTCATGGACACAGGACATGCATGGTCACGAAGAGATTTTCTGCAAACACTCAGTTCAGGAGTTCCCACGCTGGCCTTGATTGCCCGGCAAACCAAGGCCGCCGCAGCCGGGAGGGAAGGCTCAGAAAAAGCACCGGCTTCGGAAAAGTTCACGCCCATCGACTTGAGCCACTACTTCGACCTCTCTCCCGCAGAGTTTGGAGAGCGAGATCAGGCAAAAGAGTTAAGCGGCGAGTCTGCCCGAGACGGCTTAGTGCATACTCCCGCCGGGTCGCAGAACTTTCGTGGCATCCCTTTTTTGCTTGGGGCGGGTGGCGCGAGAGAGAAATCCTGGTTGCTCTTGAGGAGTAACCCGAAGCAACCTTCAACGGAGAGTCTGGATATCCCTGTGGGCCGTCGGGCCAGCTTCATTTGCCTTGCGGCGTTTTGTGACTGGGACGGAAGCGAGACCCCGACTATCGGCGCTGGGCCGGACGCCATGGAGAAAGTGGGGCAGCTTCTGGCAGAGGCCATCCTTGTTTACGAAGATGGGAGTGGGCATGTTCTCCCCATCCGCCGTCGTTTCGAGGTGAACGAGCCTTCGGTCCCATGGGGGCACTTAAGCTTTGCTTCCGAACCTCACGTCCAGGATGGGCCGCGGGAACTCACTGATCCGCTGGCCCGAGGCACAGAATGGGGAGCGCTTCAGCCCGGCGCCTTCGACAATCACTACCCTAGTGGTCCAGATGGCCGCTCACTAGGAATCGTTTGGATTTGTGCTTTGAAGAATCCCGAGCCGGAGCGGCACCTTAAGAGCTTGCGATTCAGATCGAGGTCCGCAGATCCGCTGATTATTTGCGGCTTGACCCTCTTTCACGGGCAGGAGAGTCCCCTGCGCCTCGAGCGTCTCACCCTTTACCGCCTATCCTTGCCGGAAGCTAGCGGAGAAGACCGGGAACGATGGCGCGTCAGCGTGGACCTTGGTGTAGTCGCCCGAATTCAAGTCCTGGAGGATTTCGACCCCGAAGCCTGGCTTTCGGCACCAAGTAAGGGTTTGGGTGAGTCGGCTCCAGCCGCGCGACAAGTTCGAAATCTTTTCGTCGAAGTTGCGGCTTCCCCGGACGCAACCCTTTCGCTCTACGACTCGAGAACCGGCCAGCGTTACGATTTTGAATTGAGACGGGCAGTCCCAGGACACGAAATGGAAGGGAAACCTGCTGGGGCCCGAATCGAAATCCTGGAGGGAGAAAAAGTCTGGCTGCACGGAGAAACGGTGGACGCAGCTACGCAGCGGCCCGTACCCGTGCGCTTGGCGTTTCGTTCGAAAGAAGGTCGCTACATACCCCCCTATGGTCACCGCACCGAAATTAACGACGCCTGGTTTCAAGACTACGGCGCAGACCTCAAACTGATGAACACTTCTTTCGCCTACGTCGATGGCACATTTCAAGCGGAGTTGCCGGTCGGCGAGTTGTACGTCGAAATGACCAAGGGGTTTGAGTACGAGGCTGTGCGAAGAAAATTGAAGATCGAGCGCGGCCAGCGGGAACTGAAGTTGGAGATCGCCCGCTTCGCAGACCTGCGCTCGCAAGGCTGGGTGACAGCGGATACGCACGTACACTTTCTTTCGCCTACTACGGCAATCCTGGAGGGCCAAGCCGAGGGGTTGAACCTGATCAACCTCCTAGCGGCACAATGGCGAGACTTGTTTACAAACGTGGGCGACCTTTCGCAAGGGCCACTGACGTCTCGCGATGGCGAAACTATGGTTTGGGTGGGTACTGAGAATCGTCAGCACATACTCGGCCACCTGGCCCTGCTTGGCAGCCACGGTGACGCGGTCTTTCCCATGTCGGCCAGTGGCCCAGAGGAGAGCTATCTCGGCGATCCCCTCTGGACCAGTTTGTCCGAATGGGCGGACGCCTGCCGCAAGCGCGAGGGCCTGGTTGTGGGTGCGCACTTCCCCTATCCCACGGGCGAAACTGCCGCCGACATCGTTCTCGGCAAGATCGATGCTCTGGAGCTCTACCCGCGTGCCGATTACTTCAACAGTCTTCCGTACTTAGACTGGTATCGCTATTTGAATTGTGGTTTCCGCCTGCCAGCGGTGGGCGGCACGGACAAGATGGGAGCCTACATGCCCGCCGGGGCAAATCGCACCTACGCGTTTCTGGGGCAGGATCAATTTAGCTTCGATAACTGGGCCAAAGCCGTGCGCCGGGGAAACACCTTCGTGACATCAGGACCCCTCTTGTTCTTTCATGTCGAAGGTCATCCGCCTGGAAGCGAAATCACGCTTCCAGTAGGGGGAGGGACCCTGGAAGTCCATGCCGAGGCCAAGAGTTTTGTTCCGATTCATCGCATGGACATCGTCTTGAACGGTAAAACTGTGGCTTCGCGCGAACACCCTGAAGGCGTGCGCGAAATGATCTTGAAGGAAAAAGTCGCGGTGAAAGGCCCGGCATGGCTGGCCGCGCGCTGCGGTTCGCTTACGGACCGCACCACAAGGTGGAACTTCAGAATCTCCGCACACACTTCGCCCGTCTATCTGGGCGTTCCAGGCCAAGAGCTTTTTTCGGCATCTGCGGTTTCCTACATGCTTACGCTGATCGACGGCGCTCAAAGCTGGGTCGAAAGTCTGGCAATCCGGCCTGATCCCGAGCGGTTGGAGCACGTCCGGAAGCTCTTTGAGCATGCCCGCGCGAAATTGCACAGTCGGCTCCACCAACATGGCATCGAACACTGAGCTGGTCAGAAGCTATTCAACGAATCATGGCTGGATTACCCAAGCCTCAGACCGGGCCCGACGCAGGCGCGCACAATGTCATCGGGAACATCTTCTACGGTTCCATGATCTTGGCGATGGCGTCGGCTGCATCGAGTTCCACTCCAAGATGAACGCCATCGGCGCCGATTACCTGGCCATGAGCGAGTACGATTCCTACAAAAGCTGGTTGGGCAACGAAATGGAGCCTGGACCTGCGGACATGGCGCTGCCGATCACTTTGCCAATTTCATTGATTGCGTGTGCAGCCGCAACAAAGAAGACGTGCGCGCGCCAGTCGAAGAAGGCCATATTTCCTGCACATTGATTCATTTAGCAAATATCTCTTATCGACTGGGACACACCTTTCATTTTCGACCCGAAACCCAGGAGACCAGCGGCGATGAAAAAGCTATGCGTTTAATGCGAGGGGCCGATCGGCGGCTACCGCGATCCCTATGTGATCCCTGAAAAGGTGTAAGTTGCAATTGGGTTTTAAACCAGAGATGGTCTGGTGAGCGTCCGAGGCGACGTTTTATTTTAGTACAGATCTCCGTGCGATCGTTACCGCCCGTCGGTGAGCGTCGGCGATAATTTGTTTCATAGCGGATGCGGAGTTTCGAGCACATGTGCCTTCCACGGGACGCCCGACTGCTAGCATATGGGGCGCACATGAAACGATTGGCAGTCCTCTCATGCGTCATTTGCATGTTGATGCCGCTCGTTCTGATCTGCGGGGATGTTACAGGCCAGAAGCGGACACAGAGTAAGCTCTATGTCGTCCTCTGGTTCGATACCGAAGACTACATCTTGCCGCAGAGCGATGACGCGGCCAAACGGCTGGCGACGTTCCTCACCGAGCAGGGCATTCCGGCAACGTTCAAGGTCGTCGGCGAGAAAGCACGTACACTCGAGCGCCGCCATCGCACCGACGTCATCGCGGCGCTGCAGAAGCATGCCATCGGCTACCACTCCAACACGCATAGCCAGCATCCCACACCGGCAGAGTATGAGTCGCTGCTGAATTGGGAAACTGGCGCGGCCGAATTTACGCGCCGTGAGCGTCCTGGCTATGACGACGTGCAGCGCATCTTCAAACAGAAACCGTGCTGCTACGGACAGCCGGGCAACTCGTGGGCGCCGCAGGCGTTTCCTTCGCTGGGCAGTTGGGGTGTGGGTCTGTATCTCGACGAGGCGGCGCACGTCGGGCTGAACGGCCAGCCCTTCTATTACGGCGGGCTACTCAATATCTTCAATACCAAAGAGGGCCCGCAACTCCGGCCCAATGAGGAATGGACCAACATTGAAGAGAGCAAGGCGAAGTTCCGCCAGTTCTACGAACAAATGACGAGTAACGGCGGTGGGCTGATCAGCCTTTACTTTCACCCGTGCGAGTTCATCCATAGCCGGTTCTGGGACATGAACTTTGCCCGCGGTGCCAATCCGCCGCGCGACCAATGGCAAATCTATCCCTTGCGGTCTCCGGACTCGCGTGAGCGCGCGTTCAGTTACTTTGAACAGCTCATGAGCTACATGAAGTCATTTCCTCAGGTACAGTTCATCACCGGGCCGCAGGCCGAACGCCTGTATGCGGACGGCGCTCGCGGACACCGGTTCAGCGCCAGCGAACTCGCCGAAGTCGCACGCCAAGTGGAACCGGAAGTCAACTTCCAGGTTCGCGGGACATACACGCTTTCGCCCGCCGAAGTCATGACGCTCATTACCGAGTGGATGGCATCCCCGTCGGGTGCAGACACAGGCGTGGCTCTTGCTTTCATCGTCTACGGACCGAGCCTGCCCTCGCCGCCGCTGGCCGAGTCGATCGAAGTGCCATGGTCGCAGTTCGAGCGCAGCGTGCATGATCTGCACAGGTTCATTCAGCGCAACCACCAAATTCCTAATGCCGTCTGGTTGGGCAGTAAACCAGTAGCGCCCGAGGCCTTTCTCGTCGCCATGGCGAAGATCGCGAGCAAGGCCGCGAATCACGGCGCGCCTCCGGAAAAAGTGACAGTCGCGCCGGCGCAGCTCGCCACCGAAAAGTACGTCGCTCGGGACTCACCGGAAATCTGGTCGTGGCCGATCTTCCCAACGGGATTCCATTCCGAACACCTGATGGAACTGGCGCGGCTGCAGGCGTGGACCCTCAAACCAGCGAAACGGAGCGAGTAGCCTGAAAGATGGTCCTGCGACGTTATGACCACATGCTGATGGCAATGTTAGTAGAAAGCCGAGCCGTAGGGGGCAAACTGAAGGCCGACCTACGGGACGAAAGCACCTGGAAACACCAAGGTGGGCGTGGGCTCATGCCCCACCGCCACGAGTCGTTCTCGGAGTGAGTCAACCCACGAGCAGCACACAAAAACGCACAGAAATCCCAGCGAAATGAGTTGTTGCGGCTGTCCGACAGTCAGTAGCGCGATCGCTGCTCACTGTGACGACCTGTTACGCGATTTGGCACACTCGCGGCACGCAAGGCTGGGGCAACAGCCATCCTTAGCAGTACAAGGTAACTGCCTTAGACTTCGATGTTGATCCTTTCCTGACCACAAGAGCGTTCACGGTACTGAACTGTCATGGCAATCGGGATTACTCCCGGTTGGATGGGGTCGTGCTCATGATCAAGGAACGGTGGTATTACGATCTGGCCCTCTAGGCCGCTCCTCAAGGCGAGCCGCTTGCGTCATCAAATAATTCCGTTCTGGAATACTTGTCGTCCGTGCAGCCGCACTCCGGTAGTGCTTGATAGCTTTTTCGTAATCGCCGACCAGTTCCAGCAAATGGGCACGAACCACGTCGAGACGATAGTGGCTGGCAAGACGGCTGTCGGTATCGAGCGCCGTAAGCAGTTCCAGGCCTTTTGAAGGGCCATGTACCATGGCAGCTGCAATGGCATGATTGAGCGTCACCATGGGGCCGGGAGAAACGCGTTTCAACAGCTCGTACAGCGCGAGGATCTGCGGCCAGTCCGTATCCTCGGCCCGCGCCGCTTCGTCATGAACTGCCGCAATGGCCGCCTGCAACTGATACAGGCCCACCGCTCCTTTCGACAGCGCGGCGGTCAGAAGTTCACTTCCTTCGGAGATTGCGGCACGGTCCCAGAGAGCACGATCTTGTTTGTCCATAGGGATCAACTCCTCGTTCGGTCCGATCCGCGCCGCCCGGCGCGCGTCCGTTAACAACATCAGCGCCAACAGGCCTACCGCTTCTGCATCCTCAGGAAGCAGGTTCTTCATACAGCGAGTCAAGCGCATCGCCTCCCGCGCCAAATCGAGCCGCTGCAAGTGTGCCCCGATGCTGCTGGCGTAGCCCTCGTTGAAAATTAGATAGAGCACATGGAGAACCGCGGGCAGCCGTTCTGCACGCTCCTCGGGAGAAGGGAGACGGAAGGGCACGCCGGATGCTTTGATGTTTTGCTTTGCGCGGCTGATCCGCTGCGCCATGGTTGATTCGGGAACCAGGAATGCGTTGGCGATTTCGGCCGTGGTTAACCCGCCGACTGCCCGCAACGTCAGGGCAATCGCCGAGGACGAAGTAAGGGCGGGGTGACAACACATAAACAGCAGGATGAGCGTGTCATCCGGATCCATATCAGACTCGGGATCGACCGTCGGCACCATGATCTCGGCTTCCCTCGCCACTGTCGTTTCTCTCTCCCGGCGGGCAATTGCGCTGCGCAGTTGGTCGGTCATCCGTCGAGAAGCGACTTGAATCAACCAGCCGCGTGGATTCTCGGGAATGCCTTCTTCCGGCCATTGCGTGAAGGCCGCAATCATCGCCTCCTGCACCGCGTCCTCGGCCGACGCAAAATCGCGAAAACGGCGAGTGACTGCGCCGAGCACCTGCGGCGCGAGTTCCCGCAACAAATGCTCGGACGTCGCGTCCCATGGCTTGGTCATCAGAGCTCCCGTTACAGCATCTCCGTAGGCGGCCCGCTCATAATGGGCCGCACTTCAATCGGCATGTTCAAGGGCGCGCCACCAGGACCGGGCGCAGCCGACACCTTGGCGGCAATCGCATACGCCCGCTCTGGGTTGTCGACATCGACAATCCAGAAACCGGCGAGAAACTCCTTGGATTCGGGAAAGACACCGTCTGTGACCGGCAGGCCATTCTTGCCGGCGCGCACCAGCTTGGCCTGATCGGGAAATGACAGCCCCTCTGCTAAGACCAACTCTCCACGTTCGTGAAGCTCTTTGTTGAGACCTATCATAAAGGCGATGTGCGCCTGGAGGTCCTTCTTGGGCCACTCAGGCACGCCGTGTCCGGCCTTCATCGTGTTCATCATCAAAATGTATTTCATTTTCTCGCTCCTTTGATTTCACCTCGCGCTGCTTCCCGACACGGCATAAGTAAGTCGGAGCCCATGCTGCGTTCTCGACATCCCGTCATTGGGATTTAGACTCGTGGGTCGCGAACTGCCGGACTTCAATCGGCATGTTCGTGGGCACTCCTCCCGGCCCCGGCGCCGCAGAAATGCGGCCTGCTATGGCATATGCGCGTTCGGGAGTCGCAACCTCAACGATCCAGTAGCCCAGCAGGAACTCCTTCGACTCTGGGAAAATACCGTCTGTGACCGGCAGGCCATTTTTCTCCCCGCGCACAACCCTCGCTTCCCGCGGTGCGGCCAAGCCTTGCGAGGCCACAAACTCCCCCGATGCGGTCAGATCGTTGGTAATGCCCCTGAGAACCGCCATGTGCGCTTCAATATCCTTCTGCGACCACGTGTGATACGTCTCAACGCCTGCCTTCGTGCCCGACATCAGCAGAATGTATTTCATTTCTTTCGCTCCTATGCTGTTCTGATTACCGTATTGCCCTTCTCCTAAGGCTTGTTGGTATGAAACATCCATCGGACACCAAATTTGTCGTTGAGTGCTCCATACACCCCGAAAAACTGCTCGCTCAGCGGATCGGTGACTTCCGCTCCCTCGGAGAGTTTTGCGAAGAGAGCTTTCAACTCCTGGAAGTTCCCTCCGCTGAGATAAATGCAAAGAGTGTTGCCGCGAATTGGCGTTCGGTCAGGCCGTAACCAATCCGATGCTGAGATAGCGAGGTTGCCGCTTCTGAGGCGAGCATTGAGCACCTTATCGTGTTGGGTTGTTGGCATTTGCTCCTTGGCCGGAGTGTCCTTTACTGCGGTAACAATCAGTTCCCCTCCCAGGCAGGATCTGTAAAACTCCATGGCCTGCCGGCATTTGCCATCAAATAATAAGTAAGGCGTCAGGGTCGTCATTTTTGCCTCTCCTTAGATTTTCCGGTTGTAGCGCCTGCGCTCTGTGCTTTCATGGGGTAGTCGGAGCCATTCTTCCTTTCTCTACATCCCGCAAGAAAATAATTTTCACGGATAAATCAGTGCTCGCCTGTCGATTTCACGAACCCAGAATCGACATACGAGTGGAGGCCAGAAAATGACGACCGACGAAATGGTGGTAGACGTTAGCCAGGATTGGGTTCTGGCTTGCGACGTCCAGCAGCGGTTCATGCAGGGTTTGGGACGGACCAGCGGCTCCGTGGACTACAGCGCGCGCTGCCGCCAGGTTCGAGCCCTCGGAGGCGACTGCTACGATTTTGTGCCGCTCGCTGATGATGGCCTGGCGTTGGTGGTCGGAGATGCGTCGGGCAAAGGTCTTGCCGCCGCACTCATGATCGCCAATGTCCAGTCCTCGCTTCGGGCCGCGGCCTTATTTACAGGGAATGATCTGGCTGCATTGCTCAAGGTGGTGAATCACCTGGCATACACATCCTCGCTCGCGGACCGCTATGCCAGCTTGTTCTATGGAGTATTCGACGGACCCACACGCACCCTGCGGTATGTGAATGCCGGACATAATCCGCCCGTTGTCCTTCGACGGAACGGTTCCCTGCATTGGCTCGAAATGGGTGGTGCACCGGTCGGAATGTTCCCGGATCCGAAGTATGAGGAGGGTGTCGAACAGTTAGAGCCCGGCGATTTGCTAATCGCCTACACTGACGGAGTCATTGAAGCAGCAAATCCGGTCGGGCAGGAGTGGGGAGTTCAGGGCCTCTTGAAAGCAACAGCCGTCTGGCGCCACAAGGCGCTGGGGAATGCCGAAGATCTCGTCAGGCTGATCTTCAACTCCGTGGATGACTTCAGCAGCGGCTGCCAGACAGATGATGCGACCTTAGCAGTCTTGCGCGTGGTCTGAACATGTCTGATGCTTGGGACCGACAAATCACGGGGTTACTGTTTAGAGATGATCTGTGCGGATTTTCTGGCAGGGGTGAACCTGGACAACGGAAATCCTGAGATATTGCTGCATTCGATCCGACAGTTTTTCAAGTTCCTGCCGGGAGAGCAAAGGCAGGAACTCCTAACACAAGTGAATCAGAGGCTTCATGAATCGGCTTCGGGCCAAACATGCACGCTTGCGTTTGGATCCTGAATCGTACGAGCAGCTTTGTCGAGACGTGCTAAGAAGAGATGGATGGCGGTGCCAGTCTTGCGGCAGCCCGAAGAATCTTCAAGCTCATCACAAGCAGTTTCGTGCTCAATCCGAAGACGACTCCGAGCAAAATCTCATCACGCCATGCGCTGATTGTCACAACTCAGTACATCAAGGAAGAGAATAGAACTGCTTCGGGCCCCTAGCTAGTAAGCACTCCTACGACATGGCCGGACGCCATATTCGAAAGGAGTGCTCCACTGAGCGACCGTGCGGCGTGTCGAGGATTCCCCTTTCAGGAAATCAATGAGTCCGAGCTCACCGTTCGGGCGACTCACCCATTGATCAATGAATGCGTTGAAACAGGGTGAGCCGCACGCTCATTATCGTCGACCTCCATCGAGAAAATCGAATCCCGATCGTGAATCCGGGATCGGTAGGCATGATCGCTGCGAACAGCTTCTCGCAACTGCTGAAAGATCCAAGCGGCAGTCGGATGAGCCGTGACGTTACGGTGCAGAATGCGGCGGCTGCCGACTTCCATGACCACAAAGACATACAGCATCCGGAGCCCTGCCGTGATCCTTGTATTAGGTCGAACGTGCCGTCATCGTCCAGTCGGACCAGTTGCGTGCACCAGCCGTAGAGCGGCGATGTGTACTTAATCTAACTCTGCCCGACAATTCTTCTGTTTCGACAATTCTCCTGTCGACAATTCTTCTGTTGACACCTTCTGTTGACACTTCTGTTGAACCTTCTGTTGAAACTTAATGATAGTGTCCCCTTCCGGACTTTTTAGAAATGTCCCCTTAGACTGAGACCTCCAGCCAGAGGAGGTCTGTTGAAGAGGACAGCCATGAGCAGTGGTGAGCTGGAGCGGGTGGAAGTCATGGGGCGAGTGGGAAGTGGGGATTTGAA
>QIAU01000072.1 GCA_003225055.1 Acidobacteriota bacterium
AACCCAGCGCTGCAATTCCACTCGATCTGCCTGCCTCAGGGCAATGGGCTGAGCTTGGCGCGGCATGCACCCCAGGGTATTCCATTTCCATTAATAACTCCAGCTATTTATGCGACACTACACTAGGCCTCAAGTGGAAGGACATCGATTTTCAGAAGATGGAAGTCCATGTCATCCGCTCGATCGTGATGCAGCACGTCGGGGACTGCAAGACCGAAGCCTCTCGCAAGCCGGTTCCGCTCGACTTGCGACTGTCTAAGGCTTTGTGGAACTGGCGGCTGCATAGTCCGTACCCAACCGATGAGGACTGGGTATTCGCCAGTTCGCACAGCGGAGGCAAACTGCCATACTGGCCAGGTTCGCTCTACAAAGCGCCACTTGGAACCAGCGGCGAAAGAAATCGGAATCGCAGGCCACTTCGGCTGGCATACGTTCCGGCACACGTACGCAACGCTCCTCAAGGGGAACGGCGAGGACGTGAAGGTTGTTCAGGAGCTAATGCGGCACGCAAACATCTCGGTCACTCTGAACGTCTATGCGCAAGCAATCACGCAATCCAAGCGAGACGCACAGAGCCGAGTTGTGAGCTTGCTGCTCGACAAAAACGAAGAAAAACCAAGCACCGAGGCTTATCGGACCGTAACGGACCTACAAAATTCTGGAGGGGATTTGCAAGTGGTTGATAAGGTTGGCGTCCCCGACGGGATTTGAACCCGTGTTACCGCCGTGAAAGTATCCCGGCGTACAGGTCCACGTTGTATTTACAAGGCTCGGGTCGCTCGCCGACGCCCTGTAAGAGCCGTAAGGAACTGAACATAGTGTACCGCGAGTGTACCGCGAAGAAAGCAGCAAGAAACGGCTTACTGTGTCCCCGATGTTTCCCCCGGATCTGTCGCCGATCGACCACTTCCCTGCCGTCCGATCCCGCAAGAGCACCCCGCGTGCAAGATGCACTCGCTCGATTCCCGCAATGGTAGAGCGCAGCCTTTTCAGTTTGGCGTCAAGCAGTATTTACAAGAACTTAAAAGGTCTTAGGTGGCTGCGTAAGTGCTTTAGAAGTCGTGAGTGACAGGCTGAGGTTGGGCCGAGATCTTGGGCTGGGTGGGCAGCTTTTCTGCGCGCTGGTCGAGTCCGGAAGTCCGGAAAAAATCCAGTCATCAAGTACGCGATCCCCAAAAAAAACCGCCCCCATTGTCACAGAGGACAAACAAACAGTTTCTGACGGACGCCGAACTTCAAAAATGGAATGATGCCATAGATCAGTACCACCAGAAAATTAAATGAGGAGGCACTCAACAGGAAGCCTCGGAGGTGATGCAGAATTCTGGGACGCTGCCGTGACAGGGCAACAATGACATGTAACTGATTGATATCAAACGGTGTCAAGCCGACATTGTTTGATGCGGCACGATACCGTACGTCATTTCTTATCGTCCCCTTAACGTCCCCAGATTCGTGGGCGCCCGCTCCTTAGGACTTATGCCAAAAGCCCTCAGACGCCGGCGTAGATAGATCGACAAAGGCGTCGGGGCCGATCCCCCCTCCCCACTTGCGGTCAAAGGCCGCAGACGGCTTCAATGCAATGACTTCACCTACAGGCTTTCCCTGCTTCTTCAGAGTTGCGACCTTGTCGCGAACTGTGCCAACCATAGTATTGGGATCAGGCGGCCATTCGTTTTTGGCCACCTTGGCAGTAAACCGGTTACTTGGCCTCCATCTAAATATCTTAGTGACGACCCGATTAAGGAGTTCAGCAACAGATTTGCCGCTCCCGCGTGGAAATTCCTATTGCTCGGTAGCCCGCTTTCTTGAGTAGTGTTAGAACTCCACCTTAAAATAACTTACTTTCCCTCGGTGCCGGTCGCAGGCTTCTTTATTTCCGGGGAGAAGCGTTCCCGAACCCTCTCGCCGACGTCTTGCACTTTCTCGGCTATCGAGCTGCGGGTTTCTTCTCCGCTTGCTGGTGCGAACAACATTCCGACGCCAATTCCAAGACCGATTCCAGCGGCAAAGCTAATTGCGTTGCGGACTGTATGGTCCTCTTGCCCGCGAATGGCACGTCCGACTCGGTCGGACTGCTCAAGAAAATAGAGGCCGGTCTTAAGTAGAGACTTGAGAAATTTCTTCACAAATACCCCCAAAGTGAAACCTAGTCTATCTCCAATTTGTGTGGCATCGGTAAGTACAACCCGGCATTCTGCAATCGTGATGCCGCGGGTTGTCCACCGAAGGATTGACGCAACAAGGCCGCGGTCAGCGGCGGCCAGGTACCACGCGGGTATCCCGGGCACGAGGTCCCCGGCCGGAGTTTTTGCCGTACTTGGTATTAAGTACGACGACTCTTAGAAAGTGCGAGCCAGATCAAGCCCGGCAGAGAACCTCGTTCGGCCAAACGGAAGACCTGCTTGGCAGCAGCGGCCCTCATTCTTGCAACCTAATCCGGCTCCCTACGAATCTTTTTCCGGGCACGCTTTCGAGCTAAAGCTTGCTTCAATCGGCGCTTCTCGCCCGGCTTCAGATAATAGGAGTGACGCTTCACGTCCTTGATGACGTCTTCCGTCTGAACCTTGCGCTTGAATCGACGCAGTGCGTTCTCCAACGACTCACCCTCTTGCAGTCGAACTTCTGCCAAACTCATCACCCCCAAACCAGCCTTGAATTGGACACATTCGAGCTTACTCCTCTTGTTCCACCCTCTGTCGAACTAATCACGAAATACATGCTGGTCAGAAGGGTACAACTTCTCCGTTGTTCATCGCTCCTTCCGATTGTTACCACTGAGCCTAGTCCAGACTATACCCAGAAGCAGCCGCCACCGCTGCCCCGACTGCGGTGACGGCTAGTTCGGCGGCATATCCTCTACCCGAAACAGCAACGTTACGAATACGACTGCAAAATTCTCGTGGGAGTCGAACGCCTCCTCAACTACCTTGACGAAATGTTCGCGCTTGATCTTTCACCGACTGAAATAAATTAAGCGCACGCTCACTCGGAGTAGCCGTCGTCGTCTTTGTCGTCATCATCGTCATCTTCTTCTTTGCCGTCGTCTTCCTCTTCGTCTGGCTCCTGTCGGAGGAGAACATCGGCAGCTACCGAGCGATCAGAGGGCTGTGTGTTCAGGTATTCTGGTCGTATTCTGCTCATGCCCAATGGTACGCCTCGTATCCTTGTGGCAACGGTCAGCGTTTCTGCTCCGCGACGTCCTGTTTCTGTTTCAACTCATTCTGCTCGGCCGTGGATTTTGCCTTGTTCACCGGAGCCTCCGAGGGTCATCTGCCTTGTTACTGAAGGCGAACCACGACAACACGCTGAGACACACCAATATACCGCCGATAGCCGCTAGAAGGAGCAGACTGTGGGCCGACCACGCCTTCGTTACCAACCGCCTGCCAAACACAGACGCGAGATAAGCCAGCAAAACAAATCGGCACGCCCGTCCTACGCCAAAAGACGCCACAAATGAAACGAAACGATAGCGTGTTGCACCAGCACAAAGCACGAATACGGAAGTCGGGAACGGTGGCGGAAGAAGCGCGGCAAGAGACAGTGCAAGGCTCCCAAAACGCTTCAAGAATGACTTAACCCTGTCGAATACCACTCCCTTAATGCGGCGATGGAGAACTCCAAGACTCGACAGCCGGTAGGCCAGTGACGCTCCCGAAAGCGAGCCTGCGGTGCTGCACATCGCGTAATATGGCCATAAATCTGGGTGCCTTGCGGCTAGCAATATCGTAAGCGCGTCAACCGCACCGAGGGTGGGGAGGACGGAACTGTCGAGGGCGGCGAGAAGCAACACACCAATACCGCCCCAGTGCCTCAGGAGTGAAATGAATGATGTCACTGGTTTGATGATAAGGCTTCCGTCCGACACGGGAGAGCAGATTGAGAGCAGAGTCTTGGGGTGCCAAACGAGCAAATTCACACCCATTCGATCTGACAGTCTGTGAGGACGGTCACCAAGAATTTATTCACAACCCGGCGGTCTGGCCCAGAGGGCGTGTTCACTCGACAGAAGTTGAGCACATCATCGCAAACACAGATAAAACCCTATTGTCCCGGGGTCACTGGTCGTGACAGCGTCTACGGTTTGTCGTCGTCTCGATGGGAGTCCGATCAATCCGCTTCACATATTCAGCGGCGTGAGTACCGACACGGCTCACTCTCACAACAAACTTGGTATTTTTCATGGTTGTTCCGATTTCCATTCTTGCGCTACGGCAATTACCAATTCTCTGTTTCGTGACGGGCCGTGCAGGCCGGTGAGTCACCCTTCCCGATGGCCGATTGGCCGCGCTCACTGCACGTCATTTTTTCTGCTCTCGCTTGCAGTTGGCATCTTCACTTCAGTGATGTGAATCGAATCCTTGTCCGCGCAGACGTGAGCGTTTACTCGCACATAATGTCCTTGGTGACCCTTAAGGGTCTCCGGGTTGTCCACATTCCAGGCTCTTTGGTCGGTTACAAACCTTAATTCCTCGCCGGGTTCACTGACAGCGCCCATAATGGATGTGGACTGGATCCCTGCGGCTTGATGCTTCTGTGGCGCAGGAATGGGAGAGTCCTGGGCAGCAGCCACGATGCCCACGGAAACACACAGAAGAAAGGCCTGTAGAAAGGTTTTCATGGAAAGAACCTCCTTATAATGTTCCGAATGACAACAGGTAAAAGGGAGGCGACATGAACTGCCTCCCCTTTCTCTTGTTTCTCTTGCTGACTATTCGCAACCCGGAACCAGGCGCGACTCTTATGCGGCCTTGCCGTGAACCTTGGCTTCGAGGGTCTTCTCGCTGCCAACACTAACCTTGATCTGCTTGGGCTTGGCTTCGGCCTTTTTTGCCAGGTTGATCTTCAGCACGCCTTTGTCGTAGTGGGCACTTACCTGCCATGGGTCCACGGAACTGGGCAGCGTGAACGAGCGGGTGGAGATTGTTTATGAGCATCACTGAGAGTCTGAGAGTCAATGGCCTTTCGGCTGGATAGAATGACTCTCCCGTCCGGTGGGTCGAGAGGGGTCGCAATAACCACGACTCTTTAACAAGCCGTGTAATTACGTTTGTGCTCAGCGTCGGCCAGCATCTCGGCTTCGGGGGAAGTCAGTTGTGAGCAGTCACAAGTTTCCCGACGCTTTCGTTCAAGATGAAGTCGTTCGGGAGTTTGGAAACGGGTTTCATTCAGCCATTCTTACAAGCGCGTGGGTCCTGCGCACGCCCGCTGCGGGAATGAGTGCCATAGATGCGGCTCATACGATGACCGCGTTTCGTGGAAGTGCTCAATCGTGCAGAACTACATTCAGCAGTGAACTGTGGACCTGTAGCCCGCCTTCTACCCCTCCGGCATAGTGGATGAAGCCCAATTCCCTGAACCGGTTCATGAAAAAGCTCACTCGGGAACGGGTGGTGCCGACCATCTCTGCCAAGGTCTCCTGACTAATCTTCGGAACCACGGTCTCGGGCACTCCTTCTTTGCCAAAATGAGCGAGCATAAGAAGGACACGGGCCAGTCTCTTTTCGCTGGAATTGAACAGTTGGTCGACCA